>NZ_CAMFHX010000006.1 GCF_945952365.1 uncultured Cetobacterium sp.
CAAATTTTTGCTTAAGGTAAGAGGGAAGCTGTCTTAAATTGTTAACCCATTATAATAGTCCCTAAAGGTGATCTATTATTTAAAAAAATAGCGATTCTAATTATTGGAATATTAATATTTAGTTATGGTTGTTATGTCTATATATCAACTGGGTTAGGTTGTGGTCCAAGAGATGGATTGATGGTGGTTTTAACAAAAAAATCAAAATATCCACTGTGGAAAATTAAAACTTGCATAGAGGTAGTTGTTCTTTCAATAGGATATTTCTTAGGTGGAACAGTAGGAGTAGGAACGATAATATCCTCGATTTGTGTGGGACCATTGATACAATATTTCTTTAAGATGAATAATCAAGATATAAAGCTTTTAGAACATAGAAGTGTTATTAGAGAGTTTCAATTCTTAAAGAGGAAAGTTTTAAAATAAAAAAGGTTTGAGTTATCGAAAGATAATTCAAACCTTTTTTTTGTTTTTATGTCTGTTTCTTTATCCAATCTAAAATATCTTGATAAACCTCTTTTTTGTTTAATTCATTCAGAATTTCATGCCTACAATTTTTATAAAGTTTTAGAGATATATTTTTAAAACTAAGTGAGTTATAAAAACTGTAAAGTGATTTCACACCTTTTCCATATAATCCTATAGGGTCGCTATCACCAGATATGATTAAAATAGGAGTTTTTCTATTTACAAAATCAAAAGATTTTCTTTCGTATAATTGGGATAAAAAATCTAAAAAATTATAGTAAAACTTTGGGGTGTAACTAAATCCACAGCACGGATCATTTAAAAAATCTTGAACTACTTTTTTATCGCGGCTAAGCCATGAAGAACTATTTTTAGAAGATTCATTTATTTTTGAGTTAGCTCCAAGAAAAATGATATCATTAAAAATTTTTCTTGGATTTTTTGTAAGTAATGAGATCGATTTAAAAATGAATTTTCCTAAAAATGTAATCCCTTTTCTTTCAAAACAACTTCCCATGAAGATATAGGCGAATTTCTCTTTTGAATAAACCTTCATATGTTTTTGTGCTATAAAGGATCCCATGCTATGGCCCAAAATAAAAGTGGGTAGATTAGGATAAAGAGTTTTAATCTGTTCACTAATATTTACTTGATCAAAGGCCAAGGTGTCGAAAGATCCTGTAAACAATCCAAGAGAATTATTTTTTAAAGCTTTCTCACCATGGCCTCTATGATCAGATAAAATGACAATAAATCTATTTGCATTTAAAAATTCAGCAAATTCCAAGTATCTTTTAGAGTGCTCGCTCATTCCGTGAATTATTTGTACAACTCCGAGAGCAGAATTTTTATTATTATAGATTATTTGAATTTTAATCACTTCCTTTTTTTCAAAATTTTATTTGAAAAGTGAATATAAGTAAGTTGCGTAAACTGTTAAGAACAGTAAACCATGAATTCTATTTAGTCTATATTTTCTTAAAACAAAAAGTAATAATAAAAGCGAAGCAACTATGTTTAGAGTTAAATCGATAATAGCTCCAGAGCTGATATCAATAGGTGATATTACAGCAGAAACTCCTAAAATAAGGAATGTATTAAAGATGTTTGACCCCACAACATTTCCGATAGCAATATCTGTATTTTTTTTGAATGCAGCTATTACAGAAGTAGCTAACTCGGGAAGAGAAGTCCCTAATGAAACAACTGTTATTGAGATTACCCTTTCTGAGATTCCGAAATTTCTAGCTAAGTCTACGGCTGAATCAACAATAAATTTCCCACCGAAAACTAAAAGAACAAATCCAAGAATTGTAACAATAATAGAAATCGGTAAAGTGTAATTTTTTACTTCTAGTTCACTTTCCTCTTTATTTGTAACTGTTAAGTAAGTATTGTATAAAAGGAATAGAATGAAACATCCTAATAAGATGAAACCGTCAGCCTTACTTAAAACTCCATTCTTAGATAAAACATAAGTTAAAACAGCTGCAAAAAGAGCGATTGGAATCTCATATTTGACAGTGTTTCTAGCAACTGTAAGTGGATATATCAGAGCTGTAACTCCTAAAATAACAAGAACATTGATGATGTTACTTCCGATAACGTTCCCCAGTGTAATCGCTGATTTTCCATTTAAAGCAGAGATAACATTTACAACTAGCTCTGGTGCAGAAGTACCAAAGGCTACGATAGTCAAACCGATAACAATATTTGGAATGTTAAATCTTTTAGCAATCACAGAAGCACCATCGACTAAGAAGTTAGCTCCGAAAACTAAAAATGTAACACCCACAAGCAGAATAAATAATGATAACATGAACCCTCCTAAATTATACTAAGCTTTTAATCCATTTATACGAAGTTACACGAGGATATGACATAGCACATTTAACGATTTCTTCTAAACAGATTATAAAGTATAGTGTCGTTATAGATAATCCAGGGATAAAGTATATTGCAGCAAAAGCTAGTGGAATTCCAATAAACCAGATTCCAATCATCTCTACAGCGATTGCGTAAACAACATCTCCTCCACCTCTTAAAGTACCTATTACTTGTATAATAGCATAAAATCTTGCAGGAATAAAGAAAGCCATAGTTTTTAATACTACATTTACATTTCTAGCTGTTTCTGGAGTTATTTTGAAAATTCCAACAATAGATGGAGATATAAAGTAGAAAACAAAACCGATAACAATACCAAGTAAAACTCCAAATTGAGAGATTTTTCTAGAAATATCATAAGCTTCTTGTTTTTCGCCAGCTCCAATTTTATTTCCAATAAGTATTGCTGAGGCTGCACCGATACCGATACCGAAAATATTAAACATATTATTTATCGTGATAGCTATCTGCATAGTCGCAGTTGCATTTACTCCAAGTTGTGCATAT
This sequence comes from uncultured Cetobacterium sp., assembly GCF_945952365.1. Taxonomy (GTDB): domain Bacteria; phylum Fusobacteriota; class Fusobacteriia; order Fusobacteriales; family Fusobacteriaceae; genus Cetobacterium_A. The sequence continues at coordinate 2,863 of NZ_CAMFHX010000006.1, forward strand.
GCTATAGAGAAAGTTGAAATCCCTAAAATCCACATAATATCGTTGAAGATAACAGGTGAAGCTATTTTGAAAAACTCTTTGAATTTTTCAACCGAAAGATTTCTGTAACTATTGAATTTTGTAGCAATAACATTGTCAAACTTATAGATAGCAAACAAAATAAACAGTAACTCCATAGTTCTAGAGATTGTAGTTCCGAGAGCTGCACCAGTAACTCCAAGTTTTGGTGCTCCAAATTTTCCAAATATAAATAGATAATTTAAAATTCCATTGAATACAATACCGACAATACTTCCATACATAGGTAGTTTTGTTTGTGCTGTACTTCTAAGAGCCATAGAGAAAGCTAAAGTTATAGATGAAAGAACATAACTTATAGCAACAGTTCTAAGATAGCTAACTCCAAGTTGTGTAACTGTTGGATCCTTTAGAAATATGTGTATTATTTTTTCTGGGAATAAAACAGCTATACTTGCAAAAAATATTGAAACAACTACAGATATAAGAAGAGATAAATCTAAAAATTCATGTATTTTCTTAACATCTTTTTTACCCCAAAGTTGTGACATAAAGATAGATGCACCCATTCCGATACCAGCAACTGAGTAGAAGAAAATCATATAAAATTGATTTGATAAACCAACAGCAGCTATTTCGCTTTCTCCAAGCTTTCCAACCATAATATTATCTAATAGGTTTAGAGAAGCTGTGATTAAACTTTGTAAAATGATGGGAATGGCTAAAGCCATTAACATTTTGATAAAACTTTTTTCGAACTTAAATTTTTGAATCATAAAAACACTCCTTTGTAAATTAAAGAGCAGATGGGTTATAAGCTGCCCATCTGCTCTTTTTATTTTAATTATTATTTTTTCTTTTTTACTTTAGTTTTAACTTTTTTCTTTGGTTTTTTTACACTTCTCTCATCTTTGTATTCAATATAAGATTTGATATGTTTATATTTCTCTATTAAAAGAGGGTTTTTAGCTACCGAGAATCCAAATTGTCCAATAGGTTTTTTAGACATTGGGAAGTATTCTCCGTGGCAGTAATTTATTAGGTTAGCCCATTCGAAATGTATCTTACCTTTTTCATCAATTATATTTTTATTGATATGAGATCCGACAACTTCTGCTAAGAATAGATCATGAGTTCCTAAAGGTATAATTTGCTTTACCTTACATTCAATATTTATAGGGAAATCCTCTATATAAGGTGAACTTACATGATGTCCTGGCTTTGAAGTTAAACCAAGGTGCTTTATTTTATCGATATCTCTTCCAGAGATAACACCGCAGTAATCAGTTTCTCTAACTTGGAAAGTGTTTGGAAGATTAACTGTAAACTCCATACTCTCTTTTATATATTCGTATGACAATCTTTCAGGTCTAATTGAGATTGAAAGCATAGGTGGATTTGTACAAATAGTACCAGTCCATGCAACTGTAAAAGCGTTTTCTTTACCATCTTTGTTTTTAGATGTAATAACTACAGCTGGAACAGGATTTAAAACTACACTTCCTTTAAATAGTTCTTTAGTCATTTTATTCCTCTTTCTTTAAATATTTTATTTTATCTTTTTATTATACAGTAATAATTATTCGCTGTCTAGTTTCTAGAAGTAAAAAAAAGCTTGTAAAATTAAAAGAAACGTTATATTAATATAGAATACTAAAAATAAAAAATGAGGTGATAAAAATGAAAAGATTAAGATGTGATGTTAGCTTTGGAGATAGTTTATTGTTTTTACTTGGATGGACGTTATTGGTTGTAATAACATTTGGATTAGCTTCGCCGTTCTTTTTATTCTCACTTATAAAGTTTATGATAAATAGAACTGTTGTAGTGGAAGAGTAGTTGTAGATGATAAAAGGAGTGAATGATATGAAAAAAGTATTGATGATATCGATATTTTCGATGTTAGTTTTATCGGGGTGCTCAAACGTGGGTTCTAATACGATAGGATCAACAACAGTTGGAGCGGGAGCAGGGGCATTATTGGGTCAGGCGATTGGTGGAGACAGTAAAGCTACTCTTTTAGGAGCTGGAATTGGAGCAGCAGCAGGAGCATTGGTAGGCTCAGTTCAAGATCAGACTCAAACAATAAAAGATGTAAATCAACAGCCAAATTATCAATATCAACCACAGTATACTCAGCCTCAATATAATAATCAGTATAACAACCAGCAGTCAACAAAGCCGTATTATAGTCAACCTTACTAAAAAAACCTCCAACTGGAGGTTTTTTTATATTATCTTAGGTTTTTTTGCATTGTTATAGATTTAAATGTATTTTTTTCAGTTTTATTTTTAAACATTAAATTTTAAAAATGATTGACTTGTACATTATCATTATGTATAATTATGATAAATATGTATAATATTAATGGTTCAAGAAGTTGATTAAAAGGAAAGATGAGTGAAAATCTCACACGGTCCCGCCACTGTAAGGAGGACGAAATTAGACTAAGCCACTGTAATTTTATGGGAAGGCCTAAGAGTAGGATGAATCTGAGTCAGGATATCTGCCATCAATATTTAAAAAATATAAAATCTGCGGTGAACAGATTTGTATTTAGATTTGTTTACATTCAATTCTAATTATAAAATTCTATTCATTTTCAAATATTTATATTTTCATAAAACTTCAATTAAAGTTAGGAGAAAGATATATGAAACATAAGAATATAATGGTTGTTGGGACATCTTCAGGAGCAGGGAAGAGTATAACAGTAACAGGCTTATGTAGAGCATTTTTTAAAGATGGACACACTGTTCTACCTTTTAAATCTCAAAATATGGCATTAAATTCGTATATAACAAAAGATGGGCATGAGATGGGAAGAGCTCAGGCAGTTCAAGCAGTAGCTTGTGAAGTAGAAGCTCACTATAGCATGAACCCAATTTTACTAAAACCTACAGGTGATAGAAGAATTCAGGTTATTGTAAATGGAAAATCTATTGGAAATATGGGTGGCTTAGAGTATGGAAGTTATAAAGCAGAGTTAAAAAAAGATATAATGCATGCTTACAATCATATAAAAAATAACAGTCAAATTGCTGTTGTTGAGGGAGCTGGAAGTCCTGTTGAATTGAATATAAAGCAGGATGATATAGTTAATATGGGGTTAGCAGAGATGATAGATGCACCTGTTATTTTAGTTGCAGATATTGATAGAGGTGGAGTATTTGCTTCAATCTACGGAACAATTTGCTTGATGGAGCCAGAAGAGAGAGCTAGAGTAAAAGGTGTGATTATAAATAAATTTAGGGGAAATGTTGATATATTAAAACCAGGTTTGAGTAAGATTGAAGAGCTTACAGGGGTTCCGATTTTAGGAGTTATGCCATACTTTGAACTAGACATAGAGGATGAGGATGGTGTCACAGAGAAATTTAACAAAATAAAAAATAAAAAAGGTGAGATAAATATTTCAGTTATAAAATTGAAACATATATCAAACTTTACAGATATAGATGCTCTTTCAATAAATGAGGATGTAAATATAAATTATGTTACGTCAGCTCATGAATTAGGAGATGAAGATTTAATAGTAATTCCAGGTTCGAAAAATACAATAGATGATTTGAAAGATATAAAAGAGAAAGGAATAGCTCAAGAGATTATAAAACTTTCTAGAAAAGGCGTTCCTATTATTGGAATATGTGGTGGCTTTCAAATTTTAGGAGAAAAAGTTTTGGATCCATATGGGATAGAGGGAGATATAAAAGAGCTACCTGGATTGGGTCTCTTAGATATAGAAACTGTTATGGAGAAGGAGAAGCTAACAACTCAATACTCTGGAGTATTAAAAGATAGTGGTGGCTTATTAGAGAATCTAGGAGATATTGCAATAAAAGGATATGAGATTCATCAAGGTGTTACTTCCGGAAAAGAGATTTCATGCACAGAGGATGATAGATTGGTTGCAACAGTAAAAGAAAATATTTTTGGAACATATCTACATGGAATTTTTGATAATACAGAGTTTTCTGATTTTATCTTAAATAAAATTAGAGAGAAAAAAGGTCTTCAAAGAAAAGAATCTGAAATAGATTTTGAGCAGTATAGGCTTCGTGAGTTAGATAAATTAGAGAAAATATTCAGAGAAAATGTGGATATGAAAGCTATCTATAAAATTTTGGAGGGTGAGCTATGAGCTTTCTATTAAAATTTTGGATAGCATATCTGTTAGATTTGATATTTGGAGATCCATATTGGTTTCCACATCCAGTTAGATTGATTGGTGGATATATAAATCTGTTGGAAAAAAATATTTATAAATTTAAAAACAAAAAATTCTGGGGAGCTTTTTTAGCTTTAGTTGTGATAGGAACTACTGCAGTAATCTCTTACTATATAGCTAAAACATCACAATATTTAGAGGTATTTTTCCTTTATACGACTTTAGCAACAAAAAGTTTAGGAGCAGAGGGAATAAAAGTTTATAAAATTTTGAAAAGTGGAGATTTAGAAAAAGCTCAAAAAGAGTTATCATATCTTGTAAGCAGAGATACAGGAGAGATGGATGAAGTACAAGTTGTAAGAAGTACTATGGAAACTATAGCTGAAAACTCAGTCGATGGGATAATAGCACCGATGTTCTATGCTTTTTTAGGAAGTTTAATAGTGATTGATGGAATCTCTTTAGCACTGCCTTTAGCTATGGGCTATAAAGCTGTAAATACTTTAGATTCAATGGTTGGTTATAAAAATGAAAAGTATATCGATTTTGGAATGGTATCTGCAAAAATAGATGACCTATTTAATCTTATACCAGCTAGGTTATCTGGTATTTTAATTATTCCAATAGCAACTTTTATTTTAGGAATGGGAATAAAAAAACCTTTGAAAATATTTTTTAGAGATAGAAAAAATCATTCGAGTCCAAATTCTGGTCATCCAGAAGCTGCTTTTGCAGGAGCTATTGGGGTTCAATTTGGTGGAAAAACAAGATATTTTGGAAAAGTTTACGAGAAGCCAACAATTGGAGATAAGTTAAAAGAGTTTGAGAAAGAGGATATAAAAAAGTGTTATAAAATTATGTTTATGACATCTTTGGTAGGGGTAACTTTATTTAGTGGTTTAATTTATTTAGTATAAGAGGAAGTGAGAGTATGGATTTACATGGTGGGAATATTTATAAATTGAAAAGAGAAAATGGAGTAGAGCTATTAGATTATAGTTCGAATATAAATCCCTTAGGAGTTCCAGAAAGTTTTAAAAAAGCTGTTATAGAAAATTTTGAAACTTTAGAGAAATATCCAGATATAGATTATGTAGAGTTGAGGCAATCTATAGCAGATTATAATGGTTGTTCAATAGAAAATGTAGTTGTAGGAAATGGAGCGACAGAGGTTCTATTTTTATATATGAAGGCTGTAAAAGCTAAAAAGGTACTTATAATAGCTCCTACATTTGCTGAGTATGAAAGAGCGGCAAAAGCAGCAGGAAGAGATGTTAAATTTTTTCCACTGAGTAAAGATTTCTCACTGAATGAAAATCTATTGATGGATTTTATAACGGATGAAGATATAGTTGTAATGTGTAATCCAAATAATCCAACAGGAAAATTCCAAGATTTGGAAAAAATAGAGAGAATAGCTGATTTTTTAGAAAATAGAAACAAAAAATTATTTATAGATGAGGCTTTTATAGAGTTTGTGGATGGTTGGAAAGAAAAAACTGCATTTTTATTGAAGCATAAAAATATTTTTATTTTAAGAGCACTCACTAAATTTTTTGCTCTTCCTGGAGTAAGATTAGGTTATGGTTTAACTTTTGATGAAGTTATTTTGAATGAAATAAGAGATATAAGAGAGCCTTGGAGTGTAAATGGTGTTGCAGAGATTGCAGGGAAAACTATGTTACTGGACAATTTATATATTCATGAGACAGAGGCTTGGATAAAAAAAGAAAAGATTCAATTTTATGAAGAGTTAAAATCTTTAAAAGGAATTGAGGTTACACCGACAGAAACAAATTTTATTTTAATTAAGTTATTAAATGATGATGCTAAAAGTTTTAGAAAAAAAATGATAGAGAATGGTGTGCTTGTTCGTGATGCGTCTAACTTTATGTTTTTAGATGAAAGTTACATTAGACTTGCCATAAAAGATAGAAAGAAAAATGAGCAAGTACTAAAAGCTTTGAAGAAGGTGTTGCCAGAATGAAAGGATTCGTTTTAGCTGGAACAAGAAGTGGAATAGGAAAGACAACGGTTTCGATGGCTCTTATGTCAGCCTTTTCAGATGTTTCTCCTTTTAAAGTTGGTCCTGATTATATTGACCCAAGCTTTCATAAGTTCATAACTGGAAATAGTAGTTACAATTTAGACCTTTTTCTAATGGGAGAAGAGGGAGTAAAATATAGTTTTCTAAAACATAGAAAAGAAATCTCTATTGTTGAGGGTGTGATGGGGCTTTATGATGGACTTGGAAACTCTTTAGATAACTATAGTACTGCACATCTTTCGAGAGTTTTAAATCTTCCAGTTATTTTAGTGGTTGATGCAGTAGGAAAAAGTACTAGTATCGCAGCAGAGGTGCTGGGATATAAAATGCTAGATACAAGAGTAAGAATTGCTGGAGTTATGATAAATAGAGTTAGCAGTGAAAAGTTGTATTTTATGTTGAAAGAAGCAATTGAAAGTTATACGGATATTCCTTGTATAGGTTATTTGAAAAAAGATGAAAGATTAGGAATTAGTAGCAGGCATTTAGGATTACTTCAAGCTGATGAGATTAAAGACTTAAATGAGAAAAAAGAGTTATTAAAATCTGAAATAAAAAAAACTGTAGATTTTGAAAAGTTGGAAAAACTTATTGAAGTAGAAACTGATTTTGAATTTGAAGATATTTTTAAAAAATTTGAAAATAGATTCTCAGGAATAAAAATTGGAGTAGCAAAGGACAAAGCATTTTCATTTTATTATGAAGATAATCTAGAACTTCTGAAAAGAATGGGAGCTGAGCTTGTAGATTTTTCACCGATAGAGGATGAAAAAATTCCAAAAGTTGATCTTTTATATTTTGGTGGAGGATATCCAGAAAATTATTTAGAAAAATTATCATCTAACGAATCGTTTAGAACCTCTTTGAAAGAGGTTCATGAAAATGGAGGTTATATCTACGGAGAGTGCGGTGGATTTATGTATCTGAGTAAAGGAATAAAAACTTTGGATGAAAAGTTTTATCCGTTAGCTGGATTGATAGATTGTAGCACGAAGATGACTGGTAGATTATTCATAAGTCGATTTGGATATGTGGATGTTGAATATAAAGATTTGAAAGGTAAAGCTCATGAGTTTCATTACTCGACAATTGATGAAGTTGGAGAGGATGAAAGAGCATTTAAGTTAAAAAAGTTAGATGGAAGAGAGTGGTTATGTGGGTATAGAAATAAAAATTTAATCGCAGGGTATCCTCATCTACACTTTTTTAAAAATTTAGAGATACTAATTGAAATTTTAGAAGGAGCAAAAAAATGTCATATATAAAAAAACCACAAGATATAGAGATTAGAAGTTTTGAGATAATAGAAGAGGAGTTAGGAAAAAAAGCTAATGAGTTTTCAGCCCAACATTTACCAGTTGTAAAAAGGGTTATTCATACAACAGCAGATTTTGAATATGCTGATTTGATAGAGTTTTCTGAAGATGCTGTGGAATCATGTTTGAGAGCTTTGGAAAAAGGTGGAAAAATATATTGTGATACGAATATGATAGTAAATGGACTTAGCAAAATTACATTGGATAAATTTAATTACTCTGCGTATTCATTGGTATCTGATAAAGATGTTGCAGTAGAGGCTAAAGAGAGAGGCGTTACAAGATCGATTGTAGGAATAGAGCATGCAGCAAAAGATTCAAATACAAATATATATCTAATTGGAAATGCACCGACAGCACTATTTAGACTAAAAGAGTTAATAGATTCTGGAGAGGTTGAAAAGCCGGCACTGATTGTAGGAGTTCCAGTAGGATTTGTAGGAGCAGCTGAATCAAAGGAGATTTTACCTGGAAGTGGAATTCCTTATATAATTGTAAAAGGAAGAAAGGGAGGAAGCCCAGTAGCAGTATCAATTCTTCATGGTATTTTATATCAGTTACATAAGAGAGAAGGATTTTAATGAGTAAAGAGTTAAAATCGGGATATACAACAGGGACATGCGCTACAGTCGCAGCCTTAGTAGCTTTGGATTTACTTTTAAAAAAAGAACTTGAAGACAGTTGTATACTTACAACTTTGAATGGAACAACTATAGAGGTTCCTATAAAATCTAAAAAAAGATTGGGAAGTTGGGCAAGAGGTGTTGTTATAAAAGATGCTGGAGATGACCCAGATGTAACAAACGGTATAGAGATTTGTGCTAAAGTAAAAATTATAGATGAGTTACCAGATATTAAAAAAGCTCATAGATTTAATAATATACTTTTAGTTGGTGGAAGAGGCGTAGGTGTTGTCACTAAGAAAGGTTTAAAAGTTGAACCGGGTAAGTCAGCAATAAATCCAGGTCCTCAAGAGATGATAGTAAAAGCATTAACTGAACTTTTGGAAAAATATGGGATGAATCATACAAAACTACTTGTATATATATATGTTCCGAAAGGCCGTGAAAAAGCTTTAAAAACTTTTAATGGAAAGTTAGGGATTTTAGGTGGAATATCTATTTTGGGTTCAACAGGGATTGTAAAGCCGATGAGTGAAGAAGCTCTACAAAATTCGATGTTTGCAGAGCTGAAAGTTTTGAAAGAAAATAGTGATAGAGATTGGGTGCTATTTTTATTTGGAAACCATGGAAAACAGTTTTGTATAGATAATAATATAGATATTGAGCAGAGTGTTGTAACAAGTAACTTTATTGGGTTTATGATAGATAGTGCTGTAAAGTTAGGTTTTAAAAAGATTATGCTAATAGGGCACATAGGAAAAGCTATAAAAGTAGCTGGAGGAATATTTAATACCCATAGTAGAGTCGCAGATGCACGACTAGAGATAATAGCAGCAAATGCTGTCTTAATAGATGAACCTAGAGAAAACATACTAAAAGTTTTAGAATCGAATACAGCTGAAGAGGCGTGTGAGTATATCTCTAAAAAATCCGAGTTATTTAATCTTGTTGGTAATAAGGTTGCTAAAAGATCTTCGGAATTTTCTAGAGATACTATAGAGTTTGAAGCTGTATTGTTTAATTATAAAGGTGATATTTTAGGTTCGAGTGACGGATTTTATAAGATGGTAGAGGAGTTAAGAGGTGAATAAAAAATTATCAGTTTTAGGTCTTGGGCCAGGGAATCTGGATTACTTAACAAGAGCTGGATTTAAGGTGATTACAGATTCAGAGATAGTTATTGGTGGTGAGAGACAGCTAGAAGAGATAGGCGAACTTTTAACAAATCAAGAGAGATATGTTATGAAAAAGTTGGATTCTATGAAAAAATTTGTTTCTGAAAATTTAAATAAAAATATAGTTTTTATAGTTTCGGGAGATACAGGTTACTATAGTTTACTTACATATTTGAAAAAAAGTTTTCCAACAGAGAGCTTTAATGTAATTCCAGGAATATCATCATTTCAATATCTTTTTTCAAAGTTGGAGATGACTTGGGAACACTACGAACTTTCTAGTGTTCATGGAAGAGAAAACGACTATATCAAAACATTAATTGAAAGCAAAGCTGGAGTTGTACTATTGACAGATGAGAGTAATAATCCAATAGAGATAAGTAAAAATCTAGTTCAAAATGGAATTGATAATATTGAAGTGATAGTCGGAGAGAGACTATCATATTTAGATGAAAAAATAAGCAGATTTTTAGTAGAAGACTATGAAAAAAATATAAGAAAATATGAGATGAATGTAACAATTTTAAGAAAGGTATGATGAGTATGGGACATATTTACGACAAAGAGTTTATTCAAAGAGAGTTACCTATGACAAAGCAAGAGATTAGAGCAATCTCTGTGGCAAAGTTACAATTACAAGATAATTCTATTTTAATAGATGTTGGAGCTGGAACAGGAACAATAGGGATAGAAGCAGCAACGTATTTAAGAAATGGCAAAGTTTTCGCAATTGAAAAAGAGGAAAAGGGAATTGAAACTCTGAAAGAGAATATTCAAAAGTTCAGATTAGATAATATAGAAGTTTTAGTGGGAAGAGCTCCTGAAGTGATTCCAAATATTGAATACGATAGAATGTTTATTGGTGGTTCAACAGGCTCAATGAAGAGTATATTAGAGCATTTTTTAAAGTATTCTAAAAGTGATGCAAGAATAGTTATAAACGCAATAACTTTAGAAACTTTAGCGGATGCTACAAAACTATTAAAAGAGTTAAATTTTAAAAATATAGAGGTTGTAAATGTTGTTGTATCTAGAGGGAAAAATATAGGGCCTTACACAATGATGTACGGTGAAAATCCAATATATATAATAACAGCAAATAAGGAGGAAACAGAGTAATGTCAACAGCAAGATTTTATGGAATTGGAGTAGGAGTAGGAGATCCTGAGATGATAACTTTAAAAGCTATAAAAGCGTTTAAAGAGTTGGATGTAGTGGTTTTACCTGAAGCTAAAAAAGCAGAGGGAAGTACAGCTTACGAGATAGCTAAAGAATATCTAAAGGAATCGGCAGAAACTATGTTTGTTGAGTTTCCTATGCTAAAAAGTGTAGAAGCAAGAAAAGAGTTTAGAAAAAAGAATGCGGATATGATTTTAGAGCATTTAAAAGCTGGTAAAAAGGTTGGGTTTTTAACAATTGGAGATCCGATGACATATAGTACATATGTTTATATTCTAGAGTATTTAGATGGAGAGATTCCTGTAGAAACAATCCCGGGAATATCATCATTCTCAGATATGTCTTCAAGATTTAATTTACCATTAGTTATGGGAGAGGAATCGTTAAAGGTAATTTCTTTAAACTGTGACACAGATGTGATTCATGAGATTAATTCAGCAGATAATATTGTATTTATGAAAGTTTCAAGAAATTTTGATAAATTAAGAGCTGGATTAGAGGCTACAGGAAATTTAGAAAATGTAATTATGGTTTCAAATTGTGGAAAAGAAACTCAAGCTATAAATTTTGATTTAACAAAATTAGAGGAAGCGGATATTCCTTATTTCACAACATTAATACTTAAAAAGGGCGGTATCAATCAATGGAAAAAGTTTATTTCATAGGAGCGGGACCAGGGGATCCTGAGTTAATAACAGTAAAAGGTCAAAGATTAGTAAAGGAAGCAGATGTAATTATATATGCTGGGTCATTAGTACCAAGACAAGTTATAGAGTGCCATAAAGAGGGAGCTGAAATTCATAACTCTGCTTCAATGACTCTAGAAGATGTTATAGATGTTACAGTGAAAGCTGTAAAGGCTGGAAAAAAAGTTGCGAGAGTTCATACAGGGGATCCTGCAATTTTTGGAGCACATAGAGAGCAGATGGATATGTTAGATGAGCATGGAATAGAGTATGAAGTTATTCCAGGAGTAAGTTCGTTTTTAGCTTCTGCAGCAGCGGTGAAAAAAGAGTTTACACTACCAAGTATTTCTCAAACAGTAATATGTACAAGATTAGAGGGAAGAACTCCAGTTCCTGAAAAAGAGAGTTTAGAGTCTTTAGCATCACATAGAGCATCGATGGCTATATTCTTATCTGTTCATATGATAGGCGATGTAGTAAAAAGATTAGCAGTACATTATCCAATGACGACTCCTATAGCTGTAGTTCAAAGGGCAACTTGGGAGGATCAAAAGGTTGTAATGGGAACTTTAGAAACGATAGAAGAAAAAGTAAAAGAAGCCAATATAACTAAGACAGCTCAAATTTTAGTTGGAGATTTCTTAGGAGATAAATATGAAAAGTCTCTTCTTTATGATAAACATTTTACACATGAGTTTAGAAAAGGGATAGAGAAGTAATGAAAATAGCTATTTGGACTGTGACAAGAGGAGCGGTTAGATCAGCTTTAAAAATAAAAGAAAAAAATTCATCAGCAGATGTGTATTCGTTGAAAAAATTTCAGTCAGAAGAAACTTTACAGATGGATAATTTTACAGAAACTTTAAACACTAATTTTAAAAAATATGATGTGCATATTTTTATAATGGCTACAGGAATAGTTGTAAGAAAAATAGCGAATTTGTTAGAGACAAAAGATGTTGATCCAGCTGTCTTGGTCATAGATGAGGGAATGAGATTTGTAATATCACTACTATCAGGACATCTTGGAGGAGCAAATGATTTTGCAGAAGTTTTAAAAGGGCAATTAGGATTAGTGCCTATTATAACAACAAGTTCAGATGTTACTGGAAAAATAGCTGTGGATACTCTTTCACAAAAATTAAATTCAGATTTGGAATCTTTAGAAGCAGCTAAAAAAGTTACTGCACTTATTGTGGATGGAAAAAATGTTGAGTTACAACTGCCTAAAAACATATGTCCAGAGAATCCAGAAGGAGTTGTAATAGTTTCAAACAGAGAGAAAATAGAAACTGTGCAGATTTATCCTAGGAATTTAGTGATTGGATTGGGTTGTAGAAGAGGTATATTAAAAGAGCAAGTGTATGAATTTTTAATAGAAACTTTAAAAAAACATAATCTTTCATATAAAAGCATAAAGCATTTTGCTACAGTTGATTTAAAAGCAGATGAAGCTGGATTGATTGAACTAGCAAAAGAGTTAGGTAAAGATTTGAAAATAATCAGTAGAGATGAGATATTGAAAGTAGAAAATATGTTCGAAGGCTCAGATTTTGTAAAAAAAGAGATTGGTGTCAGAGCTGTATCTGAGCCTTGTGCATATCTATCTTCTAGTAAAGATGGAAAATTTATAGAGATGAAAGCAAAAAAAGATGGAATGACAATTTCTATTTATGAGGAGAGATTTATATATGAAAAAAGGTAAGATATATGTAGTTGGAATTGGTCCGGGGAACATGGAAGATATAACAATAAGAGCTTACAGAACTCTTAAAGAGGTAGATGTAATAGCTGGATATATCACATATGTGGATTTAGTAAGAGATGAGTTCTCTGATAAAGAGTTCTATGTATCTGGAATGAAAAAAGAGGTTGCTAGATGCGAGGGAGTTTTAGAGATAGCTAAATCTGGAAAAGATGTTGCTCTTATAAGTAGTGGAGATGCTGGAATTTATGGAATGGCTGGAATAATGATTGAGGTTGCTCAAAAAGAGGGGTTCGAAGTTGAAATAGTTCCAGGAGTAACATCTTCAGTAGCTGGAGCAGCGATAGTTGGAGCACCACTTATGCATGACCATGCAACAATAAGTTTAAGTGACCTTTTAACTGATTGGGATGTAATTACAAAAAGAGTAGATGCAGCTGCATCAGGTGATTTTATAATCTCTCTTTACAATCCTAAAAGTAAGGGAAGAACTACTCAGATAGTTGAAGCAAGAGAGATTATGTTAAGACACAAAAAGCCAGAAACACCAGTAGCTTTATTAAGACATGTTGGAAGAGAAGATGAAAACTACACACTGACAAATCTAGGAGATTTTTTAAATCACGAAATAGATATGTTTACTGTTGTAATAATAGGAAATTCAAAGACATATGTATCTAATGGTAGAATGATAACACCAAGAGGATACCATATATGATTTGGGTTATAGGTGGAACAAAGGACTCTAGAGATTTTATAGAGTCCTTTCCTTTTAAAGAAAAGTTAGTAGTTACGACAGCAACAGAGTATGGTGGAAAACTTTTAGAAGGTGTTAGAGATATAAAGGTATTTTGCAAAAGAATGGATTCTATAGAGATGGGAAGATTTATAGATGAGAATACGATAGATAAAATAGTTGATTTATCTCATCCTTATGCTGAGGAGGTATCTAGAAATGCTATCTCTATTTCAGAGGAGAAAAAAATAGATTATATAAGGTTTGAAAGAGAAAATTTAGTTTCAGAAGAAGGGGTTATAGAGTTTTCAGAGATTGAAAGCATGATGAGATATTTAGAAGATCTTTCGGGAAAAATTTTAGTGACATTAGGAAGTAATAATCTACATAGATTTGAAAATTTAAAAAATAAAAGCGAAATTTATTTTAGAATTCTTCCGAAGTGGGAGATGATAAAAAAAGCTGAAGACTTTGGAATACTTCCCAAGAATATAATTGCTATGCAAGGACCATTTTCTAAAGAATTAAATCTTGCAATGATGAGGGGGCTTAATATAGAATATATGGTAAGTAAAAAAGGTGGAGATACAGGTGGAGAAAGAGAAAAAATAGAGAGTGCAAAAGAGATTGGGGTGAAATCTATTCTTTTATCTAGACCAAATGTTGATTATCCAGTCGTTTTTTCTGATATAAATGATCTTATACAATATATTATATAAATAGAAAAGGGGGAGTTTTTATGGTGTTTGTAGGAATATTTGGAGTAAAGAGTTCAGAGGAAAAATTGAGAGATGTTGATTTTGAGTGTACAGGGTGCTTGTCGGATAAGATGGAGTTGTTTGCTTTTAGAAAGGTATTTGAGTTCTTTTTTTTACCGGTGCTTACTCTTAGAAAAAGTCATGTAATAGCTTGTAGCTCTTGTAAAAGTAGCTATAAACTAAAAGAGGACAAAATGGAAGAGATACTTCTTAAAGGTAAAGTTAAGTATGAGGATGTAGAAAAAATAGTGAAAGAGTATTAAAAAAATATTAAATGATAGTTTACTAAACATTTAAAATAAGAATGAGAATTATATATTATGTATATAATTCTATCATTTAATATTTATATAATGAGATTGACATTTTAGATGAAAAACTGTATATTTAGATTATATGAAATATGTGGAGGCAGATTTAAAATGGATAAAAAAATTGTATATATTGTGCTAGGATTATTGTTAGCAATTAATATATATGCAAAAGGTTTGAAAAAAGATAACGGCTATTATTCAACTTTGGAAAATTCTGTGATTAGTAAAACAACAGAGATATTTAACTACGGAAATCAGATATCAACTGTAAAAGCTATTAGTGAGAAAAATCTTACGGATGTAAGTGAGCAAAATGTAAATTTTGTTATAAATAAAATGAGATAAACTTTTTTTGATGATGTGGAATAGATGAAAAAGGAGGCTGAGTAGACATGGCCTCCTTTTTCTATGGTTTTAATTTTTTAATTCTTTTAAAGCTTTAATAAATTTTGTGACTTCTGTTTCTAGAGTGGCCCAAGAAGTAACTAATCTGATAGCTGAGTTATTTTCATCAACTTTTGTCCATCTATAGAAAGAGTAATCTTGTTCAAGTTTTTCAATAATTTTATTTGGAAGGATTGGAAATAGTTGATTAGTAGGAGAATTAATTAAGAAATTAAATCCTAACTCTTTGATTCCATTATGTAAAACCTCTGCCATTATATTTGCGTGAGTAGAAACTTCAAGATAAAGATCATTTTTGAAGAGTTCAGAGAATTGAATTCCAAGGGCTCTTCCTTTAGCTAAAAGTCCACCTTTTTGTTTTATATTAAATCTAAAATTACTTTTTAATAGATTGTTTGAGATGATTAATGCTTCTCCAAATAAGGCTCCATGTTTTGTTCCACCAATATAGAATGAATCTAAAAGAGTAGCAAAATCTAAAAGAGTTAGATCATTCTCTTTAGCAACTAGAGCTGATCCCAATCTAGCTCCATCCATATAAAACAGTAAATCATTTTCTTTACAGAATTGACTTAGTTCTTCTAATTCATTTTTTTGATAAATAGTACCAATTTCTGTAGGGTTTGAAATATAAACCAGTTTAGGTTTAACAGCATGTTCACTAGAGTGAGCTTCAATAACAGGTTTGATATCTTCAACTCTTAATTTACCATCATTTACATTTACGGCAATAACTTTATGTCCAGTTGCTTCAATTGCACCAGTTTCATTTACAAAAATATGTCCAGTATTAGCAGAGATAACGGCTTCATAAGGTCTTAAAAAAGCGGATATAGCAATCAAATTTGTTTGTGTTCCACCAACAAGAAGGTGAATATCAATATCCTCCTTATTAATTTTATTTTTTAAAATACAGATAGCTTCGTTAGTGAACTCATCTTCACCATATCCAGCTTGTTGAATTAAATTTGTTTCAACTAAGGTTTTTAATATATTAGGATGAACTCCTTCACTATAATCATTTTTAAAGCTGTACATAAAATCCTCCTATTAAATTTATTTATTGAATCTATTTTAAAGATAAAAGGATTAAATGTCAAAGTTTTTCTATCTGTCGGGTTTATAGTTTATAGGTGAACTTCTAAATAGATAATTTTTTTTACGTGCTTCAATCTCTATACCTAATAATTCTTGAGCAATATGAGTCATATTTCTTAAAGCTTCTGGTTCTAAAACATCTTCAATTTCAATTCCCTCTTTTTTCTTTAAATCAACATAGTTATCCCACAGATGTTTTTTGATATTTTCAAGTTCTGCTGGTTTTCTTAAAAGAGTTAGCATCTCTAATTTGATTTTATCATACAGCTCAGATGATGGTTCTGTATCTGATTTTAAAATATCTCTGATTTCATCTCTTATAGCAGTTCCTTCCTCTTCGTGTAGTTCATAAAGAACATATTTAATTTTATCCCAAATATCTTTTAAAATCTCTTTAGAATTAACTTCTTGTTCTTTTATCCAAACAAAAGCGACTAATCTTCTTTTCCAATCCCACCATCTGATTGGACTTTGTAAATCAATAGAGCTAATTAAAAAAACATCTCTTTGTAAAAGAAGGGCTCCAAAAACCCCAGGAGGATTTCCAAGACGTTGATTTTTTAAAGTGGTTCTTTTAACACCACAAGAAGGGCTTCCTTCCATATAGATATATGCATCTATTTTTGCTCGCTCAAGAGTCTCAAGACAAGCTAGAGCACCTTGCTTTATCATATCATTTTTAATTTTTCCCTCTTTATCTTTAACATTAGCGTTACCTTCCCAGAAATCAAAACCATTTCCACCAGAAAGTTTAATAGTTAATCTAGGAACACCCATACCACTCATAACTTCTGGACAAACAGGTGTCCAAATAAATTGTCCACGATCTCTACCTAAATATTGAGTTAAATCTATCCCTTTTCCATTATATCTAAATTTTGCTCCAAATTGACAAGCTGCAATTCCTAAATTTAATTTTCTTTTTAAAAGATTTTCCATAAATTTCCCTCCGTATAAATTTGACAAATGTCTATGTAAAGATTATACTCAAATTAAAAGTGAATCCTTTAATGGTTCATCTTCAAAACTTACATTTTAAATAAAAAAATAAGGTCGTGCATTGCACGACCTTAGATTTTTTTAACAAACTCAGACTTTAATTTCATAGCTCCAATACCGTCGATTCTACAATCGATATTGTGATCTCCTTCAACTAATCTGATATTTTTTACTTTAGTTCCAATTTTAACAACTGATGAACTTCCTTTGATTTTTAAATCTTTAATAACAGAAACTGTATCTCCATCAACTAAAAGAGTTCCGTTAGCATCCTTTACTATAAGAGAGTCATCTGAATCTTCAGTAGCAGCCTCTGCTGACCACTCGTAAGCACACTCTGGGCAAACAAATAGGTTTCCATCCTCGTAAGTGTATTCTGAATTACACTTTGGGCAATTAGGTAAATTAGTCATAATATTTTCTCCATTCTATATAATAATATTTATATTATAAAACAAAATTAATAAAAATTCAAGAAAACAAAATTTTAGCTAAAGAATTATATTAGCTTTTATATAAAGGGAACTTATTACAAAGGGTCTTAACCTCATTTTTAACTTCAGTTAAAATACCATCATCCTCAATATTTTTTAATGTTTTAACAATTAGATTACCGACTATTTTCATCTCTTCCACTCCCATTCCTCTAGAAGTTAAAGCTGGAGTACCAATTCTTATACCACTTGTAATAAATGGACTTTTAGTGTCATAAGGGATTCCATTTTTATTTACAGTTATATGAACTTTTTCAAGTGCTTTTTCAGCATCTTTTCCTGTTATATTAAGAGTTGTTAAATCTACTAAAATAAGGTGATTATCAGTTCCACCGCTTACAACTCTAACTCCATTTTCTATAAGAGTTGCCGCAAGAGTTGAAGCATTTTTTATAACATTTTCTCCATAAGCTTTGAATTCAGGAGATAAAGCTTCTTTAAAAGCTACAGCTTTTCCAGCAATAACATGAACTAAGGGGCCGCCTTGAATTCCAGGGAAAATTATTTTATCAATTCTTTTTGCAATCTCTTCATCGTTTGTCAAAATAAGTCCACCTCTAGGACCTCTAAGAGTTTTATGTGTAGTACTTGTAGTAATATGTGCATATTCTATAGGTGATGGATGAAGTCCAACTGCAACTAAACCAGCAATATGTGCCATATCGACAACTAAGAAAGCTCCGATTTCGTCAGCAATCTCTCTAAATTTTTTAAAATCTATAGTTCTTGGGTAAGCACTTGCTCCAGCTATAATAAGTTTAGGTTTATGCTCTAAAGCAAGAGTTCTTATTTCGTTATAATCTATTCTTTCATCATCTTTTTTTACACTGTACGAGATAACATTGTAGTCACTTCCTGAAAAGTTAACATTTTTTCCATGAGTAAGATGACCACCGTGATCAAGTCTCATACCAAGAATGGTATCTCCTAAATCTATTAGAGCTCTATAAGCAGCCATATTTGCTCCAGATCCAGAGTGAGGCTGAACATTAGCAAATTTAGCTACGAAAAGTTCTTTTGCTCTTTCTATTGCAAGAGCTTCTACAACATCAACAAATTCACACCCTCCATAGTAACGCTTTGCAGGATATCCCTCTGCATATTTATTAGTTAAAACTGATCCAACAGCTTCCATAACACTTTTTGAAACAAAATTTTCTGAGGCGATAAGTTCTAAACCATATTCTTGTCTATGTAACTCATTTTCAATAGCATTGTAAATCTCAATATCTTTATCTTTTAAAAAATCTAACATAATGAATCCTCCTCATAAGTTTAGTATAAAATGATTATATACTAAAAAAGGAGAATATTCTAGTACATAATTATATAAAAAGAAAAAAGTTTGACTTTGTATTTAAATATGTTAAAATTATTTCGTGAAATATTTATTTAATACTTATATAAATTTGGGATATGGCCAAAAGTTTCTACACCAAACCGTAAATTTGGTACTATGAGTAAAAGTGTATTGGGATTATTTAACCCAGTGAGCTTTTGCTTACTGGGATTTTTTTATTGCGGAGGATTAAGAATGAAAAGTTATTTAAAAGGTGCTTTATTATTAGGAAGTTTATTTATTGTAGGGTGTAGTTCTTTAGTTGAAAAAAAAGAATCAGCTAATATAATTATAAAAAATGGAACTGTTTTAACAATGAATGAAAAAAGAGATATTATTGAAAATGGGGTTATTGTTATAAAAAACAATAAAATAATATCAGTAGGAACTGAGGATCTATTAAAAAAATATAGTGCAAATAAAGTTATAGATGCAGAGGATGGAATTGTAATGCCAGGGATGATAAATACTCATACGCATGCGTCGATGACAGTATTTAGATCATTAGCGGATGATGTTCCTGACAGATTAAATAGATATATATTCCCTTTAGAAAATAAAATGGTAAGTCCAGAAATGGTTTATTTAGGAGCAAGACACGGAGCTACAGAGATGGCTTTAGGTGGAGTAACAACTATGGTTGATATGTATCTATTTGAAGATGATGCAGCAAGAGCAGTGAAAGAAGTTGGATTAAGAGGAATTATGACTCAAAATATAATTAAATATCCAACAGCTGATGGTCAGAAAAAAGGAGAAACTTTAGAAAGAGCAATAGCTTTTGTTGAGAAATATAAAAATGATGAATTAATAACTCCAGGTTTTGGGCCACATGGACCACATACAGTTACTAAAGAGGAACTTTTAAAAATAAAAGAGTTATCAGAAAAGTATAATGTACCAGTATCGATGCACGTTGCAGAAACAGATGTAGAGTTTGATAGAATAAAGAAAGATTTTAAAATGACACCAGTAGAATATTTAGATTCATTAGGGTTATTAAATGAAAGATTTATTGCAGCTCATAATATTTTCGTAACTGATAGTGATATTGAATTAATGAAAAAAAGAGATATAGGAATCGCTCACAATATGGTTGCTAATATAAAATCTGCTAAAGGGATATCACCAGCTTTAAAAATGCATGATATGGGAATGAGAGTAGGATTAGGAACAGATGGACCTATGAGTGGAAATACTTTAGATATAATAGGACAAATGGGATATGTAGCTAAATTACACAAGTTAGATACAAAAGATAGATCAGCATTACCACCTAAAAAAGCTGTGGAGATGGCAACGATTGGTGGTGCAAGAGCAATTCATAGAGAGAATGAATTAGGAAGTTTAGAAATTGGAAAGTTAGCAGACGTAGTTGTAATAGAAACAAAATCTGTAAATATGAATCCAATATTTGATCCATACTCAGCTTTAGTTTATTCAGCTAACGCAAGTAATGTAGATACAGTTATCGTAAATGGTAAGGTAATTGTAGAAGATAAGAAAATAAAAACAGTGGATTTAGAAAAAAATTCAAAAGAATTAAACAATTTTAAAGGAAAAGTTCAAAAAATAGCAGAAACTCTATAAAATTAGTAAAATTTATGATATAATATATCCCTGCTTAAAAAAGTTATGAAACTATTTTAATATACAGGGAGGAAACAGATTTAAGTATGCTAGAAAAATTTGTTATTTTAATCACGTTATTGTATTCAACAACAATTTTTGGATATGATGATACTAGAGTTAGGGAGATTATTATAAGTGAAGTATTATCTCATGAAGGGGATAAACTTGTTAGAACTCAAAAGGAACTTTCAAAATATGGAATAAGAAATTTTTTATTGTTGGATTATAATAAAAAATTTCAAAAAGATTACGAGATAAAAACTCTTACAGAAGAACAAGCAAGAGAGATTGCAGAGCATTTGCTAATCGATTATAGATTGGATGAGATTAAGCACTCTTATTCACAGATGATGATCTTCGATATATTCTTCAATGGAGGATATAATGCAGGAGCAGTTGTAACTCAAAGAGCATTAAAAAGATATAAACCATCAGAAGAGATAGTTGTAGATGGAATATTAGGAAGTAAAACTATAAAAGTTATAAACTCAGTTGAAGATCATGAGAAATTTATTGATCTTATAACAGAGGAAAGAATAGCTTATTATAAAAGTTTGAACAGCTGGGAGATATATGGAAAAGGCTGGGAAAAGAGAATCAATGCCTATAAAGTAAAGTTAAAAGAGATGGCAATGGTTGACAATGGAAATAGAATATAGTATAGTGTGACTAAAGAATAAAAAAGTTTACTAGGGGAGCCATTTGGCTGAGAAGTTTAGACTGACCCTTTGAACCTGATACGGTTAATACCGACGTAGGGAAGTAGCGAAAGCAGTGTGACTGATAATCTTAGTTATAACTATAATTCGAGAGACTACCCTTAGGGTAGTCTTTTTTTATACAGATTTATATACAAAATAGGAGGTTAGAATGAAAAATATTTTAACAATTGCAGGATCCGATTCATGTGGAGGAGCAGGAATACAAGCTGATTTAAAAGCTATGAGTGCTCAAGGAACTTATGGAATGAGTGTTATAACAGCTATCACAGCTCAGAATACAAAGGGAGTTTTTGCAGTTCAAGAGATTGATATAGATATTATAAAAAAGCAAATTGAAGTTCTTTATGAAGATATAGATATAAGCTCTGTAAAAATTGGAATGCTTTCAAGTAGCGATATAATTAAAACAGTTCATGAAACTTTAAAAAATGTAAAAGCTAAAAATATAGTTATCGATCCAGTTATGATTTCTAAAAGTGGGTATTACTTACTAAAAGATGAGGCAGTTAAAGCTTTAAAGCAATTTTTAGAAATTGGGACTTTAGTGACACCAAATATACCAGAAGCTGAGGTTTTATCTGAAATGAAAATAAAAAATGAAGATGATATGATTGCCGCTGGAAAAAAAATAAAATCTTTAGGAGCAAAAAATGTTTTAGTAAAAGGTGGACATAGAGAGGATAATTGTACAGATATTTTGATAACAGAAAATAATGAGATTATTAGATTTGAAGGAGTTAGATTTGAAACTAAAAATACTCATGGAACAGGATGCACTTTATCTTCGACAATAGCATCGTATATTGGAAAAGGTTTAAGTATTGAAGAATCTGTTAGATTAGGAAAAGGATATATAAGCGAAGCTATAAAAAATTCATTTTCAATAGGAAAGGGAGTAGGTCCTGTAGGTCATTTTATAGATTTATATAAAAAGGCGGGTGTTGATTTTGAATAAACCAGAGTTAAAAGAAGGTATTATTAATGAAGTTGTTTTAGCTTTAAAAAATGTAAAAGAAAAAACTCCATTAGTTTATCATTTGACAAATACAGTGACAATAAATGACTGTGCAAATATAACTTTAGGAATAGGGGCTTCTCCACTTATGTCGTTTTGTCTAGATGAAATTGAAGAGATAATTAGTTTCTCTTCAAGTGTTGTTTTGAATATAGGAACAATGGATAAAAGTATGAGAGAGATGGCTGTAGAAGTTGGTAAAATAGCTAACAGATTAAATAAGCCTATAGTTTTAGATCCTGTAGGAGTAGGAGCGACTCGAGCAAGAAAAGAGCTGGTTCAAGAATTACTTCAAGAGGTAAAGTTTTCTGTAATAAAAGGAAATATGGCAGAGATAAAATGCCTTTTAGGTATGGATGTTATAAGTAGAGGAGTGGACTCTTTAGAAAATGAAGAGAGTGGTGAAGAGATAGCTAAGTTAGCTGCTAAAAAACTCTCAACAACAATCGCTATAACGGGAAAAGTTGATTATATAGCGGATGAGAATGAAGTGATTAAAGTTTTAAATGGGGATAGTGCTATGAGTTTGGTTACAGGAACAGGATGTATGATTTCATCGTTAATTGGATCATTTTTAGGAGCGGAAAACAGCTGTTTTATAAGTGCTTTAGGTGGAGTTTTAAGTATGGGAATAGCAGGAGAATTAGCTGCTAAAAATTATAAAGGAACAGGGGAATTAAAAGTTTCAATTTTAAATAATATTTCAAATATGAATCAGGATATGTTGGAGATAGAGAGTAAAGTAGCTACCAATTAAATTTGGTAGCTGCTTTATTTTAGATATGTTTTTTATTTTGAGTAAATAAAGAGTAACCGTTAAAAAATTGTATTGAGCAGAAAATCATTAGTAAAAATGATGATAAAAATCTAGAAACAAAAAGAGCTGTCATAATAGCGATTTGATATTTGATAGCTACGATAGGTAGTGAGCCTCCTAAAATTTGACCTGTCATCATACCTGGAAGAGAGACTAATCCAACATTACCCATATTTGCAACTGAGGGTTTAAACGCCAATGAGACAGCACTTGATACAAAAGGTTTAAGTGCTTCAAACTTAGTTGCTCCGAAAGATAGTGAGAGAAGGTAGCTTTCTTCGTTAACTCTCATACTTTTTAGAAAGTCGTTAATTGTTACAATCATACCATTAACAGTATTTCCTAAAATCATTCCCGAAAGAGGAATAAGATACATAGCATTGAATTTATCCTCTAATTTTAAAAGAAGTACAGAGAAAAGAGTAAGATTTAAAATTAATGGAGTAATTATTGCAAGAGCTGTTGTTAGGAAAAATTTTATATTATGAATCTTCACATCTCTAACAACTGTTATAGTAGCAGCACTACTCATAAAAATAAGATATGCAATATTGATAAAAGGATTATTTAAAACTAAAATATAGTGTAAGTATCCTCCAACAAGCATAAGTTGTATAAACATTCTCGATAATGATTTCATGACTTTAGATATTTGATGAATCTCTAGGTAGTTCATAATAAAGAAAATAGGGATTAGAAAAAATCCAAAATAAAGTAAATTAGGTAGAAAAATATCTTGTGCCATTAAAGTGTTACCCTCCTAAATTTTTGTAGTGATTCGGTTTGGTCGTGAGAAACTAAAACTACTGTTTTATCACTATTTAAAATATAGTGAGTTACTTTTTCTTTCATATCTTGATCAAGGGATGAAGTTATCTCATCTAAAATCCAAACTTCTCTATCAAGTAAAATTGTTATTATAAATGCAAAACGCTGTTTTTCTCCACCTGAAAGTTCATTTATGTGCTTAGTTAAAATATTTTTATCAAGATTAAAAAGGTTAAAATAGTAAAAAAGTTTATCATAATCCAATTTTTTTTTCGAATTTAACTTGTAGTTGAAAATAGTATTTATTATTTTTTCAACATTATCATTTAGAAAAGGTGTTGATTGAGGCATATACCCTAAATATTTTCTGATATTATCAATATTTTTTTCGTTTAGTTGTATATTTTGAAACAGAACTTCACCAGAATCTGGAGAGTTGAAGCCAAGTAAAATTTTTAAAAGAGTACTTTTTCCCTTACCAGATTTTCCTGCTATTAAAACTTTTTCCCCTTTATTGATAGTTAGATTGAAATCTTTTAAAATAATTTTGTCGTTAAATTTCAAATCAATATTTTTAAATTTAATCATATTTTCCTCCTGTTAGTAAAAAACTTCATACGGATTTTAACATATAAAGGCAGGAAAGAACAATAGAATTTTGTATATAAAATCAGGGAGAGTTAAAAAATAAGGAGGTTTCTTATGGATAAGACAGAAATAAAAATACAGCAATTAAATAAATTTGAAAACAGATTAATGAAGCATGGAAAAGTTTTAACTTTGAAGCCTAAAGAGGATTTTCTAGATGATTTCTTTAGAAAAAAAGGGCATAATATAGAGTATTTAAAAGTAGAAAATACTCGACTTCATTTTGCAGATGAAAATTATGAGGGGATAGTAAAAGAAAGCGTTATAAAGCTTATGAATAGTTTGAAACAAACAGAAAGGTTTATAGGAATCTGGGGACTAGATACACTTTTAAATTTAGATAGATTAGATATCTATTATGTTTTGAATAGATTATATTCAGTTTTAGTTGAGAAAGGATTGTTGTATTTATCTTTCAGAACAGGAAATGAAGATTGTTTTGAAAATGGGAAATGGTATACTTGTTTTACAGAAAATGAATTGGTAGATTTAATTGGATTTACAGACTTTAGTATTGTTGAGATGGAAAATTCGGATAATCATATAAACTTAATATTAAAAAAGTGAGGCCACGGGTTTGCCTCACTTTTTTAACTTAACGTTTATGTTTTATCGTTAGCACCGATAATTTGTTTTCTAAATCTTTTGTTAAAAGAGATTTATCTACTCTCCAAATCCAATTGCCACCAAGAGTTGAAGGTGTATTAATACGAGCTTCATCATCTAAATCTAAAAAATCTTGTAGTGGAGCTATAGTAAGATTTGAATTTGAGCTCCAAAGAGCTTCAATAAACTTCCAACTTATAGAATTCTCTTTATCTATTTTAGAAGATAAGAAATTATCTAGATATTTGTCACAGAAATCTTTATCTTTTTTATTTGTAGTTTTATACCACCCTGTAACAGTTTGGTTATCATGGGTTCCAGTATAAGCGACACTTTTTTTAGGATATTTATGAGGAAGGTAATCACTTTCCTCTCTTGAGTCAAAAGCAAATTGTAAAATTTTCATACCAGGATATCCAGAATCTTTTAAAAGTTTATAAACTTTCGGAGTTAAAAAACCTAAATCTTCTGCGATAATATCCAAATCACCAAGAGATTTTTTAATTGCATAGAAAAGTTTCATACCAGGTCCTTTTTCCCACTTACCAAATTGAGCAGTTTTAGCTTTTGCTGGAATAGCCCAATAAGATTCAAAACCTCTAAAGTGATCAATTCTAACTTTATCATAAAGTTTAAAACAGCTTTTAACTCTTTTAATCCACCAATTGAAATTAGTTTCCTCAATATATTTCCAGTTGTAAAGAACATTTCCCCAAAGTTGACCATATTTACTAAAAGCATCAGGGGGACATCCAGCAACTTTTTTAGGCTGTAGCTTTTTATCGAATTCAAACATTTTAGGATTTTCCCAAGTATCAGCACTATCCGTAGCTACAAATATTGGAATATCTCCAATTATTTTTATACTGTTATCATTTGCATATTTTTTTAAATCATCCCATTGTTTATAGAAGAAAAATTGTAAAAATATTTGAAAATCAATCTCATCTTTAAATTTCTCTTTGGCATTTTTTAAAGTTTTTTTATATCTAAAACGATATTCTCGTGGCCACTCTAACCATGATTTTCCATTGAAATTATTTTTTATAGCCATAAAAAGTGAATAGTTATCCAACCACCAAGAGTTTTTATTTTTAAAACTTTTTAGTAAAGTAAAAGAGGTATGACTTTTAAAGTTTTCAAAAGCCAATCTCAAAACTGAATATCTTTCTGTGTATAATTTATCATATTGAATTTCAGAAATAGAGTTTAACTCTTTTAAAGTTTTTAAATCTTTATCTTTTAAAATATTCATCTCAACAAAGGAATCTAAATCTATAAAATATGGATTTCCAGCGAAAGCTGAAAAAGATTGATAGGGAGAGTCTCCATATCCTGTTACTCCCATTGGAAGAATCTGCCAATATTTTTGATTACTATTTTTTAAAAAGTCAACAAACTCATAGGCACACTTTCCAAAATCACCTATTCCATATTTTCCAGATAAAGATGTTATATGTAAAAGGATACCACTAGATCTTTCGTTCATAAAAATACCTCACTTTTAGATTTAATAGCTCTGGGTATCTACGGGAAAAATACCCAGAGCAATAAAGAATTTAATTAAGTATTAGAACCAAACTTCAGCTTGAACTCCAACTCTTATGTTATCATCATTATATTTTTCTTTTGTTTTTGATCTATCTTCAGTCTCTCCACCAACATAAGTAACAAAAGCTCTAATTTCAGGTCTTGCCCAGAATTGGTTAGAGTCCATTTTTAATGTTGGAGCAAAAGTTAGTTTGTAGAATGTTCCATTAGAATCTGTATCATCAGAGAATTTAGATTCAGTATATCCTATTCCCCCTTCAAATTGAAGTTCGAAGTTATTATTTATTTTGTAAACAGGTCTAACTACGAAAGCAGTTTCAAAACCATTCTTTTTATATAAATCAAGATCTCTATCTTCAGGTTTATTGTCGTATTGACCATATAAAGTTGTAAATAGATCCCATTTTTCATTTAAATTAGTAAGTCCCCAAGTTCCAAGTCTATATGAAGTAGCTTTTTTGTAGTTTCCAGTAGCATTTCCAAGAGAACCAAGTCCCCAAGTAGCTCCAATTCCAGAACCAATTTGACCATAGAATTTAGAAAAACCATTTAATCCATAGTAGCTGTTTAAATTATATTGAGCAAATCCTTGGAATCCAGTTTTAGCTAAATTAGAATTTTCATCTTCATTATCTTGAGATTTTGCTCCAACTAAATCAAATTCGAAATTACCAATAGAGTATTTTGTAACTAAACCAACTATATCTTGGTCATCCCCTACACTAGAGTTTCTTGCAACTGTTGCAAATCCTAATTTACCTTCTCCAAGAGCAATGTTGTCAACTCCTAATCCAGTACCAGATAAATCTGTATAGTAGTAGTCAGTTATATGAATATCTCTTCTATTATAGTATCTTTTACCAGCCCAAACTGTAGAATCCTTAAACGCTCCTGTAAAAGTTGGAAGATTTCCCATCTCTACATAAACTTGTCTAGCTTGGATAGATGAGTCTCCCCAACCATCATTTCCAGAACCAGAGTTATCTGAGTAGCTACCAGAATCAGAAACTAACATTGCATGGAATTTAGCCCAAGCTCCATTTTCCATATAGAAGCTCTTTACAAATTCTAATTCAGCATATGTATTATCTTCATTTCCAAGTCTACCAACATATTTTTTATCAAAAGGCCCTGGGAATGTTGATGCTTTTTTTAATCCTCTTTCAGCATTTAATAGTAATCCAGTACGTGCATATCCATGGAATTCAAAATCAGGGTGTTGATCGTTGTACTCTAACTTAGCAATTCTGTCTTCTAATGCTGTAACATCATAAGAGTTAGAAATAATTTCTGGTGTTTGAACAACTTCTTTGGCGAAAATATTTTGTGAAGCTGCTCCAGATATAATAATTGCAGATAAAAGCGTAAACATTTTTTGAATCTTCATAAGTTTTACTCCCCCTGTTTAATTTTATTTTGTTGTAAAATAATTACAACTTTCATGATAATATATTTATAACATTTTTTTAAATTTGTCAATAATAAAACTAAAATTTCTTAAAAAAAACATTTTTTTTTGAATAAACACAATTTTATTTAAAAAAGTGTTGACTATTTCAAAAAAATGAGGTAATAATAGTGTTGTATTTAAAGTACAACATTTAATCAGGAGGGGTAATATTATGAGAAACATGTTAAAAAAACCTATGTTAATTTTGGCAGCAGGGATGTTACTATCAACAATGGCTTCAGCAAAAACAACAGAGATAACTCTGTGGGAACAGATGGAACCGGCAGTTAGACCTACTTATTTAAAATTGGTTGATGAATTTATGAAAAAGAATCCAGATGTAAAAGTAAATGTAGTTCATTATTCAGTTGAAGATTTGAGAACGCAGTTTCAAAATGCTTCTTTAGCAGGACAAGGACCAGATATTGTTTATGGACCAAATGATAACATTGGAATATTTATGGTTTCAGATTTAATTAAACCGATTGGAAAAGTTGTATCAAAAGATTTAATAGAAAAATTTAATGATGGTGCTTTAAAAAGTGGAATGTATAACGGAGAAGTTTATTTATTACCTGAATTTTTAGGAAATCAGATAGCTCTTTTATACAATAAAAAATTAGTTAAAGATGCTCCAAAAACTTGGGATGAATTTTTAACGATTGCAAAAGCAAATACAGCTGTTGATGCAAAAGATAAAGCGAACTCAAAATATGGATTCCTATATAATGAGAAAGAACCATTCTGGTTTATTGGATTTTATGCTGGATTTGGTGGTGAAATTTTTGATGCAAAAGATAATCCAACTCTAGATAATGAAGCTATGGTAAATGCTTTAACATTTGTTAGAGATGTGAGAGTTAAACATGGATTAGGAGAAGCAGGAATGGATTATGATATAGCTTCTCAACTATTTAAACAAGAGAAAGCGGCTATGATTTTAAATGGAGCTTGGTCTTGGAAAGAGTATGAAGATGCAGGAATTGATTTAGGGGTTGCTCCAATGCCAATACCTTCAAAACATGGTTATGCACTGTTTACAAATGCTTCTAAAGGATATTCGTTATCTGAAAATACTGCGGATAATAAAGGAGAGGCTTTAAATAAATTCTTTGACTATATATTCTCACCAGAGGTAAATGCTGAGATTGCAATAAATCAATCTCAAGCCCCAGGAATAGAAGCTGCTAGAAATTTATCAGCAGTTAAAAATGATAAACTTATGCAAGATTCAATAGCAACTATAGAGCATACAGTTCCTATGCCTGTAATTCCAGAGATGAGAGCTATTTGGGATGCGATAAGACCAAATTTAGAAGCTGTTATAAATGGAAAGATGACTCCAGAAGATGCAGCTAAGAAGATGCAAAAAGATGCAGTAGATGGAATAAAAACTATAAAAGGTGAATAAAAAAATATGGAGGTTGGATTATTCCAACCTCCAAAATTGAAAGGAGAATGA
Source organism: uncultured Cetobacterium sp. (assembly GCF_945952365.1). Taxonomy (GTDB): domain Bacteria; phylum Fusobacteriota; class Fusobacteriia; order Fusobacteriales; family Fusobacteriaceae; genus Cetobacterium_A. The sequence continues at coordinate 32,595 of NZ_CAMFHX010000006.1, forward strand.
TTATGAGTGGAAAAGGAAGATTAGTGGGTAAAAATACGCCATATTTATTTATAGCGCCAGCTTTTATTGTAATGGCAATTATGGTATTTTATCCTTTGGGATATGGATTTTGGTTATCTTTAACTAATATGAGTTTAAGAACATTTAAAAATCCTGGATTTATTGGGTTGCAAAATTATATTAGAGTATTTCAAGATCCTGATGTATTAGCAACATTTATAAGAACTATAATTTGGACTTTTGTAAACGTATTTTTTCATGTGACTATAGGATTATCTTTAGCTCTTTTACTAAATAGAAAACTGCCCGGAAAATCTATTCTGAGAGTATTTCTTATAATTCCATGGGCGATGCCACAATATATAGCAGCTCTTACTTGGAAAGGTATGTTTAATCAAAATTTTGGAGCTATAAATTTGATGTTAGGATGGTTTGGAGTCGGAAATCTACCTTGGCTAAGCGACCCTAAATTAACTTTTTATGCTGCAATAATAACTAATATATGGTTAGGTTTTCCATTCATGATGATGATAACATTGGGTGGACTTCAATCAATCCCAGCAGAACTTTATGAAGCTGCAGATATAGATGGTGCAGGTGCTTGGAATAAGTTTAAAGATATAACACTACCATTATTAAAACCAACGCTAACTCCAGCAATAATTTTAGGAACAATTTGGACATTCAATATGTTAAATATAATAATAATTTTAGCTGGTGGGTATGGAAATAAAGAAACTCAAATTTTAGTAACAGATGTTTATAGATTGGCATTTAATTTTTATAGATATGGATTTGCAGCCGCTTACTCTGTATTGATATTCTTATTCTTGTTAGTTTTCTCTGTTATCTATGTAAAGAAAAGTAATATATTTAAGGAGGAAATCAGATGATAGATAAAAATATATATTTTGAAAAAAATGATAGTTGGAAAAAAATAATTGGAATATATTTTATATTAATCATATTTTGTTGCATAACTCTTTATCCTTTATTGAATGTTTTATCAGTAGCTTTAAGACCTGGAAATCAGTTGTTTTCAACAAGTTTAAGAATAATTCCAGCAGATGCTACACTAGATAACTTTAGAAAGGCTTTGTTTGAAACAGATTTATTAATATGGTTAAAAAATTCATTGATTATATCTTTATTGACAGCAATAATAGGAGTTTTTATATCAATAACAGCTGGATATGCTTTTTCAAGATTTTCATTTTGGGGAAGAAAAGTTGGGATGATGACATTTTTGGTAACTCAGATGTTCCCAGCTCCAATGCTATTACTTCCAATGTTTATAATTTTAGTAAAATTAAAACTGATGAATAGTTTTTTAGGGCTTTTAATCCCTTATGTAGCGGTGTCAGTTCCATTTTCTGTATGGATGTTGAAGGGGTATTTTGATACGATTCCAAAATCATTAGAAGAGAGTGCCTATATTGATGGTTGCAAAGTATGGCAGGTTATGTATAAAATAGTATTACCTATTTCAACACCGGCACTTGCAATAACAGGATTATTTTCTTTTATGACAGCTTGGTCGGAGTTTGTAATAGCAAGAATAATATTAACATCAGCAGATAAATTAACTCTTCCGGTTGGATTAGTAAATCTTCAAGGATCATTTAGCGCAGAGTGGGGAACATATTCAGCAGCAGCATTGATAACAAGCATACCAGTAGTAATACTATTTGTTAGTCTATCAAGATATCTTGTGGGAGGTTTAACTGTAGGAGGAGTTAAAGAATAGGAGGATATTTTGGTGGAAAATGAAAAGATTTTAGAAAATTTAGAAAAGGTTGGTTTTGGAAGAAAAGAAGCAGAGGTTTTTTTAGAGTTGATAAAAAACCCTGGTGCGAATGGATCTCAAATAGCAAAAACTTTAGGTTATCCAAGAACAACAGTTTATCAAAATTTAGATATTTTACAAAAGAAGGGGTATATAAATTCATATTTAGATAAAGAGATAACATTTTATGAAACCATGGATTTAAATGAGATATTTGAAAATTATAAAAAAAATGTAGATTCTGCTACAAAATTTTTAAAAGATGAATTAAATAAAGTAAATGTTAGTGGAAAGCAAAAGCAGTTTTATAATTTAAACTCTTTTGATGATATAAAAGATAGGTTTAAATCTATTTTAAAAAAAGCTGAGAATTTAGTTTATATAAACACAAATTTAGATTTATTTGAATTTGAAAAAGATTTTAAAAGTTTAAAAGAAAGGGGAGTTAGAGTCGTAATATTTAGCTTTAATAAAACAGAATATAAGACTTTAGAAGTAGAAACATATATAAGAGATAGTTTTAATAAGAATATTACAGATTCAGAAAAAAGATTGATGGTAGCAATAGATTCTACTGCTGCAATAATAGGTAGTAACTATGAAGGCGAGTTTTGTGGAACATACTCGGAAAATAGATTGCTTGTAAATATAGTTACAGAACATATAAAAAATGATATCCATTTAATGAAATTAGAAAATAGATTTGGAAAGGATATCAATAAAATAATAACTTTAGATTTTTAAAATAAAATGGGGTGATTAAATGAAAAATCTATTTTTTTTAGGAGCTTTTTTGTCGGTGGTTTTAATATCAGGATGTAGTTCAAGTGGGATTAAGAGCTCTAATAACATATCTACAACAAAGAATCAGGTATTAGTTTATGGAGCGAAAGATACTACTTTAAGAGACTATCCTTTGATTACTAAAGGGGATAAGATTTCATCAGATAAATTTAATATGGATATAAACTTTTCAGAAAAAACAATAGATTTAACTTTTGAAAATATATCTAAAAATGTGATTTTTTTAAATTGGGCTGATGCTAAATATGTGGGCTTTGATGGGAAGGAACAAAGATTATTTAATCTAAATCAAAAAGATAATGGATTTTATGTAAAGCCGATAGATTCAGGAGTTAGACCAGGAGAAAAGATAGAGGTTAAACTAATTCCAGTTAATAACTTAAGAGTTTTATTTGGAAACTCAACAACTTCTCAGGAGATATTGATAGATAAATCTTTATTTTCTAGTGAAGAAGAATCTAAGAAATATGGTCAAATTGTAATTCCTATAAATTTAGATTCTAAAAAAGGACCTATTATTCAAAGCAATATATATTTTGGAAAAGATATTGTACCAAAAGAGGTTTCAATAATTTTAGATACAAAACCTTCTAAAAAAGTAGTTCATTCTACCCCAGAAGTAGGATTAGAATTAAAAAATATAAAAAATGAAAATACCAAGCTCAATAGTGAGATTCAAAATAAAGAGGAAATATTAAAACAGTTGAGAGAAAAAGCTAGATTAAAAGCTGAGTTAGAGAAAAAAGAGTTAGAAATCGCAGAACTTATGAAAAAATTAAATGAAAATTAATAAATAAGGAGTGTATAGAATGCTAATTGAAAAAGGTCTTTTAAAAAGTGAGATAGAAACTAAAGTAGGAGTTTTATTTAATAAGAGCATTGATGAAGCTAACTCTTTTGAAATCTATCAGAGTTTAAGTAAAGTACTTCTAGATAATATCTCAAAGAAGTGGTTAGAAACTAGAAAAAAATATGAAAATGAAAAACAAGCATTTTATTTCTCGGCAGAGTTTCTTATGGGAAGAGCTCTTGGAAATAATCTAATAAATTTAGGGATTTATCAAGAGGTAAGTGAAATTCTATCAGAGATAGGATTAGAGATAAACACAATCGAAGCTGCTGAAGAGGATGCAGGGCTTGGAAATGGTGGGCTTGGAAGATTAGCTGCTTGTTTTATGGATTCTCTTGTAACATTGAATCTACCTGGGACAGGTTATGGAATTAAATATAAAAATGGAATCTTCAAACAGAAAATAGTTGATGGTTTTCAAGTGGAAACTCCTGAATCTTGGCTTAGATATGGTGATGTTTGGACAGTAGCTAGACCATTTGATGAAGTTATTGTAGAGTTTGGAGATTCTAAAGTTAGAGCAGTGCCTTATGATATGCCTATAATAGGTTATGGAACAGATAACGTAAATACTTTAAGACTTTGGGAAGCTAAAGCAATTGAAGAGTTAGATTTAAAAGAGTTCAATGACCAAAATTATGAAAAAGCTTTAGAAAATGTAAATAGAGCAGAGGATATCACAAGAATTCTTTATCCAAATGATTCAACAAATGAGGGGAAAAAGTTAAGATTGAAGCAACAATATTTCTTTACCTCAGCATCATTACAGGATATAGTTAGAAAGTTTAAAAAACTTCATGGAGATGATTTTAAAAGACTTCCAGAGTTTGTGTCAATACAATTAAATGATACTCATCCTGTTATAGCTATCCCAGAACTTATGAGAATTCTTACAGATGTAGAGGGATTGTTATGGAAAGACGCTTGGGCAATAGTTGAAAAAACTTTTGCTTATACTAACCACACAATACTTTCAGAAGCTCTAGAAAAATGGTGGATTGGATTATATGAAGAGGTTGTTCCAAGAATATCTGCAATCACAGAGAGAATTCACTATCAATTTTTAAATCTTTTAGAGGAGAAATATCCAGAGGATAAAGCTAGAAGAGAGAGAATGAGTATTATCCAAGGTGACCTTATTCATATGGCTTGGTTAGCAATCTATGGATCATCTAAAACAAATGGAGTTGCTGCTCTTCATACAGATATATTAAAGCATATAGAATTGAAAGAGTGGTATGAACTTTTCCCAGATAGATTCTTAAACAAAACAAATGGGATAACCCAAAGAAGATGGATGTTACAATGTAATCCACAACTTTCAAATCTTATAACAGAACTTATAGGTGATAAATGGATTACAGACTTCTCAGAAATGAAAAATTTAGAGAGATATTCTACTGATAAAAATATAATAAAGAGATTCTTAAATATAAAATCTGAAAAGAAAAAAGAGTTAGCAGATTACATAGAAAAAACTTCTGGAATTAAAATAAATCCAGATTCAATCTTTGATATTCAGATAAAAAGACTTCATGAATATAAAAGACAACTACTAAATATACTACATATTTTAGATTTGTATTATAGATTAAAAGAGAATCCAGAGATGAAAATTCATCCAGTGACATATATATTTGGTGCTAAATCAGCTCCAGGATATATGAGAGCAAAAGGAACTATTAGATTGATAAATGAAGTAGCTTCTATTATTAATAATGATTTGAATATAAAAGATATGATAAAAGTTGTCTTTATAGAAAACTATAACGTTTCAGCAGCTCAATATCTATTCCCAGCAGCAGATATTTCAGAACAGATATCTACAGCTGGAAAAGAAGCTTCGGGAACGGGAAATATGAAGTTTATGATAAATGGAGCTTTAACATTTGGAACTTTGGATGGAGCGAATGTAGAGATTGTTGAAGAAGCTGGAGTAGAGAACAACTATATCTTCGGATTAAAAGTTGAAGAGATTGAAAAAATGAAAAAAGAGGGATATGACCCATATATTCCTTATAATAATACACCTGGATTAAAAAGAGTTGTAGATGCTCTTATCAATGGAACGTTAGATGATGGTGGAACAGGGTATTACAAAGAGCTGTATGATTCATTGATGAAGGGGGCTTCATGGCATAAAGCAGATCAATACTTTGTGTTAGAAGATTTTGCTGAATTTAGAAGAGTTCAAGGAAAAATTAATAATGAGTTTTCAGATAGAGATAATTGGGGAAGAAAAGCTTGGATAAATATATCTAATGGTGGAAAGTTTTCATCAGATAGAACAATAGCTGAATATGCAAAAGAGATTTGGAATATAAACCCTCAAAAAATTTAAAAAAATAGGAACTACCACATTTATGTGGTAGTTTTTGTCATAGTTAAAATTAGGAGTTGAGAGATGAAAATACTTGCAGTTAGTGATGAGGCAACATTGGAAAGATATTCTCCAGAGACTTTAAAAGAGATGTTTAAAGATATTGAGTTGATAGTTTCATGTGGGGATGTGAGCAATAGATATTTAGATTATCTATTTACGGTTTTAAATAAAGAGTGTATATACGTGAATGGAAACCATATATATGCTCAAGATCATGATATAAGCTTTTGTAAAAATTTAGACTTTGGTGAAAATTATACTGTGAAAGGTATAAAAATAGTTGGGTTTGATGGAAGCCATATATATTCAAGAGGAAACCATCAATATAGTGAGAAAGATGTATTTTTTATGGTGATGAAAAGTTATCTGAAAACAATGTTTAAAACAGTTGATTTAGTGATTAGTCATTCACCTGTTGGTGGAATAAACGAAGGAGATGACCCGATTCATAAGGGTTTTAATAGTTATAGAAAAGCGATAGATCTATTAAAACCAAAATATTGGTTGCATGGACATGTACATTTGAAAAGTCATCATGAGATAAAAGAAGCAGAGTTAGAAAATACAAAAATAATAAATGTATTTGGGTATAAGGTTTTAGACTTGGATTTTTCTTAAAGGAGGTAGAATGAAGGAGATTATAGAAAAAGAGGAAGCAGAGTTGGCTTTTAGAAAGGCTTTAAGGAAAACTAGGTTTAATTTCTTTGATAGAGAGGGAAAAAGAATAAAAGAATTTTCTACAGTGGAGAAAGAGGAGCAGTTATCAAATCGTATTTACTTAGGGATACGTGAAGTATTACTTTCGAAAGTAGTTGGAACAGTAGAAAAAGCTCAGGACTTTGATAAAGATTTTAATCCTGTGAGAGATGAATCTCGAGTTAGGTGGGTAAATGTATATTTGAAAACTTTAGAAGATGGAAGTCTTCCACCTGTGATTCTTTATAAAGTAAAAGAGGAGTATTTTGTGTATGATGGAAATCATAGAGTTTCCGTAGCTAAAACTTTAAATTTTCATTCGATTGAAGCAGAGGTTTATGAGTTTTTTTCTGAGAAAAATGAGGAATCTGATATTTTATCAAGAGAAAGATTTAGTTTTGAGAAAGAAACTGGATTGAGCGGAATCGAGTGCTCTAAGAGTGAGAGGTATAAAGAGTTAAGAAGTGAAGTAAGAAAGTTTTTAGAGTTATATTCTTTAGGAGAAGAGGGATTTGAACCTTCAACTGCTTGGCATCAAAGAATATTTATACCGGTAGTAAACATTTTACTCTCTAATTTTAAAGATTTAGAATCTAAACTTAATGGGGATATATTTGTTGAATATTTAAGATATAAAAATAGTTATAAATTAGGAAATAAATATGAAAAAGGTTATACGAATACCTTAGTAGATTATTTAAATAGAAATAAAATTTTATTAGTAAAAAAAATAGAAACAGATATAAAGTTAGATAGCTTTTTAATAGATGATTTTAGAAAACTTTACTATATAGATAGAATTATATTTTATACTGATGATACAAAAGGAAAGATAAAAGCCATTAGAGAATATTCTAAAAAGCAGTTTAGAAGAGAGACATTAGTTATAGGAGAGATTGCACTTTTCAGCTTAAATAATGATATACCAGGTTTTATTGTGGGAATGCAAAGATGGTTTGAAGGAGTTTATAATTTTTATAGAGATGAGTTAGTACTTAAATCAAGACAACTAAATATTGATACAAAGGATTTAAATTTACATTCGGTTGTAGAGGATTGCATAAGATACTCAAGATATTATAGAAAAAAAGCAAATAAACTTTTAACAAGAAAAGAGTTGGTTTATAGCTATTTATTAGATATATTCTTACCTATTTTTATACTATTTCAAGAGAATGGAATTGAGGATGATTTGAATAAGCAGTATTTAAAAATTAGTCAAAGTTATCTATATTATACTCGTTATGGGGGAGAGGATAATTTAAGAGTATTTCTTCAAAAAAATATTTTAAATAAAGAGGAGTATAAAATTGGAGACTTTATTCTTAGTAAAAATATTAAATTAGATTATAATTTAGATAAAGAGATGGAAAATTTTAGTATATTAAAAGAGTATGGTGGAACACAGAATTATGAGACTATTTACAGATTAAAGGAGTATATTAAATTCTTAAAAATAGAAGATTCAGAAGAGAAAAATAAGAAATTTAAAGATGATATAGAAAAAATCCTTAAAAATCGTGAAATTTTAGTACAGTATAACAATAATAGAGTTTTAAATCTTATAAAAGGAAAGTGGGAACAGTACACTTTTGTGGATTACTATGGAACTTTAGTTTAAAAGAAAAGCTATCGAATTTTAAAACTCGATAGCTTTTTACTTAAATAGAATTTTTATTTACTTTTATGAGTTGATTATCAATTTCATTGGATACGTATGCACAATTTTTTCCAGCTTTCTTTGCTTTATATAAAGCACTATCAGCTTCGTTGTATAGATTGATGAAATTATAGTACTCATCTCCTATAAATGTTATTCCAATACTAGCAGATATAACTATATTTTTTTCATTTCTACCATAAGTTGTATTCATAAGAGTTAATAAAGTTTTAATTTTATTAATAACAGTTTTCTCATTATCAATACTTTCGACAAAAATTATGAATTCGTCTCCACCAATTCTAGAAATTACAGAGTTATCATAAAAAATATCTTTAATTTTATTTGCTGATTCTCGAATAACATAATCTCCTGTAGTATGGCCAAGTTCATCGTTTATAGCTTTAAAATTATCAATATCTAAAATTATAAAAGCAGATTTAAAGCTTTTTAAAGACTCTTTTTTAAAGTAGTTTTTAATATAGTCCTCTAAATATTTTCTGTTATAAACTCCAGATAGATAATCTTGATTTAAAGAATCTAGAAGTGGCTGAATTTCTATTTTTTTATTGATATCAAAGCTTTTAAAAATCATCAGAAACAGTATAGTAAAAACAAAAATTATAATTAGTGTACTAGCCCAAGTTCCGAAAAAATATTTTGAAATATTCAAATCTGTAATTATATACCAATTAGAAAGGTGCTTTTTGTTAAAAGCTATAAAATGTAAATCACCATTTCTTTTTTTAAAGAAAACACCAGTTGGTTCACATGAGATAAGATCATCTTTAAGTTGTAGAAAATTAGCCTTAAAATCACCGGCAATGACATTCATTTCATCATCTAAGATAGTTGTTGTGTATCCTTGGCTAGAAGCTCCATAAGTATTTTTTAGATTGATTAAATCTGTTAGACGAATAGAGATGAATACAGCACCATTAAAGTCATCATTTATATCTAATATTGGATGCACAATTACAATATTTTCTTCACCAGTTGTTCTACTTATAATAACATCACTGATAACATTTTGTTTTGTTTTTTTTACTTTTTGAAAATATGCTCTATCTGAAAGATCGGCAAGTCCTCCTTCAAGAGAACTTGAGGTATTTCCATCTTTATCCATAAGAGCAATCATAAGGAAATCATATTTCTCTTGGAAAGGTCTCAGAGAAAGAGCTCTTTCTTGAATTGGAATTGATTCATCTTTTATATATTTTAAATTTGCTATAGATTCCAATAATAAGATTTTATCATTTATTTTACTACTTATATCAATAAAAGCACCTTTATTAATTAATACTGTAATTTCTTGACCTCTAGATAAAATCTGTTTTGTAGATAAAAAAAGTGTAATCATAATAATAAGACTCATTAAGAAGATAATTAATTTATTTTTTTTAGTGTATTGATTCATTTACAACTCCTATATATTTACTGCATTATAAAAATGCCACAACTTATGTTATATAGTTTTTGTAGAAAATAGTCAACTGTAATTTTTTAAAATTTTTTTTAAAAAATAACTGTTTTAATTTCTTTAAAAATACTACCAATGTCATTAATATCTAGTATTTTTATATCATTAACATTAGAGATAACTTCAAGATCACTTACAATAAATTTGAGATTGTTTAAATTACAAACACTTTTATTTGAAATATTCTTTCGAATTATCTCTAGCTTTGGATGATTGCTACCTTTAAAACCTTCTAAAATAATGATATCATAATCTTTGAAAAAATTTAAATAAAACTCGATTTCTGTTTCGGGTGTTTGTTCTAAGAACATAAATTTGTTTTTAGAAAAAATAAGTGTTCCATGTGCTCCAGATTTGATATGTTTATCAGTATCAGAGTTAAGATTATCCATTTGAAAATCATGTCCATCATGTTTTATTGTTCCAACTTTATAACCTTCATCTTTAAATTTTTTTAAAAGTTTAGTAATTAAAGTTGTTTTACCAGAGTTTTTAATTCCAGATACAGCAAAAAATTTAGTTTTATTTTCTGAAGAAGAAGTTAAGTTTTTATAATCTTCAGGTGTATTTATATTTTTTAAAATTTCTAAATCATCAAAATTAGTATATTTTAAATCGATGTATTTAACATTTAAATTTTTTACAAGATTCATAATTTTATAGTCTTCTGAATTAATTGCAATTTTTATTTTTTCGAGTGCAGATTTGTTGTAAACTCCCATAAGTGGATGAATAAATCCATGCTTATCTTTGACAATAAAAGCATCATAATCAGAAGAGATAAAATTAGTTATATATTCTAAAAAGTCTGCTGTTAAATTTGGAACATCACAAGGTGCTACAAAAAGATATGAACTTTCACACTTTGAAAGCCCATTATATAATCCAGATATAGGACCAATCTCGTTGTACTCATCATCTATTCTAATAAAAGAGTTACTAGAGATATTTTGTGATGAATTCAATGAGATATATTTTCTATTAAAGTTAGAAAATAGAACCTCCAAATTTTCTAAAAATGTTTTATTACCAATTTTTAAAAGAGCCTTATCAGAAAAGTTCATACGACTACTTTTACCCCCAGCTAAAACTAAAGCATCAATGTTATAAAATTTAGTCAATTAAAATCACCTTCACCTTATCACCATCTTTTAAAGAACTTGTTCCAGGTGAGATTTCAACGATACAGTTTTTTCCAATGAGAGATGAGATTGTTCCAGAAGAGTGTTTTTTATCATTTAAAAAGACTTCACCATTTTGGAAAAACCCTCTGATGAAACGTCTTTTAGAAGATGATTTACTGAATCCACCTCGAACTACTGCTTCAATTGTTCCAGTAGTTTTTATACCATTTGAACTCATTTTAGAAATAACAGCTCTTCCTAAAAGTTCAAAGTTAACAAGAGCAGCAAATGGGTTTCCAGAAAGAGATAAAATAAGTTTATCATCCTTTTCAGCAGCTAAAACAGGTGTTCCTGGTTGAATATCTATTTTCCAGAATAATCTATTTGCTTTTAATTCTTTTATTACATCATGCATAATATCTTTTTTTCCAACAGAGACTCCGCCTGTAGTAATAAGCAGATCAACATTTTTTAACTCTTTTTCAATGAACTGTGAAACTAAAGTTGGGTCATCAGACATAGGTGGATACATAACGCCATCAATTCCTAAAAATTTTAGCTTGCTTATCAATGTAAAAAGATTACTGTTATATATCTTTCCGTTTTCTAGTAATTCCCCAGGCATTAAAAGCTCACTTCCTAAACTCAGCACTCCAATTTTAGGTTTTCTTAGAACTTTAACTTTATCAATACCTAAAGAAGCAAAAACTCCGATATGGTTGTATGTAATAACTTCTCCTTTTTTTACAACCAGTTCACCAATTTTTAAATCTTCACCTTCAAAACAGAAATTTTCATGGTTTTTTAATTCTCTATATATTTTTAAAGTATTTGTTTTTTCATCGAAATGAACCTCTTCTTGTTTTATAACACAGTTGCAGCTAGATGGAATAGGAGCACCAGTCATAATTCTAAAAGCTTCATTTTTATTTATTTTATCGTCACAATAACCTCCTGCAAAAATTTCAGATTTAACCAAAAAAATTGCAGGATTATCTTTAGATGCTCCAATTGTGTCAAAGCTATTAAATGTAAATCCATCTAAAGGCGAACGATTAAATGGAGGATTATTTAAAGGAGATAGAATATCTTCACCCAATACAAATCCAAGACTATCTAAAATATTTTTTTCTTCGAATTCTTTTAATATATTAACTTTATTAAGTAGAGTTTCTAGAGCAAGCTCTAAACTGATTTTTTCCATAATAGCACCTCATATAATTTAATTTTTCTACAATTAATATATCATATAAATAAAAAAAAGGTAGGTTAAATTTAACCTACCTTAAATAGTTTTAAAAAAATAAAGCTATCTATCAGACTTTTAGAAGATGAATAAATCAGATAAAGATACTTTGATATGATTTATATTTAAAGCTTTTAAGTCAAACTCTTCTATGGAGTAGACAGCCGTTGGAGTGTTATATTTCACGTAATTTTTTAGGTCGTTAAATTTAACAACATCTTTAAATTTTATGGAATAAAGTTTTTCTAGTTTTTTTATAATCATATTTGCAAGAGAGCTAGGGATATTTCTATATACAAAAATATATTTATTTAAAGATAGCTTTTCCTGCTTTGAAAGATTGATGATATTTATCATAAAGAAGTATATAATGAAGCCTTCGTATATAGTTACCGATGGAATTTTATTTTTTATTTTACTAGTTAATTTAAAGATTTTTTCAGGAAAATCATCAATTAGTATGTTCATAAAATAGTTGTCTCTTATTTCGAAAATCTCTTTAACAAGTAGAAATATAATCCATTTTTTTAAAGGAACTTTATCATAGATAGCTTTGTTAAAATTTAAATCAAAAAACTTACTTAAAATTACTTCTAAATTAAGAATATAATCATTAAGTTTATCTGGATAAAAATCAAGGGTATAATATCTATTTTTTAAAATTTCTGTAAAATAATCAGAAAGTTCTTCTAAAATATTAACCTCAAAAGAGGGTGAAATTTTGAAAGAATGTATTTTTTTATCTATAAGATTTGTTGAAAAAGCCATTATAGAGCTATTTAAAATAATTTCATTGTAGTAAAAGTTATCATCTACTTTGGATTCGATGTAAGAAGTTGCTTTAGATATATTTTTAAAATTGTTTTGTTTTAAAAATGCTCCAAACTGAGTTCTCATTATTTTAGGAAGAAAATCTTTTTCAATAAAATATTTTATAATATATCCTAGAAACATTCTTCTAATATATACTTCATCTCCTGAAAGAACTAATCCTAAGTTTTTATACCCATCTAACTGTAAATTATATGTTGAAATTTTTATTTTTATTTTTATTTTCGCAAGGTCATAACTTAATGTTCTTCGAGTGACATTTAATTGTTCAGCAACCTTTGAGATATTTATAAACCTTTCATTTAAAAGTTTAAAAATAATAAAAACAATTCTTTCATCTTTTGTCAAAGACTGTACTTTTTTAATTTTGTATATAAGATTACTATCTTTTCTAAAAATTTTTATTAGAATTTTTATATCAATATTAGATTCGTTATATATAATTTTTTCGAGATTTACTTTAAGAAATTAGTATATTCACCAAAATACCCAATTTTAATATATATTTGGTTAATTATCTTGTGTTTGCCCTTCTCTTATTTAATCGAAAAAATAGAAGAAAATACCAAAAATATAGCCTTAAACTATAAAAATACCAAATTAAGAATACATAAACTTGAATTTACTATTTTACATACAAAAGTCCACAAAAATGACGCTCTTATTTCGATTTTAACAGCCTTTATTTTTTTAGCTCTTATGAATACTAGTATTCGTAAAAAATAGCCTCAAAAGTTACAAAACTTAAAATAAGGCCTTTTGAATATATGTAATACAATTATAATCAAAATGGTCAGAATTACTAAGAATCGAGGGTCGTTTCTCTCGATTTTTACATTTTTAAGATATTTTATCTTAAAAAAATAAAAAAATAGCGAAATATATTGAATTTATGAATTTATAATGTTAAAATTAACTAAAAATAAAAATGTATGGAGTGAGTAAAAATGAAGATTTTATCATTACAAATGGAAAATTTTAAAAACATAAAAAATAGTAAAATAGATTTTAAAAATAATCTTTCTGGGATATATGGACCAAATGGAACAGGGAAAACTGCTGTAATAGAAGCAATTGATGTTATAAGATTATATTTTAATTCTTTGAAGAGTAAAGAACAAAGTGAAGAGTTAAAAAATAAAATTGCTAAATTAATAAATATAGATTCAAACACAATGTTTCTTGAAATTATTTTTACAAATGAAGACTTTCAATATAAATTAAAATTAGGTTTTCAAAAGGATAGATTAAATAGTGAAAATATTTATGTAACTAATGAAGAATTTTTATATAGAGAAATTGTCAAGAAAAGTGTATTTAAGAATATAGTTACAATTGATAATAGTGTAGAAACGATAATTCCACAAATTAATTTCAAAGGTAAATTTAATGCTAAAAATAATAAAGAGATAGAGGAGATTTTAAAATCTAAAGAAATATCATTAAAAAGTTTATATTTTGAATTTGATAAGTTAAATAGCCTATTTTCTTTAGTATATGAACAGATAAAAAAAGTTGAAAAAGAGAAATTAAATTCAGAGATCAATCTATTTATGACTCATTGGGAAAAAATAAAAACTACAATCATGACAATGTTTGTAGTAACCTTAAAAGAGCAAGCGTTATATAATTTGGAAATTTTATTACCTTTAAAGGCTCATACAGAAAATGCTCATGGAACACTTCCTATAAATTTTGGAAAGAATAGAGGTAATATCTATGAAGAGAAAATAGTTCAGGATTTAGAAAAAGTAATAGAACAGATAGGAGATATATTCTCTGTTATTATTCCTGATTCTAAACTTATACTGGAGAAAAAAGATGATAGAATAGAGAATGAGAGCAAAAAAATTGCAGTAAGTCTGTATGTAGAAAAAAATGGCAATAAAATATGTGTGGAAAATGAATCTACAGGAATAATAAAACTAATTTCACTATTATCTGCATTAGTTTATTATGTGCAGGATGAGAGAGCTATTGTACTTATAGATGAGCTAGATATTCATATTTTTGAATATCTGTTAGCAATAATGTTAGAAAAGCTCTCAAAGTATGCAAAGGGACAATTAATTTTTACTGCTCATAATTTACTACCATTAGAGAAATTAAATAGAAACTCTATTATAATTTCTACGATAGAAAAAGAGCGTACAGCTTATGTATATTTTAAAGGAACTTCAGGAACAACAAATCTTAGACAGAAGTATTTAAGATCTCAAACTTTATGGAGTGAATCAAATATAAGCCCATTATTATTGAATGAATATGCTTTGGAACTATATTTGAGAAAGTTGGTGAAGTAAAAATGAGAGAAAAAGTTTTTTTATTTATAGTTGAAGGACCTAGTGATCAAGATGCACTAATACCTTGGATAGCAAATGAGTTGAGAAAATTAAAAATAAAGGTGACTGTAAAAGTTGTTTATGGAGATTTATTAACTGAATATGTCCAAAATAGTAAGGGAATTTTCAACATTACCTCATCTAATGTAAAAGGAAAAATTAAAAATATTGTAGATGAATTTATAAAAAGTCCAATAATTAAGGCGGATCAAATAAAACTTAAGGATATACAAAAGATTTACTATGTCACAGATACGGATAATTGTTTTTTCAATCAAAAAGATAGTTCAATTAATAAGAGGAATTGTTTGTCTAAAATGTTTAATTTTAAGATGATAGAAGTAAATACTACGAAAAATATAGAATTTGAAGTTATATTTTTTAGTCAAAATTTAGAAGATGTACTTTGTTCTAAAAAAGATGCAACAGATGATGAAAAAGAAAGAATCTCTATTGAATTTGGGATGAAAACTCTAAAGGATAGGGATTTATTTATAAAAACTTTTACAGAGGAAAATTTAAAGACATGGAACAGTTATTCTGATAGTTATGAAGGGATAAAAAATTATACAGACAGAGCTTGTAATATGAATAATTTGATTGATGAAATAGAAAATTTTAATAGTTAAGTTGCCAATTAGATTATAAAATAAAGGAGTAAAAATGAAATTTGAGAACTGGATGGCATTAAAGTTCATCTCAGAAAACAAAAAAAAGATTATATTACCATTTTTAGCTATAGTAGCCTCAACAGTTCTTATTTTTCTATCAATAACTTTGAAAGCGAGTATAACTAAAACAGTAGAAAAAGATCTAAGAACTATGGGAAAAAATAGCATCCTAATAGGTGGAGATAGCATAACCTCAAAAGATATAGCTTTCATAAATAGTATTCCAGATGTAGATTACTATCTTTATCCCGATAGTTTTAAAGAGGACGATGAGATTTTATTTAAAGGTTATCCAAATGAACTTTTAAAAAAGATGAATCTACCAGAATTAAGAGATAGTGACATCATCTTAGATAAAACCCAATTCTCAGATAGAAAAATAGGAGATAGAATCCTACTTTCTATAAATGGCGAAAGAAAAGAGTTTTTCATAAGAGAATTTTATGAAGAGTTAAATCCTCTTGAAACTATGAAAGTAGGAAAAAGAGCTATTCTAAGTCAATTGGGCTTCGATTCTAATGTTGTAAAATATGATTATAAAAGAGTCTTGATTGTCTTTAAAGAGAGTGCTGATTCAAATGATTATATACCTATGATTATAAGCAGTTTAAACATAGGAAGAGAGAATAAAATAAAGCTTTTAGAAACACCAGATCTGTTTAAAAAGATAAATAAAATAATCTCATTTTTAAATAAAGCACTATTTTTAATGCTAGCTCTTGGAGTTGGAATAGCAGGATTTTTCACTTTTAATATAACTATGACCTCTTTACTCGAAAAGAAAAGCAGCATAGGGATATTAAGTGCTGTCGGAATGAGTAAAAGTAGAGTGTTCAGAATATTCTTAATTCAAAATATCTATATACTACTTTCGGGACTTTTTTTAGGAGTAGTTTTAGGGTATTCTATTTTAAAAGTTATAGAGTTGGTTTTAAATATATCTATATACTTAGATGGTTTAAAAGTGTTTAGTTTTATTTTTACAATAATAACACTAGGGATGCTATTAGGTATAGTTCCAATAAAAAAGATTCAGAAGTTATCGATTATAGAGTTATTAAAAGTATAGGGGATGTATTGAAGCTAGGTTCGTGAGAATCTAGCTTTTTTTGATACCTAATATGAAATATGGTATAATAATCTAAATGTTAAAAGAGAAAGGGTGTGAAAGCATGAATAAAAAAAAATTACCAATTGGTAAAAGTGACTTTAAAGAAATCATAGGTGGAAATTACTACTATGTTGATAAAACTGGATTTATAGAAGAGGTTTTAGAAAAAAATTATGAGGTAACCTTAATTTGTAGACCACGACGTTTTGGAAAAACTTTGAACATGAGTGCCTTAAAATACTTTTTAGATATGAAAGATGCTGAAGAGAATAGAAAACTTTTTAAGGGATTAAAGATAGAAAAAACAGAGTACATAAAAAGAGCAGGAAAATATCCGGTTATATTCTTAACCTTAAAAGATTTATCTGGAAAAAATTATCAAGATTTCTTTTCAGAGTTTAAAAAACTAATTAGTAGACTATTCAAAGAGCATAAACACCTTTTAAAACTTTTAGATGAATATGATTTTGAAAATTTTGATAAAATTTTAAGAAGAAAAGATGAAGCTGATTATGATACTGCATTACAGTTTTTGTCAGAACTTTATAAAGAGTATGTAGGTGTTAAACCGGTGTTATTGATAGACGAGTATGATTCACCAATGATAATAGCTAATGAAAAAGGTTATTATGAAGATGTAAAAGAGCTTATGAGTACTTTCTATGGAAGCTCTTTAAAGGATGCACCAATATCTTTTGCAGTTGTAACAGGAATTTTAAGAGTGGCGAAAGAATCTATTTTTTCGAGTTTAAATAATTTGAAAGTAAGCACTTTATTAAAAGGTGATTACAATCATTTTGGTATGAATGAAACCGAAGTAGAAGAGATTTTGAAGCATTATAATTTAGAAACAACTATGGAGTGTGCTAAAAGTTGGTATAACGGTTATACTTTTAATAATCAGAAAATCTATAATCCTTGGAGTATTATAAATCATTGTGATTCTGGTAAATTGGAGAGTTATTGGGTAAATACTAGTGCTAATACTTTAATTATGGAACTTTTAAAAGAAGCAGATTTGGATATAAAGGATATCTTTTATAATCTATTAAACGGTGGAAGTGCAAGAACTATTCTAGATGACAATATGATTTTTGGAGAAAAATATAGCCACAGTACAATTTTATACTTAATGTTTTCAGCTGGCTATTTGACTATAGATAGATATGGAGAAGAGGATGATGAGTACTATCTGAGAATTCCTAACCTTGAAGTTAAGAAATATTTTAAAAAAACGTTTTTAAATATATTAACTAACAGTAATAGAGATAGTTTTTCTAAATTGAAAGATGCTTTATTAATTGGAAAAATCTATGGGAATGACTCAATAGAGGAAAAGATAAACTCGATGTTTTTGGCGAGTATGAGCTATTTAGATGGTTCCAAAGAGGAGAAGTTTTATCATAATTTAATTTTAGGAATGATAATAGGACTCGATAGTACTTTTTATATTCATTCAAATAGAGA
Source organism: uncultured Cetobacterium sp. (assembly GCF_945952365.1). Taxonomy (GTDB): domain Bacteria; phylum Fusobacteriota; class Fusobacteriia; order Fusobacteriales; family Fusobacteriaceae; genus Cetobacterium_A. Next base: position 51,046 of record NZ_CAMFHX010000006.1, read on the forward strand.
GGAAGGTCTAGGGCGTTATGATTTAGCTTTAGAACCAAAAGATAAAAATAGAATTGGATATATTTTTGAGTTTAAAGTGGCAAGTTCAACTTCAGAAAGTGATTTTGATGCAGCTGGAAAAGATGCTTTAAATCAGATAGATAAGAAAATATATGAAAACGGATTGAAAGAGCGTGGAATAACTAAAATAGTTAAGATAGGTTTGGTATTTTCAAGTAAATCGATGAAAATATATTCAAAGTAAGATAAGAGATAGATGGGGGAGAAAAATGGTTGATATACACAGTCATATTCTGTTTGGGGTTGATGATGGAGCAGAAACACTAGAGGAGTCTTTACAGCTTTGTAGAGAGGCTGTTAAGCTTGGATATAAAGATATTGTTTGTAGCTCACACTATAAAAAAGGAAAGTATGAAAATAAAAACTATGCTGAAAATTTTAAGCTGTTAAAGATAGCGTTGAAAGAGAAGCGTATAGACATAAATATTCATCCAGGAAATGAGATCTATTTGGATATGGACACATTTTTTAGTTTAGATGAGAAAAAATTTAATACTTTAGGGGATAGTAACTATATATTGGTAGAGTTTCCAAGAGGACTACTTTTCAAAGTAAAATACAGCATGATCTCTTCACTCATAAATAAAGGGTATAAAATTATTATAGCTCATATAGAAAGATACCCAGAGCTATCAAAAGAGGAGATTTTAAAGTTTAAGGAGCTAGGGGTTAAAATACAAAGTAATATAAGTGCTATTCCTGGATTGTTGAAAAAAGATAACTTGCTTTACTCTGAAAATATAGTAGATATTTTAGCGTCTGATGCTCATAACTTAGAGTACAGAAACTACTCTTTTCATAGAGAGTTTATTTTATTTAAAACTTTTATTGGAGAGGGAAAATTAAAAATTTTAACAGAGGATTCACCTCGTGAGATTTTAAAATAAAGTAAGTGAAAGTGGGGAAATATGGAGATAGATATCTATAAGTTAGGTGAAAGATATAATTTGACAGAATCAGAGGAGTTAGCCTTAAGCTATATTGTAAACAACATTGATAAGGCTTTGGAAGTTGGGGTTAGAGGTGTTGCAAGAGAGTGTTTTGCATCGACATCAGTTGTTATGAATCTTTCTAAAAAGTTAGGATACAAAGGTTTTATAGATATGGTTTATAGATTGGAGCTGAGTTTAAAATCTAATTCAGCAGCGAAAGATTTAAATAGCAGTTATTGTCAGGATTTTACTTTACAAAAAGGTATGAAATTTAGAAATCTTTTAAAAGCAAGAAAAAGAGGCGCTATATTTGTTCATGGAGTTGGATTTTCAGCTCATATAGCAAGATATATAAATGATAAACTTATGATTTTAGGGTATTTTTCAATGATGTCAGAATATATGGAGAATATGGAAAGAGATTATGAGGAAAAGCCACTCTTAATTGTTGTTTCAAAATCAGGAGAAACAGCAGCTATACTTAATCTTTGTAATAAAGCAAAGGCGAATGACGTTCCTATAGTGGTGATAACAGGAATAGCTGGAAGTAGTATGGAAAAAATTTCTGAAGTGACATTTGTAGTGAAAAATAGCAATCTATTAGATGATAGAAACTTAGAGAAAAATGATTTTTTTGGTAATAGTATTCTTTTCTTTGAAGAGTTAGTAGATGGGTATTTAAAAGGGAGCTAGTAAATAGCTCCCTTAAAATGTTTTTAATATATATTTCCCTTTTTGTGTATTTTTAGTTTCATAAAGATTGATGTCTGAAAGATTGTAGAGCTCCTCAAAACTAAACTTTTTGGTTGTGTCGTAGATAGCTCCGATAGATGCTTCGACTACTACATTGTCCGAATTAAATTTAAGATTATTTAAAATTTTTTCAGCATAGTGATGTAAAATGTTTTCAGAAGAGGGATTTTCTAAGTAAACTAAAAATTCATCTCCGCCAAGTCGACCAAGAATAAACTCTTTACCAAAAATTAGCTTCAACTTTTCTCCAACAATTTTTATAATTTCATCTCCAACCTGATGACCTTTAGTGTCGTTAAGTTGTTTGAAATTATCTAAATCAATTAAAAACATAGCTTGCGATTCAATTTTTTTATTTGAGATTTTCTTTTTAATTTTTTTTTCTAGAGCCCCTCTATTTAAGAGTTGAGATAAAGAGTCTATCTCTGAAAATTTTGAGATATTTTTCAAAATTTTCTCTCGATAAGTAACATCCATTATCACAACATAAAAAAGATCATCTTCAGGATTATAGGTTGCAATATCATGAATCCAAAGAATATCCCCTTTTTTATTTCTAATTCTAAATTCATAATCTAAAACATTTTTAGTTTTCACAGCATTACTAACTTTTTTTAATATTTCGTTTAGGTCATCTATAACCAAAGCTGAAAATTTATTGTCAAAAACTTCGGACATCTCTTCTTTTGTATAACCGATGAGATTGTAAAAAGCATTATTTGCTTCAATAATTGTAGAATAAGGGTCATTTTTACATATTAATGCACCACAACTTATTTTTTCAAAAAAACTCATACTTTGCATTTTATTTTTTAATTCCTCCAGCTATTATATAAAAATGAAACAGTATTATATTATACTATGAAATCTAAAAAAAGCATATTAGAAATTTTTTATATAAAATACATAAAAATAAAAACAAAAATTAAAATAACTTCTATATAAACTTTTATATAGAAGTTATTTTAATATTATAATTTATTTTAAATTTGGCCAGTAATCTTTGTTTGCAACGATTAAATCATCTAGTATCGCTTTAGCTACAGTTGCACTAGGAACAGTTTTTGACATAGTTAGAGCTTGCCATAATTTTTGGTATGATCCTTCTATCCAAGCTTCAACAGTTAGTTTTTCAACTGAAACTTGTTGTTCCATAAGTCCTTTTTGGAACTGAGGAATAGCTCCTACAACTAAAGGTTCAGGTCCAGCATTTCCAACTATACATGGAATCTCTACCATAGCAGTAGAATCAAAGTTTACAATAGCTCCGTTATTTTCTACAATCAGTAACATCTTCTCTTTTGTGTTAAAAGCAATTGCTCTAGCTAAATCAACTATATATGAAGCATGCTCATCTATGTGTAGGGCGGTATCTTTAGATGTGTTGTTTTTAACTATTTTAGCACACTCTCCAAATACAAACTTCTCTCTTCCATCCATAACCTCGTTTGCTCTTGTATACTCTTTATCTGAGTGTTCAACAACATAATCAGGGAATAGGTAGTATTTTAAGTATGTATTAGGTAAAGTTGTAGGGTCAATTGCATAGACATCTTTTGCTTTAGCAAAGGTATCATTCCAACTAGCATCTGTATGCTGATTATCTCCTTTATCTTCCACGTATCCAAATTTAGCAACATGCTCTTTAATTTTTGGCATTAAATCATTTCCAGCTTTATCTTTTATAGATTTCCACCAACCAAAATGATTTAATCCATAATACATGATATCCATATCTTTTCTAGAATCTAATCCAAGAATCTCAGCCATTCTAACTTCAATTCCAATTGGCATATCACATATGTTAAGTACTTTTGAATTTGGTTTTAATCTTCTAGTAGCTTCAGCAACGATAGCAGCTGGGTTTGAGTAGTTTAACATCCAAGCGTTTGGAGAGTATTTTTCCATGTGGTCAATCAGTTCAATAACTCCTCCTATAGATCTCATACCGTAAGCTACTCCACCTGGTCCACAAGTTTCTTGACCTACAACACCATGTTTTAAAGGTATTTTTTCATCTAGCTCTCTCATAGGATATTTTCCAACTCTTATATGAGCCATAACGAAATCTATATCTGTGAAAGCTTCTTCTGGTTTAGTACTGTAGCTAAACTCTATTTCTGGAGCTTTTTCTTTTAAAAGAATTGCACAAGCGTCACCTATTTTAGCTTGTCTTTCAGCATCATTATCAAACATCTTAATCTGTCTTATTGGGAACTTGTCTAAGTTGTCTAATAACATTAAAATTATTCCTGGAGTAAATGTACTTCCTCCACCTGCGATTAAAATTGAAAACTTTTTCATAATAAACCCTCCTATGCGTTAACTAAATTTTTTGTATTTTCTAACTCTTTATTCATTAAATCTTCAAAACAATCTCTAACTTGTGGTACAGATAAACCCACAATAATTTGGAATGATTTTCCTTTTCTAACAACGCCATGAGCACCAACAGCTCTAAACGTTGAATCTGTAGCTACTAGAGTTTCATCTAAAACAGTAACTCTAAGTCTAGTTGCACAGTTATTTACAACCTCTATATTATTTGCTCCACCCAAAGCTTCTAAGAAAGTGTAAGCTTGATCAAAGTAAGCATTTTCAACAACAATATTTCCATTTTTAGCATCTTTTTTATTTTTGAAATCCTGTTTTGTATAAAGTTTAATCTCTTCCTCTTCATCCTCTCTTCCAGGAGTTTTTAATTTAAACTTTTCGATGAAGAATGAGAAAACAAAGTAATAAACTGGAATAAAAGCAATTCCAACAGCTAGCTGAGTGAACATAACAGAACTATGGTTTTTGAAAAGTGGTATCCAGTTTATAGCAGCAATTTCAATAAGTCCTGATCCCATATTTCCAACAACTCCAAAGGCATACATAACAGCAGCCATAGTGGCAGCTAGAACAGCATGTATTGCAAATAGGAATGGAGCAACAAATAGGAATGTAAATTCTAAAGGCTCAGTTATTCCAACTAAAACAGCTGTAAGTGTAGCTGGGATTAAAAGTCCAGCAACAATTTTTTTCTTTTCAGGACGAGCGGTTTTATACATTGCTAGAGCGATTCCGATAGCAGCAAACATCTTACTGTTTCCGTGTAGTGCGAATCCACCAGCTGGGAAAAGCTCTTTTAGCGGCAGTGTCGAGTTTGCAAAATTAGATAAATTTTGTGCCCAAGCTACTTGGATACCACCGTCGATTACAGCTGGTCCAAATATAAATGGACCATAAATAAAGTGGTGAAGTCCAGTAGGTATAAGTATTCTTTCAAGTAGAGTGTACAACCAAACACCAAAAGTTCCAGAAGATGTCATTAGTAGTTGTAGTGATGATATCCCCATCTGAATTTTTGGCCATACCAAACATGTTACATATGATGCTGGAATCATAGCTAAAAAAGCGATCATACCAACAAGAGCACTTCCTTGGAATATACCCAAAAAGTCAGGTAGTTTTGTATCGAAAAATTTATTGTGGATATAGATTGTTAAACCAGAGATAGCAATAGCTCCAACGATACTTGTATCTAAAGTTTTTATTCCAGCTATTGTAGTTAATCCACTAACACCACCTATAGTTTGAGTAAAGTCTACTCCGAAACTGTTACCCCAAAAAGTTAGAATAGCATTTATAAAGTAGTTGTAAGTCATGTAAGTTACCAAAACTGATAAGCAAGCTCTCGGATGAGCTTTTTTAGCTAACCCAATAGGTAAACCAACAGCGAAAATTAGTGGAAGTTGTCTAAATACTGTCCAACCACCCTCTTCAATTATGTAAACAAGTTTGTAGAAAGTACCATTTGGATCTGCAAGAGAACCAACGAAATCTGGATTTTTTAAAATGATTGTTAAAGCGACTGTTAACCCTGCAAATGGGAAAAGTAGCACGGGTGCAAAAAGTGCCCCACCTAATCTTTGAAAGAATTTTAACATTTTGTACCTCCTAATTTTTTTCTAGGATCCTTTGTTAATCTGAGTATACAACAAAAAAAGTTCATAATCAATACTTGAAGGTTTAAAAACACACATTACAACAAACGTAACATGTTACGTTGCAAATATAAATATATAAAATATTTTGAAAAATGAGTAAAAGTTCGCTATAATGTAGAAAAAAGATAGGAGCTACAGAAATGAAAATAACAATAAAAGAGATTGCTATAGATGCAGGAGTTTCTGTTTCAACAGTTTCAAGAGTGATATCAGATAGCTCTAAAATAAGTGAGAGCACAAAAGAAAAGGTTAGAGAGTCGATAAAAAGATTAAACTATAAACCTAATATTATGGCTAGAGGTTTGGTAAAAAAGAAAACTGGAGTACTAGGAGTTATAATGCCTGAAGAGGCTATAAAGTTATTTTCAAGTCCGTTTTTTATAGAGGTTATGCAAGGTATAAGTTTAAAAGCGAAAGAAAGAGATTACTATATTATGTATGACTTTTGTAAAAGTGAAAAAGAGGAGTATGAAAGTACAAAAAAGCTTGTAGAAAGTGGATTTGTAGATGGGATTTGCTTGATGTCAACTAGAAAAAAAGATAAAAGTATAGAGTTTTTAAAAGAGTTATCATTTCCATTTGTAATAATAGGCGAACCAGAAAAAAAAGAGCATACTTTATGGGTGGATAATAATAATTCTAAAGCAACTTATGAAGCAGTAAAAAAAATTATAGTTGCTAAGAGCGAATATTCAGAAAATTCTAAAATAGTTTTTATTGGTGGTGATAAAAACTTAACAGTGACAAGTAATCGTATAGAGGGGTTTGAAAAAGCTAGAAAAGAATTAGGTTTAGATGGAGAGATATATTTAGGAGAAAGTTTTTCAAGAGAAGAGGGGTATCGTTTAGCTAAGAAAATTTTTGAAAAAGAGAATCCTAAAAATTTTATAATTTCTGAAGATAATCTATTAGAAGGTGTTTTAGAATATTGTGAAAAAAATAGAGTTGTAGATGTAAATATAGCTAGTTTTAATAAAACAAATTTGAAAGAGATGTGGCGTGAAAAAGTTTTTTTAATAGATATAAAACCAGAAAAATTAGGAATTGAAGCTGTGGATATTTTAGTTCAAAGTATAGAAATAGGAATAGAAGAGAGCAGTAGAGTTGTAGATATAGAGGTTTAAAGAAAAATAAAAGTTGTAAAAATGCATGTAGTATCATTTTTACAACTTTTTTGTTTTATATCTAGACAAAAATATAATTTAATGCTAGAATAATTTTAACAAGAAAGGCAAACGTTTGCATAAAATTGGAGGAGATAAAATGTGGTGGAAAGAGTTAATAGGTTATCAAATCTATCCAAGAAGTTTTAAAGATTCAAATGGGGATGGAATTGGAGATTTAAATGGTATAATTGAAAAATTGGATTATTTAAAAGAGCTGGGAATAGATTTAATTTGGGTATCGCCATTTTTTAAAAGTCCAAACGACGATAATGGTTATGACATAAGTGACTATAAAGATATTTTAGAAGAGTTTGGAAATATGTCAGATTTTGATAAATTGTTAGCTGAAACTCATAAAAGAGGTATGAAGCTTATAATTGATCTCGTTATAAATCATACAAGTGATGAACACCCTTGGTTTATAGAAGCTAGAGAGTCAAAGGATAGTCCAAAACGTGATTGGTATATTTGGAAAGAGGGGAAAGATGAAGCTGAACCAAATAACTGGGAGAGTATATTTAAAGGATCAGTTTGGGAAAAATGCTCAAAAACAGATGAATACTATCTACACCTTTTCTCTAAAAAGCAACCAGATTTAAACTGGGAAAATGAAGAGATGAGAAAAGCAATCTATAAAATGATGAATTGGTGGCTAGATAAAGGGATTGATGGATTTAGAGTAGATGCAATAAGTCATATAAAAAAAGCTGATGGATTCCCAGATATGCCTAATCCTTTGGGAAAGAGATATGTTGATTCTTTTGATATGCATATGAATGTGGATGGAATCCAAAAATACCTAAAAGAACTAAAGGAATCAACTTTTGATAACTATGATATAGTTACAGTTGGAGAAGCTAATGGAGTAGATGCTGAAAATTCTGATGAGTGGGTTTGTAGTGAAAAGGGGAAATTCAATATGATATTCCAGTTTGAGCATCTAAAGTTATGGGATTATGAGGAGAAAACAGAGTTTTGTCCAAAAGCATATAAAGATGTTTTAAATAAATGGCAAGTAGCTTTAAAAGATAAAGGGTGGAACGCTCTTTTTATAGAAAACCATGATATACCGAGAAGTACATCGACGTGGGGTAACGATGAAGAGTATTGGATGGAGTCAGCAAAATCATTTGCAACAGCATATTTTTTACAAAAAGGAACCCCTTTCATATATCAAGGACAAGAGATAGGTATGACTAATACAATTTTTAATTCATTATCAGAGTTTAAAGATGTAAAGAGTTTAAACGAGGGAAGAGAGAAGCTTGAATCTGGAGTACCTGAGAAAGAGGTTTTAGAGATATTGTCAAACACATCTAGAGATAACTCTAGAACACCTATGCAATGGGATGATTCAAAAAATGCTGGATTTAGTAGTGGGAAACCTTGGTTAAAAGTAAATGGAAATTATAAAAAGATAAATGTAAAAAATCAACTTCATGAAGAAAACTCTATTTACAACTACTATAAAAGTTTGATAAAGTTAAAAAAAGAGAGTAAAACTTTAACATATGGAGATTTCAAACTACTTTTAGAAAATGATGAGCATGTGTTTGCGTATTTAAGAGAGTTTGAAAATGAAAAATATTTGGTTTTAGCTAATTTAAGTAAAAATGAAAAAAAATTAGATTTGTCAGAATTTAATTTAAAAGATAAGAATATAGTTTTAGCTAACTATGAAAAAATAAATAGAAAATCTGAAGAGTTTCAAATTAGGGCTTATGAAAGTATAGTTTATAAAATTTAAATAGGGGAGTGTTAAAATGAAAAAGAACAGTTTAGTATCATTTGATTTTTGGCAAAAATTAGGAAAAGCTTTGATTGTAGTAATAGCGGTTATGCCTGCGGCAGGGCTTATGGTTTCTATTGGTAAACTTCTTGGAACGAGTGGTCTTTCAATGATTGGAAGAATTATAGAGGATATGGGATGGGGAGTTATTGTAAATCTGAATATTCTATTTGCTGCTGCGATCGGGGGATCGTGGGCAAAGGAGAAAGCTGGTGGAGCGTTTGCAGGAGTTATGGCATTTATACTTACAAATAGAATTACAGGAGCAATATTTGGAATAAATAGTGCTATTTTAAACAATCCAGATGCTGTTGTAAATTCATTAACAGGACAAGAACTGTTAGTTAAAAATTATTTTACTAGCGTTATGGGAGCTCCAGCTTTAAATATGGGAGTTTTCGTAGGAATACTATCAGGGTTTCTAGGAGCGGTACTATTTAACAAATATCAAAATTTTGATAAACTACCAAAATCTTTAACATTTTTCAATGGAAAAAGATTTGTGCCATTCACAGTTATATTCGGATCTTTTGTTATGGCAACAGTGCTTTCATTGATATGGCCATTTGCTCAATGGGGACTAAATAGTTTTGGAGAGTGGATAGCAACTTCAAGAAATACAGCTCCAGTTTTAGCACCGTTTGTATATGGAGCTTTAGAAAGATTGTTGTTACCATTTGGATTACATCATATGCTAACAATTCCAATGAACTACACAGAGCTTGGGGGAACTTATACAGTTCTAACGGGAGCAGCAGCGGGAAGCGTTATGGCTGGTCAAGACCCTATTTGGTTAGCTTGGATAACTGATTTAAATAATTTCAAATCTATGGGAGATACAGCTGGGTATCAAAATTTATTAGAAACAGTTGTACCTGCAAGGTTTAAAGCTGGTCAAGTTATTTTATCCACAGCATCACTTTTAGGAATAGGTCTTGCTATGCTAAATAATGTGGATAGTGATAAAAAAACTCAATACAAAACGATATTTTTATCATCGATGTTAGCTGTATTTTTAACAGGAGTAACTGAACCTATAGAATTTATGTTTATGTTTGTAGCTCCAATTTTATATGTTGCATATGCAATTCTAACAGGAATAGCTTTTGCTCTTGTAGATATAATCTCTTTAAGAGTTCACTCGTTTGGTTCTCTTGAGTTATTATCTCGTTTACCGCTAATGATAAAAGCTGGATTATATAGAGATTTGATAAACTTTGTAATAGCTTCGACTAGTTTTTTCTTCTTGAACTATTCGTTATTTAATATAATTATTAAAAAATATGATTTGCCAACACCTGGAAGAAAAGGGAATTATATTGATGATGAGGAAACAACTTCAGAAAGAAAAGAGGTCTCTGAAGCTGGAGATGCTATTCCTGTTAAAATAATAGAACTTTTAGGTGGAAGTGAAAATATAGTTGAAGTGGATGCGTGTATGACTAGGCTTAGAGTTACAGTTAAAAATTCAGAGGCTGTTGGAGATAAAGGGCTTTGGAAAAAAACAGGTTCAATTGGTCTTATAGTAAAAGATTGTGGAGTTCAAGCTATATATGGACCAAAAGCAGATATATTAAAATGTAAAATAATAGATATACTAGGGAGATAAAAAATGAAACTACTTACTTTGAACTGTCACTCTTGGCAGGAGGAAAATCAAATAGACAAAATGAAGTGCCTCGCCGAAGTTATTGTTCAAGAGGGGTATGATATAATAGCCTTACAAGAGGTAAACCAATTAATAGAGGATAAGATTATATATAATGATATAAGAGAAAGTAACTTTGCTTATCTTATCTGTGAAGAGTTGAAAAAAAGAGAGGTCATTTATAACTTTGTTTGGGATTATCATCACATAGGTTATGATGTTTTTCATGAAGGCACTGCAATTTTATATAAAGGTAAAATAGAAGAGCATATAAGTCATTTTGTAGGAGCATTAAAAGATACTAACTTTTGGAAAAGTAGAAAATTTACTATGATATCTCAGACTTTAGGGGAAGAGGTTGTAGATTTTTATAACTGTCATCTTGGATGGTGGAATGATTCTGAGAATTCATTTCAGCAACAAGTAGATAATCTGTTAGAGTTTGCCAACAAAAGAGGAAATAGATATTTTCTTATGGGAGATTTTAATAATGACGCCAATATAAGAGGAGAGGGATATGATTATCTAATCCAAAAGGGATTAAAAGATACGTACTCTCATGCTTTAGAAAAAGATGATGGAATAACAGTTTTGGGTGTCATAGCTGGATGGGAAGGGAAGTGTAGTGCTTCAAAAAGAATAGACTTTATTTTAACCAATAGAGAGTTAGAGATAAAGTCTAGTAATGTGATATTTAATTCTAAAAATAAAGATATAATTTCTGATCATTTTGGAGTAGCTGTAGAGACTTTCTAAATTAGAAAGTCTCTTTGAGGCTTTCCTAAAAGGAACCCCTGACCATATTCTACAGAGTTTTGAATAAGGAATTCTAAATCTTCCTCTTTTTCAATACCTTCAGCAACAATTTTTAAACCTAAACTTTTCATAATTTTAACTAACCCTTTATAGATAACCTTTCCTTTTTGATCATCTTCATTCATAGCCAAAATTAGAGATCTATCAAATTTAACAATATCTACTGGAAGTGTTGCAAGAAGTCCAACAGTTGAATATCCAGCAGTAAAATCATCCATAGATATAAGTATATCTTTTTCTTTTAATTTTTCTAATCTTTCAATTGTAGTTTTTGAATTGTTTAAAATCATAGTTTCTGTTATTTCAATCTCAATATTTTTTCCGTCAACTTTATAAAAATCTAAAAGATCAAAAATATATGGAACCATATCCTCTCTCATAAAAGTTTCAGAGGACATATTGAATGAAAGTCTAAAATCTTTTGTAACAGATTTTTTTTCCAAAAGTACTGCAACTTTTTTTATAGCTTCTTCAGCGATTTTATAATCAATTTTATAAACGATACCCATTTTTTCAGCTAGTGGAATAAATTCAGCAGGGCTAATAAATTTTAAATCGTTATTTTCCCAACGAGCAAGAGCTTCAGCTCCACTCAGTGAGTTGTCACTAAGGTTATATTTAGGTTGAAATACTGCATAAAATTCACTGTTTATTGAATTTTCAAGAAGAGATTTTATTTTTTCATTTCTTCGAGCCCTTTCAATAAAATTATTTGTAGCTTCTTTATACCAAAGTTCATTATTTTTTTTAATTGCAGACATAGCCATATCAGAACACTTAAAAGATTCGTGTAATGAGATGCAACTAGATTTTTTATGATACCCTAAGGTAAATGAAGTATTATATTTTTTCATTAAAAAAGAATCAGAAAACAACTCTTTTAATTTTTCTATTTTGTCTGTTGGGGTTTTATTGGAGTGTGAAAAGATATAGAACTCATCCCCTGAGATTCTGAAGATTTCATCTTTTTTGAAAACTTTTTTTAAAAATAAGCTAGTTTGATATAAAACAAGATCTCCCTCTTCGTGACCGTATAGATCATTAACTTTTTTAAAGTTATTAAGATTTAATAAAAAAGTGACCCCTTCACTAGAGTTTTTTGATTTACAAAACTCGTTGTATGTTTTTCTACTATAAAGTTTTGTTAAATCATCTCTTGTTAATTGTTTTTTTACTTGTAAATATTTGAATAAAATTGCTAATTGAAATACGATGAAAATAAAAAGCATAAAATTAATGCCCACTGTTCCTCCCCTTGAAATAAAATCATAAATAAAATGAAATGCCTCATAAATATATCATTAAAATTAAGAAAAAGCAACAGAATTTTTCAGAAAAAATACACTTTTTTTAAGTGATATGCAACAAATGGTTTTTTGTAGTTGTGTTTGTTTAGAAATGAGAAAAATATTCTTATTTGCGTATTAAAAAAAACCACTTCTTATTTAGAAGTGGTTTTAATTTTTTTTAAGAAATTATAAAAAACAAATGAAATTATTCCAGTAGTGATATAAAGTTGAATTCCAGCTATATCTCTAAGTATATTTGAATATTCCACAAGATTTATGCTGTTTAAATAAGCACTCATTCTGAATGTTGCAACTGTTCCAACAGCCATTGGGAAGGTAGTTCCTGCAAATCCTGGATGGAAGTTGAAGCTAAAGAACTTTGGAATACTCAATAGAATAGAGATCAGAGTAATGAAAACTATTCCATAAAGGAAAATAGCAACTTTAAGATTTGGGTCTTTCATAACATTTAAATAACTTATAGCACAAAGACTTGATGGTGCTAGAAGAATAGCTTTTGTATGGTAAACCATATCTGGTAATGGTTTTGTAATAAGTCTTCTAATCATAAACGGTATTATCGAGAAGAAAGCTATTAAACCATAGATTGTAACCCATTTTAATATTACAGGTTCATTCATAGCTCCACCTACAACAACCGAAACCATTATTCCATTATATGTAACAAACCAGCTAGGAACAAAAATTTCAATTTTGAAGTTTTTAATTACATTTCTATATGTAAATATACAGATAGCAAATGCATGGAAGAAAACTCCAAATAACCATAGATTTTTACCTAAGAAAGGACTATATGGAAGTAAGAATGCTCCTATGATCATTGCTAGCATAGAGTATGTTCCATATAAACTAGCAGGAATTGTATTGCTATACTCTGCTAAAAAAGCCTCTTTGTGTCTAAAAATTTTAATTGTTGCTAAAATAAATACTACTATTCCAATAATCATAAAAATACTTCTAAGAAGAGTAAAGTTTAGTAGTAGATAAGCATTTGCAAGAGTACATGCACCAACTGTTGTGGCGATAGCTCCTACAGGAAAACGTTCAAGCCTATCAAGTGTTGTTTTAATCATTTTGATCTCCTTTTATTAATTTTTAGTCTTTGTATTCAAATTGTTGCTCTGCATCTATATTGAAGAAGTCAGAGTAATCAATGTTAAATATTGATTTTTTTATTTTTGAAATATCGATATATAGTCTTATAAGTTGAGCCAATACTCCTGTATAAGCTAAATCTCCTTGAACGATAGCTCCATAGATATGTCCATCCTTATGAGCAATTTTTTTATAAACACCATTTTTTTCTCTAATACTTTCAATAGTCAGTCCTTCAATTTTATCAAATGCACTATGACATCCTAAAGATAGAGTAGGAATATCAAAGAAGTTCATAGTTGATTTAGCATAGAAGAAGTCATCCATATCTCTTTCTACTCCAGCCATATTTGATGTGGCTGCAATTCCCTCTTTTACAGCTACTGACCAGATAGTTCCTCTACCACTTACGTCACCAGCACCATAAACATCCTTTACATTAGTTTCACCTTTTGGATTGAAAAGTAATCCCAATCTATCAGTGTTAATAGATGTATTTTCTAAAAATTGAATATTTGGACGAACACCTGCACAAACTATAACTAAATCTGCTGGAATATGTTCAATGTCAGTTCTATCCTCTCTAGTAGTTTCAAAATATAATCCATTTATAAGTGAATCATTTTCAGGATTTACATCAAGCCCAGTTACTTTTGAAGTGAAGTGTAAATCTACTCCATGTTCAATCATTTTTGCTTCATAGGCTAATGAAGCTTCTTTATCTAATTGAAGTGGAAGTAATCTATCAGCCATTTCAATTAGCGAAATTTTAGCATTTACATTTTCGTTGTGTAATAATCCAACAACAGCATCCATACCGATAAGTCCAGCACCAACGACAACGATATTTTTGCTAGTTTTAGAAAGTTCTAAAATTGTATTGCAGTCATCTAAAGATTTTAATCCAACAACATTTGTTTTCCCATGAATATTTTCAAGAGGTGGGAAAAATGGTCTAGACCCAGATGCTATTAAAACTTTATCATAAGTTACAACTTCGTTGTTATCAAGTGTAATAGTTTTATTAACTTCATCTAAAGAGGTAACCTCTCTACCTTTCATCCAATTTATATTATTCTTTTCAAAAAAATCTTTATCTACGAAGTTAATCCCTTCAACATCTCTCATATTTCCAATATAGTGATGAAGAATACATCTAGAGTAAATCTCTGTATCTTTTGAGATTAAAGTAATCTCTGCATTTTTATCAAGAGCTCTTAGATTTTCAGCTCCATTTATTCCAGCAGCCGAAGCTCCAATTATAACATATTTCATTTTAAACCTCCTCAAGAGTGATAGCAGCCATTGGGCATTTAGCCACGCATTGTGGTCCATCTGGATTATGTGTACACATATTACATTTCATAATCTCTTTTTTAGTAGCTTTATCCTCTTTTAAAGTTCCATACGGGCAGGCCATAATACACATATAGCAACTAGCACACTTGTTTTTATCGTAAGTAACATAACCAGTTTCATTGTCTTTTCTCATAGCTCCACTCATACATGTGTAAACACACTCTGGTAAATTACAATTTCTACAGAATATTGGCGAAAATTTAAAATCACTGCTCAGTACGACTCTATTTCTAGAGTCGGCAGAGTTGTGTGAAACTAAGCAAGCACTAACACAAGTTAGGCATCCAATACATTTACTTCTATCTATTTTTATTCTTTTCAAGTGAATCCCTCCTAATTAATCTTCTCTATAGAGACAGGTGCATATTTATATGATGGCTCTTTAGAGTAAGGGTCGTATATAGAAAGTGTAAGATTATTTGTTTCTATATAGTGAATAGGTGCGTATAAAATATCATGAGGTAGATTTTCTGTAAGTAAAGCCCAGAATTTACTACTTCTACCGTTGATAGAGTGAACTAAAATCTCTTCTTGATTTTCAATTCCTAATTTCTCTCCTAAGCTTTTAGAGATATAGATGTATGATTTATTAGATGTAGAATCATTTACATAAGTTATCTCTTTTGTTCTAGTTTGAGTATGCCATTGTCCAACAGTTCCTCTTCCAGTGTTTAAAACATATGGAAACTCTGCATTTGTTGGAACAGGATTTTCTGTGATATCTTCAAACATGAATTTCACTTTTTTGCTAGGAGTATAGTATTCGTTATTTTCATAAAGTCTTCTCTCGTGATCAACTAAAACTTCACCTTCACGGAATGGCCATTGAACACCATATCCCTCTTCTAAAAGTTTGTAACTAACTCCAGTCATATCACAAGGAGTTCCTTTAGTAACAGCTTTCATTTTATTGAAAACTAATTCAGGAGTTTCCCATCCGTTTAGTAAATCTCCCATTCCTAAAGCTTTTCCTAAATTGTATATAACTTCGAAATCAGTGAATCTTCCCTCTGGTTTTGGTAATACTGGGTTTAGTTTAGAGATTCTTCTCTCTGTGTTGATAAGAGTTCCCTCTTTTTGAATTCCAGATACAACTGGCAAGAATAGATCTGCTAACTCTGAACTATCAGTATTAGGATATAAATCTTGAACAACAAAAAGTTCTAGCTTTTCAATCGCTTTTTGGAATTCGTAGTTGTTTATCCAAGAGTGTCTAGGGTTTGTACAAAGAATCCAAAGAGCTTTAATCTCACCAGATATTATTTTCTCTATAATAACATTGTAAGGTAGAGTTGGCTTTGTTGGGAATATAGCAGGGTCTAATCCAAGAGCTTCTCCAACAAACTTTCTTTTAGCTTCATCAGCATACTCTCCGCCACCATAAAGTCCAGTAGTGTTACTGAATAAACGAGAACCCATAGCGTTACATTGTCCAGTTATAGAGTTAGCACCAGTTCCAGGTCTTCCGATATTTCCAGTCATAACAGCTAAGTTTATTATTCCTTGAGCAGTTCTAACAGCTTGGTAACTTTGGTTGATTCCCATCGTCCACCAGAAAGAAACAGCATCTCCTTCATGGATAAGTGTTGCTAGAGTTATAAACTCCTCTTTAGTGATTCCAACAGTTTCTTCGATATCATCTATAGAGAATTTGCTTACATGGTTTTTGAAATCTTCAAAGTTTTCAGAGAAGTTTTCTATATATGAGTTATCAATCCAATTTTTTTCGATTAAGTAGTTAGCTATAGTATAGTAAAGAACAAGATCACTTTTTGGTTTTATGCAGAAGAAATAATCTGCATTTATAGCTGTTTCACTTCTTCTAATATCGATAACGATAACTTTTTTGTTTTTATTTTTTCTTACTCTATCCCAGATGATAGGGTGAGCTACAACAGGGTTAGCTCCAGTGAAAATAATTGTGTCAGAAAGTTCGAAATCATTTAAAGTATAAGGGGGAGCATCAAAACCAAAACTTTGCTTGTGAGCTACAACCGAAGTTGCCATACAAAGTCTTGTATTTCCATCTAATTGTCCACCTACGTAGTTTCTAAAAACATGACCAACTAAAGCCATCTCTTCTAAAGCAAGTTGACCAGTACTTATAGCAGCTACACTCTCTTTACCATATTTGTCTGTAATATCTTTCAATTTTTGACTAAAAAGTGAGTAAGCAGAATCCCAAGATATCTCCTCTCTTCCGTTTGGTGTTTTCAGTATAGGATTTTTTGGAAAATCATCAGAAGTAAGTTGCTTATCTAAGTTAAGCCCCTTGATACAGCTGAATCCTTTATTAACAGGATATTTTTCAGAAGGAACAACCTTTTTTATAGATTCGTTCTCCACATAAAAATCCATGTTACAAGCTAGTGAACAATAGTTGCAAGTCGTTTGAATTTTATTCATAACACATCTCCTCCTTGGTATACAAGTATTTTATCTATTATAATACTTTTAAATAAAAAAAAGTAGTGTGATTAAAGTCACACTACGATAAAAAAGCTCAAAATTTATTCTAAATCTGTTTAAACTATTGTGTTACTAGCTCTAAATCAACAGGAATGAACTCTGGAATACTTTCTTTTTTTATTATTTTATCAGCAGCATAAACACCCTCTGCACCAATTTCAGCAGGTTTTTGTGCTACAGTTGCAGCTAGTTTTCCATCTTTCACGGCTTTAACAGCATCTTCAGTCGCATCAAATCCAACTATTAAAATATCTTTATTACCAGCAGCTTCAATAGCTCTTAAAGCTCCAAGAGCCATCTCGTCGTTATGAGCGAAAACAGCACTAATTTCAGATTGTCCTTGAAGTATATTTTCCATAACATTAAGTCCCTTTGTTCTATCAAAATCAGCAGCTTGTTTAGCTACGATATCTAATTTCTCAGCAGCAGCTTTATTGAAACCCTTTCCTCTATCACGAGCAGCAGTCGTACCAGGAATTCCTTCAAGTTCAACAACTTTAACTGATTTTCCTTCTAATTTTTCAATAATAAAGTTTCCAGCTAACTCTCCACCAGCAACGTTATCAGATGCAATGTGAGCCACTACTTTTCCACCATTAGAAGCTCTATCTAAAGTTATTACAGGTACTTTACGACGGTTAGCAGCTTTAACTGATGATATAACAGCATCAGAATCTGTTGGGTTTATAAGTAAAACATCAATTTTATTTATAAGTAAATCCTCAACATTTCCTAACTCTTTAGAAGGATCGTTTTGAGAGTCTAAAACTACAATTTCATGTCCCATCTCTTTAGCAGCAGAAACAGCACCCTCTTTAAGAGTAACAAAGAAAGGATTATCTTGTGTTGAAACAACAAATCCAATTTTTGCAGCTTCTACAAGAGTAGTCATTCCTAAAACTAAAGTCATAAATCCTAAGTACCTAAATCTATTTTTCATATTCAACCACCTATTTTTTTATTTTAAATACTACTATTTTGAAGATTTTCTATCTATTAAAACTGCGATAAGAATTACAGCAGCTTTTACCATCATTTGATAGTATGATGATACATTTAAAAGATTTAAAGCATTACCTAAAACTCCGATGATAACTGCACCAAGAGCAGTTCCAGCAATTGTTCCAACTCCACCAGCTAATGATGTTCCTCCTAGAACAACAGCAGCAATAGCGTCTAATTCATAACCAGATCCAGCAGTAGGTTGAGCAGAACCAAGTCTAGATGTGATAATAACACCAGCTAATGCAGAAAGAGCTCCACAAACTCCATACACAAGAGTTTTATATTTAGAAGTGTTTACTCCTGAAAGTTTAGTTGCTTCTTCATTTCCACCAATAGCATATATATATCTACCAAATTTCAGATTGTTTAAAATGTAGTATCCAGCTATGAAAAGAGCAATCATAATATAGATAGGAATAGGAATATCAAGGATATATCCTCCTCCAATGTTATCAAAGAAATCTCCACCATCTCTAACAGGGATTGGCTTTCCATCTGTGAAAACAAGAGTTGCTCCTCTTAAAAGAGTCATAGTAACAAGAGTTACGATGAAAGGTTGAAGTTTTGCATAAGATATTAATAATCCATTAAAAATACCAAATATAGCACCAAGAACAATAGCTATAAAAATAGCTAATACAGGATTTACACCGTTAGCTATTAAACTTGCGCCCATAGCTCCAGTTAAAGCTAGAATAGAACCAACAGATAGATCGATTCCACCTGTTAAAATTACAAGAGTCATCCCGATTGCGATAACTGAATTTATAGATGTTTGTCTTAATACATTTAAAATATTTCCCATAGATAAAAATCTTGGATTTAAGAATGAAACTATTATAGAGAAAACAATTAACCCGATTAAAGGTTTATTGTTGTATATTTTTTTTAACATTATTTATTTTCAACTCCTACTGCATATCTCATTATTTTTTCTTGAGTGAATTCATCTTTTGAAAGTGTTCCACTGATTTTATGTTCATGAATAACCATGATTTTGTCGCTTAGTCCCATAACTTCAGGCATCTCTGATGAAATCATAATAATACTTAAACCTTTTGCTTTAAGTTCATTTATAACATCATAGATCTCTTTTTTAGCTCCAACATCGACTCCCCTAGTTGGCTCATCTAAAATAAGAATTTTAGGGTTTGTTAAAAGAGCTTTTGCTATAGCAACTTTTTGTTGGTTTCCACCACTTAAGTTTTTAATAATTGCATTCTCTGAAGGAGTTTTTACACTGAATTTCTCAATATATTCTTGAACAGAGTTATTTTCTAGCTTTTTATTTAATCCTAATTTTTTAGAGAAGAATTTTAAAGATGAAAGTGTCATATTTTCTTTTACACTTAATCCTAAAACTAAACCGTCTCCTTTTCTATCTTCAGAAACATAAGCGATACCGTTATTTACTCCAGATTCTGGAGAAGTTATATTAACTTCTTTTCCATCTACTAAAACTTTTCCAGACGATTTTTTATAATAACCGTATATAGTTTTTACAAGTTCACTTCTTCCAGCCCCCATAAGACCGGCAATTCCAAGAATCTCTCCTTTTCTTAAAGTGAATGATGCATTTTTAACATATTCACCACAAAGGTTTTCAACTTTTAAAACTTCATCACCAGGTGTTACAGCAACATTGGGGAACTGCTCATCTAGAGTTCTTCCAACCATGCTTTGAATGATGTAGTTCTCATCGATATCTTTAACTTCAGCTTCAGAGATAAATTTACCATCTCTTAAAACTGTGATATCATCACAGATAGCAGGAATCTCTTTCAATCTATGAGATATGTATATAATAGCTCTTCCCTCAGAAGTAAGCTCTCTTATAACGTTGAAAAGACTTTCAGTTTCTTTATCAGTTAGAGCATCAGTAGGCTCATCCATAACGATAAGTTTAGCATTTTGAGAAAGAGCTTTTGCAATCTCAATCATTTGCATCTTACCAATAGTTAAATCTTTAATAAGAGTTTTTTCACTGTCTTCAACATTTAAAAGGTCTAGTAAAGTTCTAGCTTCTCTATGCATAAGAGCCCAATCAATTTTTCCAAATCTATTAGTAAGCTCTCTTCCTAAGAAGATGTTTTCAGTTATACTCATATGTGCAATCAAATTTAACTCTTGGTGAATTATAGCTATTCCAGCTTCTTGTGAATCTTTTGTTCCTTTGAAGGCAACCTCTTTTCCTTTGAAGGAAACAGTCCCAGCATCTTTAGTGTATATACCAGTCATTATTTTCATAAGAGTGGATTTACCAGCACCATTTTCTCCCATTAAAGCCATAACTCTTCCTTTATAAGCGTTTAATGAAGCTCCATCTAAAGCTTTAACACCGGGGAAAGATTTATGTATACCTTCCATTTTTAAAATAATCTCTTTATTCATTTTAGAAAACTACTCCTGACTTTAAAATTATATTTGCATAAGGAGTACACTCTCCAGTTCTAACAATCGCTTCACTATCTTTTGTAATCTCTTTGAACTCTGTATGAGTTACAAAACTGATTTTAGGGTTCATTCCATTTTTTTGGAAAGTTTCAATAATTTCATTATAAACAGTAGGATTTATAGTTTTAATCTCTTCTGCTAAAACCATCTCTTCTACCATCATTTCACTAAGAATAGCATCAAGAGTTTTTATAAAACTTGGGAATCCAGCTTCGATAGCTAAATCGATTCTTTTAACTCCTTTTGGAAATGGAAGTCCAGCATCACAAACAGTTATGTGTGATGTGTGTCCAATTTTTGATATTTCATAAGATAATTCGCTATTTAAAAGTCTTCCTCTTTTCATTACTATTCTCCTTTAAAATTTAATACTTCTTCTAGAGTTGGTATAGAAGTTTGTGCTCCGATTCTAGTTACAGAGATTGCTGCAACACGAGTTCCTCTGTCGATTGCCTCTTCGAAAGTTAATCCAGCAGCTAATCCATTTACAAATCCACCAATGAAGCTATCTCCAGCAGCAGTTGTATCAACAGCTTTAACTTTATAAGCAGGGAAAGATTTTTTAATATCTTTACTTATAAACATACACCCTTTACTTCCTAAAGTTACGATTAACCCTTTAACACCTTTATCTAAAAGTATATGAGCAGCTTTCTCAACACTCGCTTCATCTGTTACAGATATTCCAGATAAAATCTCTAATTCAGTTTCATTTGGAATGATGTAATCAGAGTTACTGATAATTTCAGAATCTAACTCTCTAGCAGGAGCTGGATTTAAAATTGTAGTTTTCCCTAACTCTTTAGCTAATTTTAAAGAATATTTTACAGTTTCAACTGGAATCTCTAGTTGAGCAACAACTATGTCACAGTTTTTTATAGTTTCAATATGTCTATCAATATAATCATTGTCTACAGAGTAGTTTGCACCAGGAACAACAATTATTCTATTTTGTCCATTCTCTTCAACGATAATTTTTGCAATACCTGTAGCTTCATCACAAT
This sequence comes from uncultured Cetobacterium sp., assembly GCF_945952365.1. Lineage (GTDB taxonomy): Bacteria > Fusobacteriota > Fusobacteriia > Fusobacteriales > Fusobacteriaceae > Cetobacterium_A. The sequence goes on from NZ_CAMFHX010000006.1 coordinate 72,898, forward strand.
ATTCAATGTTAGAAACGTCTACTCCATCATTTTTCATAGAGTTTAAAAGAATATCTCCCATACCCTCTTTTCCAATTTTTCCTAGCATAGCTACTGAGCTATTCATTTTTCCAATAGCAACAGCTTGGTTGGCTCCTTTTCCGCCAGGAATCTGCATGAATTTTTTTCCTAGAAGAGTTTCTCCACCACGAGGTGCTCTTTCGCAGATTGTAACTAAATCCATGTTAATGCTTCCAACAACAACAATTTTTTTCATTTAATATCTCCTTAAATAATATATTGAAACAATATATTGTGATTAATTAGTGTACACAATTACACCTAAAAATAGTTAATACCTTTAATGTAGCACACTAAAAAAATATTGTCAATAGCATAAAAGCTGAAACCTTGTGAAAAGTTTCAGCTTTTATGCTTCTCAATCTCCCAACTCATGATGGTTCTTATCACTACGATAAGTAAAACTAAAATTATATTTTGAAGATCTCTTAAAATTATTGTGTCAATAATATCGGCTATAATCAGAAATTGTAGACCGACTAAAATATATTTATCAAAAAAGAAAAAGAATAAAAATATACTTTTTTTACTGAAGTAAAGAAACTAAAAGATTAAAAATATAAAAGTATTGTAAAAGTGTTCAAAATACAATATAATCGTTTTATAAAAACAATAAACACGTGTTCACAACACAAAAAAGTTAAGATGAAGGTGGAGAAAAATGAAAATAAATAGTACGAAGGTAGCTCAGTTAGCAGGAGTCTCAAGAAGTACAGTTTCGAGAGTTATAAACAATTACTCAAATGTTCCTCCTGAGACAAAAGAGATAGTTTTAAAAGCTATAAAAGAGTTAGGGTATATTCCAAACAGCAGTGCTCAAGTTTTAGCAGGGAAAAAAAGTAAAACGATTGGACTTTTTATCTATGGAGATAATAGTGATAAAAATAGAATACTAGATAACGGCTTATCTTTTGGTTATTATCTTGATTTTATAAATAGAGCGTTGAAAGAATCTTTAAAGTTAGAGTATCAACTGCTAGTAGATGTGATAAATGATGACAGTTTTCATAAAGTTGAATCTCTATATATTAATAGAAGCATTGTAGGAGGAATTTTTATTGGATTTAAAGAGGATGATAAAAATCTAGAAAATCTTTTGAAGAAATTCTCACCATTGGTTTTAATAGATTATACTTTAAAGCCAAAATGTTTAAATGATGGAGTTTATTATATAAATACAGAGGATTTTACAGGAGCTTTTACAGCAACTAGACATTTAATAGAGCTTGGAAAAAGAAAAATTATTCATATCTCAGGAGACAAAGAGAAAATTTCAGGAAAAGAAAGAGAACGTGGATATTTAGAGGCTGTTCAAAACTTTGGAATAGCTCCGATGATTTATAATGGAAACTACTCTGATGAAAAGGCAACAGAGATTGTAAAAAATATTTTAAAAGAGAAAATAGAGTTTGATGCAGTATTTTGTGCAAACGATAATATGAGTTATTGTGTAAATAGGATTTTAAAAGAGAATGGAATAGATACAGTATCAATAGTTGGATTTGACAACTTAAGAAACACAATTCCACTTGGAATAATGTCTGTGGCACCAGATATAAACAGTTTAGCAAAGATGGCAGTAGAATTACTAATCAATGTAGAAAAAGATAAAACAAAAATAAATTTTGTTAAAACTAGACTTATAAAGAGTTTAGAGGAATACATAAAAGAAAGTTATCTAGATTAATTTGGAGGAAAGATGATACACATAAATAAAGAGAATAGAGAGTTTCATTTACAGGGGCTAAATGTAAGTTATATATTCAATGTTATGAAAAATGAGCAGTTAGGGAATCTGTATTTTGGAAAAAAAATAAGACACAGAGATAACTTTAAACATTTTTTCTATCAGCCAGAGGTAGGAATCGGAATAATAGCTCATCATGAGGATGATCCAGGGTTTTCACTTGAATACTATAAGCAAGAGTATCCCTCTTATGGAACGACAGATTTTAGAAAACCAGCTTTCGAGTTAGAGTCAGAGGATGGAAGTAGAGTTAGTGACTTTGTCTATAAAGGTTATAGAGTATATAAAGGAAAAGAAAAGTTAGCTGGACTGCCTTCAACTTATGTTGAGAGTGAAGATGAAGCTACAACTTTAGAGATAGAGTTAAAAGATGAGGTTTTAAATTGTAAACTATATCTGACATACACGGTTTATGAAAATAGAGATGTTATAACTAGAAACGCTAGATTCGTAAATCACGGAATAGAGAAAATTGATATAAACAGAGCTATGAGTTTTGCTCTTGATCTACCTGATTATAACTACGAGATGATACATCTATCAGGAGCTTGGGCAAGAGAGAGATTCATCAAAACTAGAAAGTTAGAAGTTGGATCACAATATATAGATAGTACTAGAGGAGCAAGCAGTGCTCATCAAAATCCATTCGTAATATTAAAGCGTCCTAATACAAATGAAGACGCTGGAGAGTGTATCGGATTCTCACTAGTTTACTCTGGTAACTTCTTAGCTCATGTTGAGGTAGATCACTTTGATGCGACAAGAGTTACTATGGGAATAAATCCATTTGACTTTAAATGGGAGTTAAAACCAGGAGAGAGCTTTATTACACCAGAAGGAATAATAGTTTACAGTGAAAGTGGAATGAACGATATGAGTAAAACTTTCCATAAGCTATTCCGTGAGAGAGTTGCTAGAGGTGAGTGGAGAGATAAAGAGAGGCCAATCTTAGTTAATAACTGGGAAGCGACATATTTTGACTTTGATGAGGATAAAATTGTATCGATGGCTTCAAAGGCGAAAGATTTAGGGTTTGAGCTTTTCGTTTTAGATGATGGATGGTTTGGAAAGAGAAATGATGATAAAACATCTTTAGGGGATTGGTTCCCGAATTTAGATAAGTTACCTAATGGAATTAAAGGTTTAGGAGAGAGAGTCGTAAATGAAGGAATAAGATTTGGTCTTTGGTTTGAACCAGAGATGATCAGTAAAAACAGTAAACTTTATGAAGAGCATCCAGATTGGATACTTGGTGTGAAAGATAGAAGATTATCTATGGGAAGAAATCAGTATATCTTAGATTTATCAAAACCAGAGGTTAGAAAGTATATTGTGGATATTTTATCAGAAAGATTCTCAGAAGCTCCAATATCTTATGTAAAGTGGGATATGAATAGAAATATGACAGAGGTTACCTATAGAGATTTACCTCATAAGTATATCTTGGGACTTTATGAAATATTAGAAGAGTTGACTACAAAGTTCCCACATATTCTATTTGAATCTTGTGCATCAGGAGGGGGAAGATTTGATGCAGGGATGCTCCACTATATGCCACAAGTTTGGACAAGTGATGACACAGATGCAATTGTGAGATTAAACATTCAGCATGGAACATCACTAGCTTATCCACTTATAAGTATGGGAGCTCATGTTTCAGATATACCAAACCACCAAACAGCTAGAAAAACTAGTTTAGAAACTAGAAATAATGTTGCAGCTTTTGGAAACTTTGGATATGAATTAGATCTTTTAAAGTTCGATGAAGAGACTGGTGCGAATGTAAGTAAATATCTAGATTTTTATAAAAACAACAGAAAGTTAATACAGTTCGGAGATTTCTATAGATTAGAAAGTCCGTTTGAGGGAAATACCGCATCTTGGATGGTTGTGGATAAGGAGAAAGCCGAGGCCTTAGTTGGACACTTCACAATCTTAGCATCACCAAATCCAGGATACAATGCAAAAGTGATATTAAAGGGGTTAAATCCAGATAAAAAATACTCGATCAATGGTGAATTCGAAGCTTATGGGGATGAGCTGATGAATGTTGGAATTGTATTTCCACAACCAGATAGATATTTTTCAAAGGATTCAGAAACACAAGATTTCAAAAGTAAAATTTTTAAGTTAAAAGAAGTTAAATAGTAATTTAAAGATATTCACGGGAGGAGTAACAATGGTTAGTTTAAAAATGAAGTTATCATACGGTTTAGGTGCTCTTGGAAAAGATTATGCTTGTGCAATAGTTTATATATTTTTAATGTATTACTTTACAGATGTTTTAGGGTTAGCTCCAGCATTTGTAGGAACACTGTTTTTAGTTGCTAGAATGTGGGATGCTGTAAACGATCCTGCTATGGGGATGCTTGTAGATAATACAAGAAGTAAGTGGGGAAAATTTAGACCTTGGATTATGATAGGAACGATTTTAAATGCTATCACAGTTGTTGGAATGTTTACAAAGCCAGAGGCTTTTGCAGGGAAAAGTTTATATATCTATATCTCAATAATGTATATACTTTGGGGAATGACTTATACAATTATGGATATACCTTTCTGGTCAATGATTCCATCTCTTTCAAGTGATAAAAAAGAGAGAGAAGAGATTGCTGTTGTTCCAAGAATATTTGCAAGTTTAGCTTGGTTATCACTAGGAAGTTTTGGATTACCACTTATTGCTTTTTTAGGAAAAGGTAACGAGGGAAGAGGGTTCTCACTATTATCTTTAGGAATAGCAGCTGTATTTATCTTAACTTCAATTATAACTGTAATGAACGTTAAAGAGCAAGTTGTGAGTAAAAAAGCTAGTGAAAAGATAAATCTTAAAGAGGCTTTTAGACTAATCTTAAAAAATGATCAATTAGTGGCGTTAATAGGAACAGTTTTAATGTTTAACTTAATGGCTCAAATATCTGGTGGAGTTGCAATATACTACTTTAAATATGCTGTTGGAATTGAAAAACTGTTCTCTGTGTTCACAGGGTTCTCTGGTCTTGCAGAGATTGGATCACTACTGATGTTCCCTATTCTTTCTACTAAAATTGGAAGAAAAAAGGTGTTCTTCTTGGCTTGTGCTCTTCCAGTAATAGGATTCTTAATGCTATTCTTCTCTGGAGTAATAGCTCCAGGAAACGCTACTTTAATAGCAATATCTGGAATTGTAGCAAAGTTAGGTTCTGGATTAACACTTGGAATTTCAACTGTAATGTTAGCAGATGTTGTTGACTATGGAGAGTTCAAATTTGGTTCGAGAAACGAAAGTGTAATCTTCTCAGTTCAAACTTTACTTGTAAAATCAGCTTCAGCTGTAAGTGGATGGTTAATTGGTATGGGTCTATCAATGGTTGGATATGTACCAAATGTAACTCAAACAGCATCAGCGATTCTAGGAATAAAATATTTAATGATAGTGTTCCCAATTTTACTTTCAATTTGTGGATATGTAATCTACAGAAAGTACTATAAATTGAATGGTGAATACTATGATGAAATTGTTGAGACAATAAGAGTGAAAAGAGAGATAGAGATTTAAAAAAAGCCCTCGGTTTTATATAAAACCGAGGGCTTTTTTCTATCCTATGAAAATAGGTGTATTTAGATTTTCTAAAAGATTTAATCCTGTTCTATTTGTTATTTTTTCCATAAAGAATGAACGGCTCAGATTTCCCATTATAATAAGGTCGTATTTGTTGCCAACAAAGTAAAAATCTTCAAGAGATTCATGTTTAGAAGAGAAAGGTATTATTTCTCCACAGTAACCCTTATTTTTTAAAAGTTCTAGCAGATGATGTTTTTCATAATGACAGTTCCAAGTCAAAATTGGGAAACAATCTGAATCTAAATTTGGAAATAGATTTAAAAAATTATATACACTTTTATTAACTTTAACACCATCATTTGAAATTATTGCTAAATTTTCAAAGTTTACAGGCTTTCCTCTTAAAACAATTATAGATCTAAATGAAATTTTTAAAAGCTCTAAAAATAGATCATTTAGATATGAACTTTGCTCTAACATTAGAAGATCAGCAGTTTTCAATAAAGTTTTAACTTCATCAACACCAACTTTTGATTGAATTAAAAGCTCAGTATTTATGTTGTGTTTTTTGAACTCAGCTTTGATTTTAGCTATAAATTCATCTTCCATACCATTTAAAACATGTGCAGCTTCTCCAGAATTTAGTAGAGATTCACTGATAGGAGCTCGATACGCTATATCTCTAATATAAACTGGTATAATTTGGAATCCAAAATGAGTTTTTAGATTTTGATAACTTTTTAAAATTAAATCCAAATTGTTTCCATTTTTAAATAATACAACTACTTTTTTCATAAGACATCCCTCCTAATATATTGAAAATTATTTTTTACCATAAAGTCTTTTTTCGATAGCATCAATAAATCTTTTTAAAACAAAGATTCTAGCATAATATTTATCATTAGCAGGTACTATATGCCAAGGAGCTACAGTCGTTGAAGTTCGAGATATCATATCCTCAATTGCAGAGTTATAATCTTTCCATTTTTCACGATTTCTCCAATCCTCCTCTGTGATTTTCCATTTTTTTTCAGGTGTATCTTCCCGCTCTTTAAAACGTTTTAGTTGCTCATCCTTAGAGATTTGCAACCAGAATTTTAAAACGATAGCTCCATCATCTGTCCACTGCTTTTCCATATCGTTTATCTCTGCATATGAACGCTTCCATTCATAGTTTGTAGCAAACTTTTCAATACGTTCAACAAGAACTCTTCCATACCAAGTTCTATCAAAGATAGAGATATGCCCATTTCTAGGAATGGCTTTCCAGAATCTCCATAAGTAGTGATGGTTTTTTTCAATAGTACTTGGTGCAGCGATAGGAATAACATCATATCCACGAGGATCCATACGCCCAACCAACCGTTTAATATTTCCACCTTTTCCAGCAGCATCCCAACCTTCGTAAGCTATGATTACAGGTATACGTCTAGTGTAAATTTCATGATGAAGATTATAAATTTTCTTTTGAAGCTTTTCTAGCTCTTTTTTATATTCTTTTTTATCTAAGGCTTTCTCTAAATTTATTTTATCTAAAGAGAATGGTTTTTTATAAGGTAAAAGAACATCATCAGGTCTAGCTTCCTTTGCATTTAATTGACTCTCTATTTTTTCAACAATAATTCTAAAAATCTCTGATTTTGCTCCGTAAATACTATCTGAAGAGATTACATTCCAACCACAGTCAAAGTTATTTGTACGTTCTAAAATATCTTCCCAAGTCCCAGCTATATTTTTATAATCGAAATTTTGTTGCCAAGCATATGGAGTTACTTTCCATGATTGAGCTGGATTTTTTTTCGCTTTTATATATCTTTTTTTCTGAGTTTTTTTAGATACATGTAGAAAGAACTTTATAATAAGCATTCCACTTCTAAGAAGAGATCGTTCTATTTTATTTATCTCTTTACATCTTCTTGTAAGGTTGCTTTCTTCTGCAAAAGCAAAGTCATACCAAGATCTATCAAAGATATGAAAATCTCCTTTTCCAGGAATATTTTCGATATAGGGTTTTAAAGGTAATGAGTTACTTTCTAAAGGGTGGTTATGACTCACAACTTTATACCCTCTTGGGTCTAAGGTAAGTAAAATGTCGTTTATAACGGCACCTTTTCCTGAAGCCTCAAGTCCTTCGAAGATAATCAGAATAGGGAGTCCCTTTTCTTTGGCCATCCTTTGCAGTTCACCAAGTTTTAATTTTAAAGGTTCGATAGTTTTTTCAAACTCTTTTCTTTTCATTTTAAGACAACTTTCATTAGTTAAAATACCCATAAAAAATCCTCCTTAAACTATTATTGATTCAACTTTTCTCTGTAATCTAAAAGATGTTTAATCATAAGATCATAACGAGCTGGAAACTTTTTGCTATTGTTTCCAAAATATTTTTGCATAATTTCTAAATCCTCTATTTTTACAAAATCTTCTAAGGTATTTATCTCTTTTTCATGAAGAAGGTTGATAATCTTTGGACTTATACCTTGAGAGAAGTTTATATTAAATTTATTGTTCAGATATTTTCTAAGAGAGGTTGAGTTGATTTCAATCTCATGAAGAGTATTCCCCTCTATTGTGGTAACAACTTTCTTTTCATATTCACTTATCTCTTTTGAGATACTTTCAAACTCTCTGTCGGCAATCTCTAAGAAACCAGCTAGAAGTTTAAAACGTCTTTTTATATCTGGTGGAAGATGACCACTAAATTTATAGTTTTTATCATGTTCAACCTCAGCCCAAGCATGTTGTAGAATTGTTCTTACTTGAATTTCAAATTTCAAATCACGAAATCTTTCAAATTCAGGTAAAATTAAGAGATTTTCAGGAAGAGTTGCCACAAGATGTATAGTTTTATATCCAACTTTATCTTCACCGAGATTATCACTTTTATCTTCACTGTTACTCTCGTCGATTGAAAAAACTGTTCTTAAATAATTTTCAACAATTTTTGTTTCACTCTCTAAGAAAGTTATAACACGCAAACCGCAAAGATCAGTTGCTAAATCGATAGAGGTATACCCTTTACGTTCTAATTTCTTTTGAAAGCTCTCACGTGTTTTAGCACGACTAGTAATTGAATGATATACAATTTTCTCTTTTTCAAAGGAGTGTTTAAGAAAACGTTCTAATCTTTTCCCCATTTTTCTGTAGAGCTCTCTATTTTTTTTATAATAATTTAAAATTTGAAGTTGATTAAAATTAATATTTTCCATAGTTCCCATCCTTTAAATAAAAATATATACTATAGTTATATCATAAAAATTAAAAAATCCTTGTTTTTTTTATTTTATAATGCTACAATAGCTCAAATAATAAATCTAGGGAGGTGTATTAAAAGTGGTAAACAAAATAGATATCAAAAAAATTAATACATCTTTAACAGCGACAATTTTATTTTGGTGGTGGCCATAGTCAGTTTGTAACCTAGAAAGAGGATACAAACTTATTTTAGCTTGGTAAAAACTAAAAAAGATTGTATCTGATAGATAAAAATGATAAAACATTTATTCCACAGGTATAGTCTGTGGATTTTTTTTATTTAAAATTTAGGAGGTGCGTGAATGAACGACAAAAGAGAGAAGTTTAGTAACAGAATTGGATTTATTTTATCATGTGTAGGAGCAGCTATAGGGCTTGGAAATATTTGGCTTTTCTCTTGGAAGCTAGGAACATATGGAGGAGGAGCATTTTTAATTCCATATTTCATATTTATGGCGTTATTTGCATATATAGGGTTAGTTGGAGAGATATCATTTGGTAGAATGATGAAAAAGGGTGTTTTAGGTGTAGGAGAGTTGATGCAAAAGAGAGGTGTTCCTCTTGCTAAAATTTTACCGATTTTACCGATAGCATCTGTAGCAGGAATATTTACATTTTATGTTATAGTTTTTGGATGGATAATAAAATATTTTGTGACATATTTGACACTTGATGTTGCAACAATAAATTTTGAACAATATTTTGGTAGTTTTGCTGGAAATGCTGAATCTATAGTTTGGCACTTTATTGCAGTATTAATTAGTATTGGAGTTATATCGTTAGGTGTTATAAAAGGTATTGAAAAGATAAATAAAGTTGTAATGCCATTGATGTTTTTAATATTTTTCGGTCTTATGATAAGATCGTTAACTCTTCCTGGAGCTATGGAGGGAGTGAAGTATCTTTTAAATCCAGATTGGGATAAACTTTTAAGTCCAGTAACTTGGGTTATGGCTTTAGGACAAGCTTTCTTCACAGTTGGTGTGAGTGGATCAGCACTTCTTGTATATGGAAGTTATTTAGATAAGGATGTAAATATATCTACAAGTGTTATTCAAACATGTATTTTAGATACTTTAGCTGCACTTATGGCAGGGTTTATAATAATACCAGCAGCTTTTGCTTTTGGATTTAACCCAGGAGCTGGTCCAAGTTTACTGTTTATAACTTTACCTGCTGTTTTTAATAATATTCCAGGTGGAAAGTTTTTAGGAATAATATTCTTTTTAAGTGTTATTTTTGCAGCGGTTTCTTCAGCTATAAATCAGTTAGAAGTTCCAGTAGAAGCAGCTATGCAAAAGTTTGGGATTTCAAGAGTTAAAGCGAGTGTTATTGTTGGATTAGGGCTTTTCTGCTTAGGACTACCACTTGATTTAGATATGAATATGTTTGGAAAATTTGCTGATTTAATGACGATATATCTAATACCTCTAGGTGCACTTTTAGTTTTAGGGTTCTATTTCTATGGTGTAAAAGCTGAGGCTATAGAGTATGAGATAGATTCTGGTTCAAATTATAAGATAGGAAAATATGTTGTTAAAATAGGAAAATATATATTTGTCCCTGGAGTTATAATAATACTGATTTTAGGTGTTTTATATGGTGGCATAGGATAGAAAGTTAAATTATAAAAAGTGGATTGAGATTTCAATCCACTTTTTCAATTTTAAATTTTTGTAAAACAGATGAAACTATGGTATATTTTAGTAAATAAGAATAACTATGAATTAATTTCAATTAGAGGGGTGAGTTTATGAAAAAAGAGGTTTTTATAAATCGATCTAAAGAGATTATAAAGTTAGCTATTCCAGCGGTTGGAGAGATGATACTCTATATGCTTATCTGGGTTTTAGATACTCTTATGGTTGGAAAGTATGGAGGGGGAACAGCTGTTTCAGCTGTGGGATTTAGCTCTGAGATTATGTATACTTTTATAAATATATTGATAGGTATGGGGCTATCGATATCTATAACATCTATAGTGGCTCGAGCTCTTGGTGGAGGAGATGAAGAAAAAGCTAAGAGTATAGCTAATCTTGGAGTGAAAATTGGTATTTTGATAGCTTTTGTTATGTTTTCTATCTTTTTTATATTTTCAAAAGAGATTTTGAGTTTGGGTGGAGCAAAAGGTGAAGTATTAGAGCTGAGCTATAAGTATATGAGAATATGTTCTATTGGATTGTTATTTAATATGATTACAAATGTTTTAAACGGCGTTTTTAGAGGAACTAAAAATACAAAAATTCCTCTTTATGCTGCTGCAATACTTAATATAGTTAATTTATCACTCGACTATGTTCTTATTTTTGGAAAATTTGGTTTTCCAGAGCTTGGGATTGCCGGGGCAGCAATAGCAACTACAACTGGAAATATACTTGCCTTTATATTTATTTTGACAAAATTAAAAGAGTTACCTTTTAAGCTGACTTTAAAAGGTAGAATTGATTATTCCAATTTAAAAGAGCTAGTAGAGTTGTCTATTCCTTCGGCTCTTAGTGAAGGAGCTTTTAGCATAGTGAGACTTTTGAGTGTAATGATGGTGATGAGGCTCGGAAGTTTGGCATTTTCAGCAAACCAAATAACAGTGACTATAGAGAGTATTTCGTTTATGCCAGGATGGGGATTTGCTATCTCGGCTGTTTCTTTAGTTGGATATAGTATAGGAAAAAAAGATTTAAAAGAAGCTCGAGAGTATGCTAATGTATCCCTGCTTTTAGCTGTTATGGTCATGGGATTTTTCTCGATAATATTTTTGATTTTTTCAAAAGATCTGATACGAATTTTTATTAAAAGTGATGAGGTTGAAATCATAGCTCTTGGAGCGACATGTTTGACAATAGCTTCAATTCAACAAATCCCGACAGCTATAGATATGGTATTATCAGCAGCCCTAAAGGGAATGGGAGATACGAAGACACCGTTTAGAATAGTATTATTTTGTAATTGGTGCATAAGATTGCCGTTGATGTACTACTTTATATATTTAAAAAAGATGCCAGTGACATACTTCTGGTGGATTACTTCACTTCAGTGGACAGTAGAAGCTGCAATTTTTGTAAAGTTTTATCGGGATAAGTTTTATAGAAATGTGATATAATATAATGAAAGATTCTTAAAGAGAGGTGGAGAATGATTAAGAAAAATTTACCTTTAGGAGTGGACGATTTTAAAGAGATAAGAGAAAATGATTTTTATTTAGTTGATAAATCTATGTTTATAGATGAGTTATTGGAAAAGAAATCTAAGGTGATTCTATTACCGAGACCGAGAAGGTTTGGTAAAACTTTGAATATGTCGATGCTAAAATATTTTTTTGATATAGAAAATAAAGAATCTAATAAAACTTTATTCAATAATTTGGCAATAACTGCCACAGATAAAATGAGATATTTTGGAGAGTATCCTGTTATATATATAAGTTTAAAAGATATAAAAGTTGATAATTGGGAGCTTTGTTTAAATAAACTCGGATTGTTACTCAAAAGCGAAGCAGCTAAACATGGTTTGAGTTTAAGTGAAGAAAGAGCAGAACAAGAAAATGCTCTGTTGACATTATCTGCAGCTCTTTATAAAAAATATGGTAAAAAAGTTATTATTTTAATAGATGAATATGATACACCCCTGGTTACAGCTCATTCAGAAGGTTATTATAATGATGCGATATTTTTCTTCCGTAATTTTTTAAGTGCGGGATTAAAAGGGAATCCGTATTTAGAGTTTTCGGTACTTACAGGAATATTGAGAATAGCAAAAGAAAGTATATTTTCAGGATTGAACAATTTAACTGTTTCGAGTCTTTTAGATAGTGATTTTAATCATTTTGGGTTGACTGAAGATGAAGTTGTAGAGCTGTTGAGATATTACGAGTTAGAGTATGAAATAGAGGATGTAAAAAAATGGTATAATGGCTATAAGTTTGGAAAAAGCTGCGTGTACAATCCGTGGTCTATAATTAATTTTGCAAGTAAAAATGAACTGAACTCATATTGGGTAAATACGAGCGATAATAGCTTAATAAAAGAGCTATTAAATAAAAATGATAGCAAAGTTTTAGATGATTTGAAAACTGTATTCAGTGGAAACGAAATAGAAGAGGTTGTAACAGAAAATATAGTTTTTTCTGATTTAGATGACGCTGATACAATATGGTCGTTAATGTTGTTTTCAGGATATTTAACATATAGCCGTACTCAAATTTCAGATATAACTGGTGCCAAAACGTATTTTTTAAAAATACCAAACTATGAAGTGAGGTCTTTTTTCAAAAATAGTTTTATAAAAGAATATAGTCATGGAAAAACAGCGATGTATTTTAAAATGTTAGAAGATTTATATAGAGGTGAGATGGAAAAATTTAAATATAAATTTAAAGATCTCTATTTATCAGCAATCAGTTATCACGATCGTACAGATAGTGAAAAATACTATCATCACTTTATGCTAGGGCTTCTTTTAACCTTAGGAGATAAATATATAATAACTTCAAACAGAGAGAGTGGATATGGGAGATATGATATCGCTTTAGAGCCAAAAGATAAAAGAAATTATGGACTTATATTTGAGTTTAAAACGAGTGATAAAAACTCTATCGAAGAAAAAGCTAAAGAAGCTTTAGCTCAAATAAATGAAAAAAAATATGATGTATCTATGAAAAATAATGGAGTGTTGAAAATCATAAAAATAGGAATGGCTTTCAGCGGAAAAGATGTCGCTATTGAGAGTCAAGTTGATTAAAGTAAAAAAGTAAAAAAGCTTAGAGGCCAGTAAAACCAGCTTCTAAGCTTTTCTTATATACAAAATACAGCATAAAGAGGAACACTTTTTATATTGTTTTCAAATCCAAAATTCTTACTAGATATTCTTATAGAATAAAGTGGGTCATATAATCTGATAAAACTATTTAAACTATTAGCTTTAACATTTTCTCCAGCTTTGACCTCAATAGGAATTATATTTCCTTCTTTATCCTGAATGATGAAATCAATCTCCATATTACTATTTCTTTCTAAATAGTAAAGTGAGTGATTATTACTAGAAAGAGCATTACAAACATAGTTTTCAGTTAAAGCTCCTCGAAACTCATTAAATTTTGGATTACCATTTATTATTAAATTAGCAGGAATCTCTAATTTTGAACAAAGTAATCCCGAATCACCTAGATATAATTTAAAAGATGATGGTTCGCAATAAGCTTTTAAAGGTAATTTTCCTTCGTTTACTTTTATACATCTATTAACAATCCCTGATGAAATAAGCCACTCGATAGGAACTTCATACTCATGTGCTCTTGCCCCTGATTTGATAAGTTTATATTGAAACTTTTTATTCTCTTTAGCTAACTGACTAGGAATTGTATTAAATGCATTTAATATTCTTATAGTTTCCATAGGAGAGGCATACTTTGCCATATCAGCTATATATGAATCATTAATTGTTTTTTGAGAAGCTAAGACAAAATTGAAATCTTCGGTTTCTAAAAAATCTAAAATAACTCGAGGCATCCCACCGATAACCAGATATTTTTTATAATATTCTATAGCGATTTCATGAAGACTAAACATCTCGTCAGATTTAAAATGATTTCGAATACTTTCTGATAAATCTTTTCTATTCAAAGCCCAAAGGAACTCTTCAAAATCTAATGGGAACATCTTCATCATATCTACTTTTCCAACTGGAAATGAATATTTCTCTCTATTTAAAGCTACTCCCAATAAACTACCAGCAGCTATGATTTGATAATCAGGCTCATTTTCATAAAAATATTTTAGTGATGTAAGTGCTCTTTCGCAAGATTGAATCTCATCAAAAATAATAAGGGTATCATTTTTGAAAATACTTTGGCCACTAAAAATAGAGAGTTCTTTAACTATTCTTTCTGGTTCTAAATCTTTATCAAATATTTTTTGAAGCTCTTTTGAATTTTCAAAATTAAAGTAAACTGTATTTTTGTAAAATTCTTTTCCAAAAGATAAAGCAATATAAGTTTTTCCAACTTGTCTAGCTCCATCTATGATTAAAGGTTTACGATTTTTATTTTGCTTCCAATTTATAAGAGAGCTTTTTATTTTTCTTTCCATAATTACCTCCAGTGAAAAAGTGTGTTCTTAATACATTATTATATAATAAAAAGTGTGTTTTGAATACACTTTTTCAAAAAATAAAAAATATAATATAAAAAAGAAGCGAAAATTAATTCGCTTCTAATTTTTTTACTTATTATGTTTTCTAGCTATCTTAGGGAAGATAAGTCCAAGTCCAACTAAAACTATTGGAGTCATAATGTTAAGAGTAATTTGGAAGAACCACTCTGAGCTGAATGTCTCAATATTTTTAGGGAAGATTCCCATTAAACAAGCAAACGATGTAAAGGCGAAACACCAAACTCCGATTGCAGTTGCTATCTTATCGTTTTTAACAAATTTAAATCCAGAGTTAGAGTGTAAGTTTTTATTTCTAACAAACCCTCTAAGCCCTATGTATGCTAAGAATACCCAAAGATATCTAAGTGGCATAACGATAGAGTTTAAATCAAGTAACCAGTTGTAAAGGTTGTTCATATCTCCGATACCAATTGCAGGTATGATGATTAAGATTCCAACTAATACAGCTGTCAACTTATAACCATTTATTGGTGCACCATTTTCATTAACTTTAGTGAAAGCAGCTGGTATAAAGTTTCTATCTCCTTCTCCGATTAATATTTTAAGTGGAGCATCTATCGAGAACATAAGTGCTGATATTTGAGATAAAGTATTAGCTACAGCATATAAAACCATAAGAGCATTTCCAACTCCATAGTATTCACCAAGAAGTTTGAATGCGTAGTATTGTCCATTCATTTTTAAGTCAGCAGGGATATTACCACTATTGAACATGATTCCCATAGCGAACGATCCAAGTAGTGCTGACATTCCAACCATAGCCGCAAGAGCTAACATTCCTTTAGGGAAGTTCTTATTAGGATTAGCTACATCTTTAACATATGGAGATATCTTTTCACATCCTCCAACAGCAAATACTAACATAGATATAGTAGTAAAGTATGTAAAGTCAAACTTAGGTAAAAATGTTGATAGAGTCCAAACCTCAGTAGCAGATTTTGCATCTACAAGAGATGGAGCAGCTACAGTTAGTAGGATATATAAGATACCCATAAAGAACATAGATGTTCCAGCAAGGGCTCCAATTTTCTTTAATGAGTTCATTCCTTTAGATGATAACCAAAGGAATAGGATAAATATTCCTAAAACGATACTTTGTAAAAGTAACGGATTAAATGTTTTTATAATATCTCCATTTTGGAAGAAAACCCAGCTTAATGCAACTAGTGCACTTTGTGGTTTTTGTGCTAGATATGGGATGTGTACAACCCAGTAAGTCCATCCAGCAAGATAAGCTATCATAGGACCGTAAGTTGAGCCAACCCAACCTGAAACTCCTCCAGCTTTTTGTTCAAATACAGATCCCATCTCTCCTACCATAAGTGCATAAGGTAAGAAATAAAGAGAAAGGATTAAAATCCAAGATACAACAACTGTAAGTCCTTGGTTTGCGTAGTTATTAACAACGTTTCCAAACCCCCAAACAATTGTGAATCCCATCATCGCTAGCATACGCCAGTTTAATTTTTTTGATTCCATTGTTACAGTACTCCTTTTTTTTGTTAATTTTTTCACTTTGAATAAGTACAATTGTACAATAAAAGAGTACATAAATCAAATATTTTTTATATATAAAAAAATGAAAAATCATTTTCAAAAAATATATACTATAAATTTGTTTCAAAAAAATATGAAAAAGATTAACAATTGAACAAAACAAATTTTAAATATACAATTTGATATAGAAAAAATTAAGGGGAGTGTATGATGACGACTAAAAACAGAATAAGTGCATGGGAATTTTTCCAAAGCTTAGGAAAAACATTTATGTTACCAGTGTCTTTATTGGCGGCAATGGGAATACTTTTAGGGATAGGAGCAGCATTTACAGGTGGAACAACAATTGAGATGTTTCCATTTTTAGGAAATGGTTTTTTACAAGGTATATTTAACTTTATGATAAAGGTAAGTTTGGTTGCGTTTTCATTTTTACCATTGATGTTTGCTGTTGCAATACCTTTAGGAATGGCAAGAGAAAATAAAGAGATTGCCGCATTTGCAGGGCTTATGGGATATATCTCTATGCAACTTGGAACAAATTTCTATCTGAGTGAAAGAGGATTGTTAGATGTTGTAGATACAAGAATGGTTATGGGAATTCAAAGTATTGATACAGGAGCTTTAGGTGCTTTAATTTGTGGAGTTATGGTGTTCTTTATTCATGAAAAATTCCAAAATATAGAGTTACCAGATGCATTTTCATTCTTTGGTGGAACAAGATTCGTAGCAGTAGCTACAGTTTTAATAATGTCGGTTGTAGGACTATTTGTCCCTATGGTATGGCCATTCTTTGCAGCTGGAATAAATAAAGTTGGAGCTGTTATTGCGGGTGCAGGACCATTTGGACCATTCCTTTTCGGAGCTGGTGAGAGATTGCTACTTCCATTTGGATTACACCATATCTTAGTAGCGACAATTAGATTTACTGAAGCTGGAGGAACTTATGTGACAGCAGCTGGAGAAACAATTCACGGAGCTTTAAATATATTTTATAATCAGTTTGCAGCGGGACCAGAGTTTGTATCACCAGATGTTACAAAGTTTTTATCTCAAGGTAAGATGCCAACATTTATGTTTGGATTAGCAGGAGCAGCATTAGCAATATATAAATCAGCGTATTTAAAAAATAGAAATAAAATAAAAGGGCTTCTTTTATCAGCGGTTGTTGCATCAGCAGTTGGAGGAATAACAGAGCCGATTGAATTTATATTCTTATTTATAGCACCAGTTCTTTATGTGTTCCATGCTATTATGACAGGACTTGGATTTATGGTTATGGGATTATTAAAAGTAGTTATCGGAAATACAGATGGAAATATAATAGATTTATTAGTGTTTGGAGTATTCCAAGGTTTATGGACAAAGTGGTACTTAGTTATTCCTGTAGGAATAGTTTGGTTCTTTATTTACTACTTCGTATTTAAATGGTATATTGAAAAGTATGATATTCCTACTCCAGGAAGAGATAACTCAGAGGGAGCTCAAGAAGCTGTTGAAAGTGGAGATATAGCTGGATATACGGCAAAAATTATGTTAGAAGCTTTAGGTGGAAAAGATAATATAGTAAACTTAGATAACTGCATAACTAGACTTAGATTAGTTGTTAAAGATGCAAACTTAATAGATGTAGAGGCTGTTAAAAATGCAGGAGCAGTAAATGTTGTAAAACTTAGTGATACAAATGTTCAAGTTATAATTGGACCAAAAGTGCAAGTGTTAAAAAAGCAATTGCAAAAATTGATGTAAGATGGAGAGGGAGTAATCTCTCTCTTTCTTTATAAGAAGGAGGATATTATGAGATTTGATGAGGTTATAGATAGAAAAGGAACTTACTGTACACAGTGGGATTATATAGAGGATAGATTTGGAGAGGGCACAAAAGATTTAACTCCATTTTCAATATCGGATACAGATTTCAGATGTCCTGATGAGATTTTGAATGCTATTTTAGAAAGAACAAAGCATGGTATTTTTGGATACTCTCGTTGGAATCACGAAGACTATAAGGGTAGTATAAAAAGTTGGTACAACAGAAGGTATAAAACTGAAATAGAATCAGAGTGGGTTGTCTATGCTCCAAGTGTGATATATACAATCTCTATTTTGGTAGATAAACTTGTAGGAAAAGGTGGAAAGGTTATGACTCATACACCTAAGTATGATGGATTTACTAAGATTTTAAAACCCTATGAAGTTTTTGAGATTGAATTAAAAGAAAAAGTTAAAGGAAGCTATGAAACAGATTTTTTAAAAATCGAAGAGGGGTTTAAAGCGGGAGTAAAACTATTTTTACTTTGTAATCCTGAAAATCCAGTTGGAAAAGTTTGGACTTATGATGAGTTAAAAAAACTTATAAAGCTTTGTAAAAAGTACTCTGTAATCTTGATTTCAGATGACATTCATATGGATATAGCGAGAAAAGAGGTAACCCCAGTTTTAAAAATAGATTCTGAAAACTGTATTGTTGTAAGTTCAGCTTCAAAAACATTCAATACACCAGCTTTAGGTGGCTCTTATGCTTTAATTCCACAAAAGAAGCTGAGAGAGGAGTTTATAACTCATTTAAAAGAGGTGGATTCAGTGTCGTCACCGACAATATTTGGAGTTCTTTCTACTATGGTTGCTTATAATAGTTGTGAATATTGGGTGAATGAGTTAAATGAGTATCTGACAAAAAATTGTGAGTATGTAGTGAGTGAATTAGATGGATATTACGGGATAGATGTAGCTATTCCCGAGGGAACATATCTTATGTGGATCGATTTAAAGAATTGTGAGATAGATATGGCTGAATTTAAAAAGGCCCTTATAGAGGTGGGTAAAGTTGCTATTATGTCTGGAGAAGCATATGGGGATAGTAATAGAATTCGTTTAAATGTAGGATGTCCACTATCAAAAGTGAAAATAGGAGTAGAAGGTATCAAAAGAGCTATTGAAAAACTTAAAAAGTAGAGTATAATAGTTTTAGGTGATGGTAATGAGTCTGAAAAGAAAAGAGTTAGAAATTTTAAGATTGGTTATAGATGGTAAAACATTTGTAGAGATTTTATCTAAGTTAGATACGAGTGAAAGAAATTTAAGGTATATGCTTCAAAATTTAAATTTTTATCTTAGAAAGATTTTAAATAAAGTTATAGAAAAAGATAAGGAAAAGTTATTAATCTCTTTAGATGAGAGAGAGATTAATAGCTTTTTTTCAACTGTATATAAAAATTACTATATATTAGATAACTTTGAGAGATCTGAATATATAATTATGGGATTTTTGTATTTAAAGGATATGAATTTAACAACATTAGAAAGTAGATTGGGAATAACTAGGGCAACATTGAAAAAAGATATAGAGATGGTTAATTTTAAATTAGAGAAGCATGGGCTTAGATTGGATTCAGAGAAAAATAGATTTAGAATTATAGGAAATGAGAAAAAGTTAAGACATTTAAAAGCTTTAAAATATATAGAATACACTCAGGAAGAGTTAGGATGGCTTCATAAAGATTATATTTTTTCAGAGATTGATAAAAAACAGTTGGAAAGATTGAAAGAGTTAGTTTTGAAGATTGAAAATCAGTTTTCTCTGACATTTGATATAGAGTTTGTGAATCTGATGATTATTTTTTTATATGTAACATTAGAACGAATTAAACTTGGGTATATAATAGATAGAAAGGCAAACTATAAATTTCTTATAAATACAGAACATTATACGATTATAGAAAGTGTTTTAGAAGCAGTTATTTCAAAAGATATGAGTTATGAATTTGTACATTTGACAGAATATTTTATTAGTGGTGGGGTAAAAGATAATATCTCAGAATTAAAAAGTAGTGTGGAAAAATATATAGAAGGTCTTGAAGAGAAGTGTATGGCTGTAATATCTTCAACTATAGAGGAGTTTAGATTTTCAGAAGAGTTGAAAATAAAGTTGATGGGATATTTGATACCAGCTATATATCGATTGAGAAATAACTTTAGCATAGGAAAGATTGGAGAGAGAGGTCATCTTTATGAAACCATTTTCCTTTACTCTACTGAAGAAAAGTTTTTACCTGAAAAGTTGACAGAGTTTGAAATATACTATATTTCGTGTGAGGTTGAAAAAGAGATTGGGCAAGAGAGTCAAAAAGTGATGAAGCTAAGTCATCTTTTGAATATTATAGAAAAAAATAGTCTTGAAATAGATAGAGAGAATATAATAAAGGAATTGATAGACAACTATGGAAAACTAATTAAAATAGATATTTTTGATTAGGAAGTTATTTTTTTTTAATAGTTAAATGTAAAAAAATAGGAGACTTAAATTAAGTCTCCTGTTTTAGTTATAAAAAATTAAACTTTTAGATTGAGATGAAGAATATCAAATTTTTTTAAGTTTTCATCTAAATCTTTAAAGAGTTTTAGGTCACCTAGAATACCGATTGTTGAAAGTTTATTATTTTTACAGTAATCTTCAAAAAAATATGCATTTACAAATTCTTTAATAGTAACGTTATACTTATATTGTAATTTTTCTTTCATATTTTCAAGTATATATACTGGAATATTTTTATATACAACTGTAATTTCTTTACTAGAAGTAGTTTGTTGTGTATTTAATATAAAGTATATAGCTAAAACATCGGTAAATGAGATATTCCAATAAGATTTTCTGAACTCTTTAAAAAGAGAGATGCATCTAGTTGATGTGTAATTATCTAAGTTCAGATTTAAGAAGTAAAATTCATAGATAGAAAGATAGTGCTTTTGTTTACTACAAAAGATAACTCTTTGGATGAAATTTTTTAAAAGTTCCTTTTTATCATCGGAAACATCTATATTTAAAGAGGTTTTTATAATTTTTTTCCAAATTAAAAAATGATCTTTCAGATAGATGCTTTCCTCTGGAAAAGTACCACGACATATTTTTAATATATTTAAAAATCCTCTAATATAATCAATCGAGATATTTTTAAAGAGTGAGCTATGTAAAAAATTATAGAATTTAGGTAGTTCTTCATTTGAAAAAGCTTTAGAAAAGTATGTTTCAAACATAAATTTATCTTTTAAAATGATTTCTAAAGTATTAGTATTATTATACAGATCGTTATCAAATCTTATATATTTAAAACTTATATAGAATGAACTTAAAAGAATTCTATTATAGAAAAACATATCAAATTTAAAGTCAACCATAATTTTTTCAATATCACTATTTAGTTGTGAACTGATTTCGTAATCCTCTTTAATATACTTAAAGTTCTCTGAAAAAATTATTGGAAGATATTCTTCTTCAACTAAATATTTATAAATATAACAACAAAGAGCGTTCCTTTTATTAACAACTTCTCCATCTAAAAATATTCCCTTTCCTGTATGGCTTTCAATTTTTAACTCAAAAATATTTAATTCTTCTTTTATAGAAACTAAATCCATATTTAGTGTTCTACGAGAAACATTTAAAATTTCAGCTAAATAGTATAAATTTAAGTTTCCTTCAATTAAAAGTTTTAAAATTAGAAAAAATACCCTATCCTCTTTAGAAATAGTTTGTTTTTCTTGTAAAGATGAATAGAGATCTTTTTTCTCAATTATGTCTGTGATTATCAAATCCATTTTCCCTGTTTTTTCATTGCTTGAAATATTTTTATGAATATCTTTTAAATAATTATTTAAATTAGGTTTAGAAATATTCATCAATGTTTTAATGAATTCTAGGTCTTTTCCATCTGTAAATTTTAAAAGATTCAATACTCTTAAGTGTTTTGTACTCATATCTAATTTCATAGATTCGTTCCCCCTTGAAAAAATAAAAGTAGTATTTCTGTGTTTAATTATAGAGACTAAAAATTCAAAAGTCAAACACTATTGAAGAAATTTTAAAAAAAAATAAAAAAATTTCAAATAGAAAAAAATTTAAACTATTAGTATACTAATTGATATGATATCCATATAGGGCACACATATATTATCAACATTTAATAAAAATATGAAAGTTGGTAGTATATGAATAAAAGAGTTAAATTTACAGCTGAGGAAAAAATGTTTTTTGTTTTAAAATTTAGAGAATTAAATATTTCATTATCTGCATTTTGTAGATTGTATAATATTGAAAGAACAGCTATTCATAGATGGTCTATTAAATATGATCATGGTGGATTAGAAGCACTCCAAGAAGTAAAAGTTAAAATTACTTATTCTTCACATATATTGATTAATTCTGTAGAAGATTATTTAATTGGAAAATTTTCAATGCTTCAAATTGTTAAAAAATATAATCTTTGTGGGGATAGTCTTTTAAGGAAATGGCTGAAGTGGTATAATACTCCTAAATGGAATGTTAAAATAGGAGTATTTATGGCTAGAGATAAAATTTCAAATAGATAAAAAAAATAGATGTCATTTTTATACTGATAGAAAAATCATATTTGCTTCAATCTTATGTTTCAGAGTCTGATAGTAGAGAAGGGAAGAGTTGAAAAAGATAATTTGAAAGATTATTTAGCAATGTATATTTCAAAATATTTTGAAATATATTGTGATTAAAAACTATTTTCAGATTATGAGTACCCTGATGAATCAATAAATTTATTGAAAAACATAAAAAAATAATAAAAAAAATTTAGATTAATACAAAAAAGATTCTAAAATTTATGCCAAGTATAAGTGGTGTGCAGAGTATCATAATTATTTCTGTAGTCAATTTGTTTCGGGTATAAATAACAGTTTAAATATTAATATTTATAATTCGGAGTTTAAATTTATGACTTTAGAAAATTTTTTTAAAAGTAATTAAAAAATTTGGAATAGATAATCTAAGAGACTTAGAATTCAAAATTTTTATTTCAGAGGAGTGTTTTATGGCAGAAGAACTATTGGTAAGTAAGAATAATAAAAAAATATTTACTTTTGGAGTTACAGATGCAGGTAAAAGAGCTTCTGTAGAAGGTGAAGTAGATATAGTTATTAGATCAGGAAGTAAAGAAAGCTTTGATATAGTTCAATATATTGATGAGTTAGAAAGAAAATCATACACTGATATTTCAGGAATATCGTGGCATGGGTTTTATCAGAAGGTACAAAGTGAAATAAAAATGCCTTTAATAAGACTAAAAAGAAAAGCAGAAGAAGAAATAGAGATAGATCAAATAAGGCACAAAGTTGCTATAGGAAGAAATACACCATATTTTACAATGATTTGTAACTTATATGTTCCAAAAATAAAAGAATTTAAAGAATGTAAGAATATAACGCCTAACAATAGAAAAACTAAATCTGTTTTTGATATAGATAATGAAACAACTAGATTAGATTTTTTTATTCTTCCAAAATTTATAGATTTAGTTAAGTTTATGAATACTGCAGTTGGTATGCTATATTATTTTGGAGATATAACTACTTTTGATCCAACAAAAAATGGAGATTTTAAAACTATTATGACAAAAAATTTAGAATATAAAACTTTTAAGTTGGGTGAATGGAGTATTTTGGTAAAAGAGGTAGTAGAGGAAAATATGAAAAAAAGAGAGCCTGAACTGGCAAATAAATTTTCACTATTATTACATTATCCGAATCAATATGAATATGTTTTTAATAGATCATTTGCTTATCCAAATCAAAAGCCTATGACTCTAGGTGAAAAATTTGGAGAGGATTATTATGGTTTTTCAATAAGGAAGTCTTTTGAAACTCCTGTTGATAGATATAAACAAAAATTAGAGAAGAAGATATTTGGGGATATATATCCATATTTATTAATAGGAGCATATAAAAAGAAGGTAAATTAACTGTAGAGAGCTATAATTATAATCTTACGTTAAATGTAACTACTCAGCTAGTAACCAATAAAATTTAATAGATAAAGATACTTTCTTCATTGATTTGAAAAAAGTATCTTTTTTTGTATTCAAAATTATGATAAAATACTTTTAGAAAATAAATTGTCGGAGGTGAAACTAAAATCATGGAATCTAGAATTAAAGAGTTAGAAAAAGAAAATAATGAGTTAAAGCTAATTATTCAACTTTTAACAAAAGAAATTGAAGCGTTAAAAGCCAAGCTTAATATGAACAGCTCAAACAGTAGCTTACCACCATCTTCTGATAGATTTAAAAAAAAAGATAAAAAACAAAGGTTTCTTAGACAAAAGAGTGAAAAATCTTCTGGTGGACAAATTGGACATAAAGGTAGCACTCTTCAAAAAGTTCAAACTCCTGATTTTGTAGTTGAACTTCCGAATGATACTTGCACTAACTGCTCGCATGATTTGACAGATATTAAAGCTAACGCGATTAAATCACGTCAGGTTTTTGATATTCCTGAAATTAAAATTAATGTTACTGAGTTTAGAGCTCACTCTAAAATTTGTCCTCACTGTAATGCAAAAACAACTTCAGAATTTCCTAAAAATGTAAGTCATAGTGCTCAATATGGGGCTAATATCAGAGCGTTAATTTTAAACTTAAATATCTATCAAAGTTTGCCATATAAACGTTTACAAGAGTTGCTTAATGATGTTTTTAATTTGAAACTTAGTCAAGGAACAATATATAACACTCTTAAATCGGGATACACTAAATTAGAAGCTGTTGAAGATTTCTTTAAAGAGCAATTAGCTAAGTCCTCTGTTGCTCATGCTGATGAAACAGGAACAAAAGTTAACGGTATAAATCGTTGGATTCATTCGTTTTCTAATGATTCATTTACTGTGTTAAGTGCTCATAAAAATAGAGGTAAAAAAGCGCTAGTTGAAGCTGGGATTATCGAAAAGTTTTATGGTATTCTTGCTCATGATTGTTGGTATGCTTATGATTCATTTAATAATCTAACGCACGCTTTATGCTGGGCTCACTTTTTAAGAGAACTTCAAAGTATTCAAGATAATACAAGCTTAAAGTTCCCAGAAAATATTAAAAATTCAATTTTTAAATTGAAAGATATTGTTGATAAAGGTGAAAGCATAAATGAAGCTGAAGAGTTATCTTTGTATTTAGGGTATATGAATGCAGTTGAGGAGGGGATAGTCGAAGAAAGAAAACATTATCCTTTTGATCCAACTTCAGAAGGGAAACCAAAAAGGAGTAAAGCATACAATTTACTTAAACGATTATCTCGATATGAGGATGTGTTAAGATTCTTTACAGAAAGAAACGCTGAAATTTTTACAAATAATGCAGCAGAAAGAGAAATTCGAAATGTAAAGGTCAAAAGTAAAATACAAGGTACTTTTAGAAGTGATTTAGGACCTGAAATGTTTTGTAGAATAAGAGGCTACATTGCGACAATGAAGAAGCAGGGATTAAATCAGTTCGATGCTTTAAAAAGAATATTTAAACTTGAAGAGATTATTTCATTAATAGCTAAATAGAAAAGGAGACTACTACATCTAACGATATAGAAATCTCCTATTATTTAGCTATTTTTTATTTTTTGTAATCTACCAGCTGAGTAGTTACCGTTAAATAGTTTTATTGAGGTATAAGGCTTATTATTTGAACTACATTGAAAATAGTACCATATAAATAGTATCAGAAAAATTTTAAAGTTACTTTTACCATTTTACAAACAAAAATCCAAAAAAATGACTCTCTTATTCTGGTTTTAAGGTATTTTGAAAAATTATGGTTTGTATTTGTATAGGCGAGTTTAAAATCTATTTAAAAGCTGTAAAAAGCTTATAGAAGTAGAGTAAAAAAGTGTAATACAAAGAAGGAAAAAATATGGAAATTGAGGTGAAAAATGAAAACTAGAAGGATATTTAAGTTTTTAACACTCTGCATAATGATACTTATCTTCTGGTTTTCTCACCAAGATGCGAGTAGGTCTATAAAGCAATCTGGTTTTGTAGAAAAGGTAGTAGAGGTAGTTTTAGGAGAACATAAAGATAAAATCAATGTAAGAAAGAATGCTCACTTCTTTATATACCTAGCTCTTGGGAGTTCGGCTTTTCTGAGTCGTTCTAAGCAGGGTAAAAAAGAGATGTTAGAGGTGTTAGGATTTGTAGTGCTATATGCAATGAGTGATGAGTATCATCAAAGTTTTATACCGGGAAGAGGACCATCTATCTATGATGTGGGTATAGATGGGTGTGGAGGAGCTCTTGGGATATTGTTAGTAAAAACAAAATTAGAAATATTTAAAAATAGGGGAGAAAAGAGATATGAGAAAAGTAACAAAAGCAGTTATACCAGCAGCGGGATTAGGAACTAGAGTTTTACCTGCAACAAAGTCGCAGCCGAAGGAAATGGTGCGACACGTTGCATAGTGAAAAGCTATGCCACACCTAGAGTTTAGCGATAAACACAAGGTGGAGAACTATATGACTGAGAGGTGGAATGACGGAGTAACGCCCTGAAACGCCTCCCCTAATACTCCGATATGCGATGCAATTCTAACTAAGTTGCATGGTATAAAGCTCGGTGAAGTCGGTTGAGAACTACTCCTAACATGTTATGATGAGGAAATGCGAACCAGAGGTGGTCGAGGTAGTGATAGACCGGGGGTCGAACTATATGGTGAGAATGCACAGTGGTGCTGACAAAGTTGCGAATGTACAGGCCTAGAATCGGATACGCCAGAAATGGGGTACTTGGAAAAATCCAAGGTAAGTGGTGATGAGTAAGTATCATTTCTATGAAAGTCGCTATATTGTTAAAGGCAATATCAAGCTTACAGGTCTAGAGTAACCACCTAAGTAGTTTCTATGATAAGTTATATGGAACGTGGAAAGCAAAGCACAACAAAACAGCTTAGTTAGAGCGTTGGTGAATATAAGTTAAATACTATTTAACGAAATTTCTTTAGCTTTGTGAGAGTAGGGGCACAGTACCGATGAAACCATGATAATAAGTGGTGGAGGGATAGCCCCAAGTCAATATTATAAATTTATTTTAAATCAGAATTAATAAGTCAATGATAAGAAATCGAGGAAATAAAGTTAATAACAACTACCTAAAAGAGTTGTAATAACGCACAACTTATGATATTAATAGATAGAATTACATCAATTGAAAATATAGAATTAGCCATAGATAAATTAAAAAGAAATAAAGGTAGTAAAACTCCTGGAGTTGATGGAGTCCGTTTAAAAGATATTTTAGAAGATAAAGCTAAAATTATTATGCGAGTCCAGAAAACTTTGAGAAGTAACAACTACAAGCCTTTACCAGTTAGAAGGATTGAGATACCCAAAGAAAATGGAAAAACGAGACCATTAGGAATTCCTACAATTTTCGATAGAATTATTCAACAGAGTATAAAGCAAGTTATTGAACCTCTAATAGATAAAAAGTTTTATCCAAACTCATTTGGATTTAGACCAAAAAGGAGCGCAGAGCATGCAATGGCATTAAACTGCAACCTAATAAATAGAGCGGGATTGCACTTTGTAGTCGATGTAGATATAAAAAGTTTCTTTGATAACATAAATCACAAGAAGTTAATAAAACAACTTATAAAGATAGGTATCAAGGATAAGAAAATTATATCAATTATAAAAGCGATGTTGAAAACTGAGATTGTTCTTCCTAATGGAGAAATGGTCAAACCAGAAAAAGGTACCCCTCAAGGTGGGATCTTATCCCCACTTCTAGCAAATGTAGTACTTAATGAATTAAATTGGTGGATAGATAGCCAATGGTTTGGAAAGCGATTAGATAGAGAGTATAAAAAGCAGAAATATAAAAAGTGCGCTTTAAAAAGATGTGGTTTAACAGAAGTAAGAATTATCAGATATGCTGATGACTTCAAACTTCTATGTAGAACGCGAGAAGGGGCAGACAAAATCTTTAAGCTAGTTAAAATATTTTTAAAAGAAAGATTAAAATTA
Source organism: uncultured Cetobacterium sp. (assembly GCF_945952365.1). Taxonomy (GTDB): domain Bacteria; phylum Fusobacteriota; class Fusobacteriia; order Fusobacteriales; family Fusobacteriaceae; genus Cetobacterium_A. The sequence goes on from NZ_CAMFHX010000006.1 coordinate 100,965, forward strand.
GAAGTTTCCAAAGAAAAATCTAAAATAATCAATCTAAAGAAAAAATCCAGTAACTTTTTAGGCTTTAGAATAAAAGCTATAAAAAGAAGAAATATTAGAACTGCCAGAACCTTCATAGGAGATAAAGCCAAAAAGAACATACTGCTAAAAATTAGAGCGCAAATAAAAACTCTTGCTAGAATACCTACCGCAACCGAGGCAATGAAATTCAACTCCATCATAAGAGGTATTCAAAACTATTACAGAATCGCAACTATGGTTAATATTGATTTAAATAGAATTGGATATATAATCAGCAAAAACCTATATATTCAATTTGGAAAAGGCTCGGAAAAAAAGGATACTATGTATCGAATAAGGTTCCCAAACTATAACTACAAGGTTTGGAATATAGATAACGTAACCTTATTTACACTAGAAGCTATTATCTTTAAAATTCCAAAACACTACTCAAATAAGAACTATAAATCGAGAGTAGAAGAATTAAAAGAGACTATAGAGGAACAACTTTATGCAAATGAGCATAAAGGGAGTCCAAAGTGGGATATACTGAGAGCAGAAGTACGATTTAAATCGAATTCGAAATGTGCAGTTACAGGAGAATATATTTCTGGGAATAATAGATATGACGTACATCACATAACTCCAAAGAAAAATGGTGGAAAAGATGCGATAGAAAATCTAGTGTTATTAAAACCAGAAGTTCATAGATTACTTCATAGTAATAAAGCGCGTGAATTCTATAAAGAAAATAAGATGTATCAAAAATTATTAAAATCACTTTCTGAGAAAAAATAAATAATAGAATATTGATGGAACGCCGTGTGCGGTGAAAGTCGCACGCACGGTGTGGGACGGGGGAAAACTTAGAGATAACTTCAAAGAGTTACCTATCGTCATCTTGTGATCGTTGACAAGCCGTCACTACAATATATCGTAGAGGAGCTTGTAGAATCAGGGATAGAGGATATACTTATTGTAACTGGAAGAAATAAAAATTCGATAGAGGATCACTTTGATCACTCGTTTGAGTTGGAAAATACTCTGGCTAGACATGGGAAAGATGAACTGTTGGAAAAGGTAGAGACAATACATGGAATGGCAAATATCTACTATATAAGACAAAACCATCCGTTGGGATTAGGACATGCTATTTTAAAGGCTAAGAGTTTTGTGGGAGAGGACCCGTTTCTGATAGCTCTTGGGGATGACATAATGTATAACCCAGAGAAAGAGGTGAGTGCTCAGCTTATAGAAAACTATAACCAGTATGGACACTCTGTAATAGGAGTGCAAGAGGTAAATCCAAAGGATGTATCTAAGTATGGAGTTATAAAGCCAGTGGAGGATTTAGATTCTAAAACTGTGTTGATGTCTGACTTTGTGGAAAAACCAAAGCTAGAGGAAGCACCATCTCTTAAAGCGTGTCTGGGGAGATATCTATTAACTGCTGATATATTTAGATATTTAGAGAATACAGCACCAGGCAAAGGTGGAGAGATTCAACTTACAGATGGAATCTTAGCTATGATGAACGATGGAGAAAAGGTTTTAGCATATAACTTTGATGGAGTTCGTTATGATATAGGAACGAAGAGTGGGTTGTTAAAAGCTAATATAGAGTTTGGTCTACGTAATCCCGAAACAAGCGAGGATCTAAAGGAGTATTTAAAAAGTATAAAAGGATAATGTGAAAAGCAGGAGAAATTTCTCCTGCTTTTTTTGATGCAACTTGCAGAATGTGGTATAATAGACTAAAGAAAAGGTGGTGGAAAGTGTGGAGAGAAAAAAATTACCAGTTGGTGTGAGTGATTTTAAAAAGTTAATAAGGGAAAATTACTACTATGTTGATAAAACAGGATTTATAGAAGAGATTTTAGAAAAAAGAGCAGAAGTTACATTGATATGTAGACCAAGAAGATTTGGTAAAACTCTAAATATGAGTACCTTAAAGTATTTTTTAACTAGAGAGAACGCCTCAGAAAATATTGAGCTTTTCAGAGGCTTAAATATAGAAAAGAGTAAATATATAGCTGAAGCAGGGAAATATCCGGTTATATTTTTGACACTGAAAGGATTGGATGGAGATAATTATCCAGAATTTCTAAGAAAGTTTAAAAGATTGTTGAGTAAACTCTTTAAAGAACACAAACATTTAAAAGAGTTTTTAGATGAAGATGATCTGATGAATTTTGAAAAAATTATCAGCAGAAAAGATGATGGAGATTATGATATAGCCTTGCAATTTTTATCAGAGCTTTATGAAGAGTATGTCGGAATAAAACCAGTGCTACTAATAGATGAATATGATTCGCCAATGATAGTCGCTCATGAAAAAGGATACTATGAAGAGACAAAAGATTTAATGGGTTCTTTCTATGGAAGTGCTTTAAAGGATGCACCGATCTCTTTTGCAGTTGTAACAGGGATTCTTAGAGTAGCGAAAGAGTCTATATTTTCAAGTCTTAACAACTTGAAGGTTTCTACGCTACTGACCAATAACTACAATCATTTTGGAATGACTGAAAGTGAAGTAGAAGAGATTTTGAAATATTATAATTTAGAAACGACTATGGAGAGTGCTAAAAGTTGGTATAACGGATATACCTTTGGAGATGAAAAAGTGTATAACCCTTGGAGTATATTAAATCATTGTGAAAATGGAGAGTTGATATCTTACTGGGTAAATACAAGTGCAAATACTTTAATTATGAAGCTATTAAAAGAAGCTGACGAGGATATAAAAGATACTTTCTATGAGCTTTTAAATGGTGGGAGTGCTAGAACTATATTAGATGACAATATGATATTCGGTGAAAAGTATAGTGATAGTACAATTTTATATTTAATGTTTTCAGCGGGGTATTTAACTATAGATAGGCCTGGAGAGGAAGAGGATCAGTACTATTTAAGAATACCGAATTTAGAGGTTAAAAAATATTTTAGAAAAACATTTATATCAATTTTGACTCCAAAAAGTAAAGATAGTTTTTCTAAGTTGAAAGAGGCTTTAGTGATTGGAAAAATTCGTGGAAATGATTCAGTTGAGGAAAAGATAAATGGATTTTTCATGGCTAGTATGAGCTATTTAGATGGAGCGAGGCAAGAAAAGTTTTATCATAACTTAATTCTTGGAATGATGATAGGCTTGGATGATAAGTTCTATATACACTCTAATCGAGAAGAGGGGTTGGGGCGTTATGATTTAGCTTTAGAGCCACGTGATAAAAGTGGCTTTGGATATATATTTGAATTTAAAGTAGCGACATCTTCGTCAGAATCTGACTTCCATATAGCAGGAGAAGAGGCTTTAGCTCAGATAGATAAAAAAATTTATGAAACAGGACTGCGTGAGCGTGGAATAGAAAAGATTATTAAAATTGGGATGGTATTTTCTGGTAAAGAGTTAAAGTTTTATACAAAATAGAGGCTTTTAACAGTTGAAATAAATTTATAAAATTCAAAAATAAGTTTTGACTTTTATAGA
>NZ_CAMFHX010000007.1 GCF_945952365.1 uncultured Cetobacterium sp.
ATTGCACTCTCTAACGTCAACTCTCTAGAAAAGGCTGCTGTCGAAAGTAATACCAATAGCCCTAATAATTTTCTCATCGACTTCCTCCTTATAAATCATTTTAAAACTCTCGCTGAGTTTAGAGTTTTTTATCCCAAAACATTCTATTTTTGTTATGTGTATTTTATGTGTAATACCCTATATTTTATGTGTTTTTTACAAAAAAAAGGAGCTTTACAGCTCCTAAAAATTTATTTTAAAACTTGATCTTTATCATTTGAATTGTACTCTATAACTCTTCCTAAAGAATCTCCTGGCTCACTATAAGGATAATCTTTTACACTTGCTACAACTCCTGTGTTTGGTGATTTATATTCCATAACCACATTTCCAAAAGCATCATATTGAACAAATAAAACATCATCTTTTTTAACTTTATCCATTACCTTTACCTTAGCCTCTACAAACCCACCTTTTTCAGCTCGAATACGACTCCACGTATTTCCATAGAACGTTTCTACTTTTGAGTTCGTCTCCTTAGCATCTAAATAGTTCCAATGAATAAGATTATTTAGTACCCCATCTGTTGCTCTAGCTACTATCTCTGCCTCTTGAGTTTCTGAAGAACCTAATTCAAATGTAATACTAGGAATTCCCAATTGAACAAAAGAAGTTTCCACTGATCCATTCTCACCATTGTCCATCTTTACTATATCTGATCCCGTTAATTCAGCCATCTTCTTTATCTCTGTATTTCTAAAATCAGCGTATACAAATAGTGGGAATTGGCTTCCTTTTCCACTTGTATGTAGATCAATTACCTTATCCGCATTTTTAGATAATAAATTTTGCCATAGTAATGTTGAGTATTTTTGATCAACAGTAGTTACCTTTCCAGAATCCATCTGTCTATTCAAATCTGATGTATTCTCTGAATTTCCTCCGAACTTATATCCTCTAGTATTGTTTAACAATCCAGGAATATTCATTCCATGAACTATAGTAACTGTTCCCTTAACATTCTTAGGATTTAACTTTTCTTTTACTTTATATGTTGCTAAAATAGGGTTCAACTCGTTTCCATGAACTCCAGAGTTTACTAAAAATTTTCCACCTGATTTTTCTCCCTTTACAACAGTAACTGGAATATACCAAGGGCTACCTAAACTATTTTCTGTTCCTTGGAAAAAGAACTCATGAGTTTTCCCAACTTCTAAATCAGTTACATCAAGATTTGTTATTATATCTCTTCCTAAATATTTTCCCCCAGTATACTCTGTTTTAGCTAAAGTAAGTGCTGATAACGATAAAAAAGTTAATAATAAAGTTTTTGACATTTTTGTCCTCCCGATTTTTTTAGTATCTACCCCAAAAGAAAAGGCATACCAAAAAATGGTATGCCTTTGAGAACTTAATTAAAATCTTAATAAGCGTATTGTTATGGCAGCGTCACAATACTTAATTCACAGGATCACAAGATCATAGCCCTCGGCCTTAGGCTCCCTTTGTGGAAGTGAACTAACCTCTCTTCTATTGTTAGCAGGAGTATACTATAAAAATAATTTTTCTGCAACCATTTTTTTGAGTTTTTTTATTTTTTAAAGGATAATTTGAAAATATAGTGTAATATTATTCATAGTAACTTTATTGAAAATATTAGGAGGAAAACATGAAAATAACTATAATTTTAGATTTTATATGCCCGTATTGTTTTGTAGGAGAAAAAATTCTTGAAAAAGCACTTAAAGAAAAAAATATTACTTCGGAATTTAAATTTTTACCGTATGAACTTTCTCCAGAACCAAAACCACAAGCCGTTGTGAATGAAGCTGGAAAAGCATATTTTCAGAAAAATATTGTCGAGTGGGCAGAGTCTGAGAATATTTTAATTAATTTCCCAACTGTAAATCCTAAACCTCGAACAGCTTTAGCCTTTGAAGGATTATATACAGCAGAAAAATACAATAAAGGAATTGAATATATCCGTGCTGTTTTAGATGCCTACTGGATTTCTAATAAAAACATTGGAAGCATTGAAGTGTTAACAGAGATTGCTAAAAATTTAAATATTCCAGAAAATGAGTTCTCTGAAGCATTAAACTCTAGAAAGTTTAAAGAGGAGCACTACAAATTAAATTTAGAAGTTTCAGATTATGATTTTGATGTAGTTCCTACATTTTATATAGATGAAGTTCAACTAGACAATTTCCCTAGAAGAATTGAAAAGTGGTTAGAAATTTTAAATTAACTAAGATAATAAAAAATGAGAGGAAATCCTCTCATTTTTTATTAATACATTCTATAACCCATAGATGTTAATTTTTCTTTTACTCTCTCTTGATGCTCTTTGTCAAAGCATTCTAAAACAAAACTTGCCTCTTGAGAAGTAATTCCTAAGTTTGGACTATACATAGTTTGATTAACACTTAAAATATTTGCATTCATCTCACAGATTGCCGCAACTACTTTAGCCATCTCTCCAACTTTATCAGATAACTCTACTGAGAAAGCAAATCTTCTTCCTTCTAAGATTAAGGCTTTATTCAATACTCTTTCAACTAGATTTATATCTATATTTCCACCTGATATAACTGCACAAACTTTTTTGTTTTCTACATTTATTTTTCCTGCTAAAATTGCAGCTACTGTTGTAGCTCCTGCTCCTTCAGCAACAACTTTACTTTTTTCCATTAGGAATAAAATTGCCTTAGCTATTTCATCCTCAGTCACTGCTACAATTTCATCAACGCACTCTTGAACTATTTTAAATGGTTCACATCCTGCTTTTCTAACAGCTATTCCATCTGCTATAGTTGGCTTTGTTGAAATCTCACAAACCTCTTTCATTGCTACAGCTTCCATCATTGATGCAGCATTTGCAGCTTCTATTCCAATTACTTTTGCTTCTGGTCTTAATGATTTTATAGCTTTAGCTATTCCACCAATAATTCCTCCTCCACCGATTGGCACTAAAACAACATCTACATCTGGAATATCCTCTAATATTTCTAAACCGATTGTTCCTTGTCCTGCCATTACAAATTTATCATCAAAAGGGTGTAAGAAAGTAGCTCCTGTTTCTTTTTGAATTTCACAAGCTTTTCTATACGCGTCGTCGTAAACTTCTCCCTCTAAAACTACTTCAGCTCCATAAGATTTAGTTGCTGCGATTTTTGCTAAAGGTGCTGTTGCAGGCATAACTATTGTTGCTTTTATTCCTGCTGCGGCTGCTCCTAGTGCAACTCCTTGTGCATGATTTCCTGCCGATGAAGCTATAACTCCTGCTGCTTTCTCTTCAGCTGACAGACTAGCTATTTTATTTAAAGCTCCCCTTAATTTAAAAGATCCTGTCTTTTGTAAATTTTCTAGTTTAAAGAAAACTGAGTTTCCTGTTAACTCTCTCAATGTTGGACACTCCACTACAGGTGTTCTCTTTAATGAATCTTTTATAGTTTCATTAGCTTTTAATATATCCTCTAAGGTAAAATTGCAATCCACGGTTCAACCCTCCAAAATTCATTATTACATAACTTTTAATAGGTTTATTATATATTTTTAGGACAACTTTTTCAAGCTTTTTTTAGTTTTTTTGATTTTTAGTGATCTTATATATTGTAAATAGTAATATTCCTGCACTTACAAACTGAATTGGTGACAATATTTTTTTGTTAAATATATAATCAAAAACTATTGAGGATACAGGAAAACATAGCTCACACATTGTCGCTATATTAGCTCTTATATGTCTAAGTCCTAAATAATAAAGTAACACTGCTCCACTTCCTGTAGTTAAACCAATAATTACAAATATTAGCCATTGATCTGGAGTTGTTTTTAAGAACCAACCCATATTACCATTAAATAAAACTATTGCTCCTGTAATTATAGAGGTAAATAGATACCTAGTATACAGTGCCGTTCTAAATGAAGAGTTCGCTAATATTTTTTTACCAAACACTGTTGAACTTCCAAAAGAAAAAGCTGCTAGCATAGCGTATAAACTAGCTATTCCAACTTTATCCCCAGCTTCAAAGTGTGGCAATGTAAATTGGAATGTCAATAAATATCCACTTATTAAAGCTGCTATTGCCCAGAATATAAAATTCTTTCCAACCTTTTCACCTAGCAAAACTCTTGCTAAAACAATAGCAAATACTGGTTGTAATTTTTGAAGTAAAGTTACAACAGTTAAATGATTAAAATTAACTAAAAATAACGCTTTAACTATCGATAGCGTCCCTAACGCTCCTCCAAATAATGCTATTAAAAAATAAAAGAATAGATCCTCTTTATTTAATTTTTTTATATTAGCTATCTCTGACTTTCCAAATATTAAACTCATTCCTAATAATGGAAGCAGATGTAATACAAATACAACATAAGCTACATCTAGCTTAAACAATCTTGGTGTTAATACTATCCCGTCAAATCCCCACATAGTTGCAGCTAAACATATTAGTCCTGCTCCTAAATATTGTTTTTTTATATTAAACACTTTTTCCTCCTAGAAAAATAAAGTTGTCTGATTTGTTTCACTTAAAGCTTCAATACAATTCAACTCTTTTAATTTATCAACTGTCGTTTGAGATGTTTTTGTTCTTCTTTTTAAATCTTCGTAAGAGATAAATCTTCCTAACTCTCTTTCTCTTATGATATTCTCCATAACAGAGGCTCCTAATCCATTTAAAGCCATCAATGGAACTCTTATTTTTCCATCCTCTATCGTGAATCTGTATCCATGAGATTTATAAATATCTAAGTTTAAAAATTCAAATCCTCTTGCATGCATCTCTACTATTATTTCACATACTGCAAGTTGAGCCTTCTTCTTTACATCTAGCTTAGGTTCTCTGTTTAACTCTTGTATTTTTTCTCTTACACTCGTTAAATCTTTCATAAGTTCAAAATCAAAATCCTCTACTTTTCTACTTAAATATGCTGCATAGAAAGCTAGTGGATAATGCACTTTAAAGTATGCTATTCTCATTGCCATCATAACATAGGCAACAGCATGTCCTTTCGGGAACATATACTTTATTCTTCTACAAGATTCTATATACCATTCAGGAACTCCATGCTCTTTCATTAAATCAGAATAGTCTTTCCATTGGTTCACATTTTTACTTGGCTGTCCTTTTCTTACAAACTCCATTATTTTAAATGCTGTTCCTTTTTCAAGACCTTGATCTATTAAGAAGTTCATAATATCGTCTCTAACCGATATTATTTGTGACAGTGTTGCTTTTCCTTCTCTTACAAACTCTTGGGCGTTATTCAACCAAACATCTGTACCATGAGAAAGTCCTGAGATTCTTACAAGCTCAGCAAAGGTAGTTGGCATCGTATCAACTAGCATCTGTCTTACAAATCCTGTTCCAAACTCTGGAACACCATAAGTTCCTACTATTGATCCAATCTCCTCTTTAGTTACTCCTAGAGATTCTGTTCCTGAGAATATTTTTATAGTCTCTGGATCAGCTAAAGGGATATCATAAACATTTACTCCAGTATATTCTTGAAGCATTTTTATAGTTGTAGGATCATCATGACCAAGTATATCTAATTTTACTAACTGCTCATCCATTACGTGATAATCATAATGCGTTGTTGTCGAATCACTATTTTGATCATTTGCAGGTCTTTGAACTGGACAAAACTCATATATTGAATTTCCTTGAGGTACAACTATCATACCACCTGGATGCTGTCCTGTTGTTTTCTTTGCTCCTTCACACTTTTGAGCCATTCTCATAACTTCTGCTCTACCAGAAATTACATTATGATCTTCAAAGAATTTTCTTACATAACCTTCTGCATTTTTTTCTGCTAAAGTTGATATAGTTCCAGCCTTAAATACATTACTTTTTCCAAATAACTCTTCACAATATCTGTGAATTTCAGATTGATACTCTCCTGAGAAGTTAAGGTCTATATCTGGAACCTTATCTCCATCAAATCCCATGAAAACTTCAAACGGAATTGAATGACCATCCTTTTTTAATCTTTGACCACACTTCGGACAATCCTTATCTGGTAAATCGACTCCAGCTCCCTCTCTTTCGATAAACTCTGAATGTTTACACTCGGGATTTGTACATAGATAATGTGGATATAAAGCATTAACCTCTGTTATTTCCATCATATAAGCTACTATTGAAGATCCAACCGATCCTCTTGAACCTACTAGATATCCATTATCAAGAGATTTTTTTACTAACTTTTGTGCTGATAGATATAATACAGAGAATCCATTTCCTATAATAGCCTTCAGTTCTCTTTCGATTCTAGCTTCAACATTTTCAGGTAAAGGATTTCCATATAGTTCATAAGCTTTCGTATATGTCATATCTCTTACAATATTTTCAGCATTATCTATTTTTGGTGGATAGAATCCACTTGGAATAGGTTGAACTTTTTCGATTTTATTGTTTATCTCATTTGTTGCTTCTATAACAATCTCTTTTGCAATATCTTCACCTAAATAATTAAACTCTTCTAAAAGCTCTCCTGTAGTTCTAAAGTAGAATCCATTATCAACTCTATATTGATTTTCTCTAAATACACTTCCACTACCATAAAGCAGAATTGATCTTATTTTATGATCCTCTTTCTCTAAGTAATGAACATTTGATGAAGCCGTTACTAACTTTCCATTCTCTTTAGCTAAATTATACATATATCTATTCATCTTCTCTACATCTTTAAACGAAGCTATTGCTCCTGTTTCATCACTGTCTAAAAATTCTGAAAAGGCGATTCTTGGTTGTAATTCAACATAATCATAGAAGTCTAAACATCTTTTTACTTTTTCCAAATCATTTCTGAAATATGCTTCTGAAAGCTCTCCACTATTTGCAAAATGAACTGACGTCGGTGCTCCTAATATAAGCCCCTCTCTATTTTCATTTAATACAGTTTTTAAAATTCTTGGTTTTTTGTTTCCAAAGTAATCAATGTGAGCTTCTGAAATTAACTTATAAAGATTTTTTAATCCCGTTAAGTCTTTTACTAAAACCATAACATTTCTGATATCCTGTTTTCTGAAGTTTAAAGGAAAGGCTCCTGTCATATTAAGTTGATTTGTTACTCCAATCTCTAAGTATCTCTCTAAGAATATTGCAAACATAGCAGCTGTAGCTTGTGAATCGTCAACAGCTCTATGGTGATTTTCTAAGGCAACTTTTAAGAATTTTGTCATAGGTTTTAATCCATACCCTTTTTGATTAGGATACAAATCTCTTGCCATTTGTAGTGTATCTATAACTGCTGGATTGTAATCTACATCTAGATATTTTTTTATATCTCTTTTCAAGAATCCCATATCGAAAGGTGCGTTATGAGCTACTAAAGTGGCATCTCCTAAAAATTCCATAAATTTAGGTAATACCTCTTCTATCGAAGGCATACCTGCTACTAAAGCATCGTCAATCCCTGTTATCTCTTGAATCTTTTTAGGAATTGGCTTTCCTGGATTTATAAGCTGAGAATATCTATCTACAATTCTTCTTCCTTGAAGTTTAACAGCCCCTATCTCAATAATCTCATTTTTGTGTGAGTTAAGACCTAAAGTCTCTAAGTCAAATACAACATACGTTTCTTCATCTATCAAAACATCTTTTGCATTTTGTACCATCGGTTGAGTATCATCAACCATATACATGTCACATCCAAAAATAATTTTTATATCTTTTCCTTTAGCTGCTTTATATGCAAATGGGAAAGCATGAACAACACCATAGTCTGTTATTGCAACTGCTTTATGACCGTAATCTAAAGCTCTTCCTACTATCCCCTTCACATCCTCTACTCCACACATCTCACTCATCTTAGTATGTGTATGTAGTTCTACCATTTTCTCTTCAGCTAAATCTTGTTTTTTAGATTTTTGTTTGTCTAATTTATTTAAAATATTAACTAATATTATCTCTTCGTTATTTTCAAAAGTGTCTATCTGTTTTTTTCCACTAATTTTTACAAAATCTCCAACTTTAACATCAAAATCTTCTGGACTATTTAAGAAAATTTTTGCAGTTATTGAATCTTCACCATCTGTGATTCTCAAAATTTGAAGAATTTTTCCAGTTCTTAACTCTCTTCCATCAGTTGCAAAAAGTTCCCCTTCTATAACTGCAATCTCATTCTCTATAAGTTCTTTAAACTCTGATAATGGCATGCTTGGACTTTTTATATCTTTCTTTTTACTGAAGCCACCTCTTCCTGTTGGAACAGCTGATTTAATTTCAACAGGTGGTGTTGCTACTTTAGGAATATTCTCTTTATCATCTTCTTTAGCACTTAAAGTTATTATTTGATTTTCAATCTCAGTTTCTATAGATTTTATCTCTGAATTAAAGTCTCCCGAAACGAAATTAACTTTAAACCCTTTTATTCCATAGTTCTCTAAAAGAGATTGTAACTTTACATCTAAATTTGAACTATAAAGTGTTTCAACTGCCATCTCATTTTTTAACTCAATATTGACACTATTTTCTTTAATAGAAACTCTATAAAGATATAAAAATGATTTTGAAATAGCATTTGTTTTTTTAAGTTTTTCAATAACCCTCTCAACAATCTCTAAAAAACTTTCCTTGCTTATCTCTTTAGACATATACTCTATTTTAAAATCTATATCTAGCTCAGTTCCAAACTTCTTTTTTAAATTTTCATAAGCCTTATCCAATCCTTTTAAATCTTGCGGAGTAGAAACCACACATATCAGATCCATCTTTTTATTTCTTTCACTAAAAACGATCTCTGTAATTTCAATATTTTCAATCCCCATCTCTTTAAAAATATTTCTTTGAGGTCTTATTCTAATTTCTCTTCTCAATTAGTTTTCACCTAGTAATCTATCTAAAATAATCGAAACTGCCGATCTAACTGATAGATGGTTATAGTCTGCTGCTCCTCTAATTGGTTCTAAGATGTAATCTGACATATTCATAACCTCGTCGATTAGCCCCCATCCTGTTCCAAATAAAATTAAGTATGGTTGGTCATCATTTATCATCTTTTCAGATAAATTTTTATAGCTTATTGAGTTTGGGAATGTTTTTGCTGATGTTGTTATTATTAAAGGCTTCTTTCCTTCTCTAGCTTCTATCTCAGCGATACTTCTTTCGATAGATTCATAAACTCTAGTTCTTCCGAAAGCTTCCTCTCTATCTCTATTGTATCCTGTTCCAAATCCATCTTGCCAGTAACCAATAATTCTTTCTGTCAATTGTTTTTGTGCATCCACAGATACTATTATGTGATATTGATTAACATCATAAGTTCTACAAGTTCTTGATATATCATGAATATCAAAATTTGTTACTGATGTACATACTACGTCCCCTCTTTTATTGTATACAGGCGAGTGAACTAGTCCTAAATATATTGCTTTTCTCATTTCTTTACCTACCCTATTCTCTCTAATTTTTTATACATCTCTATCTTGTCTAAGTAAACCTGATTTGCATATTGCAAATAATCTACATTTTTATCAGAAAGTTTTTTCACAACTTTTGCTGGAGAACCCACAATTAGATCCCCCTCCTCTGCAACTAACTTATCTGTTACTAAACTTCCAGCTCCAACAATACAATTTTTAGGAATTTTAGATCCGTTTAATAAAATTGATCCCATTCCAACAATAACATTTTCTCCTATTTCACAACCATGTATTACACAGTTATGACCTATTGTTACGTTCTTTCCAATGATTACTGGAAATGGTGTATCCCCATGAACTGTTGTATTGTCTTGAATATTTGAATTATCTCCAACTGTAATTTTACTCATATCAGCTCTTAAAACTGCTGAAAACCAGATACTTACATTTTTTCCAGTTTCAACGTTACCAATTATTGTACTACTTTCAACTATAAGATTATTCTCACCAATTTTTGGAACTAAATCTCCTAATTTATATATCATTTTTTTTACTTCCTTTTATCTCTTTTAAAAGCTTAATCTCTAACTTTGAGAATTCACGATCTTTTAATAGTTCTGGTCTTCTTTCCAAAGTTCTTTTTAAACTTTGCTTTAATCTCCACTCATCTATATTTTTATGATGACCCGACATAAGAACATCTGGCACCTTTAGTCCTTCATATTCAGCTGGTCTTGTATAATGTGGGTAATCTAAAAGTCCATTATAAAAAGAATCATTTTCATAAGACTCTTTTTTTATAACTCCGGGAATCAATCTTATTATTGAATCTGATATTACCATTGCAGGTAACTCTCCACCTGTTAAAACGAAATCTCCTAACGAGATCTCTAAATCAACTTTGCTATCAATAACTCTTTCATCTATTCCTTCGTAGTGACCTGCTATTATTGTTATCTCCTTTTCTTGAGCTAAATCACAAGCTAACTTCTGATTTAATCTAACTCCTTGAGGAGAAGTGTAAATTACCTTTCCACCATTTTGCTCTAAGGCTTTAAGTAGCGGTTCTGGCTTCATAACCATTCCAGCTCCTCCACCAAAAGGCATATCATCACACTGTCTTTGTTTTCCCTCAGCAAAGTCTCTTATATTAACTATATTAATCTCTACTTGCTCTTTTTCCACAGCTCTTTTAACTATACTATGCTCTTTAAACGAGTCAAAAAACTCTGGAAATAGTGTTAATATATTTATTCTCACAACTTTCTCCTTAGTCTTTCTTTTTTTCTCTCATTCCATCAATTAATGAAACTAGAATCTCTCTTTTTTCAAAATCTATTTTTTTTATGAAAACTTCTACATCAGGAATCATAGTCTCATACTCATCATCCTCTATAACATATATATCATGAGCTGCAGTTTCATAAACATCTACAACCTCTCCAATATTTTCTCCATCCTCTGTTATAGCTTTCATTCCTAAAACATCGTTTGCTAAAAACTCATCCTCTTCGATTCCTAAGATATCTCTTCTTACTTTTATAACTCCATTTTGAATTGAGTTAGCATCTGTTTTATTAGTTAACTCTTCAAATTCAAGAATCCATTTTTTATCTACCATATTTGAGGCTTTTTTTACTGTTAATATTTTTACATCACCTGAAGGTAACTCTACCATTACTTTACTTCCATTTAAAGGCTCTAAATCATCTAAATTTGACGTTACTTTTATAGCTCCTTTTAAGTGATGTGTTCCTGAAACTCTTCCAACTGATAATAAATCCATTTTAATTCTCCTTCAAAATTAGTTCTTAGTCTACAAATTCAACATTTACATTTAATCTATCTTTTACTCCTGCAGCTTGCATAACTCCTCTTATTGCATTAGCTGTAAGTCCATTTTTTCCTATAACTCTTCCCATTTCACCTTGAGCTACACTAACCTTAAATGTTACTGTATCATCTATTAAATCATAGCTTATTCTTATTCCCTCTTTTGTTTCAACTAACTCTCCGATTATATAGTTAATTAATTGCTCTAATTTTTCCACGATATATCCTCCTAAGTTCTTATATTATTTTTATAACTCTCCAGACCAAGGTCCTTCTGAAACAATTTCTGCTTTAACCCATTTTCTATTTAAATCTTCAACAATCATTCTTACATCCTCTTTGAAATCGGTTGTTGAAACAATCGATAAATCTCCTGCGTCAGCATTTTTTGTTCTTACTACTCCAACACCTTCATAAGCTTCCATTATTTTATTTATGAAATCTATATCCTCACGCTTCGTTTTTATTTTAAATTCATAACTATCCATTCTTACTCCTTTTTTAAGCTAAAAGGAGGCTTTCAAAAATTAGGTAACCCCTCTTTTATCAACGCCTCACTTATTAAAAGTTTTATTCTTCTTCAAATACCTCAGCTAACTCTATAAACTGCTCTATCGTTAAATTCTCTGCTCTCTCTGTCTCTGGTATATCTAATTTAGCTAACTTTTCTCTAATAGAATCTTTAGAATATCCTAAAGTTGTTAGGTTATTTATGATATTTTTTCTTTTGTTAGAGAACGCTGCTTTTACATATTTAAAAAATAGTTCTTCTGAAATTCTACTTTCATATCTTTCATCCTTATAGAACTTTATCGACATAAAAGCTGAATCAACTTTAGGTGGTGGGGTAAAGAATGCTTTTGGAATTGTAAATAGGTATTCTGCTTCACCATAATATTCTACAGCTAAAGTTAAAACACTTCTCTCTTTTCCTGATTTTGAGCAAACTCTTTCTGCCACTTCCTTTTGCACCATTATAAACATTTCACTGATTCTATCTCTGTGATCAATTATTTTATTTATAATTGGTGAAGTTATGTAATAAGGTATATTTGCAACAACTCTTGCTTTTTCTGTTACCTCTTTTAAATCTACTGTTAAAACGTCTTGCATTATTAGATTAAATTTTGGATTTGATGAATACTTTTTTGTTAAGATTTTTTCTAAGTCAGTATCAATCTCTATACAAGTTACTTTCTCAGCACTCTCTAAAAGTAAAGCTGTTAAAGCTCCCTCTCCTGGTCCAATCTCAATTATATGCTCATCTTTTTCAACATTTGAAACTTCCATTATCTTATTCAAAACATCGTTTTGATCTGTTAAGAAGTTTTGTCCAAATTTTTTCTTATGTTTAAAGGACATTTTACCTCCTTTGATTTCTATTTATTTTCTAACTACTTTTCCGATATAAGGAAGGTTTCTGTATAACTCATCATAATCTAATCCGTATCCAACAACAAACTCATCTGGAATTTCGAATCCGATATACTCTCCAACCATTTCAACTTTTCTTCTGCTTGGCTTATCTAATAAAGAACAAACTTTTAAACTGTTTGGTTGCTTTGTCATTAAGAACTTTTTAACAGATTCTAAAGTTAATCCTGTATCTATTATATCCTCTATAATTAAAACATCTTTACCTGTTAAGTCTGCATCAACATCTTTTAAGATTTTTACTACACCTGTACTGTCAGTTCCTCCATGGTAACTAGAGACTTTCATGAAATCCATCGCTAAATCCATTTCAACATTTTTTAATAAATCTGCCATGAACATGATTGATCCCTTTAGTAAACCTACGCAAATAAGATCCTTACCTTTGTAATCCTTTTCAATCTCTTTTGCCACTTCTCTTACTCTAGCTTGTAAATCGTCCTCAGAAATCATTTTCTCTATTGTGTAATCCATTTTTCCCTCCTAAATTTCAAATAATAGTTTACAAAATATTCTATCATTTAAGCTACTATTTATCAAGTAATTATTGATATTTTAGTGCCACTATGATATTATTTTAGAAGTATTTAAAGTATTTTATTATTTAATTTCACAGTACCAATTTAGGAGGAAAAATGAAAAAATATTTAGCATACTTGCTATCTTTTATACTTGTTATTTTTATTTGTTTTTTTAGTTTTAATATATTTTTAAAACTATCTTTTAATAAAAGTTTCTATTCGTTACCCAATTTAATTGGAATGAATTTAGCTACAATTAAAAGAATTGATTCTATCGACAAGGTTAATGTTATTGTTGCTGGAAGTGACTTTTCTGAACTTCCTGCTGGAACTGTTTTTAGGCAAAACCCTTCTCCTGAAAAAACTGTGAAAGAGGGGAGAACTGTTAGAGTTTGGTTGAGTAAAGGTAAGGATAACTATATCATGCCAGATTTTACCAATAAAAACTTAATTGAGGTTTCTGCAAAATTACAAGAGGATGGAGTAAAAATAAGTAAAGTTTCTTATACGTCTTCAAATTTACCATATAACACAGTATTAGCTACAACTCCTTCTCTAGGACAGAGTACGCAAAAGAATAAGGGGATATCTCTTCTTTTAAGTAACTCTAACTCTGTAGCATCTGTAGAAGTTCCTGATACTATCGGTTTTACCTTTGAAGAGGCAACTAATGAGTTGATTTCAAAAGGACTTATCATAGGAACTGTTCAAGAAAAAGCAATTCCAGATTTTGAAAAAGGAATTGTTATCGAAACTACAAATATCGGTGAAACTGTTCCTGCTGGAACAATTATTGATATAATTGTCAGTTATTAACTTAAGGAGTGTGAATTATTATCGAAGGTATTGTTATTAATAAAATTCAAGGATTCTATAATATCGAAAGTAATGGCAAAGAGTATCTTTGTAAATTAAGAGGTATTTTAAAAAGATCTGATAAAAGAGAAAATTGTACTGTTGGAGATTACGTAGTTTTCGACGAAGATGGTTTTATTACAGAGGTTAAACCTAGAAAAAACCTTTTAAGAAGACCCTTAGTTGCTAACATTGATTTTGGAGTTATTCAGTTTGCCGCAAAGGATCCAGCTATAGATTATGAAAAAATAAACATTCTTATTTTAAATAGTTTATACAATAAAATAAATCCAGTTTTAATTATCAATAAAGTTGATCTATTATCTCAAGATGAATTAAATGAGATTAAAAGCAACTTAGAATATCTTTCTAAAATCAAAATCCCTGTTTTCTATATATCTACATATGAAAATATTGGTATGGAAGAGCTTAAAGACTTCTTAAAAGATAATGTTACTGCTTTTGGAGGTCCTTCGGGAGTTGGAAAATCAAGTATTTTGAATCTTTTACAAGATTCAAGAGAGTTAAAAACTGGAGAAACTAGTAAAAGATTAAGAGCTGGTAAACATACAACTAGAGACAGTAGACTTCTTACTCTTCCAAGTGGAGGTTTCGTTATCGACACACCTGGATTCTCATCTGTGGATCTTCCTCCAACTGAGGATGCTCAAGAGTTAATCTCTCTTTTCCCTGAATTTAACTTAGGAGAAGGTTGTAAATTTAACAACTGTGTTCATATCAATGAACCACAATGCGGAATAAAAAAAGCTGTTGAAGATGGAATTATTCCAAAAGAAAGATACGAATTCTTCAAACGTTGTTACGAGAAATCTAAAAACGAAATTTGGAACAGATATAAATAATTATCTATTTAAAAATGTATTTAACACTATAAGGGAGTGAATTTAAATGATACAAAAAGAGATTAAAATAGCACCATCTATACTTTCAGCTGATTTTAGCCAACTTGGTAATGAAGTTATGGCTATCGACGCAGCTGGAGCTGACTACATACATATTGATGTTATGGACGGAATGTTTGTTCCTAATATTACTTTTGGTGCACCTGTTGTAAAATCAATTAGAACTAAAACTAAATTAGTTTTTGATGTTCATCTTATGATTGAATCACCTGAAAGATATATTGAAGACTTTGTAAAAGCTGGAGCTGACATTATAGTTGTTCATGCTGAAGCTACAAAACATCTTCATAGAACAATACAACTTATAAAATCTTTCGGAGTTAAAGCTGGAGTATCTTTAAATCCTGCAACTCCTGTGGAAGCTATTAAATATGTTATCGATGAGCTAGATATGGTTTTAGTTATGTCTGTTAACCCTGGTTTTGGGGGACAAAAATTTATTGAAAGTTCAGTTAAAAAAATCGCTGAAGTTCGTAATTTAAATGAAACTGTTGACATTCAAGTTGATGGTGGAATCACTGATGAAACAATCGGAAGATGTATTGAGGCTGGAGCAAATGTATTTGTTGCTGGATCATATGTTTTCTCAGGAGATTACAAAGAGAGAATAAAGTCTTTAAAGGAGAGATAATTATGAATAATATAAATAAAGTAAATGACGTTTTAGAAAATTTCTATAAACTTTTCTATGAAACTGAAGATCTTGCATTAAAAAGAGGAATAAAATGTATCACTCATACTGAGTTACATATAATCGAAGCTATTGGAAAAGAGTCTTTAAGTATGAATGAATTATCTGATAGACTTGGAATCACTATGGGAACTGCTACTGTTGCTATCACTAAATTGAGAGAAAAAGGATTTATTGACAGAGTTCGTTCGGATGCGGATAGAAGAAAAGTTTACGTTTCTCTTTCTAAAAAAGGAATTGAAGCTTTAAACTATCACAACAACTACCACAAGAATATTATTTCTACAATCACAGAAAATATTCCAACTGCTGATCTGAATCACTTTACTGAAACTTTTGAATTAATTTTAAAAAATTTAAAAGATAAAACTGAGTTTTTCAAACCTCATTCAGTTACAGAGTTTGCTGTTGGATCACTTGTTTCTATAACTGAAGTTAAAGGAACTCCAATTGTTCAAGACTATTTTGCTAACAATGGAATCGAGCACTACTCAGCTGTAAAAATCATAGAATCAGAAGATAAAGATAAAGTAGCTCTTGAAAAAGAAGATGGTTCTATACTTAAAGTAAATCTTTTAGATGCAAAAAATCTTATCGCTATCAAGGTTGAAGAGTAATGTTATATCTTGATGGTATCTCTTTAAATAAGATTAAAGATGAATTAGAAGCATCTTTAAAAGGAAAAAGTGTAAATAAAATAGTTCAAACAAGCTCTTTAGCTGTGACTATAAACTTTGGGAAACTAAGATTTGTTCTTTCATGTTTCCCAGCACTTTCTCTGTGCTACTTATCTAATACAAAAGAGGATAATCTTTTAGAGGAAAACAGCTCGTTCTCTTTAAATTTAAAAAAACATATAGTTGGAGCAACTTTATTATCTATTAAACAGATTGACTTTGATAGAATCTTAGTATTTACATTTTCAAAATTAAATGAACTTGGAGAGATTAAGATTTATAACCTATATTTTGAGATGATGGGAAAACATTCAAATTTAATCTTAACAGATAAAGATAATAAAGTTTTAGATTCTATAAAACGTTTTTCAATTGAAGAGAACCCAAGCAGAGTTCTTTTCCCAGGAATTGAGTACTCTACTCCATCTCTAGAGAAAAAAATGAATCCTAGTACTATTACCAAAGAGTTCTTTGATTCTGAAAGAGAATCTAAAACTTTATTAAGAAATGTTGAAGGTCTTGGAAAATCTCTTGCAAACTCACTAGATTCTTTTGAAAACTTAAAAGAGATTTTAAACGATAAAATATCTCCTAAAATATTTTTCAATGAGCACGATGAGATTATTTTAGCTACGGTCTTAAATATAGAACCTAAAGAGTATTCAACAGTTAAAAATTATGATAGCTTTAACGATTTAATAAATTTCTATTTAGAAAATAAAAATCTATCAAACACTTTTAAAATATTAAAAGATAAATTAACTGCTTGTGTAAAAAAAGAGATAAAAAAATCTGAAAAGATTATTATTTCAATAAAAAAAGATTTAGAGGATAAAAAAGATTTTGATAGGTATAGAGAGCTTGGTGATATTCTAGCTGCTTCTCTTTACTCATTAAAAAAAGGTATGAAAGAAGTTGAGTTATATGACTTTTATAACGATACAATGTGTACAATACCTCTAGATCCTTTAGTTTCTCCACAAATTAATCTAGAAAAAATTTATAAGAGATACAATAAATTGAAAAAAGGAATGGAGTTTAATGGAAAGAGATTTGTTGAAATCTCTGAAAATTTAAAATATTTCCTAAGTGTTGAAACGTTTATCCAAAATAGTGACTCTAAAGAAAATCTAAAATTGATTGAAGAAGAACTTTTAAACGGTGGATACTTAAAAGTTTCATCTAAAATAAAAAAGAAAAAAGTACCTAAAAAAATAGTTACTAGAACTTTTAATTTTGGTGAGATTACTATTGATAACATCTTAGTTCGATATGGTAGAAACAACCTAGAAAATGATGCTTTAACAACTAAATACTCTAATAGAGATGACATCTGGTTCCATTGTAAAGATATGCCTGGAACTCATGCTGTTGTGAATCACTCTGAAGTTTTAACTGAAGAGGTTATCTACAATATCGCTGTTTTCTGTGGACAGCAATCAAAACTTCCAAAAGGAACTAAACTAACTGTTGATTATACTCCAATAAAATATTTAAACAAACCTAAAGGTGCTAAACCTGGTTTTGTTACATATAAAGTATTTAAATCTATCATTGTAACAATATAAACACGAATCAAAATTATTTCTGGGGTGGTTTATGAAACAAAAATTAATAGCTTTATTTTTCATATTTTATATTACATCTTTAGCTTCTACTTCTTCACTTTATAAGTCGTTAAAACTTAAAGATAAAATGACATATGATGTTTTTAAAAATGCCGTAAAAGGTGCTTCTAAAATTAAAGGAAATAAATCCCAATATTTAACAGTTATCGATTTTACTAAACCATCTACTGAACCTAGATTTTTTGTTATGGATTTAAAAAAGAAAAAACTTCTTTATTATACATATGTTTCACACGGAAAAAATAGTGGGAAAGTTTTAGCTACAAAGTTTTCTAATGCACCAAACTCTTTTCAAAGTTCATTGGGATTTTTTATGACCGACACAAAACCTTATGTTGGAAACTTCGGATACTCATTGAGGTTAAAAGGCTTAGAAAACAGATTTAATTCAAATGCATACGATAGAGCTATCGTTATACATGGAGCAGACTATGCTTCTAAAACATATATTGATCAAATGGGATTTTTAGGGCGAACTTTGGGTTGTCCCGCTATCCCTACAGAACTTTCAAAAGAAGTTATTGATCTTTTATCTGATAACTCTGTTGTGTTCATTGCAGGAAACGACTCTAAATATCAAAGAGAAAGTCGTTTTATTAACTAAATAAAGAAAACAGAGAAAATCGACTGAAGATTTTCTCTGTTTTTATTTTCTAATACTGCCCTATCTCTTTCATCCAATTCTCTTCAGAGTTTAAAAACTTCTCAATTTCAACTTCAACCCCTCTGTTCAACGAAAAGTTTACTGCTGCCTCTTTAATCTGTTCGCCATTTTCAATTATAAATTTCTGATTTTTCCCTTTTAGTTCAACTACTACTTTTCTATTTTTATTTATCTTTCTATCCTTTTCTCCCGAAATTTTCAACACTAAGTTTTTACTTTCTGTTTTATCATTATAAATATTATTAAAAATCAAAGTATGCTCTTGTCCTGTCGTATATAAAAAATAACTTACAGCTACTAAAGCAAAGAAAAAAGATATCAACCCTACAGTTTTTCTCATATATTTCCACCTCTTTTCTCTCTTTCTCTTCTCCACTCATGCATAACTAAAACCAAAGCGATTATTCCATAAGATATAAACACTCTGAAATACTCTCCAATTTGTGCTGAGCCCATCAACTCTTTTCCTGCCACAGGAGAGATTATAAACATCAAGTGAAAAAGAACTATACCAGTTATTGCATTTGGAATACTTGCTTTTACAG
The DNA here is from genome assembly GCF_945952365.1 of uncultured Cetobacterium sp. Classification (GTDB taxonomy): domain Bacteria; phylum Fusobacteriota; class Fusobacteriia; order Fusobacteriales; family Fusobacteriaceae; genus Cetobacterium_A. Next base: position 19,130 of record NZ_CAMFHX010000007.1, read on the forward strand.
CTGAAGCTCCACCTATTAAAAGAGCCGCTATAGAAAACATTCCAATCTGCTCATGACTATTATAAGTATTCATCGTTCCAATATTTTGAAGATATATTATCTGACCAAATCCAGCTAAAACAGTAGAGATTACAATAGCTAAAACTCTTGTTCTCTCAACATTTATTCCTGCTGCTCTTGCTATATCTATATTTTGTCCAACAGCCCTCATATCTTGACCTAATTTTGTTTTTCTAAACCAAACGATAAAAAAACACAATAGAATAACAAGTAGAAAAGTTGATACTGGTATTTTCTGTCCAAATATATTTATCTCTAAAAGAGCATCTAATCCCCTTCTAACACCCTGTAAATCTATAGCATTTCTAATTCCACTTCCTCTTGAGAGTATCAATTTTGGATTTGAAATTTTTATAACACTTCCCATTCCATATAAAACTACAAGTTGATATACTCCATTCATAAACAGTGCTAATATCATTGAAGTTATCATCTCTTTTCCCTTAGCTTTATTCAATATATTTCCACTAAAATACCCCAGTAACATTGCAATAGGTGCTGATAAAATCATAGCTAAAAATACCCCCTGATAACCTACAATTCTCCACTCTGTTATAAAAATCAAAGCTATCTGCCCTGCCATTGCACCTAAGACAATTCCAAAGTTCAATCCCATTCCAGCTATTATAGGAATAAGTAATGATAATACTAAAAATAGATTTCTATTTAATCTTAAAATCATCTCTTGCAGAAGATAATTTAAAGTCAATTTTGAAATAGGAACTATTAAAATTAAAAAAAATAGTATAAATAGTGGTACAATATTTTTTTGAAGAAATTTTTGCATTCTATCCATTAATTAGCCCCCCCTTTTCTCGTCAAAGCATAAATTATCATTCCATTAGAAATAATAACTCTTATCGTTTCAGACATATCTGTTTTTATTAAGCCGCTAATAACTACAGGAGTCATGGTTATTACTCCTTGAAACAGAATCGTTCCAACCAAAACGTTTATTACACTTGCTTTTTTTATTGATGCTCCACCTATCAATATTGCTGCTATCGCTGGAAACGCCATGTAAAAAGGTGCTAAATAAAGCTGAATAAATCCAAAACTTTGTTGATAAACAACTATTCCTATCGCCGCTATAACAGTCGACATAATTACAGAGTTTATTCTTGTTTTATCTATATCCACACCAATTGATTTAGCAAACTTTTCATTTACACCAACAGCTTTCATAGCCAAACCATTTCTAGTTTTAAAAAACTCTCTAACTAACACAGCTAAAAGTAAAAAGAATATCAATTCACCTATATAACTATAGTTTCCAACATATGGAAATATCTTCCCTAAAATTTTACTCCAATACCCTTCTACACTTATTGTCGTTCTAAGTCCCTCTCCACCATAAGCCCAAATCATATCTGATTTTTTAAAAGGAAGTATCAACCACATAATACACATAAATGCAACTGATGAAAAACCAACATAAGTTGCTATCATCATCTCTCCACCCTTCACTCTATTCAATATAACTCCATAACCATAACCAAAGATTATCGATATTGGAATAGAGATTGCAATAGCTCCTATAAAACCTAGAATACCTGTCAATCCTAATTCAATACTTATAACTGCACCTAGTAAACCGGCTTCTATTCCCAGTGGCATACCAAAATTTAATCCAGTACCTCCTTGAATCATAGGAATCAAAGATAAAACTAAAATTATATTCATTCCAACTCTTATAAAAGTATCTTGAAATGCTGATTTTAAATTTACGCCAACAAATGGAGCTAGAATATATAATGATGATAGAAACAATGCTATAATTATCCTCGGCAATCCAATTTCACTAATTTTTTTTATCATCTTTTCCTCCCTTTACTCCTGTCATAAGTTTTCCAAACTGAAGTATATCGTCCTCTGATGAAAGTATCCCTGCAATCTCTCCCTCTGTTACAATAGCTACTCTATCACATACCAATCTTAACTCTTCTAACTCTGATGAAGTTAACACAATTGTCATTCCACTATTTTTATTATATTCTTTCAAAGTTTCTAAAACTATTTTCTTAGCACCTATATCAATTCCACGTGTCGGCTCTGAAATAAATAAAAGTTCAGGATTCATTGTAAATGCCTTAGCCAAGCATACCTTTTGCTGATTTCCTCCACTCAGTTCACCAACCTTCTGATATCCTCCAACACATTTAATCTCTAATTTATCTATATATTCTTTTGCATTTTTCTCAATCTCTTCATCATTTATACTTTTTAGCAATCCAAAAATTTTATTTTTTAAAAACTTCTCTTTTATATATATAGAAGGATACGCTATATTTAAATTAATATTTTCATCGAGTATCAATCCGACCTCTTTTCTATCCTCTGAAACAAAATATAGTCCTTTCTCTAAAATTGATTTTGGATTCTTTAAATTTAAAACTTCACCTTTATATCTAATCTCCCCCCGTGCTTCATACAATCCCATGACACCATTTGCAATTCCCACTTTTCCTTGCCCTGCCATTCCACCAAGACCTAAAATCTCTCCTTTTCTAACTTTTAGATTTAAATTTTTAACCTTTTCTCCTGGCATATCTACCCATAAATTTTTTATATCTAAAATTATTTCCGAATCTATAATACTTTTTATCTCTTTTTTTTCTCTACCTCCAATCTCTCTACCTATCATAAGTTTGGTAATCTCATCTACATCAGTCTTTGAAGTTTCAACCTCACTCATCATAACTCCATCTCTCAATACTATAACTCTATCTGAAACCTTCATTATCTCATCTAATCTATGAGTTATAAAGATTATTGCAATTCCTTCGCTAGAAAGTATTTTCATAGTTTCTAATAGTATTTCAGCTTCTTTCTCTGTCAAAACAGCTGTTGGTTCATCTAAAACTAATAGTTTAGTATTTTCTCTTTCTATCTCCCTTGCTATCTCAGTAAACTGCATGTGTGCTACAGGCATCTCTTCTACTTTCGTATTTACATCTAAATCTATTCCCAAATGAGAAATCGCAACTTTAGCTCTTTCACTGTCTTTTTCAAAATTTATTTTGCTTATTCTTTCTCCAAAAATCTCTTTTAAATATGACTTCTCCAAACTTTCTCTGTTCAAAACAATATTTTCTGAAGCCTTAAATCCTGGAATTAAAGAAAACTCTTGGTGAACCATTCCTATTCCGGCATTTAAGGCATCAAGAGAATTTTTAAAGCTAACCTTTCTCCCTTGAAAAAACATATCACCATTATAACCACCCGTTTCTGAAATCACAGACATTCCAAATATTATTTTCATTAAAGTTGATTTTCCAGCTCCATTCTCTCCTACTAATCCTACAATCTCACCCTCTTTTATTGTAAAATTTATATCTTTTAATACTGTATTCTCTCCAAAACTTTTAGAAACACCTGATATTTTAAGTAACTCATTTCCCATTTTTTCACACTCCTTTAAACTACTAAAAAAATTGACCACTAGATTTAGATACTAGTGGTCAATAGCTTCAATTATTTTATTGAAAAATATTTTTCCGGAACTTCTAGCTCTGTCATCTTTAAATATCCTTTTCCTAATACATACGTATCTTGATATAGTAAATAGAAATTCTCTTTTTCTACTCCTCTAACATCCACATAGTTACTTCCATTCCACTCTGCTCCTGGAGTATTTTTATCTAAAACTGATTTTAAAGCATCAAAATTATCAATTTCAGCTTTCCCTTCAATAACCTCTTTTGCTAAATCAACTAAAGATAGTGTCACTGAGAAGTTATATGAGTAAGCCCATGTTCCCATTCTTCCAGCTGCACCCTTATCTGCAACTGACTTTTCAACTTTTTCTAATATTTTTGGCCAATTCCCTTTTTCATCTTCACTGAATTGGATTCCTAAAGCTCCAGGATATCCCATTGTAGGTGATGGTAAATCTGCTTCAACAAAATATCCACCTAATTCAGCTACTCTTTTTAATAGTGGCTCTGTATGTGCGTCATTAGTCGCGAAGAATGCTGTCTTATCTCCATATCTTTGAATCCAATTTGGCACCTGCTCTAATATATATTGTTGAGCTCCTGCTACTCCAACATCACTCACTGGATCTGGAGCTGTCATCTCAATAAATTCCATCCCTAAATCTGCTGCTGCAACTTTCATAATATTTCTTCTTTTTGATAACAGCTCATAACTCATATGTCTAGGGAAAGATATATGCATAAACTTTTCTGCCCCCATCTCTTTAGCTGCTTTTACAATTAGATACCCTCTAGCTATACTATCTGGATTTACAACTAAATCAGACACCTCTCCTATCATCTCTGGGTCTTCGTGTGGTGAGTTTGCCAGTAATAATATATCTGGTCTTTTTTCTCTTATTCTTCTAAAAGCTTCAACTGTTCCAGGGATAGCTTCTCCTACAACTACAGCTTTCATTTTAGGATCATCTGCTAAGCTAACCATTTGAGAAATTGTAGTTTCCATCTCTTGCATAAAGTTATCTGGATATGTCACATGTACAATCTCTCCACCTTTATCAGCTGCTCCGTAAAGTTTTATAGCTTCTTCTGCTCCTCTTAATCCATCTTCAGACTGTGATACCGTTCCTGTTATTACTCCTATGTGATATGCCTCTTGTGCAAATCCAACTAAAGAAAATAAAAAACTCATTAATAATACAAATATTTTTTTCATTTATCTCTCCCTCCCTATATTTTTTTCTTTGAATAAATATATTTCAATTTAAAGTTTTTTAAAAATATATTTTTGTTATATTGCTATTGATAAGGTATATAGTTAGTAGATATATAGAAATTGCTTTTTTATCTATACTATTTTTTTATGACTTTTGTATTTATTTTCAGCTTCAAAAAATAAAAAAACTGCATCACTGCAGTTTTTTCATACACTTTATTTTGCTAAATCGTATATTGCTTGAACATATATTTTTAACCAAGTATCTAATTTATTTAACTCTAAATACTCATTCTTTTGATGCATATTATCCTCTTGATCTTTTAATAAAGCTCCAAATGCAACTCCGTTAGTTACAGCTCTTGCATATGTTCCTCCACCAATTGATACAGGCTCAGCATCTACATCACCAGTGATATCTTTATAAATATCCATTAAAGTTGTAACTAAGAAGCTATCTTTAGGAACATATAATGGATTTTTTTCAGATCTTACTGTCACATTTAAATCCATATTTTTAGCTCTTTTTTCTACTTCTTCTATAACCGCTTCTTTAGTAAATGTAACTGGGTATCTAATATCAAAACCAAACATTACATTTTTATTTTCACACTCTATTTTTCCAATTGTTAATGTTAAAACACCAGAAGGCTCATCTTCAAAATTGATTCCTAATCCCTCTCCTGAGTATTCCATTTTAATGTATTCATTAAAGAAATTAACTAAGTTTTTTAACTTTGAATCCTCTATCTCTACTTTTGTTAAGAATGAGAATAGTGCTGATATAGCGTTATAACCATTTGATGGTCTAGCTCCATGCGAAGCTTTTCCTAAAGAAACAACCTCTACTTTTCCATCTTTTTCTGTTGCTGATATTTTAAACTCTTTTCCTTCATTATATATATCTAAATTTGCAAAGATACTATCTCTCATTGAAACTGGGAACTCTGCTACAACTGAATCTGGAACTGAGTTAAATGCTACTCCACCTTTTATTGAGAAGTTTAACTCCTCATTATACTCTTGGCTTAACATTAAATGTAATATCCCTTTTTCTGCATATGTAACAGGGAAAGATGAGTCTGGAGTAAAGGCCATTGCTGGTTGTGGCATATTTAACTTACCAAAGTAATGATTCATACATCCCCATCCAGTTTCTTCGTTTGCTCCTATTATAACTCTAACTTTTCTATTTAATTTTAAGCCAGAGTCTTTTATAGCCTTTAAAGCATATAGAGCTGCTATTGTAGGACCTTTATCATCTAAAACTCCTCTTCCATACATTTTTCCATCTACTATCTTTGCTTCATAAGGAGGATGATCCCAACCTTTTCCTTCAGGAACAACATCTACATGTCCTAAAACTCCTATCATCTCTTCATCTGATCCAGTTCCAAAATCAATATGACCTGCATAGTTATCAAAGTTTTCAACTTCAAATCCTAACTCTTTTCCTAAATTAAGCATATGTTGTAACGCCTTTGCTGGCCCCTCACCAAAAGGCATTCCTTCTAACGGTTCCTCTTGAACACTTTTAATTCTAACTGACTCTTGAATCGATTTTACAACCTCTTCTTTGTAATTCAATACTAACTCTTGTAAATTCAATTTTTCCACCTCTCCCATTGATTCGTTACTTTATATCTACTAATGTATCCCTATATTTTGTATAGAAATATCTTACATACTCATATTCAAATGGACTTCCTGTTCCATAGTATCTAAAGTTTTTATTCTCTTGTCTCGCGTTTATACTACTCATTCCACTCACAGCTGGATGCCTTACATCTACACCAACAGGATTATCGTATGGGTTAATTTCTGCAACTGTTAAAATTCCAGCAGCTTTTCCTGTTGTATCTCTTAAATTTGATGGACCAAACCCTGGTAAAACTAGATATGGACCATTTCCAACTCCATATTTTGCAAGTGTTAAACCAAAATCTTCATAAGTTTTTGGCAACTCTAAAGCAGAAGCTACATCAAACAGACCTAAAACTCCAAATGTCGAGTTTATTCCAAATCTTGCTAATGTTATTGTAGCCTTTTTCCCTTCAAATTGTAAGAGAGAATTTAAAAAAGTGTTTATCTCTTGCAGATTTGAGAAGAAATTTGACACACCTTTTTGGACAAAAGTAGGTGTTATATACTCATAAGTATTTACAGCTGGAATCAAAACATATTTATCTAGATAGTAATTAAAGTAATATACTCTTCTATTCAAAGGCTCTAACGGATCATAAACCTCTATGAACTTAGTTCCATTAATCTCTGTATATTCAACAATCTCTGAATTAAAAACTTCTGGTCCTTGTATAATCTCTTTACCATCAGATAATTTCAGATACTCTTTCTCCTGCAAATGAACCTTTTCATTTATACTTCTTCTCTCAGCTTTTGGTTCAGATATATCTGAATTTTTCTTTACTGCTGAACATCTAACAACAAACAAACAACTTAAAATTAATACTATTTTTTTACAGCTCATTGTTAAACACCCCCGTTTTTAAAAATTCTAACATTTTATCAACATTTGTTTGATAAAACATATTCCCACAATGGCCACCAACAGGATAGATTAACGATTGCTCCTTAAATACATCTTTTATAAACTGTTTATCTCTTTCTGCTAAAATAAAATCGTCTTCATTTGTTACAGCAACAATTTTACTCTCATTTTTCAAATAATTTCTTATTATTCTTAAATCTCCATACTTAATTACATCATTAAATTTTAAATCTCCACCTAAAATTTTTAAATAGTATGGATAAGCTAAATTATTTAAATAATCACTGAAATTAGCAAAATTAATCGCTTCAAAATATTTAAACATACTATCAAATTTTTCAGGTCTTGTTTTAGAATAAACATGTGTTCCATTTATTTGATCTACGACATAGTTTAAATCTATTGAAGTCAGATTAAATGCCAATCCAATTAAACGTTCCATCTCTTTGTCTGACAATTTTTGTTTTTCAAAGATTGAATAGATACTTTCTTCTGTAATTTGTAGATCACTAGGCGATATATTTCTTTTTACTGCATCCATAACTTCGTCTACTATTTTTGAAATTTCACCTTTATTTTTTATATTTTTTATAAGCATATCATCTAATACAGTGGCTGAATGATAAAGATTTATAGCTGGATTGACCATATAAACTCTTTTAAAGTTAAAATCTTTTCCTACTGAATCTAAATATGATAGTACGGCTGAATGTGTAGCTCCCATACTGTATCCCATTAAGTAGGTATCCGTTATCTGTAAATTCTCCTCTTGTTTCACCTTGTCTAGCATATCACCCATGACATTATATAAATCTAATCCATCTTGAATTAAAACTCCAGGAACTCTACTATTAGACACATTTAAAATAAAATTTGAATTAAAAACTGATGTAACTGTTAAAACATGATATCCTGCATTATAAAATATCTTTTGAAAGTTTTTAGTTCTAGTTGAATTATATGCTGACCCTGTTCCAGATAACACAAATATTAATGGTGCTTGTCCTTTCTGTTTACTCAACGAAAACTTAAAGCCTTTATCATACCATAAATTATCAGGTATTTTTTTACTTCTCTCCATTAAAATTTCATACTCTTTTGTAGGAACCTCATTTGGAATACCCTCTGTCATTATTTTTGAACTTCCTACAATCGTTGCTACATATGGATTTTTCATTGGAAACTTATATTCTGCAAAAATCTCAACAGTTAAAATTAACATCAACATAACTTTTAAGTATCTTCTCATTTAAAATCCTCCTTTACTAGTCATTTAAATAATCTTTTTTAACTCTTCTAACACTCCATTTTCATTATTAGTTTTCGCTATAAAATTAGCTATTTTCTTTACTTCTTCATGAGCGTTTCCCATAGCATAACTATACTTTCCTTTTTTCATCATATCATAATCATTCAAATAATCTCCAAATATCATTGTTTCATCATATGTGATTCCTAGCTCTAATTGTAAGGCTTCTAATGCAATTCCTTTGTTTGACTCTAGATGACTTACATCTAACCAAATCTCACCAGATACAACAACTTGACAATCTACTTCATTTCTTATATGTGGATATACATGCTCCTCTGTTCCACTCAAATCACAAAAAGCAATTTTTATAATCTCATCATGTTTTATATCTAAAATATTTTCAACTATCTCTCTTTTTTCGTAATATTTTTCAACTTCTTTTAAAAATTCTGGATTTTTTGATTCTATATACGCTGATTTTTTTCCACAAAGAACTATATCTGTTGTCGGTATCTTTCTTCCAATTTGAACATATTTTTCAATTATCTCTGATGTTAGAACTCTTGAATATATCTCCTCTTCTTTTTGGACAACATAGCTTCCGTTTTCAGCAATAAAAACAATTCTATCTTTTATTTTATCAAAATTCTTTCTTAAATTTTGATACTGTCTTCCACTTGCAACAACAAATTTTATATTTTTCTCTGCCATTTTTTCAAAAATATCCCAAAACTCTTCTGAGAACTCTTTTCTATCATTTAAAAATGTTCCATCCATATCTGTTACAACCAATTTAATCATTTCAACCTCTCCCCCAATTATCTATCTATTTTCCAATCTATTTCTTACATCATATAAAATTATTCCAGTTGCCATCGCAACATTTAATGACTCAGCACTTCCATATATCGGTATTATAACTTTTTCGTCACTCGATTTTATTATATCCTGAGATACACCCTCTCCTTCATTTCCAAAAACAAACGCATTTTTTTCCTCTAACTTCATTTTTGTATACGGAACAGAATCTTTCTCCAAAGCTGTTACAACTATTTTATATCCTTTCTCTTTTAGAAACTCTACAACTTCATTTTCATCAATATAAGATATATTCATACTTAAAATTGAACCCATACTACTTCTTACTGTTTTATCATTATAACAATCAACACTTCCTTTTGTTAGAATAATATCTTTAAATCCTGCTGCATCTGCAACTCTTATTATTGTTCCTAAGTTTCCTGGGTCAGCAACTCTATTCAAAATAACTATGTTATCTTCTAAGTTCTCTAACTCATTTATCTTTGAGTTATAACAAATAATTACCCCTTGAGAATTTTCTTGAGACGTCAACTCTTTAAATAGTTTTTCAGTTAATATAATTTTTCTACAATCATGGTCTTTTGCCATCTCTATTATCTCTTCTGAGACTCCCTCTTTGAAAATAATAATTTTTGGTGTTTCTTTAAACTCTAAAAATTTTCTTCCCTCTGCTAAAAACATTCCTTCTAAATCTCTATATTTTTTTGTTTTTAATTTTTTCAAATTTTTATAAACTTCATTATCTTTACTTGTTATTATATCCACTTTTCTCTCTCCTAAAACTCTGATATCTTTTATATATGATTATACATGAATTCTGTATTATTTTCTAGTTAAATAATCCCCTATACTTCATTTCTAGCTTGACTATACTTACAAAATATAATACAATTTTCATTGATTATAAAATTTAAATTTTTAGGGAGGTTTAAGTGAAAAAAATATTAACTTTACTATCTTTAGTTTTTCTACTACTTTCTTGTGGAAAAGAAAAACAAAAAAATGAGAATGTTTTATATCTTTATGGATGGGCTGATTATATCCCTGCTAAGATTTATGACGATTTCCAAAAAGAGACAGGTATTAAAGTAGTTGAGGATATCTATTCATCAAACGAGGAGATGTTCGCTAAAATTAAAGCTGGAGGAACTGGTTATGATATTTTAACTCCTTCAACTGACTACGCTGAGATTTTAATGAATGATGGAATGATTGATAAACTTGACAAAACAAAGCTACCATCGTTAAAAAATATAGACTCTATGGTTTTTGAAAAATTACAATATTTTGATGCTAACAATGACTACGCATTTCCATTTGCTATGGGTGCTACAACTATAGCTGTTAATACAGAATATGTTAAGGATTTCCCAAGAGACTTTACTATCTATAACAATCCTGAATATAAAGGAAAGATGACTCTACTTGATGATATGAGAGAGGTTATGACATCAGCTTTAGGTACTTTAGGATACCCTCAAACAACAGAGGATGAAGCTGCAATCGCTGCTGCTGCTGAGTTAGTTAAAGGATGGAAAAAAAACATTGCTAAATTTGATTCTGAATCATTTGGAAAAGGTTTTGCTAATGGAGATTTCTGGATTGTTCATTGCTATCCTGATAATGTTTTAAATGAATTAACTGAAGAGCAATTAGCAAGAACTGAGTTTGTTATCCCTGAAAAAGGTGGAACAGCTTATATAGATTCATTTGTTATTCCTAAAACTGCTCCTAATAAAGAAGCTGCATATAAGTTCTTAGATTTCATTCATAGACCTGAGAACTATAAATTAATTGCAGAGCATTTAAGAGTTCCATCTATAAACGTTCCTGCTAGAGAATTAATAACTGTAGAACCTTTATATTCTATCGAAGATTTATCTCATACAGAGATTTTAAGAGATATTAAAAATACATTAGATCTTCAAAGTAAATACTGGCAAGAAGTTTTAATCGATTAGTTTTTAAAGCCTAACTCAAAATAAGTTAGGCTTTTTTTATTTCTTGTAAGGCTCTTATTTATAGTGTATAATTTTAAAAAAGAATAATTTTAGGAGGCACCTCATGAATTTTAATATTAGAAGAAATGACTTAATTGAAATTTTCTCTGAATTTATTAATATCTTAAAAGATAATCCAATCAAACCTATTATTTCAGGTTTAAAAATAGAATCTAATAACGGTAAAGTAACTTTTACTGGAACAAATTTAGATATTAACTATATAAAAACTATTCATTGTGAAACAATCGAAGATGGAGTAGTTATATTTAAACCGAATCTAGCTTTAGAGTATATAAAGCTTTTAGATGATGAAATAATCTCTCTTTCATCTAAAAATGATATTCTTTCAATTCATTTAGCTGAATTCACTCTGCTTTATAACGATAATTTTCCTGAAAATTTAAAGTTACCCGTTATAGACGAAGTTGCTAAGATATCACCACAAGAACTGTTCAAAAGTTTAGAAAAAACTAAATTCTCTGTTGCACCTTCTGCAGAAAATTTAGCTATCAACTGTATAAAAGTACTTTTTAGACAAGACCGTATTTCGTTTGTTTCAACAGATTCATATAGATTGACATATTTAAAAACAGATACTAACGCTTTATTAGATAGAGATTTCTCTATTCCACTTGAATCTGTAAATATTTTATGTAAACTTATAAAAGATTTAAACGAAGATATTCTTATCGGAGCTAGTGGAGATAACTTAATCTTCTTATGGGAAAATACATATTTCCTAACTAAGATAACGACTCTTCCATTCCCTAACTTTGATGCTATTCTTTGTGGAAATAGTTTCAGTAAAGAGATGGAGTTTAATTATAATGATTTTAAAAGTGCTTTAAAAAAAGTTTTAACTGTTGCTAGAACAAGTAACGAATCAAAAAATGGTGCTATCTTGGAATTTAAAGGTAAAAAACTTTCAATCTCAGCATCTTCTGGAAAAGCTAAGATTAATCAAAAAGTTGATATGATAAAATTAGGAGATGATTTCAAATGCTCTCTTAATGTTAAATTCCTTTTTGAGTTTGTTGAAAACTTAAACAATAATGTTTTTATAAAAGGAAATTCATCATCAGCAATGTTTGAAATTACAGAAAGAGATAATAGCTCTTATAAATATATTTTAATGCCTCTGGCTTTAAGAGACTAAAAAAATTAAAGTTAGGTGGTTCTATGATAAAAATTTATAAAAGTCACAATGATATTTTAGAAAAAAAACTTTTTTCAATTTCTGAAACTTTAGAAGTTGAAAAACTTACTGAAAAAAATACTTGGATTCATCTTTCAAATCCAACTGAAGAAGAGATTAAAGTCGTTACTAATAGTTTTGATATTCCTGAAGAACATATTCGAGCAGCTCTAGATGAAGAGGAGAAAGCCCGTTTAGAAATTGATGACGATATCATCTTAGTTATAATAGATGTCCCTATTCATGATGAAAATAACCGTTGCTCTTTCACAACGGTTCCTTTAGGGATTATTCTACTGAAAGATCACATATTGACAGTCTCAACTGTTAAATTATCTCTTATAGAGGAGTTTGTTCAAGGAAGAATTAAAAGTTTCTTTACCTTTAAAAAAACTAGATTCATTCTACAAATGTTATTTAGAAACTCTACATATTTCCTACTTTACCTAAAGCAGATTGGTAGAATTAGTGACAATATTGAAAGACAACTAAAAAATAATCTTAGAAACCAAGAACTTATGTTACTTCTAGAATTAGAAAAAAGTTTGGTTTATTTTACAACCTCTTTAAAATCTAATGAAGCAGTTTTAGAAAGAATGATGAGAACTGAAATAGTTAAAAGATATCCAGATGATTTAGAACTCTTAGAAGATGTAATTATAGAAACGAAACAAGCTATTGAGATGGCTAATATCTATTCAAGTATTTTAAGTAGTACTAGAGATGCTTTCTCTACAGTTATGTCAAACAACTTGAATATTGTTATGAAAAAGCTTACATCTATAACAATAGTCTTTGCTATTCCGACTGTTGTTTCTGGTCTATGGGGAATGAACGTTGGTGGAGTGCCTTTTGCTAGTGACACCTATGGTTTCCTATGGGTTGTCTTAGTTGCAATTGCATGTGGTATCTTCATAACTTGGATTCTATTCAAAAAAGAGTTATTTTAATACTGAAAAAGCTCTGAACTTCAATCAAAGTTCAGAGCTTTTTTTATCCTTTTCTAATTTCAATTATCTTTTGTGCTAAGTTATCTTGAAGCTCTTCATACTTCAAGAAATTATACTCAAATCTTCCTTTCCCCTGTGTCAAAGATTTTAAATCTATTGCATATTTTAAAATCTCACTTTCTGGTACTTCAACCGTTAATAGTTGCTCTGAATAAGCTTTAGGTTCCATACCTAAGATCTTCCCTCTTCTTTTATTCATATCCCCCATTATATCCCCTATATACTCATCAGGAGCTACTATCTGCATCTTCACTATCGGCTCTAACAAAACACATTTTGCAGTTTCCATACCTTTTCTAAAAGCTAAAATAGCGGCTTGTTTAAAAGATATCTCATTTGAATCTACGGGATGATATGATCCGTCATATAACGTTGCTTTTATATTTATAACAGGATAACCTGCTAATTTTCCTTTTACTTTTGCTTCTATCAATCCCTTTTCCACTGCTGGAATATAAGTTTTAGGAACAACACCTCCACGAATTTCATCTTTAAAATCAAACTCATCTATATGTGGTTCAAACTTTATAAATACCTCTCCAAACTGCCCTGCTCCTCCAGATTGCTTCTTATGACGCCCTTGAGCTTCGATACTATTTTTTATAGTTTCTCTATAAGAGACTTCAGGCTCTTTCAGCAAAGCGTTCACACCAAATTTATTTTGAAGTTTGTTCAATAATATATTTAAATGCTTTTCACCTTGTCCACCTATTATAAACTCCTTCGTTTCAAAGTTTCTTTCTATAGAAAACGATGGATCTTCATCCAATAATCTTTGAATCGCCCCACTTAGTTTATCATCATCACTTTTTTCTTTTGGAACAATTGACATATATAAACAAGGCTTTGGAAAATCAATAACACTATACACAATAGCATCTTCCTTATCACATAGTGTATCTCCTGTTTGAACCTCTTGAAGCTTTGTTACAGCTCCTATATCCCCTGCACTAACTTCATCAGCAGGTATTTGTTTAGCACCTCTAAAAAATGAGATATTTCCTATTCGGACTTTTATATTTTTATTTGAAATTAAAACCTCATCATCTTTTTTTACTTTTCCCGAATTAACTTTAAATAAAGATATTTTCCCTATATACGGATCAACTATTGTTTTAAAAACAATAGCTGAGAAAGGTTCATTTATATTAACTTCTCTCTCTATTTTTTCATCACTATTTACCATATATCCACTCTTTGTTCCACCGTTTACCTCTTGTGGAGTAGGTAGATAATTATACATCATCTGAAATAGTGTTCTAACTCCTATTCCATTGCTTGCTGAACCTATTATCACTGGAACAATCTCTCCTGATACAACTCCGTCATGCAACCCTTTTCTTATCTCCTCTTCTGTGAAGTCCTCACCTGAAAAATATTTATTCAACAAGTTTTCATCTGTTTCTGCAATAGCTTCTAATAATAAGCCTCTAACTTCAGAAATATCTATATCTTCAGGAATAGGAGCATCTACACATGTTTCACCATTAAATATTCTTCCCTTTAAATCAATAACGTTTACAAAGCCTTTAAACTCCTCTTCAAATCCTATTGGAATACAAAATGGTGCTACTTTTTTTCCAAATTTCTCTTTCATATCATAAAGTAACTTTTCATAATTATGCACACCTTTATTCATTTTATTTATAAAAATAACTCTAGGTATTCCTGCTTCTTCTAACATTCTCCAAGCTCTTTCTGTTCCAACCTCTACTCCTGCAGCCCCATTTACTACTAAAACTGCTCCTCCTGAAACTGCTAAAGCTGACGATACTTCTCCTGTAAAATCTGAATATCCTGGCGTATCCAATATATTATACTTATAGCCTAAATACTCCAAAGGTATAATTGATGTGTTTATTGAAAAACCTTGTTTCATTTCCTCTTTATCAAAATCTGATATACTGTTTCCTAAGTCTACACTTCCCATTTTAGAGGTTGTATTAGATATGTATAGCATGGCCTCTACTAAACTACTTTTTCCACTTCCACGATGCCCTAACAGAGTTATATTCCTAATCTCACTCATTTCATAACTAATCATATATTACTCCTCCTATTTTTTAAGAGATTTTTTACATTAATACTTATATAGCTAATATTTTTCAATAAGTCAATAGGGATTATAAAAGAAATAAAAAAAAACCGAGATTTTTCTCGGTTTTACAAAGAACTATTAGTTCATTTTGTCTACTAAAGACTTTCCTGCTTTGAACTTTACAGTTTTCTTAGCTTCTATTTTAATTTCTTCTCCAGTTTTAGGATTTCTTCCTGTTCTTTCTGGTCTTTCAACTACTTCAAATTTTCCCCATCCGATGAAGTTAATTTCTTCTCCAGCTTGTAAAGTTTCCTCTATTGTAACTAGAACTGAATCTAATTTTCTTTCCGCTTCAGCTTTTGAAGAGAATACACCTTTCTCAAATAATACTTTCGCAAACTCTTTTTTTGTCATTATATTTTCCTCCTAAAATGCTTCATTATTGTAATTAAGTACAGTCATTTATATCATATAAACCAATTAATTTCAAATGTTTTTTAGGTTTTTTTGGATTTTTTTGACATTTTGTTATATAATCAATTTATACTAAAGATGAGGAGGTTCTTTTTGATGCTAAAAAAAATGATTTTTTTACTTTTTACCCTTGTTTTATCTTCGTGCACATCGCTAAAATACAGCGTGAATTCGTCTAAATACAAATCAAAATCATATAACGAAAGAGTTAGATTTGTTATTTTACACTACACAGCCTTAAACGATGAGCGTTCTATAACTGCTTTAACAAAAAATAATGTCAGCTCACACTATTTAGTTACACAAAAAAGAGAGGATTCCGTTTATTCTTTAGTTCCAGACACTAAAAGAGCATGGCATGCTGGAGTAAGTTCTTTTGATGGCTATAAAAACCTAAATGATAATTCAATTGGTATTGAAATCTCTAACTTAGGCTATTCAAATGCTAGCAAACAAAAAACTTCAGACTTAAAAGAGGGTATGGTTGATATCACAATGTTTTATCCGTATAATGATGCACAAATCTTCAAGATTGGAATGCTACTTAAAGAGCTTACTGCAAAGTATAAAATTAATCCTAAATATGTTTTAGGGCATTCAGATATCGCTCCAACAAGAAAGTTTGATCCTGGACCAAAATTCCCTTGGAAACATCTTTACGATAATTATGGAGTTGGTGCTTGGTATAACTCAAAAGATTTTAATCACTACTATTCACAAAAACTTTTTGATTCATATTCAGTTGTAGCATTAAAAAAAGAACTTGAAAAATACGGATACACAGTTAACTCAACTGACGTATGGGATTTAGAAAGTAAAAAAGTTATTGCAGCTTTCCAAATGCACTTTAGACCTCGAAAAGTAGATGGAGTTTTTGACCTTGAAACTTTTGCTATTTTAAAGGCTCTAAATAGAAAGTATAAATAATTTATTGACAAAACAAGAAAATATGTTTTATAATCAAATCAACAATATTAAAATATGATAGATAAACTTCAGGGCAGGGTGAGCCAATTTTGGCAATTCCCGACCGGCGGTTATAGTCCGCGAAACCTTCGGGTTTGATTTGGTGAAACTCCAAAACCGACAGTATAGTCTGGATGGAAGAAGTGTTTTTTTTATGCACAATTTTTCTAAGCTATCGCTTTTTTAGCCCGAAGTCTATCTTCGGTTTTTTTTTATAAAAAATTTGAGGAGGACTAAAATGGTAAAAATTTATGAAGGTAATTTTGTAGGAGAAAATTTAAAGGTGGGAATCGTTTGTGCTAGATTCAATGAATTTATTGTTTCTAAGCTTTTAGGAGGAGCAGTTGATGCTCTTAAAAGACACTCTGTTAACGAAGAAAATATACATGTTTCTTGGGTGCCTGGAGCTTTTGAGATTCCTCTTATCGCAAAGAAAATGGTAGAAACAAATAAGTTTGATGTTGTTATCACTCTTGGAGCTGTTATTAGAGGAGCTACACCTCACTTTGATTATGTTTGTTCTGAAGTATCAAAAGGAGTTGCATCAGTATCTCTAGATTCTGGAATTCCAGTAATATTTGGAGTTCTAACAGTAAACTCTATTGAAGAAGCTATTGAGAGAGCAGGTACTAAAGCTGGAAACAAAGGATTCGACGCTGGAATCTCTGCTATTGAAACTGTTAATCTTATTAGAACTATATCTGAGGCATAATTATGCATGAATATTTTATGAAAATAGCTATAGAAGAAGCTAAGAAAGGATTTGGATTTGTTAATCCAAATCCCCTTGTTGGAGCTGTTCTTGTAAAAAATGATGAGATTTTATCTACAGGTTATCATCAAATTTTCGGTGGTCCGCATGCTGAGGTAAATGCTATCTCAAATGCTACTATCACTGAAGGAGCTACTCTATACGTTACATTAGAACCTTGTTCTCACTATGGAAAAACTCCACCGTGTACAGAACTTATTATAAAATCTAATATAAAAAAATGTGTTATCGCTACTCTTGATCCCAATCCTCTTGTTAGCGGGCGAGGAATTAAACAACTTAAAGATGCGGGTATTGAAGTTATTATAGGTATTTTAGAAAAAGAAGCTATAAATTTAAACAAAGTTTTTTTTAAGTTTATCAAAGAAAAAATCCCCTATATCTTCTTAAAAGTTGGAATTACATTAGATGGTAAAATCGCTACTAGAAATTACTCTTCTCAATGGATAACAAACTCTCTAGCTAGAGAAAAAGTTGAAAAATATAGAAATTTCTTTTCTGGAATTTTAGTTGGAGCTAATACTGTAATTCAAGACAATCCTTCTCTTACATGTAAAACTTCTGGAAATCGAAATCCATATAGATTAATTCTAGACAAAGATCTGATTATTAATGAAGATTATAAAATTATTCAAAATAATTCTGACAAAAAAACATTTATCATCACTAATAAAAAAAATATGGATAAAGAACTTTTTCAAAAATTAGAAAAAGATTTCTTTATTAAATTTATTACATTTTCAGATGATGAAAATCTAAAAGATATTTTAAAAAAAATAAGCTCATATAATATTGATTCTATTCTTGTCGAAGGTGGAAGTGGAGTTATCAGTTCATTTTTTAAAGAAAATCTATTTGATGGAGGAGAGATTATGATTGCACCCAAAATTTTAGGCGACAACTCTGCAGTTCCATTCATATCGGATTTTTCACCTCTAAACATCAATAGTGCTTTCAATTTAGACAATATTAAAATAAATCTTTATGATAATAATATTGGGTTTGAGTTTTATAAGGAGGAAGGATGTTTACCGGTTTAGTTGAAGAACTTGGAAAAATAATTTCTATTGAAAAAACTTCTGCAGGAGCTAACATCACCGTTTCTTGTAATAAGGTTTTAACCAATGTAAAGCTAGGTGATAGCATTGCAACAAATGGAGTTTGTCTAACAGTAGTAGAAACTACTTCAAGCTCTTTTACAGCAAATGTTATGAATGAATCTCTTAGAGTTTCGGGATTAAACGAACTTAAAATTGGTTCACTTGTAAATTTAGAGAAATCTCTTACTTTGCAATCCTATTTGGGCGGACATCTAGTAACTGGTGATGTTGACTGTACTGGAAAAATTACTGATATCTGTAGTGATGGATTTGCAAAAAAATATACTGTTGAAATTCCAAAAGAATTTATGAAATATGTTGTTTATAAAGGTAGAGTGACTTTAGATGGAGCCTCTTTAACTGTTGCATCTCTAACTGATACAACCTTTACCGTTTCTTTAATACCACATACTCAAAAATCTATTACTCTTGGATTTAAAAACATTGGGCAAAATATAAATGTTGAAACAGATCTTATTGGTAAACATCTTGAAAAATTGCTCCTGAGTAGAGAACAAAATGATGAAAAACCTAAATCAAATCTCTCTAAAAATTTTTTAGCTGAAAATGGTTTTTTCTAATTATTAAAGGAGGAACAAATTATGTTCAATAAAATAGAAGATGCAATCAACGATTTAAAAAATGGTAAACTTATCGTTGTTGTAGATAATGAAAATAGAGAAAATGAGGGTGACCTTGTTGGTATTGGAGATATAATCTCTAAAGAAAATATAAATTTTATGATTAAATATGGAAGAGGTCTAGTTTGTGTTCCTATTGAAGAGAAAAGAGCCTCTGAATTAGAATTACTTCCTATGGTTTATAATAATAGCGATTCTCATGGAACAGCATTTACAGTTTCTGTGGATTCTCTTAATGGAACAACAACTGGAATCTCTGTTGAAGATAGATACAATACTATCAAAGATCTTAGTTTTAAAGCCACTTCTGGAAAAGAGTTCAAAAAACCCGGGCATATATTCCCTCTGATAGCTAAAAATGGCGGTGTAATAGAAAGACCCGGGCATACTGAAGCTTCTGTTGATTTAGCCAAATTAGCAGGTTTTAATGGATGTGGTGTTATCTGTGAAATTATAAAAGAAGATGGTGAAATGGCTAGAGTTCCGGATTTAATCGAATTCTGTAAAATTCATGATTTAAAAATGATTACTATTGAAGATTTAATTCAATATAGAAAAACTCATGAACTTCAAACTGAACTTGTTTGTGAAGCTCCTCTTCCTACAAAACATGGAACATTTAGACTTATTGGATTCTCTAATACAATTGACTTTAAAGAGCATGTAGCTCTTGTTTTCGGAGATATCAAAGATAAAGATGACGTTCTTATTCGTGTTCATTCGGAATGTTTAACTGGAGATGCTTTTGGTTCTTTAAAATGTGATTGTGGTAGTCAACTTGATAGATCTTTACAGAGTATAGTTGAACATGGTTCTGGTGCTCTGCTTTATATGAGACAAGAGGGAAGAGGAATCGGCTTACTTAATAAAATTAAAGCATACGAACTTCAAGCTCAAGGAAAAGATACTGTTGAAGCTAACACTTTATTAGGTTTTGCTCCAGACCTTAGAGATTTTGCTGTTGCAGCTCAGATGATAAAACTTCTAGATATTAAAACTATAAATCTTATGACAAACAATCCTAAAAAAATTGATGATTTAGAGAGATATGGAATTAAAATCACTAATAGAACTCAAATTGAGTTTCCATCTAACGCTTGTAACTCACACTATTTAAAAACTAAAAGAGAAAAAATGAATCATCTTTTCAAAATAAATTAAAAAATTCTAACAAAAAAGGCTTGAAATATTTTCAAGCCTTAATCTTTTAAATCCTCTAATACCATTAAATAATAATCTATATCTTTCAAAAGATTTTCTTTGTCTTTTTTAGAAAAATCTCCTACAGAAATTCTAGTTTTTAATTCTTTGAATTGATTCTCTAACTCTTTTCTGTCCTTTTCTTTTATCGGTTTAGAAACTAAATTGTAAAAATCATTTTGATAACTTCTATAATCTCCTCTTAACCCCACAGAAAAACATCCAGTAAAAAGCAATCCTATACTTAAAATTAATAAGTTTTTCATATTTTTACTTCCCCTTTTTTGTTTCATCTGTAAAAAATTTCAAAAAATTATAAATATCTTTAGAGATATAATCCCAAGTATGATATTCATTTTCATATATCTTTCCTTTAAAATCTAAATTATATTTCTTAGCTCTGCCAATTACATCAAGCCATTGCTGGAACATTAAATATGGTTTTTTATCCTCAGATCCAACACTCAAGTAGAACTTTTTATCTCTAAATTTTTCTGGTTCAGTTATTTTTATAATACTATATGGATCATTTTTTAAAATTTTATAGCCCCAAGGACTAAAAACTTTTACAAAATGAGCTTTATTAACATCATTAAATAAAAATCTCGGTACATATAGATATCTAAATATCCTCATTACTCTTCGATTAATACTCATTCTAATTAAACTAATAGCACCTGAAAAACTAGCTATAACATGGTATGAATCTAAATTTTTAAGACCTATCTTTAAAGAACCGTAGCCTCCCATAGAAAATCCACCTATCCCTTTAATAGATTCAGGATATCTGTCCTCTATAAACTTAGTCAAATCTTTAGAAAAAAACTCTTCATATTGATGAATATCATCTTTATAAAAGTTACTATACCAACTCTCACCCTTATATCCAGAATCTGGAAGAATAAATATCACATCATCTATTCTTCCTTTTTTCTTTAATGTTAAATAATTTTCTCTTATCTTAGCTTTATAAAGCCAATCTTCACATCTATCTCTTATTCCATGTAATAAAACTAGACATAAAGGATTAGCTTTTAATTTTTTCGGTTTTAAAATCAAAAACCTCATTTTCTCTTCTGTATAACTACTCTTCAAGAAATGTTCCTCTAAGATAAACTCAGCTTCGAACTCTTCATTTGAAAATTCTGAATACTTATGTTTTACATTTATAATTTTTTCAACTTGTGGAAAACTAAGAACTCTTTTTAGTTTTCTATCTAATTTAAAATTATAAGGATATGTTACTATATAAAAAATCAAAGAAATTACAACTAGAAAAATCAGTATTTTTAGTATCATTATTTTATTCTCCGAATTAGAACTCTGCGTTATTTGGAGTTCTTGGGAATGGAATTACGTCTCTTATGTTTGTAATTCCTGTTATGTACATAAGCATTCTTTCAAATCCTAATCCATATCCTGAATGAGGGAAGCTTCCATATCTTCTTAAATCTAAATAGAATCCATAATCTTCTGATTTCAATCCTACTTCAGCCATTCTTTCCTCTAAAATTTCTAAGCTATCCTCTCTTTGAGATCCACCGATGATCTCTCCAATTCCAGGTGCTAATAAATCCATAGCTCTTACTGTTTTTCCATCAGCATTTAATTTCATATAGAATGATTTTATATCTTTTGGATAATCAGTTACAAACACTGGTCTCTTAAAGTACTCTTCAGATAAGAATCTTTCATGCTCACTTTGTAAGTCGATTCCCCATTTAACTGGGTAATCAAATTTCTTTCCTGAATTTATTAAGATATCTACAGCTTCAGTGTATGTTACTTTTCCGAAGTTGCTGTTTAATACGTTGTTTAACTTGTCAAATAACCCTTTTTCTATGAATTGGTTAAAGAACTCCATCTCTTCTGGACACTCATCCATTACATATTTAACGATATATTTGATCATATCCTCTGCTAAATCCATATTTGCTTCTAAATCAGCAAATGCAATTTCAGGCTCTATCATCCAGAACTCTGCAGCATGTCTTGAAGTATTTGATTGCTCAGCTCTAAATGTCGGTCCAAATGTATAGATATTTCTAAATGCTGAACAATAAGTTTCTCCATTTAGTTGTCCACTTACTGTTAAGTTAGTCTCTTTTCCAAAGAAATCTTGTGAGAAATCTATTTTTCCAGCTTCAGTTTTAGGAGCGTTATTTAAATCTAAAGTTGTAACTCTAAACATCTCTCCTGCACCTTCACAATCTGATCCTGTTATGATTGGAGTATGAGTGTATACAAATCCATTTTCTTGGAAGAACTTATGAATTGCATAAGCTAATACCGATCTAACTCTAAATACTGCTGAGAATGTATTTGTTCTTGGTCTTAAGTGAGCTATTGTTCTTAAAAACTCAAATGAGTGTCTTTTATTTTGTAATGGATACTCTAAATCAGCTTTTTGGAAAACTTCAATCTCTTTTGCTTGAATTTCAAAAGTTTGTCCTGCACCTTGCGATGCTACTAAAATACCTTTTACAATTATTGATGATGATATTGATAATCTTGATACCTCATCAAAGTTAGGTAAATTTGTGTCAAATACAATTTGAACACCTTTAAAGAAACTTCCATCATTTATCTCTATAAACCCAAAGTTTTTTTGTGATCTTATCTTTCTTACCCAACCTGAAATCTCTATCTCCTGGTTGATACATTTTTCTGTTTCTCTATAAAGAGTTTTTACTAGTTGCTTCATTTTTATCCCCCTATATCATTTTTGCTTCATCGACAATTTCGATGCTGTCTAATTTCTGTCTTACTTGTGCTTTAAACTGTTCTAAATATAACTTTCTATACTTTTCTCTTTCAAGCTTTTCTTCTGCTGTTAGCTCTCTTTTTTTAGCTTGATTAGAAAAGTAATTAACCATCTCTATGATATCTTTCATTTCCATAATCATTTCCTCCAAACTATATTATATATAGTCTTATTTAACTTTTCTGTAATTATACCGTTTATTTGAGTTTTTGTCAATTTGCTTGTAACTCTAGATAAAGATATTTTTGTTGTATTATTTTTGGGGAAAAATTGCTATAATTTAAATGAAAAAAATTTTAAGGAGTTGAAGTTTTCTATGAACTATTTCCAACCAAAACCCAGTACAAATTTTAATGTTACTGTTGATATTCCAGGTTCAAAATCTATTACTAATAGAGCACTTATTCTTTCAGCTCTTTCTGGAAAAAATGTAACTTTGAGAAATATACTTTTAAGTGATGATACCAAATATATGATTGAAGCTTTAAAAGCATTAAATAATGATATTGAACTCGATTTACAAAACAAGACTTTAAAAATTAAAGGAAATAAAAATCCAAAATTTGAAAACCTTGAAATCTATATAGGAAATGCTGGAACTGCGATGAGATTTTTAAGTTCATATCTTGCAACAGGAACAGGCTCAGCTGTTCTCTATGGAAACGCTCGGATGAATGTAAGACCGATTAAAGATCTTGTAGATTCTCTAACTCAGCTTGGAGTGAAAGTTGAATATCTTAATGAAGTTGGTTTTCCACCAATAAGAATTACAGCAAATGGAGTTTCTGCAAAAACTGTAGAAATTGATTGCAGTAAAAGTAGTCAATACATCTCATCTATATTAATGGCTTCTCCTAATTTTAAATCACCTATTGAGATTAAAACTATAGGAAGAGTTGTATCTAAACCATATATAAATATGACACTTAAGATGATGAAAGATTTTGGAATTCAATTTTTAGAAAAAGATAATAGCATCTATATTCAGCCTCAAGAATACTCTACATCAGAATACCTTATAGAAGGAGATATGTCTTCAGCATCTTATTTCTTGGCTATGGCCCTTATATCTAACTCTACAGTTAGATTAAATAACTTTTTCAAAAATAGTATTCAAGGAGATTCTCAATTTTTAAATGTTTTAACAAAAATAGGGTTAAAAATCCTTTCTTTTAACGAAACAAATATCACCGTACAAGGAGTTGAAAACTACAATGGAATTGAACTTAGTATGAATGATATTCCAGATGTTGCACAAACACTTGCAGCTGTTGCTCTATTTGCTGAGACTCCTACAAAAGTATGGGATGTAGAAAATATGAGAATAAAGGAAACCGATAGAATTTCCGCTTTAAAAAATGAAATATTAAAATTAAATGGAAATTTCGAAGAGTTTCAAGATGGATTTTTAATTACCCCTAAACCTTTTACTGAATATGAAGGTGAGTTTTTAGAGACATACGATGACCATAGAATGGCCATGTCTTTAACTTTAATCGGTCTTAGAGTTCCTAATATCAAAATTTTAGATCCTAATTGTGTTTCTAAAACTTTCCCTAACTTCTTCGAAGAGTTTAATAAAATTTATTTGGGGGAATAAAATGAAAATGAAATATCTATTTTTTATACTCTTATTTACTTTTTCGTTTAGCTTCTCTAAAACAGTTGAAGATATCGAAATCAAAAGATTAAAAGAACAGATTAAAATACTTCAAAAAGAGATTCAGGTTTTAGAAGCTAAAAAAATAGAAAAGTTTAAAGAAGAGGAAAAACAACCTAAGATAGGATTGGTTTTAAGTGGTGGTGGTGCAAAAGGATTTGCACATATTGGTGTTTTAAAAGTTTTAGAGGAAAATAATATTAAAATAGATTATATTGCCGGAACAAGTATGGGAGCTCTTATTGGTGCTCTTTACTCTGCTGGTTATACTGCTGATCAGATTGAAAAACTTGTCTTAGATATCAATTGGCAAGAAACTTTTAACGATAGCCCTAATCTTGCAGATATCCCTATTGATCAAAGGTCTTTGATGAAAAATTACAATCTATCTTTAAAATATGATAACTCACTTAACTTTGCATTACCTAAAGGAATTAGAAATACACAGAAGATATACCTCACTTTAAAAAATCTTTTATGGAATGTTGAGCAAACAAGAGACTTTAAAAAACTTCCTATTCCTTTAGAGATTATTGCAACTGACTTAAACACAGGTAAGGCCAAAGCTTTTAATAGTGGAGATTTAGCTCAAGTTATTACAGCTAGTATATCAATACCTACTATTTTTGATCCTGTAGTTATTGGTGGAAATTATTATGTTGATGGATTATTATCTCGAAACTTCCCTGTTGAGGATGCTTTTAATTTAGGAGCTGATATAGTTATCGGTGTAGATGTTGGAAGTTCACTACAGAAAAAAGATGATTATGACATTCTTAGTGTTGCTGATCAAATAGTTGCTATTCAAAGTACAAGCTCTACTAAAAAGCAACGTGACTTAACTACAATTCTTATCGATCCTGATGTTTCGAAGTATAAAACAACAGATTTTAACGATTTTAAAGCGATTAAAAATCTTGGAGAAGTTGCTGCTAAGAAGCAAATTGATAAAATTTTAACTTTTGGACCTAAACAAAATAAAAGAAAAAGTTCACTGCAATTTAAAAATAATTTTGTATTAGAAAATCTAGAGATTATTAGTGAAACAGAAAATGAAAATCACAAAGATATTATACAATCTATTTTTAAAAACTCAATTGGAAATAGTGTAAATCCTGACACTTTAGAAAATTTAATGCTAAAGACATATAGTCTTAATTTTGTTAATAAAATATATTACTCTTTTAAAGATACTACTTTAAAACTTCAAGTAGAAGAGACGCCGACTAATATAGTAGGATTGGGTGTCGATTACCAAACTGATTATGGAACTACATTTTCAATTGGAACCGATATTAGCTCTTTTGGAAAAATTGGAACATTATCAACAATTGAAACAACTTTTGGAGATTATTTAGGGCTTAATCTTAAAAACTTCTCATATTATGGTGTTTCAAATAAAGTTGGAATACTTAGTAGCGTAAGTTACTCTGAAAATCCATTTTTTATCTATCACAACAAAGATAAAATTGGAAGTTATAAAAGCCAAGTTACAAAACTCGAAAGTGCTTTTGTAACTCAATATTCAAATCTATTTTTATTCTCTTACGGAGCTTCATTAAACTATAGTCGTTTAGAGTCTGAGATTAAAAATATTTTTGATGACTCAGTTGAATACTCAAAAAGTTACGGAGATATCTTCTTTAACATCAACTGGGATAAAACTAACTCTACAGCTTTTCCTACTAAAGGAGTTAAGGGTGAGGCTTCTCAAAGATGGGGTGGAAATTTAGGAAAGGATAACCTTAATTTTTTATCTACTAACTATATTTCATCTAACTATATTCCCCTTACAGAAACTACTAGTTTAACTGCCAAGCTTTTTGGAGGAAATGTAAGTGGAGATGATATCCTTCCTGATAAATATATTAAGCTAGGAGGATTATCTGATGATCTTTCACAAAATATATTCTCATTTAGTGGATACTATTTCCAAGAGAAATATCTATCATCTCTTTTTGGAATTAGTTTGGGACTTCAACAAAAGATTATTGAGAATCTTTATTTTAGTACTCATTGGGATGTGGCTACTTATAAATATGTAAATGAAGATTTCTCAGATAACTCTAAGTCTATTCTTTGGAAAGATTATTCTCAAGGTGCAAGTATTGGTCTTAATTATCTAAGCCTTATTGGTCCAATTAAGTTCAATATATCAAAAGCACAAGAGTCCCATGACTATCTTTTCCAATTTAGTTTTGGATATAAATTTGATTAATATTGAAATATAATAAGAAAAACACCCTAAATTATTAGGGTGTTTTTTACTTCTAAACTCTGAGCTAAATCTTCTAGCTCTTTTAACTCTATATCCGAAGGTGAAAAAAGATTTTTTTGTAACTTCTCTCTAACTCCAAAATGTCTATACCTAATTATTTTATATCTTATATCTGTTTTAGATATAATCTCAGAAACTTTTTTTATTGTTAATCTATTGTTTAACTTTTGATTAACAACAACTGTTCTAACCTCAAATAACTTTTCTATACTTTTTAAAAATTGAAGATTTTCTATTACATTTTCAACTTTTTCTGCTGTTAAGTCTATATGCTCTTGCTCATCCCAAGCTTTTACATCCAACATAAAGAAATCAGTTATATCTACAAACTCTTTATACATTTCATCCTTTAAATTTAAACCTCCATTCGTATCCACAAAGCAAGTTAAATTTGACCACTTTCTCTTTATCTCTTTAAAAAACTCTGTAATAAATCTATATTGAAGTGTGCTCTCGCCTCCACTAACAGTTACACCTTTGATAAAAGGTTTCACCTTAGTTACCTCTTTTATCAATTCATTTATTGTGTATTCTTTAATTTTAGGTGAAGCATCAAATTTACAAATTTTTATACATTTATCACATTCACAGCATAGATTCTCTTTCCACTTCACACTGCTTTCATCTATGTAAAGAGCTGATGTTGGACACACCTCTACACATTGATAACAATTTTTACATTCATTTATTGTCTCTGGATTATGACAATATTCACAATTAAAATTACAACCTTGAAAAAATATTGCCATTCTATTTCCTGGTCCATCAACATTTGAAAATTTAATTATTTTATTTATTTTAGCAGATAATTCCATACTACTCACTTCTTAATTTTCTTCCTAAAGCTTTTGCATTATCTCTAGCACCTTTTCCTAAGATTGTTGTATCTCTTAGAACCTGCTCTCCCTTATCTAACTTTTCCATTTCTGATCTTTTTACTAAATATCCTGTTACTCTCACTACATCACAATTATCACTATAAAGTGAGAAGAATCTCATATCAGTTTCAAAAGCTCCTTTTATTATATCTAAAATAGCCTCTGGATTACTCTTATATGTTTCGTCGAATACGAATATATCTCCGATACCACTCGGACAATATTGGTGGAACGGTGCCGATTGAACTATGTGCTCAAATATTTCTGGCTCCTCTCCAACTGGAATTCTACATCCTGGACTTTCGTTTCTATCTGTATCAATTCCTACTTGTGAGTGTAATAGGTGAGTATTTCCAAAGAACTCTCCTGCATATTTTGTTTTATGATTTTGAACTAAGCTACTCATCGCTCTTACTATCTCTAAAGCTAAATCTGCTGCTACTTCTGAATATCCAAATCTATCTTTTTTCTCTGTTGCTCCTAAAAGATTATTTACACACTCTGCTAATCCTACAAATCCAAATAGCCCCGTAAATTTCTCTTTCTCTAGCATTCCCTCTTTAACTAAGAAACTACTTTCGTAGAATCCACTCTCTTCAATTACAAACTTCGATCTTTCATCAATGTAATCTAACATCTCTTTTGAAACTTCTGGTAAAACCTTAGTTAAAAATTCCTCTTTTGAAGAAGCCAACTTTGAAAGAGCTCCTAATCTTACTCTAACTAAAGTATTTGCTCCACCTCCAACTTTTAATCCATTATAACAACTTACAATTCCGTACTCACCTTTGAAATCATCTCTAAATATCTTATCATTCGCAAAACTTGGTTTTGCTGTCACAAGAGCTGTTTGAATCGCTTCAACCGCTATTTTATCAGATGTTTCCTCTGTGTATTTTATTGTTAAGTTTGGTGTTGGAAGTTCTAGCTCTCTCATAACCTTTAAAATTATCAAACCAGCTTTTGTCTCTTTTGGTCCTATATTTGCATGACAGAACGAATCTGTTATAGTTGAATCTATATGCTTTAAAAATAGCTTTATAGCTAAATATGCTTCAGCTTCATCTTTAATAAAAGGTTCTAGTAAATAATCAATATTTCCTAAATAAACAGGCATTGTAGTTATTGAAGGAACATGCTTATAAAGTATTAATAATCCATGAACAGCTTCCCAAATATTTGTTGGCTTATCTAGATTTAAAAATTTACTTCCATTTTGCATAAATACATCGTAGTCTGGTACTATATATCTTGGTCTGTAAGGAGCATTTCCTTCAAATAAATCACAGATAATCCCATCTTCAATGTATTTTTTTAAAGCTTCACTTTTATTTAAAACTTCTATACTTCCTTCTGCTAATCTAGCTAGAGTAACAACCTTTTGTTCAAAAGTTATTTTCTGACTCTTTATTGTTTCTAATATCATTACTTTCTCCCTTTAATTAAAATATAAATTTCACATATTATATTCATTTTCCACTACTTTTGTCAACTTTTATTATATTTTTCTAAAAAAATTAGGACCTTCTTTTTTATTCTTTGAATAGAGTTATCTATCGCTTTCGGTTCTTTTTCTAATTTTTCTGCAATTTCTAGATAACCATAACCTTTAACCATATATGAAAAGACATCTTTTTCTAAACCACTTAAATTCACTCTTAAAAACTTTTTCAACGTTTTCATAAGCTCTTCTCCAATTACTATTTGTTCTGGAGTATAATACTTAAGGGAAGGATTGTTATATCTTATTAACTCCTCTATTTCAGAATATCCCTCTCCTTGCATCGCACTATTCAAATTTCTATTTCTTTCTGAATTGTAATTTTTAACTGCTGTTATTATCTGTCTTTTTATACATAAAGATGCAAAAGTACTGAAACAAGCACTTCTATTTTCATCAAAAGATCTAATAGCTTTCATCAATCCTATCATACCCTCTTGAACTAAATCTTCCCGTTCTGCACCTTTTAAAAATAAAGTTCTATTTCTTATGTAGATAAGACTTTTATATTCTGTGACTATTTTTTCTATTGATTCAACATCTCCTTGTTTAGCTAACAAAATATCTTCGTTCTTGATCATTCGGTCCCCCTTATCCTAAAAATGAAATATTTATTTACTTTTATCTAATTCATAACAATATCAGTATCTCCTTCCTATTTTATATACCTCTTATATTGAAAAAAATCAATTTTTTATTTTAAACATATCTGCTCTTTCTTTTTTCACTTTTTTAAGGTACAATTATATTGACAAAGTACAATTTAATTACTTAAAAAACATTTATTTTATTTAGGAGGGGCTATGAAAACTGATATACAAATTGCACAAGAAGCAAACTTATTAAAAATTTCTGATATTGCTTCTAAGCTAAACATTAACGAGGATTATTATGATACTTATGGAAAGTACAAAGCTAAACTTAATCTTTCTCTATTAGATGAATTATCTACTAAAAAAGATGGAAAATTAGTTCTTGTTACTGCTATTACACCTACACCTGCAGGAGAAGGAAAATCTACTGTTACTGTTGGTCTAACTCAAGCTTTAAATAAAATCGGTGTATCATCTGTTGCAGCTCTTAGAGAACCATCTTTAGGTCCTGTTTTTGGAATGAAAGGTGGCGCTACTGGTGGAGGATTCTCTCAAGTTATCCCTATGGAAGATATCAATCTTCACTTTACTGGTGATTTCCACGCAATTGGTGTTGCTCACAATCTTGTTTCTGCATGTATTGATAACCATATCACTCAAGGAAATCTTTTAAATATCGACAACACTAAAATCACTTGGAAAAGAGTAGTTGATATGAATGATAGAAACTTAAGAAATATTGTTATTGGTCTTGGTGGAAAATTAAATGGATATCCTAGACAGGATTCTTTCCAAATAACTGTAGCATCTGAAATCATGGCAACTCTTTGTCTTTCAAACTCTTTAAAAGAGCTTAAAGAAAACATTGGAAAAATTGTATTTGGTTATGATTATAGTGATAAACCTTTAACTATAAATGATTTAAAAATTTCTGGGGCGGTTACTGCTCTTTTAAAAGAAGCTATAAAACCAAACTTAGTTCAAACTTTAGAAAACACTCCTGTTATTATCCACGGAGGACCATTTGCAAATATTGCCCACGGATGTAACTCTCTTTTAGCTACAAAGTTAGCTTTAAAACTTTCTGATGTTGCTGTAACTGAAGCTGGATTTGCTGCTGATTTAGGTGCTGAAAAGTTCTTAGATATAAAATGTAGAAAGGGAGATTTAAACCCTAACTGTGTTGTTATTGTTGCTACTGTTAGAGCTCTTAAACATCACGGTGGAGCAAAAGTTTTAAATGAAGAAAACTTAGATGCTTTAAAGTTAGGTTTAGCTAACCTTGATAAGCATATCGAAAATATGAAAAAATTTAACCTTCCTGTTGTTGTTGCTATAAATAAATTTGTAACTGATACAGATAATGAAGTTGAATTAATTAAAGCTCATTGCAACTCTCAAGACGCACCTGTAGCTCTATGTGAAGTATGGGCTAAAGGTGGAGAAGGTGGAGAGGAATTAGCTAAATTAGTTCTTCAAAAAATTGAAGAAAACACTGCTAACTATAAGCCTCTTTACGATTTAGAGTTACCTATTAAAGATAAAATTTCTAAAATTTGTACAGAGATTTATGGAGCTAACGGAGTTTCTTTCTCTGCAGCTGCTAATAAAACTATTAAGCAACTTGAAGAGCTAGGGTATGGAAATCTTCCTATCTGTATGTCAAAAACTCAAAAATCAATCTCTGACAAAGCAAATCTACTTGGAAGACCAACTGATTTCACTGTTGAAATTGATACAATTAAACTCGCTGCAGGAGCTGGATTTATTATTGCTATGGCGGGGGGTATCATTGATATGCCTGGGCTTCCTAAAGTTCCAGCAGCTGAACTTATCGATATTGATGAGAACGGTACTATCACAGGTTTATTCTAAACAAATTTGACCCTTACTTAAATACAAGTAAGGGTTTTTTATTTTTGTAAAATATAGTATAATATATTAAAATTCTACTGCATGTGAGGGATAAATATGAAAATTGGTAAACTTACTATTTCAGATTTAAATGATTTAATTTTTAAAAATATAAAAAATAGTAACGAAAGAATTCTTTCTGCTGGTGAAGTTGGAAGTGACTGTGCAGCTATTGAAGTTGGAGATGAAGTTGTTTATCTATCTACAGATCCTATAACTGGAACTAGCACTGGACTTGGAAAACTTGCAATCAATATCAACTGTAACGATATTGCTACAGAAGGCGTTTCTCCAACTGGTATCATGCTTACTATCTTAGCTCCTCCACACACTCAAAAAGAAGAGATTGCTTTGATTATGAAAGAAGCCCAAGAGGAAGCTGACAAACTTGGTGTTTCTATTATTGGAGGACACACAGAGATAACAGCAGCAGTCAATAAAACAATCATATCTGCTACATCTATTGGAATAGGAAAAAAATCTGACTTCAAAAAAAGAGAAACAATTGTTGCTGGAGATAGGTTAATCATTACTAAAGGAGTTGGAATTGAAGGAACTGGTATTATTGCTTTTGAAAAAGAGATTGAACTTTTAGATATTTTTCCAAAAGAAACTATCCAATTTGCAAAAAATCTTTTAGATTTTACTAGTGTTGTTAAAGATGGAGTTATCGCTAATAAGTTTGCTAAAGGTATGCACGATGTAACAGAAGGTGGACTTTTAGGTGCTCTTTGGGAATCAAGTTGCTTCTATAATCTAGGTTTAGAGATTTCATACGATAAAATATTTATTCATCAATGCACAAAAGAGATTTGTAAATACTTTAAAATAGATCCTCTAAAGCTTATTTCAAGTGGGACTATGCTTATGGTTGTTGGTAATGAAAATTCAGAATTATTAATTAATGAATTGAAAAAAAATGGTGTTGAAGCTTTTGATATTGGAGTATTTACAAATTCTAACGAGAAGGTTTTAATAAAAAATGGTGAAAGAATAAACATTTCTTCACCTGAAAGTGATGAGTTATATAAAGTTATATAGTTAGGAGAGATTATATTGAATATAAAACAAAGAGTTATTGAGTTATTAAGTGAATTTGAAAAAGGAAAATATTCTAACATTCTTTTAAATGAATATTTTTCAAAAAATAATTTAAGTAAAGGTGAACGTGGATTTATCACCGAAGTTTTTTACGGTGTTATTAGAAACGACATCTATTTAAACTATCAATTAGAAAAAAGAACTAAAGCAGTTAAAAAAAATTGGATTAAAAATCTTTTAAAGATTTCTATTTATCAAGCTACTTTTATGGAAAGTGATGATAAAGGAGTAGCTTGGGAAGCAACTGAATTAACTAAGAAAAAATTTGGAGTTCCTGTTAGTAAGTTTGTTAATGGAGTTATCAGAAGTTATTTAAGAGAAAAAGATGAAGAGATTCAAAAGCTTAAAGAAGAGGATAGATTAGACCTTTTATACTCTTATCCAAAATGGTTCTATGATAAAATAAAAAAAGAGTATAAAGAAAATACAGAACAAGTTCTAATTTCACTAAAAAAAGTACCTTATATGAGTATTAGAGTAAATACTCTGAAATATTCTGAAGAGGAGTTTGAAACTCTTTTAAAAACTTTAAAAATTGATATAATCAAAAAAGTGGATACTATATATTATATTGATTCAGGTATTGTTTTACATACTGATGAATTTAAAGATGGGAAAATTATAGCTCAAGATGGTTCATCTTATCTTGCTGCTAAAATTTTAAATCCAATAGCTGGAGAAAAAGTTGTTGATACTTGTAGTGCACCTGGAAGTAAAACTGCTGTTCTTGGTGAGCTTATGAATAATACTGGAGAGATTTATGCTTTAGATATCCATCAACATAAAATAAAAATTATTGAAGAAAATCTAAAAAAATTAGGTCTTACAAATGTTAAAGCTATCAAGTTAGATGCTAGAAAACTTAAAGAACAAGGACAAAAGTTTGATAAAATTCTTGTAGATGCTCCTTGTAGTGGATACGGAGTTTTAAGAAAGAAACCCGAAGCTCTTTACAATAAAAACATGGCTAATGTTAACGAGTTAGCTGGATTACAATATGAGATTTTAGAATCTGCTGCAACTACATTAAAAGTTGGTGGAGATTTAGTTTACAGTACTTGTACTATATTCTCAGAAGAAAACAGTGATAATGTTGAAAAGTTTTTAAACAACCACAAAAACTTCTCAGTTCAAAAATTTGAGATGCCTGAAAATGTAAATGGACACTTTGATAAAATAGGTGGATTTTTAATTGATTATACAGAAGAAATTTTAGATAATTTCTATATTATTAAACTAAGAAAGGATTTTGAATAATGTTAGATGAATTAAAAGAAGCTAACGGCTATGTTGTTAGTAAAATAGAGGAAACAGACTCTTTAATTTTAGAGATGGAGGCTTTTGCTTTAGAGCACAACGTGCCTATCGTTACAAAGGAAGTTGCTAAGTATCTAGATTTTTTAGTTTCTAGTCACAATTTTAAAAATATACTTGAGATTGGAACTGCAATTGGATACTCTGGAACTATAATGGGAAGAGTTGCTAAAAAAAATGGTGGTAAATTGACTACTATTGAAATTGATGAAGTAAGATACAATCAAGCTTTAGAAAATTTCAAAAAAGGAGACCTTTTAGATTCTATTAATCTTATTTTAGGAGACGGAACTGAAGAGGTTAAAAAATTAAATGAAAAATTTGATTTTATCTTTATTGATGCTTCAAAAGGTCACTATATGGAATTTTTCAACGACTCATTTGAAAGACTTACTGAAAATGGTATGATTTTTATTGATAACATCATGTTCAGAGGATATCTGTATAAAGAGTATCCAAAAAGATTTAAAACTATAGTTAGAAGACTTGATGAGTTTATAACTTATCTTTCTCAAAATCATGATTTCGTTCTTCTTCCATTTGGAGATGGAATTGGTCTTGTAAAAAAATAAATAACTATTTTAATAATAGAAAAAGTAGGATTTACATCCTACTTTTTTTATACCTATCTTTATATCTCTCTAAATACTTGTACTCTCCATTTAATATCCAGTTACAAGTTAAAGCTATTATAACTCCAACTATTGTTGTTAAAATTCTTTTCCCAGCCCAAAAGTAAGGATCACGCCCCTCCATATTTGTTGCTATTCCTAAGAAAACAATACAAGCTATTGTATTAGACGATGGTTTCTTTAATACATAAGTACATCCAAATATAATTATAACCATCGAAAGAGCCATAATAATGCTTCCTTTAAAGTCACTTGCTTCTGTAGTTATAAAATAGATGGCTAATAGTCCCATTAGCCCTCCAAACATTGTTCCAATTACTCTTTCTATACCTACTTTTACAGAATCTTTAACAGTTCCTTGCAAGCAAGATACTGCTGCTATAGCAGCATAAAATGGATTTGCATTCAATAAAACTTTTAGTAAAAAAACACACCAGAAAACTGAAACAGATATTCTCAAACTCTTATTTAAGGTTTCATCGTATTCTTTTCCCATGTCTACTTCCCTCTATGTGTATAATGAGGTAATAACATCGGTGATGCCTTAGCCTCTTCTAAATTTTCAGATTTCAACATCTCATGGTATGAATTCACATGACTTAATGTTAACTCTTTTAATTCTATACTCTTAGAAACTTCTCCTGCAGATGCTCCAGCTCTTCTTCCAAATACGATTATATCTAAAAGTGAGTTACCCATAAGTCTATTTCTACCATGAATTCCTCCTGCTGCTTCTCCCGCTACATAAAGATTTTCAATCTCTGTTGATCCATCCTCTTTAATTAATAACCCTCCATTTTGATAATGTAAAGTTGGATAGATTAAAATTGGTTCTTTTCTCATATCGATTCCAAACTTCTGATACATTCTCATCATTGCAGGAACTCTTTTCTCTATAGTTCCAGGTCCATTTAAAATCTCTATTAATGGTGTATCTAACCAAACACCTTTTACTCCATTTGGAGCTTCTATTCCTTTTCCAACTTTGTTACACTCTCTAATGATAGCTGATGCTTCAACATCTCTTGTTTCTAAATGATATACAAACTGTTCTCCATCAATATTTAAAGGTGTAGCTCCTAAACTACGAACTTTCTCTGTTACTAGTGCCCCAAATATTTGTGCTGGGAATGCAACTCCTGTTGGATGATACTGAATTGTATCAGCAAATGCTAATCTAGCTCCAGCTCTATAACCTAAAACTAATCCATCAGCTGTTGCTCCATAGTGATTCGATGTTGGGAATCCTTGATAATGAAGTCTTCCTGCTCCACCTGTTGCTAAGATAACTGTTTTAGCTTTTGCCACATGGTACTCTTCAGTTTCTATATTGTATAAAACTGCTCCTGCAACTTTTCCATCTGTATCTAAAATTAGTTCTACTGCTGGTGAGAACTCTAACACTTCAATCTCTTTGTTTTGAACCTCATCTCTAAGAACACGCATTATTTCAGCTCCAGAATAATCTGCTGCTGCATGCATTCTTTTTCTTGATGTTCCTCCACCATGAGTTGTAACCATAGTTCCATCAATCTCTTTATCAAACATAACTCCTAAATCATCTAACCATTTTATAGCTAAAGGAGCATCTTTTACTAAAGCTGCTGCTAACTCTGGAACATTTGAATAGTGACCTCCACCCATAACGTCTAAATAGTGCTTTGCTGGTGAATCATCAGGTTTATCTGCTGCTTGAATTCCACCCTCTGCCATCATCGTATTAGCATCACCAAAACGTAATTTTGTTGTGATTATTACTTTTGCTCCAGCTTTGTGTGCTTCTAAGGCAGCAGCAGCTCCAGCTCCTCCCCCTCCTATGATTAAAACATCAGCTTCATAATCAACTTTATTTAAATCTATCTCTATATTTTCTAATCTACTTTTTCCATGAAGTAAAGCTCCTAACTCGTTAGGTACTTTCTCTCCTTTATTTTTTCCTACTTTTATTTGAATAAATCCAGATTCTATATAATCCGGATGATTCTCTCTTAAAACCTCTGTTTTCTCATCCGCTGTCATTCTTGGGTAATCCCCTTGAGCTATTCTTTCAGCACGTGTCGCTTCAACTTTTTTTATTAGCTCCCTCATCTCTGGTGTATACATAACCACTCCTCCAACTCTCTATTTTGTTATGTCTCTATTATTATATAGATCTTTTAATTCTGATATATCCTTTTTCATTAACTCTTCTAAAGCTAAATTATGCTCTCCAGCTTCAATCTCTTTTACTCTATCATTTAAGTGAGTTGTTTCAGCTGCAATATATTTTCCTGTCAATCTACGAGCTAGCAGTCCTACATTATAGTGAGTTATTCCAGCTGGACATCTTGTTGCACAAATTCCACAAGATACACAATCAAATGATGCGTGAGCACACTTCTCTAACTCTCCTCTTTGAGCGTATCCAATATACTGCATTACCTCTAAGCTTTGAGAGCATCCTTTTGTACAAGAGTTACATCCTATACACTTATATATCTCTGGGTAATATTTCGCTATCGAATCTGCTGTTGCATCTAACTCATTTATATCATAACTTCCCTTATCCCCTGGGAAAAATGGAATCTGAGTTAAGTACATATCATCTTCAACCTTACTTTGGCAAGCTAAAACAACTTTCATCTCTTTGTTTCCCTTTACTCTATAAACAGTTGCACATGCTCCACAGAATCCTGATCTACATCCACACCCTCTTTTCAGTTGGTATCCAGCATACTCCATAGATTCCATTATTGTTAATGTATTAGGAACAGAGTATCTCTTACCTAATATATATATATCTACCATTTTTTTATCTGTCACTTTTTTATTCCTCCTAGCAAAGTATTAATATTCATCTGGAAGTTCTGTTATCTCGTCACATCTGAATACAGGTCCATCTTTACAAACATATTTATCCCCTATATTGCAACGACCACATTTTCCAAAACCACACTTCATTTTTAACTCTAAAGTTGTATAAACCTGCTCTTTTTTAAAGCCAATCTCTTCCAATCCTTGAAGAACATATTTAATCATAATTGGTGGTCCACAAACTAGAGCAACTTTGTTTGTATCAAATCCAAGTTCTTTTATATAACTAGGTACAAACCCAACATGACCATTCCAGTTTTCAGCTTCTCTATCTACTGTTAAATGTACATCTGTATCTTTTGAATTAGGCCAAACTTCAAATATATCTTTTGGATGAACTAAATCTTCTGGAGTCCTTGCTCCGTAAACTATATCAACTTTTCCAAACTCATCTCTTTTATCCATAACATAGTTTATAACCGATCTTAAAGGAGCTAATCCGATTCCTCCACCAATAAATAAAAGGTCCTTTCCTTTTAAAAGTTCTACTGGGAAATTATTTCCATAAGGTCCTCTTATTCCTATTTCATCTCCAGCTTCTAATGTATGTAAGTAGTCTGTTACTACTCCACATTTTTTTATACTACACTCTATGTATCCCTCTTCCGTTGGTGATGAAGTTATTGAAAATATAGCTTCTCCCAATGGAGGAACAGATATCATAGCACATTGTCCTGGCATAAATTCAAATGGTGCTTTACCATCCTCTGATACTATTCTAAATGTTGTTACATCTGGAGTATCTCTTCTTACAAACTCTAACTTTGCTAACTGTGGAACCAAAGGATCCTTCTCATGACATGTACAAGCCATTATTTATTCACCACCAATTTTTTTATTACTTTCACTATATCTAAATGTACAGGACATTTCTCTATACATCTTCCACATCCAACACATGAGTATACCCCATCATGATTAGCTGGATAATAAACTAACTTATGCATAAATCTTTGTCTTACTCTTTGCATCTGAGTTGTTCTAGGATTTCCATGAGCCATCAGTGTAAAATCTGAATACATACACGAATCCCAACATCTAAATCTCTCTCCACCATTATTTCCAGCATAATCTTTTACATCATAACAATGGCAAGTTGGACAAACATAAGTACAAGACCCACAAGCTAAACATCTTCTTGCTAAATCTTTCCAAACTTTTTCATTTTCAAATACCTCTTTTAAATCTCCAATTTTATCAATTTCTAAATTATTTAAAGTATTTTCTGCAGATATTTTTGTAATTCTCTCTTTTGCTTCATTATATAAAATTTCATCTTCTAATTTTACATCTACTAAAATATCTTTAAGTAACTCAGTTAATCTCTTACCATTTTCACTAACTTCATTCCAATAATAGAAATCCCCACAATCAACTAGGGCTACATCTGTAGATTTTAAAACTCCTGCTGGCTCTACTCCAAAAACTTCGCAAAAACAACTACTTTCGATGTTGTTACAAGCTAAAGATATAACAATACCTCTATCTCTATGAGCCTTATAATAAGTATCTACTGGTTCTCTTAAAAATATATTATCTAAAATTTCTAATGATTTTATATCACAAGGTCTTGCTCCAAAAATTACATATCTATCCTCTGATACACTTTCAACATTGAATTTTATCTTTTTATTCTCTGTTTTAAATTTCAAATAAGTTTCACTTTGAGGAAATACAAAGTTTTTTAAAGGAACTGCTGTTTTTAAAGTTTTTAAATCTATCTCTCCATCTTCATGAAAATTTTTAAACTTTAAAGTTCCTTTATCCATTTTAGGAAGGAATAGATTATACTCTTCATCTATTTTTTTCCAAAGATTATCTAAATTATTTTTAAATAATTTTTTCATTACTTCCCTCCTTTTTTATCTGAAAAACTATCTTTATCCTCTATATCAAAGTTTGAAAGACTATCCTCTTCAGCTCCATAAAGCTCCTCTAAATCTTTTATAATCTTTCTATTTATTTTTCCTAAAGGAATTCCTACAGGACAAATTCTTTCACACTCTCCACAATCCGAGCAACGCCCAGCTACGTGATAAGCTCTTATAATCTGATAGAACCCTGTTTCACTTTCATTGTTTGCTTTTCCTAAAACGTCCTCATCTTTATTTTCAAAAACA
Source organism: uncultured Cetobacterium sp. (assembly GCF_945952365.1). Classification (GTDB taxonomy): domain Bacteria; phylum Fusobacteriota; class Fusobacteriia; order Fusobacteriales; family Fusobacteriaceae; genus Cetobacterium_A. The sequence goes on from NZ_CAMFHX010000007.1 coordinate 59,433, forward strand.
CAAGTTTCACAGTTACAAGCAGGACAGATATTTCTACAAGCATTACATCTAATACACTTTGATAACTCTCCCATCCAATACTCATATCTCTCATCGTAACTCATATTTTCAATCTCTTTTACTTCAGCATATTTATCTAAATTTTCATCTAAACAAGTTTCACACTTTTTAAATATCTCTCCTGTAACAAAATCTTTCATTCCATCACAGATGATTTCATAAACTATTACATTTTCTTTTGATAATCTATTATCTATTATAATTTGATCAAAACCTTTTCTATCACATTTTTTTAAGAAAACTCCTACTTTTTTTCCACCATGAGTCTCTTCTATTAAATATTTTGCTAAATTATTTACACAATATTCATCAAAAATCAGTGTATCTAGTTCTGCCTCTTCATCTATAAATGCTGGTATTGACTCTATTGAATCATCCTCTTTTTTCCATCCAATTATCATATCAATTTTTTTTGATATAAAATCCTCTTTTGCTTTTAATATCATCTCTATCTTTCCCATCTCGTATCCCTCAACTTTCTATTAGGTCCTAGTGTATGAACTTTTTCTAAAATATCATTCATAACTGTAGAAAACTTATTTGCTTCAGCTGCTGATATCCAATCAACTTTAAAACGTTCTTTCTCTATTCCCATAAATTGTAAAAGATTTGTAAATACCGAGAAACGTCTTCTTGTATAATAGTTTCCTGTAGAGTAATGACAATCCCCTGGATGACATCCTGCCATTACAACTCCATCTGCTCCTTTTTGAAATGCACGAAGTACAAAGTTAGGATTAACTCTACATGAGCAAGGAACACGAATTATCTTTACATTTGCAGGATAATTTAGTCTACTTGTTCCCGCTAAGTCCGCTCCTGCATAACTACACCAGTTACAACAAAATGCAACTATTAATGGTTTGAACTCTTCGTTTTTATTTATCTCTAAAGACATATTGCGTCTACCTCCGCCATTATCTGTTTATTCGTAAATCCTTTTAAATCTATAGCTCCTGGACGGCAAGAAACAGTACATCCTCCACATCCTTGACAAAGTGCCTCATTTACTTCAGCAACCTCTTTTCTAATAACTTTTCCATGATCATATACATCTACCATTTTTATTTTTATAGCATCATATGGACACATCTTAGAACAAGCTTTACATCCACTACACATATTTTTATTTACACTTGAAACACAAGCATTATTAGTTAACTCTTTCTTACTTAGAAGAATTATTGTTTTTGCTGCTGCTGCACTCGCTTGAGCTACTGTTTCTGGAATATCTTTTGGACCTTGACAAGCTCCTGCTAAATATATTCCTGCTGAAGCAGTTTCAACTGGTTTTAATTTTGGATGGGCTTCTGTAAAGAAATTATTTAAATCACTACTGATATTTAGTTTTCTTTTCAATGCTACTGCATCTGGCTTAGCTACTGTTGCCGATGATAGAACTACCATATCCGCATCTATCTCTAATGGAACCCCTGCTAGAGAATCAACAGCTTGAACCATAAGTTTTTCTCCTTCTGGAATAACCTTTCCAACCATTCCTTTTATGTAGTGAACTCCATATTCTTCTACTGCTCTTCTATGGAACTCATCAAAGTTTTTTCCTGGTGTACGAACATCTATATAGAATACATAAACTTCTGTATCAGGATATTTATCTTTTATCAGCATTGCATGTTTTGCTGTATACATACAACAGATCTTTGAACAGTAAGATTTTCCTCTCTCACTTGTATCTCTTGATCCCACACATTGTACAAAAACAACTTTCTTAGGTCTTTCTCCATTTGATGGTTTCACAAACTTTCCTTTTGTTGGCCCTGCTGCATTTGTCAATCTTTCAAACTCTAACCCTGTTATTACATCTGGATGCTCATACGCATACTCTCCAAAGTTATCTAATTTTATAAGATCAAATCCTGTTGCTAAAACTATAGCTCCATAATTTTGATTTACAATCTCTTCCTCTTGGTCAAACTTTACAGCTTTTGTTCCACACACAATTGAACAAACTCCACACTTTCCTGTTTTAAACTTTAAGCATTGCTCTTTATCTATAACTGGAACCTTTGGAACTGATTGAGCAAAAGGAGTATATATTGCTGTTCTCGTCGCCAATCCCTCTTCAAATTCACTTCTTCCTTTTTTCGACGGACATTTCTCTATACAAACTCCACATCCTGTACACTTATCCATATCTACATATCTTGGCTTCTTTTTAATTGCAACATTAAAGTTTCCAACAAATCCATTTACACTTTCAATCTCACTATAAGTATACAAAGTTATATTTGGATGAGCTGCTGCATCAACCATTTTAGGTGTTAATATACAAGCTGAACAATCTAACGTTGGGAATGTTTTATCTATTTGAGCCATTTTTCCACCAATACTTGGTGTTTGCTCAACTATATCGACTAAGTATCCTGCATCAGCTATATCTAATGCTGCTTGAATACCTGCAATTCCCCCTCCTACAACTAGAGCTCTTTTTTCAACTGCAGTTGTTCCAGCTACTAACTCTTCATTTAATGTCGCTTTAGCTATTGCTGCTTTTGTTAAAGATATCGCTTTTTCTGTTCCAACCTCTTTATCTTTATGAACCCAAGAACAATGTTCTCTTATATTTGCTATTTCAACTAAATACGGATTTAATCCCGCTGTTTCAGCTGCTTTTCTAAATGTTGCCTCATGCATTCTAGGTGAACACGACGCTACAACAATTCTATCTAAATTTTTCTCTTTTATTGCATCTTTTAAATAGTTTTGCCCTACCTCTGAGCACATATATTGGTAATCTACTGAATGTACAACTCCTGGCATATCTTTTACTGCATCTCTTACTTTTTCTACATCTACAGTACCAGCAATGTTACTTCCACACCAACAAACAAACACCCCTACTCTACGCACTGATTTTCCTCCCTTAATTAAAAAAATTACTTAGTATATTTACGGAATCCACTTACTACTGCTTGTTGTGGCATTTTTCTATCTTGCATTATTTTTGCTACAAACTCAGGAGTTAATCTATCCTCTCCTTGCTTTCTAACAACTGTTTGTCTAACTGCTTCCATTAATTTTGAAACACTTACATTTCTAGGACATCTCGATTCACAAGTAAAACAAGCTGCACAGTTCCAAATAGATTTAGATTCCCTTAACTTCTCTACATCTCCAATTTGTAAAAATCTTATAACTTGGTGAGGTAAAACATCCATTCCTGCATTTGCTGGACATCCCGCAGAACACTTTCCACACTGCATACAGTCATCTATTTTTTCTTTACTTAACTCAAGTACTTTTTCTACTTCTGAGTTTCTTTTAGGATTTATTTTTCCTTTAAACATTACTCCTCCTCTGCTTTAATTTCTAAAGCTTCTGCTAATAACTCAGTAAAATATGTAACTTTTATCTTAGAACTTTTCTCCTCTAAGTTATATTTACAAAGAGGGCAAGCTGTTATAATTTCCTCTATTCCATTTAACTCTGCTGATTTTAGAATTTTTTCACTCATATTCTCAGCTAGTTCTTTATTATTTACAGATAAATACCCACCACAGCACTCTGTTCTATAAGGATATTTTATCGCCTTTGCACCTAAAGCCTCTATAAAATCTTCCATTATTTTTGGATTTTCAGGATTATCAAAAGCCATCTCTTTTTGTGGTCTCAACAATAAACAACCATAATAAGCTCCAATTTTTCTTTCATTTAAAGGATTTGTCACCTTTTTCTTCAACTCTTCAAAAGTAACATCATTTTTTAACATCTCTAAATAATGAACAACTTCCGTTTCTCCAGCATACTCATTCTCAACCTCTAAGTATAAATTTGCTTTTTTTCTAACATTTGGTTTTGTTCTCATATCGTTATTAACTCTTTTTATAACATTGTGACAAGCTGAACAAAGAGTCAAAAGTTTTTCTCCTTTATCTCTTGCTGAAATTAAGCTTCTAACTGATGAAAGTTTATGTGCTACCTCTCCGTCACTCTGAGGATATACCCCACCACAGCATTGCCAATTTTCAATCTCTTCCATTGAAATTCCTAGCTTTTCAGCTGCATCTAAAGCATAATTCTCTAAATCTTTTGCTTTAGTTTTTAAGGTACAACCTGGATAGTAACTATACTTCATTTTATTCCTCCATTTTAAAAGTATTTTTTCAAAAATTACTGTTCTGAAAACTAGACTATTATCTCACTAAAAGAACACTTTTTACTTAAAGTATAATATTACACTAGTATTCACGTCAACTGTTTTTTTTATTTTTTTTAGTTTTTATGAAAACTTAACCAAAACTCGAGTAATAAACGGTTAATAGTTACCATTAATAAAATATATTTTTCATTTGTTGACAGTAGTGATCAAACTATGTATAATTAGTGAAAAATGTTCTTAAATAATTTTATAAACACTATTTTTATACAGTTTTTATTTTTATTTCAGAATATAAAATTAAATTTCTAAGGAGGAAACTACTCAATGATTTTTTTCATCACACTTTTTATTATCTTTTTTGTTGGTTTTTTTATAGTTAAAAAATATTATCCTCAAGGAGTCCTATTTGTGGGAGGATTTCTTTTACTTTGTACCGCAATTTTATTCAACGGTACACCTATGTTAAGTGAAAAAGCTTCTCTTGGTTCTAATTTTTTAGATATTTTCCAATATTTAAAAGATACTTTCTCTAAAACAACAGCTGGCTTAGGTTTAACTATTATGGTTGTTGGAGGATTTGCCAAGTATATGGATCATATTGGAGCTAGTAAGGCACTTGTTAAAATTACAACAAAGCCTATGAAAAAGCTTAACTCTCCATATCTTGTTTTAGCTTTAACTTACATACTTGGACAAATCTTAAATATCTTTATTCCAAGTGCTTCTGGTTTAGGAGTTTTACTTATGGTAACTGTATATCCTATTTTAGTTTCTCTTGGCGCTAGCCCACTTTCAGCAACCGCTGTTATTGGAACAACTGCTTGCTTAGATTTAGGACCTGCATCTGGAAACTCAGTTCTTGCAGCTAAAACAGCAAATATTGATGCAGCTCTTTACTTTGTAAAATATCAACTACCTGTTTCTATTTTTGTTATCGCTGCTATAGCTTTAACACACTATTTTGTTCAAAAGATTGGAGATAAAAATCTCTCTTACAATGAAAATGAAATAAAAAAAGAAACAGCTAAAGCTGATGATTCAAAAGAAGCACCTGGATTCTATGCATTATTTCCTATTATTCCTTTAGTTATAATCTTAGGATTTAGCTCCCTTTTCAAAAGTAGTATAAAAATGAATGTTGAAGTTGCAATGCTTTTAAGTATAACTATTAGTATGATTGTTGAAGGAGTAAGAAGACGTACTTTTAAAAATACAATCACTGATTTAAAAATAGTTTTTAATTCGATGGGATCACAGTTTTCTGCTGTTATAACTCTTATTGTTGCAGGACAATTCTTCGCTTATGGACTTACTAAAGTTGGAGTTATCGATAGTATTATCGAATGGACAAAACATGCAGGTCTTGGAGTTCAACCTATGATTCTTGTTATGACTGGAGTTATCTCTGCTTCGTCTGTTATTATGGGATCTGGAAATGCTCCATTCTTCGCTTTTGCTGCTCTTGCTCCTACTGTTGCAGCGTCTGTAAATATAGATCCTGTTGTTATTGCTATGCCTATGCAACTTGCATCTGGAATCGCTAGAAGTGTTTCTCCTATAACTGCCGTTATTGTTGCTGTTTGTGGTATCTCTGGTGTTTCACCTTTCCTAGTTGTAAGAAGAACTTTCTTACCTATGCTTGTTGGTTTAGTTGTTTTATTAGTTTCAAATATGATTTTATTTGGATAACTTATATTAAATGGGGGATTATATGGATTTAAATAACTATTTAAAAAATTTAGAAACTTTAGTTAACGTAGATTGTGGAAGCAATACACCTGATGGACTTAAATTTGTAACAAAGTTTTTCGAAGAGCTTTATAGTGATTGGATTGTTGAGTATCACGAGTTAAATAAAAATAATCCTGTTCTTGTTATAAAAAATAGAGATGTCGAAAATTTTGATTTTCTTTTCATTGGACACAATGACACTGTTTTCCCTGAGGGAACTGTAGCTAAAAGACCATTTAAAATAGATGGAGATATTGCTACTGGACCTGGTGTTTATGATATGAAGTCAGGATTACTTTCTATGTATGAAGTTGCCAAAGAGTTTAAAGATTCAAAATTAAATATCTGTATTATTATAAATACGGATGAAGAGATTAGTTCTTTAATCTCTAGAGATTTAATTACTGAAATGGGTAAAAAAACAAAATATGCGTTAGTTTTTGAACCAGCTAGAAAAAATGGTAATATGGTTTCAGAAAGAAAAGGTTTAGTTAAATATGAGATTACTTTCAAAGGCAAAGCGGCTCATGCTGGAATCGCACCACAAAACGGAATCAATGCTATCATAGAAGCCTCAAGATGGGTTTTAGAAATTTCAAAACTCCAAAATTTAGAGCTTGGAAACTCTATAAACGTTGGAGTTATTAGTGGTGGCTTTGGAGTTAATACTGTTCCTGATAAAGCTGTTATAAAATTTGAAGGTCGTTCTCATGATATAAAACATTTTGAGAATATTATTAAAACCTTAGATACTTTAAAATCAACTCCTTATGTGAACGGAATTGAAATCGAAGTAAAAGAGATTGGTTATAGACCTCCTCTTGTTTTAAATAATCTTTCAAAAATTCTTTTAGAGAAATTTGATTCTGCTAAAGCAGAATTAGGAATTGAGGCGGAATGGGAAAAAACTGGGGGTGGATCTGATGCTAATTTCTTAGGAATTCTTGGAGTTGGAGTTTTAGATGGAATTGGTCCAATCGGTGGAAACTCTCACGAGGAATCTGAGTATCTTGTTATCTCATCAATTGAAGATCGTATCGAAATGATAAAAAAAGTACTAAGAACATTTTTATAAATTTAGAGAGGATTTTCCTCTCTTTTTTAATAAAAAAGATTTTCATAGAAAAAAATACTAAAATAATGTATAATTAGGAAAAAGAATATATTTGGAGGTAATTTTAATGAAAATTAAAGCCTTTCCTTTAGGAAGCTATATGACAAACTGTTATTTAGTTTGGAATGATAAAAATGAGGCTTCTCTTTTTGATTGTAGCGATACTAGATTAGCAGGGATTGTTTCTTTTATAAAAGAGCATAATTTAACTTTAAAAAATGTTATTTTAACTCATGGTCACGGAGACCATATCGGTGGAATAAATGAAATTAAAAATATTTTTCCTGAGGTACAACTTTTCATAGGAAAAGAGGAAGAAAAATTCCTAACAGACGCTTCTTTAAATCTATCTTATGCTATACAAGGGTTTGACTTTATATATACAGGTGATTTTACTCCTTTACAAGAGGGAGATTCTATTTTTGGATTTGAAGTTATTGATACTCCTGGTCATACAATTGGTTCGAAATGTTTTTATAACAAAGAAGCTAATTTTATGATCTCTGGCGACACACTATTCAGAAGAAGCTACGGTAGATATGATCTACCAACTGGAAATCTATCACAACTACAAAGAAGTTTAAAAAAGATTTGTGAGAACTATCCAGAAGATACTATAGTGTATAGTGCCCATACTGAACCTACACTTTTAGGAGAGGAAAGAAGAGTATTAAAATCCCAAGGAATGTTTTAGGAGGACTTAATATGGAAAATAAAATTTATGACGTTGTTATTATTGGAGCTGGACCTGCAGGTTTAACATCTGCACTTTATGCTGGAAGATCAAATTTATCGGTATTAGTTATTGAAAAACCAACTGTTGGAAGCCTTCTTATGGCTCACAAAATTGAAAACTACCCAGGAATTCAAGGATCACCTACTGGTAAAGATATCTACAATTTAATGAAAGAACAAACTTTAAAATTTAATGTAGAATTTGTTGACGCCACATTTTTAGGTTTTGATTTACTTGGTGAAAATAAAATAGTTAAAACTGATAAAGATAATTTTGCAGCTAAGACTATTATTATTGCAAGTGGTTGGGCGAAAAATGGTGCTAAAAAATTACCTGGTGAGGAGCAATACTTAGGTAAAGGAGTTTCTTACTGTGCTACTTGCGATGGTGCTTTCACTAGAAATATGAGTGTTTCACTTTTTGGAAAGGGCAAAGAGATTGCTGAAGAAGCATTATTCTTAACAAAATACTCTAAAGAGATTCATATGTTTTTAACTGAGGATTCTGATGAATCAGAGGACAAATCACTTATGGAAACTTTAAAAGCAAACGAAAAAATCAAAATGTATTACTCTTCTAAACTTTTAGAAATAAAAGGTGAAGAGTTTGTAGAAGAGGTTATCGCTGAAGTAGCTGGAGAAAAAATCAATTGTAAAACTCAGTTTGCTTTCTTATACTTAGGTACTAAATCATTGAAAGAGTTATACGGAGAAATTGCACCTCTAGATGAAAGCGGATATCTTATAACAGATGAAGCTATGCATACTTCTATCGAAGGTATATTTGCTGCTGGAGATGTTAGATCAAAAATGATTAGACAAGTAACTACAGCAACTTCTGATGGAACAATTGCAGCGCTTGAAGCCATAAAATTTGTACTTAAAAAACAAAATTTAAGAGCTCAGTATAGTTAAAAAGTTATAAATGTATATAAAAAAGTCAGAGCCTCAAAACTCTGACTTTTTTTTACTTATAATCTAAATAACATATCCTCATAAGTTGGAACTGGCCAAACCTTCTTTTCAACTTGATGCTCTAAAAGATCTACTATATCTCTTAGGCAACTTAAAAGAGGAATAATCTCTTTATTTAAATATTCAACTTTCTCGTATAACCCTTCAATCTCATTAGCTACAACTAATTGTGATTCTAGCTGTGCTAAATAATCTTTTAGACGATTCTTACCAGCTAATAGCTTAACTAAATGAGCTTTATCAGCAGATAAGTACTCATCATCTCCTAAAACTTCTCTTAAGGCAATAATACTATTTGATATCTTTCCAGCATATTCCATTAAAGCTGGATATATCTCATTTCTAGCAATTCTAACCATCGAGCTTCCCTCAATATTCACTTGCTTTATATAACGCTCACAATAAACTGAATATCTAGCATCTAACTCTTCAGGAGATAAAACTTTAGCATTTTTAAACAGTTCAATTATATTTTCTTGCTTATATACTTTCAATCCTTCTAAAGTATTTCTTAAGTTTTTTAATCCTCTTTTTTCAGCTTCAACTTTCCAGCTTTCATCATAACCATTTCCATTGAAAACAATTCTTTTATGCTTCTCATATCTATCTTTAATTAATTCAATTATATCTTTCTTTAAATTTTTTGGATCTTTAGTTTCCAATAAATCAGCATACTCTTTTATAATTGTTCCAATTATTGTATTTATAATAAATGTAGGTGTTGATGCTGATGCACTCGACCCTGGCATTCTAAACTCAAATTTATTTCCTGTAAATGCAAATGGAGAAGTTCTATTTCTATCTGAGATATCTTTCGGTATTTTTGTAAAGTTTTTAACACCAAACTCCATACTTTCTTTAACATCACTTGTTGGAACTATCTCTCCTATATTCTTTAAAATCTCATCTAACTCATCTCCAATGAAAACAGATATTATTGCTGGTGGAGCTTCATGCCCTCCTAATCTGTGATCATTTCCTGGTGTTGCACAAGATGCTCTTAAAACATCAGCATATCTATCAATACCTTCTAATACTGCTGTTAAAAATACTAAGAACTGAAGATTATTTTTTGATAAAGAAGATGGATCTAATAGGTTCTCACCTAAATTTGTTGCTAATGACCAGTTACAATGTTTTCCTGATCCGTTTACACCTTTAAATGGCTTTTCGTGTAATAAAGCACTTAAATTGTGTCTATCTGCAACTTTCTTAATTATATCCATTGTCAATTGATTTTGATCTACTGCTACATTTGCTGTTGCAAACATAAGTGCTATCTCAAACTGGTTTGGAGCTACCTCATTATGCTTTGTTTTAGCCATAATTCCTATTTTCCATAGCTCTGCGTCTATTTCATTCATTACTTTTTCAACTTTTTCTTTAATACTTCCATAGTAGTGATCATTTAACTCTTGACCTTTTGGAGGTAACGAACCAAATATTGTTCTACCAGAAAGCATTAAATCTTGACGCTTTTCCCAGAAATTCTTCTCTATTAAAAAATACTCTTGCTCTAACCCTAATGTATTCGTAATTGAAGTTACAGTTGATTTAGGATCTAAAATTCTTTTTAATCTTAATGTTTGTTCTGATATAAAATCAATCGATCTTAGTAACGGAACTTTTTTATCTAATGCCATTTGATTATATCCTATGAATGCCGTTGGAATATATAATGATTTAGATAATCCCTCTCCTCTTAAGAACATTGGCGATTTACAATCCCATGCAGTATATCCTCTAGCTTCAAAAGTTGACCTTACTCCTCCATTTGGGAATGATGATGTATCAGCTTCTCCTTTTATAAGCTCTTTTCCTGAGAACTGTGAAACACAGCTACCGTCTGAAGACATAGAAATAAATGAATCATGCTTTTCAGCTGTTAACTCTGTTAGTGGTTGGAACCAGTGTGTAAAATGTGTTGCTCCATTTTCAGTAGCCCAATTTTTAACTGCATTAGCTATAGAGTCTGCAAGTTCAATAGACAACTCTTTTTCTCCGTTTTGAACTTTCTTAAACTCTTTAAAATACGATTCTGGTATTCTACTTTTCAACTTTTCCTCTGTAAAGCAGAATTGACCAAAAATTTCTAGCATGTTGTTCATAAATCCTCCTCTATTTCGTTCTACATTGTCGAACGTTGTTCTTTAATAAAAAATTGTTATATTTACAATATACTATTTTTATATTCTTGTCAATCAAAAAATAAAAAAGAGGAGTTAAAACTCCTCTCTTGCTCCTAATTCGAACGATATTTTTTTACTCATAGCTACCATTTTCGGTGCTAAATGTGGAAGAATATGCATCATCTTCTCTCTTGTTGCCATTATTGAGGCTGTTCCTACAAACTCGTTATTAACTTTAAATATAGGAACTGATATACAATATATTCCTAACTCTACTTCAGATTTTTCTAAAGAGTAGCCATCTCTTCTGATTTTATATATCTCTTCAATAAGTGTTTCCCTATCTATTATTGTACTGTTAGTATATTTATATAATAAATCTTTATTAAATATAACATCTATATTTACATCTTTAGAATAAGCTAAGGCTAATTTTCCAGAAGCTGATGCATTCAATGGAATTTTAGTTACAGATGTACTTATTGTATAATACATCGAATCTGATTGTACTCTATCAACTAATTTTAGATGTTCCCTTTTGAAAATAAACAGATTTATTGTTACAGAAAACTCCTCTGATATATTTACTAGGTATTTATGCCCTACATTTTTAATCAACACATCTTCATTCACAATAAAACTTTTCTCTATAAAAGCTGGTCCCAATGAATAATTACTATTTTTCTCACTTTGCTCCAAATAAGAGTTTTTTAAAAGAGTTGAAACGATTCCATGAACAGTACTTTTACTTAAACCTACCTTTTCACTTATCTCTTTTAATGATAATTCATGAACCTCCTCATTAAAGCAGTTCATTATATCGATTGCTCTTTGGATAGATTGTATAGTTTTTCCTTCCATAAAATCCCCTTTTGTTATTTCAGTCTGAAGTAACCTTCCTCTGTTTTTTCTATCTTACCCTCTTTTAAAAGTCTTCCCATTGCTCTTTTAAAAGCTTTTTTACTTATTCCAAAGTACTCTTTTATCGCTTCTGGTGAGCTATCATCATTGAATCTGAAGTGAGTCTTTAAAATTTTCATTTTACTTACTATAGCCTCAGCATCTTTATCCATTTGAACAAAAGCTAACTCTCTCATAGCTAAGTCTAATTTCCCATCTTCTCTAACTCTGATTACTCTTGCTTGAATCTCCTCTCCTACAGAGAACTTTCTGAAACATTCACTATTTGGAATTAAACCAAAGTATCTATTATCTACTGCTACAAATATTCCAATCTCTGGATTTATTCTATAAACAGTTCCCTCTACAAAGTCATTTTTCTTATAATCTTTATTTGGCATTAAGAAACTATATATCTTCATAGTTGCAGATAGTCTTCCTTTACTATCTTCATATATTCCAACTAAAACTTCATCACCTGGTTTTACATCTCCATCCATTTGAGCATGAGGTAATAAAAGTTCCTTTTTTAATCCCCAATCTAAAAATGCTCCTAGTTTTTCATTCATATCTGTTACATATAACTTTCCAATTGTTCCAACTGTTAATGCTGTTTTTCTAAATGTAGCTATTAATCTATCCTCAGAATCTCTGTATATCATAACGTCTAACTCATCACCAATATCTAATACTTTTCCTTCTAATTCGTTATTTGGTAGAAGAATATTATCATTAGCATCTCCTGTTCCTGCATCTAAATGTGCTCCCTTGCTGCTGAAGTTATTAATCTTTAAAGTTTGTCTTTTTCCTACTCTTACCATTTTCCCTCTCTCCTTACTATTTTACTCCAAATAGTTTCTAAATAAATTAAATTTTTCATCCAATTTTTGAGGATAATTCTTACTGTAATAGTGTAATAACTTTATTACAGGTTTATAATCCTCATAATTTTTTAATATTCTTAAATACTCTTCCTCTATACTTAACAAAGAGTAATAATCACTTTTTTCAAAACTACCAAATAACTTATCGATTATTTCTGTTACTTGGCTTAAAGGCACCTCAACTCCTTTTCCAATTATTAATGCCTCTATAAAATATTTTCTTGATTCATTTTTTCTATTTAAAATCTCTGTAACTTTTCCTAAATTATATAGAAGAGTGAAATTTTTTCTAATCTCTTTCTCTAACTTCTGCTCATAAATTTTTTTCAATTTTAAATGGACAAATTTCAAATCATCATATTTTAAATTTACTACTGAGGTTTGAGCTAAATCACACAATAGTTCAAATTTAAACTCTAAATTTGAAGTTTGTTTTAAAACTTCTTTAGATATCAATATATATTTATCTAAATCCTCTTTTTTAGAAATTGCTATCAATATTTTCAGATAATTATTTTTTATCTCTCCATTTTTTAAATTTATTAAAGCTATCCTTATTTTACTTTCTAAATTTTCTGTATCAATAACATTTAATTTATACTCTGAATATATATATCGATAATAAATCTCATTAAACTTTTTTAGTTTTTTTATATCCTCTTCATACTTTTTAAAGAGTAATAGTATTATCTCATACTTTTCATATTTTTCACACAAATTTAAAAAAATTATAAATTCCTGCTCATATTTTTTTATTTCAGAAACCATTTGAAATAATTTAGCATACATTCTTCTAGCTTCATTTTCATCTTTTAATTTTAAATATAAATTACTTAACTCTATTATAATTTTTTTCTGATCAACTCTATTTAATTTTAAAATAGCTTCTTCTATTAACCATTTATTTTCTATAATTTCTTTTTTTAAAATCTCATCTAAGTACTTTTTAGCTTTAGCTTCTGATTTTTCAACGAACTCTTCGTAAGTTATATCTATTTTTTCCCCTTTACTTTCTAAAGCTTCCTCTAGATTTTTGTAAAAAATTAAAGCCATCTTGTTACTTAAAACTTTTCTACCATTTTCTACCATTCCTAAATAAGTTTTAGATACAATATTTTTTGTTAATTCCTCTTGTTTTATTTTATAATGCTTTCTATACCTTAATATCTTTTCCCCTGGCGATAAAAACATAAATCTCCCCCTAAAAATAAAAAAGCTGTTTATTATAGAGTATCAAATTTTCCATATTTTTACAATAAAAAATACCTTAGATCAATATCTTTAATCTAAGGTATTTTAATTTCTATTATCTATTTGTGAGAAAATCTTCCTGTAAAGAATCTTAAGCAACCCGGTTCATATTCCCACTTCAACCCTTTTATCTCCTCTTTATTTTTATAAAGAGCTATAATTGCATCAGCTACATAATCTAAATGTGCATATGTGTAAACTCTTCTAGGTATTGTCAATCTAACTGTTTCTAATTTTGGATAATGATTTTTTCCTGTTTTTATATCTCTTCCAGCTGAAACTATTCCTCTCTCCATTGTTCTAACTCCAGAAGTTGCATATATAGCTGCTGCTAAAGATTGAGCTGGTAAATCATCTTGACTTAAATGTGGTAAAAACGCTCTTGCGTCTAAGAATATTGCATGTCCTCCATACGGTTTTACCATTGGTACTCCAGCTGCATCTAATTTCTCTCCTAAGTATCTAATTTGATTAACTCTATGACTAATATATTCATAATTAACAGCTTCTCTCAATCCAATTGCCATAGCTTCCATGTCTCGTCCTGCTAATCCACCATAACTAGGCATTCCCTCAAACTGAACCACAGTTGCTGTTGCTTGTAAGTATAACTCATAGTCATTCATACATAAGAATCCACCAATATTAGTCAAACAATCTTTTTTTCCACTCATTGTACATCCATCGCCATAAGAGAACATCTCTTTTACAATATCTTTTATAGAAACATCTGCATATCCCTCTTCTCTTGATTTTATAAAATACGCATTCTCAATACAACGTGTTGCATCATACATTATTTTTATTCCATGACTATGAGCCAACTCAGAAACTGCTCTTATATTAGCCATTGAAACTGGTTGACCACCAGCTAAGTTTACTGTTACTGCCAAACAAATATATGGTATTTTTTCTGCTCCTACCTCTTCTATCAATGCTTTTAATTTATTTAAATCAACATTACCTTTGAATGGCAAATCAATTTGTGAATCATGAGCTTCATCGATTATAATATCTCTAAATGTTGCTCCATTTCTTTCTTGGTGGAATCTTGTAGTTGTAAAATACATATTTCCTGGTACATAATCTCCGGGTTTTATTGTCAGTGTTGATAAAATATTTTCAGCTCCTCTTCCCTGATGAGTTGGAACTACATATTTAAATCCAAAAAGTTCTTGAACAGTTTTTTCTAAATGATAAAAGTTTTTACTTCCTGCATATGCCTCATCTCCTAACATCAACCCTGCCCATTGAGCATCACTCATTGCATTTGTTCCTGAGTCAGTCAATAGATCTATATAACACTCTTCCGATCTTAATAAAAACGTATTATACCCTGCTCTTTCTAATGCTACTTTTCTTTCCTCTTTACTCATAATAGCCATATTTTCAACCATCTTTATTTTATATGGTTCTGGTGCAAATCCTTTTGACATTTTCAATCCCTCCTCAATATATTTTATTGTTAAGACTATATATACCTCTTATTCTTTTTTATGTCAATAGCTTCTATTTCAAAACATTTTTTCTACACTACAAGAACAATTAATCTCTTTTTTTCTTTTTTAACTCATTTTCCATTAAAAAACAACCTTTTTCTAGTTGATTTCTATTTTTACAAAAAATGATTTTCTATAACTTTATTTTAATTTTTTTTATTTTACCACTTTCTTTAAATAAGTTTTAAAACTAAAATTTTTTAAAATTTTTTTTATTTTATTTTTAACAACATCTCTTTATTTTTTCTAATTTTTCTATATAACGAAATTTAGAAATTAAAAAAACCAAATTTAAGTTTATTTTTTAATTAAATTTAAAAATTTTAAAAAAAATAAAAGCCAAAAGATTTTTGTTAATCTTTTGGCTTTTTTATTAAAATAGTATTAAATCATAAATATCCTGTATTCTATAAGGACTTGGTAATTTTGCCTTTAAATTCTCCCAAACTCTTGTAAAATTTTGCTTATCCATATCTTTAAGTTGGTTATATGCTTGATTTTTATATAGAATATCATCTCCACATTTTTTCATCGCAGCTAGAATTCCTGATTTAATCTTTATAAAATTTTCATCTGTTATTGATATTAAACTATAATAATCTGCTAGTAACTCTCTTTCAACACAATGTTCTAAAGTTAAAATTTTTCTAACTATCGTTCCTAAATATCCAATTGATAAATTCTTACTAAACATTCCAACTCTTTCACCTTCAACCTCAATAAAAGGTAAAAATATATCTTGATAATGATACTCTTGTACAGATTTTGTAAAGAATAGGAAATTAGAAAATATAGTTTTTTTTCTGACCTCTTTTTTTAAGAAAGATTTATCAACTTGATAAACTGCTCCTATATGAGGGAAAAGAGAAACCGTTAAATCATCTGAATGACAAAAATTAACAATGTTCTCCTCGTAAACTTTATTTGTTTTTATTCTTCTTATAAAATAATCAGCTTGATAAAGCTCCTCTGTTAAGTTATCAACTTTAAATAAAGCATTAAATACTTTATTATTATCTAGCAATCTATCTTTAGTATCGATAGATATTTTTCCCAATAGATTTTCAAATTTTGTACTTTTTACAAAACTTTTCACAAAGCCATCATCTATTTGTGGTGTTATTTCAATATTTCCAGTTAATAATAAAGTATTATTATCTTTTATAACTTTCCCTTTTTTTAACTCTTTCAAGAAAAATGATAAATACTCATTTTTAAACTCTAAAAAATATTGTCTTTCAATATCATCTAAATGCAACTTATCCAATATTTTATCATAATTAAAGAAATCTAAAAGATTTATAATCCCATCTCTATTTATACCAACTGCATTCCAAGTACAAGTATATGGAATAAAACCTCTTTCTTTATCTACCATAATACTTACAAATTGAGCTATTCCTCCACCTAAAGAATGCCCTGTTATCGATATTTTCTCTTTAGGAATTTTAAACTCATCATAAAGCTTATTAAACACTCCTAAACCATCATAAAACTGCTTTGGTTTAACACCTAGACCTATCTTTAAGTCATTTTCTATAAAATCTTTATATGCATCCTCTAAAGGATATTTTTCACTTCCTCTATAAGAAATAACATATGTATCATATTTTACATTTCTAAAAACGACACTATAAAATCCAGTTGAATCCTTATCTAAATCTGAAGCTCTTTTACTTTCTACATAAAATATCTCCCAGTTTGAAAGAATATCTTCAAAGAAACCATAAAATAAATATCTTGTCTTTGAATTTGAAAAATAAAAACCATCACTATCTAATTTTAATGAATCGTTCTCTCTGTAAATTTGATTTAAATTCTTCTTATAATCCTCTTGTGAAAAATTACAATAAGAGAGTACACTAAGCAATAGATAATCTTTCGCTCTTTGCATTTTATACCACTCCCAAATAATCTAAATTTTTAATATTGATAGGAATATATATGTAACTCCCATTCCTAATACTGCCCCAATTATAGTTTCTAATACAGTATGAATCTTTCCTTCTACTCTCGATTGTAATACTAAAATTAAAAGAAAAAGTGAAAGATAAAAAATTCTTACATCGTCTGTTAAAAAGAAAATCCCTACAAATAGAGCTCCACCAAGAGCACTATGCCCACTAGGAATTCCTCCTCTCAATGGAGTTCCCTTTTTAAAAAAGCTTTTTATTGATATTACTAAAATTACTAAAAATATCAAAAGAAAAACTATAACATTTGCATATGATTCTTTTAATAAATCAAAGAAGCTGGCAAATTCACCAGCTATTCTTTTATGAAATACCAAATATCCAACTATCAAGGCATTTGTAGCTGCTATAAATACCGCTCCTGCTCCTACATCTTTAGCTCTTTTAGCTAAAAGATTATAATCTGGTGACACTAAATCTACAAAACTTTCAATTGCTGTATTTAATAGCTCTGCTGCTAAAACTAGGGACATACTAATTGATAATACAATTAGTTCCATTCTACTAACACCTAAAAATATTGAAATCATTAAAACTAATATTGTGCAAAATGCATGAAACTTCATATTTCGCTCTGTTCTAATCGTTTCTATTATTCCCTCAATTGCAACATTAAAGCTCTGTGTTATATCCTGTTTTGTCCCTTTTTTCATAAATATCCTCCCTAATCTCTAGTATGCCCAAACTTTCCTAGAATCTCTTCCTCTCTAGCTCTCATCTCTTTCTTATCCTCTTCTTCAATATGATCATACCCTAAAAGATGTAGCATCCCATGAGTTAAAACATAGAAAAACTCTCTTCTAAACGAGTGATTATACTCATTACATTGCTCCTTCACTCTTTCTAAAGAGATTATTATATCCCCTAACGTATCATATGGACCAATCATATAATCCTCTGTTTCATGATATGCAAAAGAGATTACATCTGTTGGACTATCTTTTTCTCTAAAATCTCTATTTATTCTCTGAATATCTTCATTTCCTACTAAAGCTACTGATAAGTACACTGGTTTTTCTGATTCAAACTCATCGTTTAAAACCTCACAGATATACTGTTGCACCTCATCCTCTTTTATATACTCCTCATATCCCTCTATTTCTAGAGAAAAATCTAAAACTACTTCCATCGCTACTCCTCTTATCCTTGTTCTTTATCTACTTTTGTCCTGGGTATTTTATTCTAACGTGATGAATACTCATCAATACCTTTGTAAAAGTTTTAATTATTATTTCTATCTCTTTAAATGTTAAAGCTGCTTCTGACAACTGATTGTCCTCTATCTTAGAGTTTATAATTCTTCTTAGCATATTTTCAATCGTTATCGGTGTTTTTTCATCTAATGACCTCACTGCTGCCTCTATTGAATCTGCAAGCATTATTATAGCTGATTCCTTACTTCTAGGAATTGGACCACTATATTTGAAATCATCTTCTAATACTGTTGGATCTAACTGCTTAGCCTTATTATAAAAATATGCTAACATCGTCGTTCCTTGATGTTCAAACATAACATCTCTAATCTCTCTTGGAATTTTATACTCTCTTCCCAATTCATTTCCATCTTTTGTGTGTGACGTTATTATTAACGTACTTAAAAATGGAGAGATTTTAGAATGAGGATTCTCTCCCCCCTCTTGATTTTCTACATAAAACTTTGGTCTTTTCATTTTTCCTATATCATGATAATAAGATGCAACTCTTGCGAATATAGCATTTGCTCCTATAGCCTCTGCTGCTGCCTCTGATAGTGTTGCAACCATCATCGAATGATGGAATGTTCCTGGTGCTTTCATCGATAACAACTTCAATAATGGATGTGATAAATCTCCTAATTCTAACAATCTAAATGTAGTTAAAATATTAAAAGTTTTTTCAAAATACGGTAATACAGCTATTGCTAACATACCTGAAAGCAATCCCGATATAACTATCTCTCCACTTTGTAAAGCAATTAAATTCTTCTCTCTTCCTATAAAATATGTTAACAATAAATATAAGAAGAATTTTGTAACCGCTAGTTTCATTCCTAACGCTATCAACTCTTGCCTTGTTGTAACTTTTTCTATCAAATACGACCCCATTAAACAAGCTAAGAATGTTACAATTATAAAAATAGGATCATATCCCACTATCGGGAATAAGAACGTTATTGACATTAGTGTCATTATAAATGCAAAATCTTTTGCAAACAATATTGACATCAAGAAAAACATCATTTCAAATGGTACTACATATATATGATCAGGTTGAGTAAATCTATATGCTAAAAATCCTATTGTATATATTAAAAATAAACTTCTATAAACATTTTTATTCAATATATTTTTCTTAAATTTATTTGCTAATAAGTGATAAAATATTACAGTTAAAATAATTGTATATAAAAAGTTTGCAACTGAAAACCCTAAACTTTTTTTGTACGAATATATTCCTACAGCCTCTAACAATTTAGCCCTACTATCTGTTATTATATCTCCTTTTTTTACAAGTAAAGTTCCAGCTTTTATATCTAAAATTTGATTATCTATCTGAGATATCTTCTCTGCTATCGAATTTTTAGTTTTTGTTTCATCATAGATATAGTTTGCCGTTAAAAAATTCTCTACAATTTTTTTATCAAAATCAGATAACTCTAAAAACAACTCGTCATTTGGAGGTGAAATTGTTAAACTTCCCTTTTCTCTTATAATTCCCGTTGCATAAGCTTTTGTTAAAAAACCTATAATTCTTTCTTTTGTATCCGCTAAATCTTTTTTATTTAATTGAGTCAATTCATTTATCAGCTTTGGAGACAATGGTTTTCCTATTATATCTTCAACCCTATCTAAATAGAGTTTATTTTTTTTAAAATCTTTTTTCAAGATTTCATCAAATAAATATTCAGCTCCAGATATATAAACATTGCCTGCTTGAGGGACATAAATATACTCTTTTTTTGAACCTTCCATTAAATTTTTTATAATATCTTGCTTTTTATCCCTATCATTAAAAAGAATACTCTTCGGAGAGTATATATCGTTTATTGCTACATCTCCTATATCATACTTCTGTGTATTTACTATATAGCCACTCTTTGAGCTAATAACTATTACCATAACCATCAAAATTAGATAGAATATCTTCTCCTTTAAATGATTATCTTTCGTATATAATTCAGCATCATCTGCATTTTTCTTGTTAATCTTAAAAGTTAAGCTCAAACCAAACAGCTCAATTTTTTTCATATCAATTACTCCTTTTAAGTTTTAGAAATATCTTTTAAGACATCTTCTTTATTAAGTATCTTTATATTTTTTGTAGGTATTGCATCTTTAAAGTATTTTCCATAGCTTTTTGTTATTACTCTATTGTCTAATATTGTAACAATTCCACGATCACTTTTACTTCTTATTAATCTTCCAATACCTTGTTTAAACTTTATAACAGATTCTGGAATTTGATATTCCACAAAAGCATTTTTATTTTGCTGAGCGATATTTTCAATAATAGCCTCAGTTATTGGATCACTTGGAACTTTAAAAGGTAGTTTTATTATAATCACAGAACTTAATTGTTCTCCTTTTATATCTACCCCTTCCCAAAATGAATCTGTTCCAAATAAAACCGGATTTTTTATATTTTTATACATATTTACAAGTTGAGTCCTAGGTGCTTGTCCTTGAATTAAAAGGTTAAGTCCTGCTGCTTCTAACTCATCTTTTATCATATAGTATATATAGTTTAATGTCGTATAAGAAGTAAATAGTATAAAACATTTCCCTGAAGTTTTCAATATCAAATTTTTTAAAAACTCTCTGATACTATCTATAAATTTAGGGTCACTTGGATTCAGTAAATCTTTTGGTAAGTACACTTTCATCTGATTATCATAATCAAATGGTGAATGAATAACTTTCTCTAAAGTTTTTTCTTTCAAACCAATACTTTCTTTAAAATATGAAAAATCATTTCCTATCGCTATCGTTGCAGATGTAAAAATCATCTGTTTTAAATTAGTGTATAAGTTTTTATCTAATTCTCCATCTATTTTTAAAGGTGTTGCTACTAATTTTGAATTACTTTTTTTTCCGTTAACCTCAGCCCAATAAATAAATTTTTCATCATCCAAAGCGTTTATAAATTTTAAATTTTCAAAAAATCCATCTAATCTATCTATATATCTAGAAAAATCACTTATATATCCCTCTTTATCTTCTAAATCTTTTATTCTAGCTAAAATAGTTCTTACCTTTTTTAAATATACCGATAAATCTGCTATGAATTCATCTTTTAAATTATCCAACTGTTCATAAAAAACAGCTCTTTCAAACTCATTTTTCTTTAATCTATAAGTTATACTCGACATTTGTCCTTTTGAAAAAATCTCTATTAAGAAATTAAAATAAGCTCTTCCAGATGTAAATAAATTACGATGTTTCAATTTAATATCATTCTCTAAATCTAACTCCGTTCCTTTTTTCCCATCATAATCTGCTGTTTTTAAATAATTTATTAAAACATCTAAACTCCCTGTTCCTCTTTTTTTGGATTTTTCCATTGTATATATCTGATTCATAGTTTTAGTGAATCCATATTTTGAAATTTCATAAGAGAAATAATCTCTTGCTACTTTTTCAACATTATGAGCTTCATCAAAAACAACAAGCTCGTACTCTGGTAGAATTGAATATTCTGTATTAAATCCAATCTCTTTTCTTATTGCTAAGTCAGAGAAATACATATGATGATTTGTTATTAAAATATCCGCTTTTTTCTTTTCATCTCTTGCCTTTAAAAAGTAGCACTCAGCTTTAAATGGACATTTATTTCCAGCACACATATCACTTTCACTTTGGAAGTGCTCCCATATTATGTAGTCTACTTCAAATGGTAACTCTGCCTTATCTCCACTCTCTGTTTTTCCACCCCATTTTAAAACTTCTCTGAATTGAGATTTTTGACTCTGGCTATACTCTTCAAAATCTACAATGTCTCCTGTTGCAACATTATGTAGCTTTCGATTACAAAGATAGTTTCCTCTTCCTTTAACTAACATATAATTAAAGTCCCCTGCAATAACCTTTTTAGCTATCGGAATATCTTTGTTTAAAAGCTGTTCTTGTAAATTTATTGTATTTGTACTTATTACAACTCTTTTCTTATTTTTTATACTCCATTCGATAGCCGGTATTAAATACCCCAATGTTTTTCCTGTTCCTGTTCCAGCTTCTACAATTACTTTTGTTTCTGTATTCAATCCCTGTTCTATAACCTCGGCCATCTCTAACTGCTCATTTCTGTATTCAAACTCTTTAAATACACCTGCTAAAAGTCCATTTTTTTCAAAGTAAGGTTTTATATCTATTTTTATATTCTTTCTTTGAACTAATTCAACTATCACATAGATATCTGTAACTTCATTGTTTACAATATATGAAGCTCCATCTAATCTATTTGAATATATTGCAGCTATTTCAACATCAGGATCTGAAGGATATAAATGACCAGAAGGATGGTTATGAATTATAACTTCTCCTTTTCTCATTGCCTTTAATATTGCAGGCACTGAATATCTATTTCCTCTAGCTAATACCTCAACCTCTGTTACTATGCCCTCTTCGTCTGGAATACCTCTGAAAAATACTTCGTTTCCATCAACTTTTTCTATCTCTAACTTCATTTTCTTACACGCAGCTAAAGATATTTTTTCATCTATATTCATTTTTATCCTTTCTTTATTTACTAAACTCTTTCTATAATATAATACTCTTTTTTTGAGAAAATATAAAATATTTTTTTTATTATCTTCTTTTTTCGTATAAAATATGATAAAATATCTTAGGTCCATTGTACAAATTGTGTCTCTTTTTATGCTTACCTGTCAAATTGAAATACCATACTAGGTATTAGAATCATATTGACATAAAGTGTTATTTATGTTATTATGATATGAAAATTTTATTTAAAATTAAAGGGAGGTTTTTGATTTGGCACATTCAAAATCAGCAAAAAAGAGAGTTATCGTAGCGGAGAGAAACAGAGAGAGAAATCAAGCTGTAAAATCTAGAGTAAAAACTATGGTTAAGAAGGTATTAGTAGCAGTAGAAACTAAAGAGGTTGAGGCTGCTAAGGCTGCTTTATCTGTAGCTTACAAAGAGTTAGATAAAGCTGTAAGCAAAGGTATCATGAAGAAGAACACAGTTTCTAGAAAGAAAGCTAGATTAACTGCAAAAGTTAACGCTTTATAATCAATGCTATTGAAATAAAACTGGAGACATCTCCAGTTTTATTTTATTTTTGGAGGAGGAGTTTTATGATTAAACTTATCGTTTTAGATGTAGATGGTACCCTTACTGATGGAAAACTTTATGTTTCAAACTCAGGTGATGAAATGAAAGCTTTTAATGTGAAAGATGGATTAGGTATCACTCAAGCTATTGCTCAAGGAAAAGAGATTGCAATTATAACTGGAAAAACATCACATATTGTAACTAAACGTTGTGAAGAGCTTGGAATAAAAGAGATTCATCAAGGAATTAAAAATAAAATTGCAACACTTAATTCTATTTTAGAAAAACACAATATATCTTATGAAAATGTTGCTTATATGGGTGACGATTTGATCGATTTAGCTGTTATGAAAAAATGCAAACTTGCTGCTGCTCCAAAAGATTCTGTAGAGGAGATTTTAGCTATCTCTAATTTTATCTCTAATAAAAATGGCGGAGATGGAGCTGTTAGAGAATTTATTGAATATATATTAAAAAAAGAAAATTTATGGCAGAATGTTGTAAATAATTTTGTTCCAACAGAACAATAAAAAAATAGCTGAAAACTCAGCTATTTTTTTTTGTAAACATAATACAACAAAGATATGATGTTATTGGAACTGCTACTAATATCCCTATACTTCCTGCAAAGGCTCTAACTATATCAGCTGCTATAGATTCAAAGTTTAAAATCCTAATCAACGGGAACTGCTCTTTTTGCAAATATATAAATAGTGTTGAAAGTATTCCGCTTCCTATATAAGCTAGTATAAGTGTATTTACCATCGTTCCAATTATATCTGCACCTATTCTCATTCCAGAATCAAAGATCTCTTTTTTCGTTATATCAGAGGCTACAGTCTTAAGTTCAGTTAGTGCTGATGAAATTGACATTGAAACGTCCATTACCGCTCCCATACTTCCTAGTATAACTCCCGCTGAAATTATCTCTCTTACCCTTACTCCTTGAAGTAAAGTTGAATAGTTCAAAGCTTCTACTGATACAAATCCTGTCATCGCCATTTCATATGAAAAATACATCGACATACTTCCTGCTATTATTACACCTACTACAGCACCTAAAATTGCTACAACTCCTTTTTGAGTAAAACCAGTAGTTAAAAATATAGTTACTATCGAGCTAAGTAATGCACATAAAGTCGATATCAAAATCGGTGAATACCCATCCGCTATCATCGGAAGAAAAATATTATATATTATTCCAACGACTATAACTAAAGAAAGTATAGCTTTTACACCTTTAAATTTTGCTATAAAGATAGTTAGCAGTATAAAAATTCCTATTATTAATAAAATTGAATTTCTTTTATCTATATCTACTATATAATATGTATTTCCGGTTTCATCACTGCTCTCTTTATAAAGAACCACATTTTGTGCTTCCCTTATAAAGATATTATAAGCTTTTTCTATATAAATAGGTGATTGAACTAAAACCTCTTTATTCTTATCTTCACCCTCTAAAATTTTTACTCTATACTCCTCTATCTCTTTTATTCCATCTTGTTCATTAAAACTATTTTTTATAGTATTTTCTAAGTATAAGATTTTCCCCTTTATATACTCCTCTTTTACTGTACCTTCATTGTAATTATCAATCTCTTCTGAAAAAATAACCAACGAAAGTATAGATAACAATAATACAATAAATTTTTTCATGTCCTTCTCCTATATTTTGTATTTTCTGTGTAAGTTATAAAAAAAAACGAGGAAATTTCCTCGTTTTAAAATTACTTTCTGATTCCTAACTTAGCGATAAGTGCTCTGTATCCTTCGATATCTTTGCTCATTAAGTAGCTTAATAATCTCTTTCTCTTTCCAACCATTTTTAATAATCCTAATCTTGAGTGGAAGTCCTTCTTGTGAGTTCTTAAGTGGTTTGTTAAGTGGTTGATTTGTGCTGTTAATATAGCAACTTGAACCTCAGTAGATCCTGTATCTTTTCCATCTTTTCCGTATGCTGCAATGATTTCTGCTTTGTTTATAGCCATTTTATTTCCTCCTGAATATTTGATATCTAGGCCAAGGTTTACGGGGCTTAATCGTAAATCCTAGCAAAGATTAAAATTATTATAACATAATTTCTATTTTTAGTAAAGTTAATTTTCTAGAGAGTTATCCTTGATAATCATCTAAAACAGATTGAGATGCTTTTTGTTTTAGCTCCTCTTTTAACTTTTCTTCTTCCTCTTTTAAATCCACAATTTTTTCTTCAATACTATTTTCCTGCTCTAATCTTTCAACAGTTTTTCCTGCTAACATCTGATCTAACTCTTCACCATTTATTGTTTCTAATCTTAAAAGAGCTTGAGTTATATTTTCTAATGTCTCTCTATTTTCTGTTAAAATCTCTTTAGCTTTAGAATAAGCTGTAGAAACTAATCTTCTGATCTCATCATCTATCTCTTTTGATGTTGTTTCTCCATAAAGCTTTTGTTGGAACATATCTCCTTCACGTGTCGCATCTAACATTATTGGTCCAAACTTATCACTCATTCCATACTTTGTTACCATAGCATGAGCTATTGCTGTTGCTCTTTCAATATCGTTACTTGCTCCTGTTGTTATATCACCAAATACAATCTCTTCTGCTGCTCTTCCACCCAATAAAGTTACAAGCTCAGATAAAAATTCATTTTTTGATTTTAGATATCTATCTTCTGTTGGTAGTGTCATAGTATAACCTAAAGCTGCCATTCCTCTTGGAATAATTGTCACTTTATGAACTGGTTCTGTGTTTGGCGATAATCTTTGAGTCATCGCATGTCCTACCTCATGGTAAGCTACAATAATTCTTTCTTTTTGTACTGCCATTCTTGATTTTCTTTCAGGACCAATAGTAACTTTCTCAGAAGCCTCTTCTAAATCAGCCATATTTATCTCTGATCTTCCGGCTCTTGCAGCTAAAATTGCAGCTTCATTAAGCATATTTGCTATATCTGCACCTACGAATCCAGGTGTTTTTCTTGCTATTATCTCAAAATCTACATCCGAGGCAAACTTTTTATTTCTAGAATGAACCTTTAAAATTGCTTCTCTTCCTTTGATATCTGGTCTATCCACTACAACTTGTCTGTCAAACCTTCCAGGTCTCATTAAAGCTTTATCTAAAATCTCTGGTCTATTTGTTGCTGCTAAAACAATAATTGTTTCTTCAGTTCCAAATCCATCCATCTCTACTAGAAGTTGGTTAAGAGTTTGTTCTCTCTCGTCGTTTCCTCCGCCTTGACCACTTCCTCTTTTTCTACCTACAGCATCAATCTCATCTATAAAAATTATACAAGGTGAATTTTTTCTAGCTTTCGAGAATAAATCTCTTACTCTTGAAGCTCCTACACCTACGAACATCTCTACGAATTCTGATCCTGACATACTGAAGAATGGAACTCCAGCTTCTCCTGCAACAGCTTTTGCCAATAGTGTTTTACCTGTTCCAGGTGACCCTAGTAAAAGAACTCCCTTAGGAATTTTAGCCCCTAAATTTTTAAACTTATCCGGCTCTTTTAAAAATTGAACTACCTCTTCTAACTCTACCTTCGCTTCATCTATTCCAGCAACATCCGCAAAAGTTACTTGAGATACATTCTCTCCATTCTCTTTAGCTTTAGATTTCCCCATATTGAAAACTTGAGGTCCTCCACCTCCACCTTTATTCATTTTATTAAGCATAAATATCCAGATTCCAATCAGTAATAACATAGGGAACCAAGATGCTAACATGTTTAATAGGAATGGTAACTCTTGTGGTGGTAATGACTCTATTTTTACAGTTTTACTATCAATTAGGTTTACAAGTTGTGCATCTCCACCTAATCTATCTGTTATCATTCTAGCTTTTACTGCTGTCGTATCTTTTTCTGAAGTATATCCATAAACATATCCTTCTCTCTCATCTACTCTAACAAGCTTATCATCTTTTAATTCTTTTATAAAGTCTGTATAACTAATAGTCTTTACATTTGAAGAATCTGACTTAGAGAACATCGTTGGAAGCGATAAAATTATAGTCACTATAAATAATAACATAACAAAACCTTTTAGATTGAATTTCCCACCAATCTCTCTTGATTCGTTTGAATCTTTTTCTTGTTTAGTTTTATCTATTCCCTCTTTTAACTTCTCTTTAATCTTTCTTTTTCTCTCTTCTAATTGGCTTTTCTCTTCCTCTTCTTTAGCCTCTTTCTCTTTTTTAGCTTCATCATCATGCACGTCATCTTTTTTTGGCTCCTCTTCAATGAAGTTATGCAATGCCATTTTTTCATTATCTTCTCTATTCTTCATCTTGCCTCCTTATGATTAGCTTAATTCCTTTTTCATTTTTTTCACATTTAAAGTTTTCGCTTTTTTTTACTCCTGCAATCCAAACAATCTCATTCTCTTTAACTATCAATGGGATTGTACCCCTAATCTCCTTTGGAATTTTCTCATTTATCAGTATATCTTTTACTTTTTTATAAGAACTCATTCCTAAAGGTTTTATTCTATCCCCATCCTTTCGACATCTAATCTCTACAATGTCACCTATTTTTAAATTTGTTAAAAATTCATTTTTACCAAAACTTTTTTGATCCTCAACTGTTTCTAAAATATAGTCATTAACTTTTATTTTAAACGGTATCTTTTGTAGTAGGTCAATATTTATACTTTCAAATTTATCTATATTTTCCTTCTCTATCCAGATATTTTTATATTCTTTCTTTAAAATAAAGTTCTTTTCTAAGTGTATATTTTTGCTTCCTGAACTTTGAAATAATTTTATAACATTTATTATTTTTTCTCTAGATGATTCTAGTGAAAACTCTTTAAAGTATTCATTTATTATTTTTCTCTGGATATAATCCTCCTCTTTCAGGATTAAGTCAATATTTAAAACAACTTTTTCATTTTTTAAAACTTTATATTTCTTTAAATCTATTTTCAAAATTTCATTTACTTCTTTTATCTCTTCAATTAGATTATGTACTTTATCTTTAAAGTTAGTATTATATCTCTCCTCTATAAAAGGTATCAAATCTAATCTAATACTATTTCTAGTAAAATCATTTTCAAAATTTGTTTCATCCACTCTATACTCTATTTTATTCACATCTAAATAGTTTAAAATTTGACTTTTATACGTCTCATTAATAGGTCTAATTATATTTTCTCTATTTTGAATTCCTTCTAATCCTTCTAAAGATGAGCCTCTAATAAGCCTGAATAAAAAGTTTTCGATTTGGTCATCTAAATTGTGAGCTACTGCAATCTTATTACCATTTGTTTTTTCTAAAACCTCAGAAAAAAATTCGTATCGTATTATTCTTCCTGCTTCTTCTAAGCCAATTCCTTTTTCTTTAGCAATCTCTTCCATAGAAGCTTTTTTTATAAAAACTGGTATTCCTATTTTTTCACCACTTAAAAGACTAAACTCTTCATCTCCATCTGAATTTTTCCCTCTAAAAAGATGATTAATATGAGCTAATACAAATTCAAAATTAAGCTCTTTTTTTAACTTTTTTAAAACTTCTAATAAAAATACTGAATCTGGTCCTCCTGAGAAACCAAGAACAATTTTATCTCCGTTTTCTATCAAATTTTCACTTTTTATTTTTTTTAAAATCTTTTCTAACATAGCTTTATCCTTTGTGACAGCATTTTATAGAATTATACCATATAGAGAATCTTTTTCAAAACCTTTTCCCTCTTATTTTTATCTAAAAGTTTCAAGTTTTGGTTTTTTATTTGAATAATTGAAAAAGATTTCAACCGTATCTTTTTTATGATTTAAAACATCATATTCAAATTTCTCAAACTCTGTTTTTTTATACGCTTCTCTTGTTGATGTAAAATTCTTTTCTATAACAATCTCATTATATTTATCTTTATCTTTTTTAGAAATAAACCACTCTGGATACGCACCTGGCTTTCCTAAAAGTAGATAATCTAACTTTAAGTACTCAATAAAAATATCTTTTCCTATAAAGTTTTTTTCCTCATAGAACTTCACTAGATGATTGAAGATAGCTACTATCTTATGACCAACACCTAAAAGTTCATTTTTTTCATAGTATTCTGCAATCTCTTCAAAGAAAGTGAACGCTCTATTATAGTGATTATCAATTATATACTTTACAGAGTTTTTAAACTTTTCAGAATTGTAGTAATAATCTAACATTTTTTCAAGATTTTTAAGTTTTACTAACTCACTATAATCTATAAAGCAATTTGATAATATCTCATAAGGTGGAAACTCCATATATTTATAATCATATTCCTCAATCTCTTTTGAAATTTTTGTTCCATTTAATATTTTTAAGAATCCTAATTGAATCATTTCAGCATCTAACTCATAAACATAATCGAAAGAATCCTTAAATGTTTCATATGTATCATGAGGAAGTCCTGCAATTAGATCCACATGCAAATGAACATTTTTCGAAATCGCTTTGATATTATATCTCAATCTTTCAAGAAGATTTCTTCTATTGATGCTATTCATAGTTTCTTTATTGATACTTTGAACTCCAATCTCAAATTGGAAATATCCCTCTGGAACCTTTTTTAAAAATTCAATAATTTCATCATCAAATATATTTGCATTTATTTCAAAGTGGAATGTTACATTTTCTTTATAGTTTTCTAATAAAAACTCCCAAATTCCTAAATATCTATCTTTTCTCAAATTATAAGTTCTATCTACAAATTTAACTAACTCAACTCCTGAATCTAAGAATTTTTTTAAATCACTTTTAACTCTTTCTAAAGACCAGTATCTAACACCCTTATCAATAGAAGATAAACAATATGAACAACTAAAAGGACATCCTCTACTTGACTCATAGTAAAGTATCTTTATATTCTCTTTCAGCTCCTCCTCTGTATAAGGAAATGGAATTACATCTAAATTCTCTATTGGAAACTCATCACCTAGATATGTAAACTCATCATTTACTAATGCAGCAACTCCTCTTTGCATCTTGTTCTCTGAAGTTAAAAAGTTATGAAGTACTTTTTCTCCCTCTCCAACAAGAACGTAATCTATCGCTTTATTTTCTCTCAGTGACTCTTCTGCATTATAACTTACTTCTGGTCCTCCAAGAGTTATTACTATATTTGGCCTAACTTTTTTTAACTCTTTAATAACTCTAAAAACATACTCTTTATTCCAAATATACGTTGAGAATATATAATGATCTGCATTTAAGTTAAATAAATCTGTTATTATACTGTGAACTTGATTATTTATATTACTTTCATAAAGTTCAATTCTTAAATCACTATATTTTTCTACATAACTTTTTAAATATCTAATTGCTAAATTCGTATGTATAAATTGACTATTTATACCCACTAAAACTATCTTATTCATAATTTTCTCCTATTTATTTTTCTTTTGAACCTCTAAATGTTCTTTATATGTTTTTGTAAATGTATGTTTCCCTGTACTTGTAACAACAAAAAATAGATAATCTGTTTTTGCAGGATTTATTGCTGCCATCACAGAACTATAATCTGGATTTGAAATTGGACCTGGTGGTAATCCTCTATACATATAGGTATTGTAAGGCGAATCTATTTTTAAATCCTTATAATACATTCTTCTTTTAGAGTAATCATACAGATAATTCACTGTAGCATCTGATCCCAACTTCATCCCTTTTTTTAAACGATTATAAAAAACTGAAGACATCAGAGGTTTTTCATCTTTTAGCTGTGCTTCTCTTTCAATTATTGAAGCCATAATCAATTTTTCATAGAAATCTTTTTTATCTGGATAGTTCTCAGCTGGAAATATTTTTAAAAACTGACCCAACATCGCTTTTACCAACTCAGTTTCATTTGTATCCACAGATAAATAGTATGTTTCAGGATATAAATATCCTTCAAAGTTTCCATTTGGTGTCAAATATGGAAAATCCTTTACACCTTCTAAAGCTTTTTTCAATCCCTCTTCTGTGCCTATCCCTCTTTCTTTTATTAGATTTCCAATCTCTTTTATTGAATATCCTTCTGGAATAGTCAGTATAGTATACTTCACTCTGCCCTCTTCCATCATTTGTAAAATTTCTCTATACGAGTACTTACCATTTAATTCATAAAATCCCGCTTTTATATTTTTACCTGAATTTTTTTCATATTTTAAAAATATTTTAAAAAAAATAGAATCTGCCATACCTATCTGTTTAAAAGCGCTATTCAAACTAGTTCCAGGTCTAATATTTACTGCAATATTATAATCTCTTTTTCCATCAACTTTTAATGAATAAAATTTAAATACAGAAAAAACTCCTGTTAAAATAATTAATAAAAAAATTAAAAACTTTTTCTTCATAACACTCTCCCAATTTTATGCTGAAAAAAGCTGCACCTTGGTCTCCCTAGTTACAGCTTTTTTTTAATCTATTTAATTATCTTTTAGATTGCTTTGCTTTTTCGATTAAAGGCTTTCTTCCTTTTCTATCTTTTTGGAATACATCTACAATTGTTTCAGCTTCAACAAATGGTACTGAAACGAATGAGAAGTTCTCATAAATTTCTACACCTTTTAATTTTGATTCGTGTACTTTAGATTTCTTAGAGATTAAATCAACTAATTTTCTTGGAGTCATTTTATCTTTCTTTCCAAGAGCGATGAATAATCTTGTTTTACCTGTTTTATCGATAGAAACACTTTCGATATCAGAGTAGTTAGTCTCTTCTAATTCCTCTTCGTAACAGTTCTTTAAGATTGCTGCAATTATTTCAATTGGAGTAGCTTCTTGGTTTAATAACTCTTTTGCCATATCGTGGTAAGACTCAGCGTCTCCATTTGATATTAAGTTAGTAACGTTATCGAATAATCTAGTTTTCTTAGCTAAGATTACATCTTTAACTCCTGGAACTTGCTCTTTTTTAATTTCAGTTTTTGTTATTCTTTGAATTTGAAGTAGTTTTCTGTACTCAGAAGGAGTAATGAACGTTATAGCTGTTCCTTGCTTTCCTGCTCTTCCAGTTCTTCCGATTCTATGAACATAACTTTCTGCTTCTTGTGGTATTGCGTAGTTGATTACATGAGTAAGGTCATTTACGTCAATTCCTCTTGCAGCAACGTCAGTTGCTATTAGAATGTTTAAGTTTTTGTTTTTAAATCTCTTTAAAGTAACTTCTCTATGATTTTGACTGATATCTCCATGAAGACCTTCAACGTCGTATCCTCTATCTTGAAGTTTTCCAACTAATTCATTAACGTCGTTTTTAGTTCTACAGAAAACAATTCCATAGAAGTCAGCTTCGATATCAACTATTCTACATAAAGCTTCAAACTTATCTCTCTCTTTTACTTCGAAATATATTTGCTCAGTTAAGTTTGTAGTTAATTCCTTTTTCTTAACAGCTAATACTTCATGATCTCCCATGTGAGATTTAGCTATTTTTAAGATTTCTGCTGGCATTGTAGCAGAGAAGAATAACATTCTTTTATCTTCGTTAGTTTGAGTTAAGATTTGCTCAATATCTTCTACGAATCCCATGTTTAACATTTCATCAGCTTCATCTAATATGAAGTAATCAATGTTATTTAATTTTAAAACTTGTCTGTTCATTAAATCCATAACTCTTCCTGGAGTTCCAACAACGATATCAACACCTCTGTTAAGTTGTCTCTTTTGTTGCTCTAATGATTGTCCTCCATAAACTGGAATTATCTTTAGTCTTCTTCCGTGTGCAAGCGAGTTCATCTCCTCAGCAACTTGAACTGCTAACTCTCTAGTTGGAGCTAAGATTATAGCTTGTACATGACCTGTACTCTTCTCAATTTTCTCTAAAATAGGTAATGAGAATGCAGCTGTCTTTCCTGTTCCTGTTTGAGCTTGTCCGATTATATCCTTATCTCCATTTAATAATGCAGGTATAGTTAATGCTTGTATTGGGCTTGGTCTTTCGAACCCTTTTTCTTCTAAAGGTTTTAACGTTTTTTCAGTTAAACCTAAATCTTTAAATGTTAATATACTTTCCATATTCACTTCCTTAATATTTTTATATTCATTCATTAGATTATAACATACATTTATAATTTTGTGTACTTTTTTTATCTTTTTATTTCTTATTTGTGAGTTGTTTTTTTACATGTTCTTATTCTGTAAGAATTTTTACTATTTTAAGATATTGATTTTTTTTAAAAAATGTAGTAAATAGAGTATTAATAATATTTTACAGGAGGCTTTTTATGATTATTGATAGAAAAAATGCAAAAAGAACTGTTATCTATATTAATGATTCTCAAAAAAATAATCTTCAAAACTTTTTACACTCTATCGGATTCCACTATTATACTATTCAATCTAAGCTTGAAGGTAGCTGGGAACATGGAATCAGACATTTAAATAATCATGTTTGGCCTGGTTCAGAAGCTGTTTTTCATTTAATTGTTTCTGGTACAAAAGTCGATTTACTACTACAAAAATTAAAAAGTTTTAGAATGGGTTTACCTGATAATGTCGTTATGGCAGTTCTTGTTTGTCCGTTAGATGACTTTATTTACAATATGATGACTGTAGATATAGAACCTGATTCGTCAACTGATAAAGTTCACTGGTTAAAAGAAGATAATGAAAAAGTTTAATTGAAAAATTGAAAAGGAGCTGCTATTTTAGTAATAAGCAACTCCTTTTTTATTAATGTTTACATTTATCTTTTATGCTGCAACTTCCATTCTTTGATTTTGAACAGTTACAACCACTCTCACCTTTAAACATCTTATATAAACTCTTTAAAGCTATTGCTCCAATAACAATAACTATTCCAACTAAAATTAATGTTTTCATTTTTCCTCCTTATTATAGAGAATTAAAAGAACAGTTTTCCTATTTGGAATACTAATGTTGAAGCTATATAAGGTACAACTAAAAGTAATCCAACTACAAATCCTGTAAATTTATATCCGAACTCTTGCTTTATAGCTCCTAAAGTTACTACACAAGGAACCACTAGTAAGATATATACCATAAATGAATAAGCTCTTAAAGGAGCTAAATCATCTGTCCATAAAGCTCTCGTTGCTGCCACAACTCCGCTTCCCTCTTCCTCGATTTCATCTGCATCCGGCACTGAGAATAATCCACCTATATCAAAACTTAAAATTCCAACAACAGAATCCTTAATAGCCACTCCTAAACCTGCTACTTGATCTACTGTATCTTGTAAGAATGTCGTTTCTTCAACTTCTTCATCTCCAATTTCACCTGCAATATCATCAACTACTAAAACTTGAGCCATAAATCCTACAACAATCTCTTTAGCTGCTAAGCTTGGAGGTATAGCCGCTACTGTTTCCCATCTATTAGCAAAACCTGTTGGCTGTAAAATAGGTTGGAATGTTTTTCCAAATTTAGCCATATAAGAGTTTGCAGTGTCTCCATTATTCGGGAAATACGTTAGAGCCCATAAAATCATTAGCATACCCATAATAATTGTTGTTGCTTTCTTTAAGTAAGAAGCTGTTCTAGTTAAAGTAGATTTTAATATAACTCTTAAACTTGGTACTCTATATGGCGGTAACTCTATAAGTAAGGCTTTTCCTTCAGCTTTAAACATCTCAAAATTCTTTAAAACTAATCCTGTTAATATTGCTACAACAATTCCTAATACATACAGTGACATTACAACCAATCCAGCTTTCGCTCCAAAGAATGCAGCTGTGAATAGTCCGTATACAGGAAGTCTTGCTCCACAAGACATAAATGGAGCCATTGCAGCTGTCAACCTTCTTGAAGAATCATCTTCTAAAGTTCTTGTTGCATATATTGCTGGTACAGTACATCCAAATCCAAGAACCATTGGAACAAAGGCTTTACCATTTAATCCTAATTTTGTCATTATCTTATCCATTAAGAAAGCAACTCTAGACATATATCCACTCTCTTCTAATATAGCTAAGAAGAAATACAGATAAAGCATCAATGGAACGAATACAACCACTCCACCTACTCCACCTAAAATTCCATCCATAACTAGTGATGCTAGCCAATCCGGTGTATTTTCATCTATTAACATTCCTACATACTTTCCTATGTAATCACTTACAAATCCATCTACCCAATCAATTAATGGAGCCGATCCATTGAATACTGTTCCCATTAAGCCAACTATAATTAAAAAGAAGATTGGTAATCCTAAGTATTTATTTAATAAAACTCTATCTACTTTATCTGTAAAATCCAATCTAGATTTTATCGACGTTGTAAACGTTTTTGCTAAAATACCTTTTACAGTTCCGTATCTACCCTCTGCAAATATTGTTTCAATATCTTCATCATGGTCATCTTCTAACTGCTTTGTCTTTTTCACTATTTCAGAATCTAATTCATAACTATATTCTGACTTTAAAATCTCTATTACATGCGAATCTTGCTCTAATAATTTTATAGCCAAGAAGTCTTCCCCTAATTTTTTAGAAGCTTCTCCTAACTTTTCATTACAATTTATTTTACACTTAACCTCTTCTATCGCTTCTTGTAAACAACTATCAAATAAAAGGTTATATTTTACATTTTCTTTTTTTGCTTTTGCAACTTCTAAAGCTTTATCTAATAACTCTTGTAGTCCTGTTCTCTTTGTTGCTGATGTCATAACTACATCCATTTCAATCATATCAGTAAACTTTTTCATATCTAATTTATAATTTAACTTTTCAAACTCATCATAGAAATTTAAAGCCATAATCATAGGTTTTTCTAACTCTTTTAAAAGCATTGTTAGATATAGATTTCTTTCTAAATTTGTTGAATCTACAATGTTTATTATTACATCTGGTTTTTCATTTATTATAAAATCTCTTGTAATTGTTTCTTCTAAAGTATACGGACTTAAACTGTATACTCCTGGTAAATCTATACACTGAATTCTCTCACCTTTATAATCAAACTCAGCTTCCTTTTTCTCTACTGTAACACCTGCCCAGTTTCCAACTTTTAAATTAGATCCTGCTATTGCGTTTATTAATGCTGATTTCCCAACATTAGGATTTCCTGTAAATGCTATTTTTATCATGTCTATCTCCTATCCATCTATCTCTATTTCAATATTTTGTGCATCTTGCTTTCTTATAGCGATATTCGTTGATTTAACAATAAATTCTTGTGGATCTCCTAAAGGTGCATTTCTTTCTAATTTAATAATCTCTCCGTTAGTTACTCCCATATCAACTAACCTCTTTTTCAATTCGCCAATTTTCCCAATCTTGACGATTTTTGCTGATTCTCCTCTTTTTAATTCTGTTAACTTCATTCAAGCCTCCCAACTCATTTAGTCATAAATATATTTTGATACACAAAGTATATTTGGAAAAATTTAAATCACAGGCATAACCCGTGATTTAATCTTACTCATTTCCAATTATTATTTTGTTTGCCAACCCAAAATTTAATACGTACTTTGTCTCATTTATTTTAACGATATAGTTACTTTGATCATCTCTTAGTAAACATATCTTATTTCCAATACAAAAACCTTTTTCTGTCAGTCTACTCTTATCTTTATCTCTACCTTTGATCTCTTTTATAACAAACTCTCTATTTTGTTCTGCAAAAACTAATGGCGTCATAGAATAAACCTCCTAGTAATAATTTCTATTTATACCAGAATTATATTCTATGACGTAACATTTGTCAAGAATAAAACTTTAATAATCAAAGCTTTACTTATGCAAATAGATCTTTTATGCTGTGAAGCATAACACTTCTTATATTTGGACTATCTTTAGATAGCTCTTCAATCATTTTTTTAACTTTTAAACGTTTTGAGTTATCGCTCGTTTCATAAGGACAATCATTATGAAGTATTGGTAACCCTAATTTCTTTGCATATCTAATAGTTTCTTTCTCTTCAACATATGCAAGGGGTCTAATTACTTTCAGTCCATACTCTTCAGAATCATAAGCTGGTTTCATAACTCCCATATTTCCTTGATATAATACATTTAATAGGAATGTCTCTACAATATCATCCTTATGATGTCCTAAAACAAGTTTATTTATATTTTGCTCTTTCATAGCTTTATATAAAATTCCTCTTCTTACTCTAGCACACATAAAACATGGATTTTTCAACTCATCATTTGTTAAGATACTCTCTCCTATAGATGTTTCAATAACTTGTAACTCTGTACCTAATTTTCTACAATACTCTTTTATATCTTCATATTTTCCACCCTCTTCAACTGGGTGGATATGAATTGGAAATATTTCAAACTTTATTCCTGATATCTTTTGAATTCTTATTAAGGCATTTAAAACAGTTAAACTATCTTTCCCTCCAGAAATACCAATAGCTACTCTATCTCCCTCTTCAATCATATTATAATCGTGCATAGCTTTTCCTATTGGACTCCATAGACTTTTTTCAAATCCCTTATCTTGAATAAAAGCTAAAATTTCTTTTTCATCTAATCTATTCAATGAAATTTTCAACCCTGTTTGTTTATATATCTTATCTATTAGTTTTATTATTTTATTTTGTGAATATGAAATCTCTATCTTGATTTCCTCTTTTGAATTGATTACTAAAACTTTTTCCTCTTGTACCTCAAATGTGTATGCTTGAAAGACATATCCATTTAAATCCTTTATATTATCTATCTTTAACACTTACTATTCTCCTTTTTTCTCTTCAGATACATATCCTAATACATAATCTAAATTTATATTTTTCATTGAATTAAATATACTTTGCTTTATTTGTGGGTTAGTTTTTTCTAATGTTGCTAAAAGATTCTTAATCTCTTTTCTTTTTGAATCAACTTTTCCAGATTCAATTGGACAACCACAAGCCATTGCTGCTATTTCATTTTTCTTAGTAAAGTTAATGATATCTTGCTCTTTTATATAAATTAGTGGTCTTATTAACTCCATCTTTCCACTTGTCGATTTTACCTTAGGTATCATCGTTTTTACCGTTCCAGCATAAAACATATTTATCATCGCTGTCTCTACCATATCATCAAAGTGATGTCCTAAAGCTAACTTATTATATCCTAATTCCTCAACTTTATTATAAAGAACTCCTCTTCTCATCTTTGCACATAAGAAACAAGGACTATCCGGAGATGACTCGAATGCAATCTCCCATACATTTGCATCAAAAATTTCACATGGAATGCCTAACTCTTCTAAATTTACTTTAAATTGCTCTAAATCCATCGATCCAAACCCAGGGTTCATAGATATAAATGCTACCTCAAAATTTTTACTTCTATCTTTCTTTAACTCTTGGAATAGTTTTGAAAGTAGTAAGCTATCCTTTCCTCCAGACACACCTACTGCAATTTTATCCCCATCTTGAATTAAATCAAAATCTTTTATAGCCTTCATGAATTTAGACCATATCTTTTTTCTATATGCTGTTCTTATAGAATACTCAACCATATCTTTTTTTGTTTCAAAAACTTTTTCTTCCATTTTCCCTCCAACTAAATTCTATAGGTTTTCATTCAATTATATCATGCTTGCAAAAAAATTAACAATTCTTTTTTTTTGTGTTAAAATGTTCTTAATCTTAATCAATGAGGTGAATAAAATTTATGAATAAAATAGAAACTGCTGTTTTAGATTTTCTAAAAAGTGGAATGGTTTATAGTGACGGTGCTATTATGAAAAATCTTGGTATCGATGAATTAGAATTAGAAAATATCTATGCCTCTCTTACAAAACAAGGATATTTAGAAAGTTATGAGGATTTTTTAAAAAGAAATCCTGATTATGAAAAAGGTGAAGAGGAACACTCTTGTGGCGGATGTAGCTCTGGTGGATGCTCTTCTGGAGGGTGTAGTTCAGGTGGATGTAGCTCTGGTGGATGTAGCTCTGGTGGATGCTCTTCAAAAGACGAAGATATTGACTACTCTAAAATTAAAGTTTTAACAGAAAAAGCTTTTATCTATTCCTATTAAAAATAAGGAGGACATACTTCATTGTCCTCCTTATTTCAAAATATTTTATTTAATTTTGACCCACCACTTATCTGAACATCAGCTACCACTTTAGAAATTTCATTTGATAGCTCCTCCATAGAAACATCGTAATTAAAAAACCAATAAAAATTATAACCTGGTGATGAAGTTATACAGATTGCTTTTAATTTTAAAAATTTAAAACTAAATGTGTCTAACGTTCCCAATTGAAAAAGAGGTATTGAAAATATTTTTATTCTATTTCTAAGTTTAAAAACTCCAATTAGTCTAGTATTTGTTATTAAAAACGAATTTATTTTATTATCGTATGCTGTATAAAGAGTTTCGTTTGGATATATTATATCTTTATTGTCTGGATTTCTTAAAAAATTAACTACGTTAATTTTTTTCATTTTACTCATAGGTACTAAAAGAAACATAAAAATAACTTTGAATCCTGTAAGCATAGGTCTAACTCCTTTTAAATTTTATACCCTATTCTTACTATTCTCAACATCCGTTTCTTTTTTAGAATCTAAAAATTTATAGTCTCTAGTAAAGCATTTTCCTCTTCATCTAAATATGCATTTTCTAATAACTCTTCTGCCCATGAGTATTTTTCTTTTATGCTATTTAATATATATATTGCCGTTACTTTTACTATTGGTGTTTCACTCCACATAGCTCCACTTAAAAATCTAAAATCATTTTCTTTAGATTTTTTTATTTTTTTTAAAAGTTCTATGCAATTTTCACATAAAAATATACATCTATCATAATCTGGTTCATCCTTTGAAGGTGGAACTTCAAAAACTGAAAGTTTAACTCCTGTTGCTTCACATAGTTCACATTTTGATTTTGATCTTCTAGCTAAATTTTTTCCAAATCCAGAAACTATATTTAATCTCTCTTGGTGTTTATCAAATCCTTTTGCCATAATTTTTCTCCTTCTATTTTAATTTTTTCTAAAAGTCCAAGCTAAAACTCTACTTATCTTTTGACCCTGAGTCATCTCTAAAACTTTACACTTAGCTCCTAATTTTTCAAGAACTTTTATTGTTGGTTTTAAATTATCTTTATTTGATACTAAAGATGTAAAATAATATACTTGAGATGCAAACATTGCACTCTCTTTTGCCATTTTTTTTAAGAAAAGACGCTCTCCACCAGGACACCATAATTCAGCTTTTTGTCCACCAAAGTTCAAACCTTTTTTTATCTCTTTATTGCCTTTATTTAAGTTATCAACTTTTCTTTTATTTGCCTTTAACGCTTCCTCAAGTGACGAATGAAATGGCGGATTACACATTGTTAAATCAAACCTATCTTCTTTTTCAATAACTCCTACAAAGATATGATTTTTATCCTTTTGAAGTTTTAAAGTGATTTTATTTTTTAAACTATCGTTTAAATCAACAATTTTTTGAGCATTTTCTATCGATTTCGGATCTATATCTGAAGCTAAATAGCTCCAATCATATGATTGACTTCCGATTATAGGATATATACAATTCGCACCTGTTCCTATATCTAATACTTTTACATTTTTCTTTTTTGATAACAACTCTGCTATGTAGTGAATATAATCAGCTCTTCCTGGAATAGGAGGACATAAAAACCCTTCAGGTATATCCCAATTATCTACATTATAATAGTTTTTTATTAAAGCTTTATTAAGACAAACAACTGCACTATTGTCACTAAAATCAATTGTTTCCTCTCCCACAGGATTTTTTGTTATAAATAATTTTAACTCTGGAAGTTTCTCTATTAAAACTTTAAAGTCATATCTTCCTTTATGTGGATTATTTGGATGTAATTCACCTTTTTTTATCTTTTTTTTCAACAGTAACAATCTCCTTTTTAACTTTTATTTTAAATTAGTTTAACATTTTTAGTTTTAATAAGCAATGAAAGAGGTCCTATCAAAAAGTTTTTTCCCCTTCTTTTTGATAAGACCTCTTAATTTTTTATTTTAAATTGAACTAACTTCACTCACAGAAACTTTATTTTTTATTTTTGGTGTGCTAGCTTTATTTAAGAAATACCCTATTGTCGAATTTGTTAATCCAATCAATAGAAGGGTTATTCTTCCAAAAGTAGGATTAGGTATAATCACTAACATTGATAGTATTATTCCAAATGCAAATATCAATTTTCCTAAAATACTTCTTTGAGTGTTATCTAACTCATTTTCATCTGATTGAGGTGCTATAACCTCTGTCGAAATATTATTAAAGAATTTATTATAAGATGCTTCTCTCTCTTTTGACTTAAATCCTTTAAAGAATAACTTTGTTGACATAAAGAACCCACAAGTTATTGTCAATTGTGCCCCTAGCCCAATAACAATCTCTAAGTCTTTTGCTTCTCTAGCAGTAAACGGAACTGCTAAATTAAGAGTGTTAGCTACCCAAATTGGATTATATAACTTCATAACTGCAAATGAAACCATAAATCCTACTAATACCGTTGCCCAACCAGCCCAATCTGGAGTCTTCTTCACAACATAACCTAATAATCCCGGGATTAAAATTGGTAAATCTAATAGTGTTCCAATCATAAGAGTTATTGTAAATAAACTCAAGTTATTAAATTTATTTAATATTAAAGCGATTGAAATTATCATCACTCCAAAGAAGAATGTTACAACTTTACTAACTGACATCATCTGTTTTTCTGTCGCATTTTTATTTACAATTGGACAGTAGAAACTTTTGATTACTATTCCAGCGTTTCTATTCAGTGCTGAATCCATAGACGACATCGTCGCTGCGAAGATTCCCGACATCATAATTCCAGCCATTCCAGCAGGCATCTCTTTCTTTATAAATGCTAAGTAAACACCATTTGTTATAGATTTTCCTAGAGTTGACAATCCCCAAGTTGTTACATCTGGATTAAATGCTGACATATACCAAACTGGTAAGAACCACACTAAAGGCCCTATCAACATAAGTCCCAATGCTAATAATGCTCCTTTTTTTGCGTTCTTAGTATCTTTAGCAGAGAAGAATCTATATGCTCCACCCGTTAAACTACTCACACTAAAAAACTGCTTACAGAAAATCATTATAAACCAGATTGCAAACAACCAAACATAGTTTATGTCTGGACCAACTATTTTATTAGTTGGAAGTCCCATATTTAAAATATTAAAGAATCCTCCACCTTTTATCGATGCAACTATCGCACAAGCTACCGTTCCTACATAGCAATAGGTAAGGCTTTGAAGTTATCTCCACCTTTTCCCCTGCTCCACACCG
>NZ_CAMFHX010000008.1 GCF_945952365.1 uncultured Cetobacterium sp.
TGACAACACGATTAAAAGTCGTGTGCTCTACCATCTGAGCTAATGACGCATCTTTGTATGGAGCGGGAGACGAGGGTCGAACTCGCGACATTCAGCTTGGAAGGCTGACGCTCTACCAACTGAGCTACTCCCGCATCACTTACAAAGATATAGTACCACAACTTTCAAACTTTGTCAACAAAGTTTTTTATTTTTTTAAAAAAACTTTTTCTTTTACTGCCCCTTCATTATGAACCTTATCTACTGGAGAAACCTTATAGTAATAATTTTCACCTTTCTGAGCTGTTTTATCTAAATATTTCAATCCATATTTTCTTTTTACAGTACCTAAAAGATATTTTGATGAAACGCCATCAAAATCT
Source organism: uncultured Cetobacterium sp. (assembly GCF_945952365.1). Classification (GTDB taxonomy): domain Bacteria; phylum Fusobacteriota; class Fusobacteriia; order Fusobacteriales; family Fusobacteriaceae; genus Cetobacterium_A. The sequence goes on from NZ_CAMFHX010000008.1 coordinate 363, forward strand.
TTATTCCTACTTCTATATATAGCATAGTAATCAGTATAATTATTTGCTGGATCATCCCAAGTTAAAAGAACGCCATCCTTAGTTATTTTCCCTGCTAAATTTGTAACCGGCTTCGGTGGAACCTCATCTATCCAAGGAGTTCTTGAAGGTAAAATTTGGTTCTGATATACCTCTTTTTTCAAATTATCTTTTATATTCAAGCTGTTCTTTTGAATTTTATCAAATCCAAAGAAAACACTTCCAGCAACACCTTTTGATTTTCTATTATATTTAATCTGCTCAATCAACTCTTTCTCGTTCTTCCAAGCTTTCGTTGTATCTATTTTATAAGCAGCATGACCAACATATAGATTTACATTACTATCTTTTACCTCATTAATCCACCAATCAACTAAAATATCATACTGAGCAACTTTTAAATTAAAATCCCAATATATTTGTGGAACTATATAATCAATCCATTCATTTTTTATCCAAGTTCTTGTATCTGCATATAATGTATCATAATTTTCAGCACCTGCTCTTGTTGCTGATCCAGTTATATCTTTATCATTATTTCTCCAAACACCAAAAGGACTTATTCCAAATTTAACATATGGTTTTGCTTTTTTTATTTTTTTTGATAACTCTCTTACAAATGTATCTGTATTTTTTCTTCTCCAATCCTCTCTTGTTAACTCTTTTCCATATAATTTATACGTTTTATCATCTCCAAAAGGAACTACTTTTTTGTTTTTATCAAGTACTGGATAGGGATAGAAATAATCATCCATATGAACTCCATCTATATTGTAATTTTTAACAACATCAACTATTACATTTTCTGTAAATTCTCTAGCTGCTGGATTTCCAGGATCATAATAAAGTTTTCCATCATATTGAATAACCCACTCAGGATTCTTTCTTGCTATATGATCTTTTGCTATCTCTTCATTTTTTTTCAATGTTATTCTATATGGGTTAAACCAAGCATGAAACTCTAAGTTTCTTTTATGGGCTTCCTCTATAAAAAATTCCAAAGGATCGTACCCAGGATTTTTTCCAATCTCTCCCGTTATATATTTTGACCAAGGTTCCTTTGTTACTTTCCCATAAAACCTATCAGCTGTCGGTCGAACTTGCATAATTACTGCATTCATATTCAATGATTTTATCTCATCCAATATATCTATAAACTCTTTTTTCTGCTCCTCTATAGATAAACCTTGTTTAGACGGCCAGTTTATATTATCCACTGTAGCAATCCAAACTCCTCTAAACTCTCTATCACCATCTTTTGCAAATACAACTGATAAAGTTATTAGAAATAAACAAAATGTATAAGCTACTCTCTTCATAAATTCTCCTTTTATCCCTTTATGATTGAAAATTTTTCTCCTAACTCATCTCTTAAAGCACATATAAAATCAATTTTATTTCCCATTATAAGTGGTACAATTATCTCTCTTTTATCTTTAGTAACTATTCTAATAATAACTTGTAATCTACTAGCCTTTCCTACTACTCCCTCTTTCAAAGTACATGATTCTATCTCTTCAAATGCTAAATCTAAACCTTGACCTAAAACTTTTTTCTTTTCGCAATCTAAAACAATTTTATATGAAAATATATTTTTCAAGTGCTTTAATCCTAAGAATAAAAGTAGTCCTGCAATAGCTAAATAGGGGATACTGAAACCTTTTGTATAGCCTATATACCCTTGAAGTAAACCAATTAGTATCAATGGCAATCCTGTTCCTAGCCACATCACTAGCTTTTTTGCTTCTAAACTATATTTTCTCATCGCCTTATATTCTATCTTTGTTTTTGCTATTTTCTTTATAAAATCATCATAAAAAAACATTATTCCTCCTATTAAAGAAGAAAAGTAGAGACTCATCTCTACTTTTCTATTCAATTATTTATTATTTTACTAATTCCATGATATCTTCTGGTTTATAATCTAAGTTATGAACCGCATTTATATATCTAACTGTTTTACTTTTTCCTCTAATTACTAAAGTTTGAGTTCTAGCTATATTTCCTTTTCTTTTTACACCCTCTAAAAGATCTCCACTTGTTATTCCTGTTGCTGAGAATATAACTTCGTCATCTTTTACTAGATCGTCCATCTTAAGAACATCTCCAACTCTAAGTCCCATCTCTTCACATCTTGATTTTTCATAAGCTGAAATTTTATCGTTCTCTAAAGAAACTCCCTTAACTTCACTTCTTAATTTTAATCTAGCTTGCATATCTCCACCTAAAGCTTTAATAACTGCTGCTGATATAACTCCTTCAGGAGCTCCTCCAATTCCATAAAGAACATCTACATCAGAATCTACAACTGATGTTAAAATTGATCCTGCAACGTCTCCATCTGGAAGTGCATAAACCTTAATATTTAAAGCTTGTAAATCTTTTATTATCTCTTTATGTCTTGGCTTATCTAATATTACTACTGTTAATTCCTCTAAAGGTTTTTTTAACGCTTTACAGATATTATCGATATTTTCCATTAAAGGCTTAGATAAATCAATTACACCTTTTGCTTCTGGCCCAACTATTAATTTCTCCATATACATATCTGGAGCTTTTAAGAAACTTCCTTTATTTCCTACAGCTAATACTGCAATCGCATTAGCTTGACCTTGAGCAGTCATTCTTGTTCCTTCTACAGGATCAACTGCGATGTCTACTGCTGAGAATCTATCTTTATCTGGAGAATCAATTCCTACCTTTTCTCCGATGTAAAGCATAGGAGCTTCATCAATCTCTCCCTCTCCTATTACAATCTCCCCTTGAATTTTTATCCCATTTAGCACAGTTCTCATAGCGTCTACCGCTGCTTGATCTGCTGCCTCCTTATCTCCTCTTCCTACCCATTTATAAGCGGCTAAGGCTGCTGCTTCTGTAACTCTAGCAAACTCTAAAGCTAACTCTCTTTTCATTTTTCCTCCTACTTTGTTTCAATTAATCTATAAATTTTTTCTCCAGGTAAAACCATTTGGAGTTGATTCCTAGCTACTCTTTCTCTGTAAAAGGGATTATTTATATCCTCAATCATTTCATCATACTTAACAATCAAGCTTTCAATCTCTTTTCTCTTTTTAATCTTTATCTCTTGCTCTATTTTTAACTTATCGATTTTTATAAATGATCTAAATATATTTTGTCCTAAAAATGCAAAATGTATAACCAATGGGATTATCCAAAGTAGATTTTTCATTAGTTTTTACCTGATTCTTTCTTTAAAAGTTGTAACTTTTTAGAAACCATCCTTTTTGCAACTGGTGATATTTTATCTACGAATAAAATTGCTTCTAAATGATCATATTCATGTTGGAAAGCTCTTCCTAATAAGCCTGTTCCCTCTTCAACAACCTCTTCACCTTTTTCATTCGTATACTTTATTTTTACAGTTACCGATCTTTTTACAGGTTTATAAACGCCTGGAACACTTAAACATCCTTCATCTTCATTTTCAACTACGTCAGATAGCTCTATTAGTTCTGGATTTATAATTTTTCTTATAACTCCATCCCCAACATCAATTACAACTATTCTTTTTGCTATTCCAACTTGTGGAGCTGCTAATCCAACACCATTTGCTTCATGCATAGTCTCAACCATATTATCTAAAATCTCTAAAATCTCTGGTGTGATAGCCTCTACAGGCTCTGCAACAGTTCTTAAAGAATCATTCCCATATATTTTTATATCATATACCATACTTACTTTTCCTCCAATTCTCTTTTTTCCTAGTACATATTATATCATATTAGATTAATCGGGTCTACATCAACAACCACTCTATATTTTTTATTCTCAACTTTTTTTAATTTTTCCTCTAGTTTTAGTTTAAATAAATTTATATTTTCTCTACTTCCCTTTATAAAAATATTACATCTATATCTACCTTTAACTTTATAAACTAAGGATCTCATTGGGCCATATAATTCAACTGTTTCATCTTGAATCTCTTTAAAAACAGCGTGACAATACTCCTCTAATCCATTTTCTTCTGATGAGGATATCCCTATATTGATAACCTTTGAAAATGGTGGATATGAAAGTATCTCTCTTTTCTCTATCTCTTTTTCATAAAAATTAACATAACTATTTTCTTGAATTTTTTCTATTATATAATTTTCAGGTTGATATGTTTGAATTATTACCTTTCCATTCTTCTCGCCTCTTCCGGCTCTTCCTGCAACTTGAGTTATCATTTGATATGTTCTCTCTCCTGATCTGAAGTCTGGAATAGTCATAATCGTATCAGCATTTATAACTCCAACTAATGTTACATTTGGAAAGTGAAGCCCTCTTGATATCATTTGAGTTCCAATCATAATATCATACTTTCCTGCTAAAAAATCATTGTACATATTTTCATAGAAATCCTTTTCTTTCGAAACTTCGCCATCTACCCTTATTATGTTTACTGGAAATCTTTTTCTTAGTTCCTCTTCAACTCTTTCAACTCCACGCCCACTAAAGCTCATATTCTTACTATTACACTTTGAACATCTTCCAGTATACTTTTTTGATATGCCACAGTAATTACATTTCAAACTACCGTTACTTGCATAATAGTTGAGTTTTATAGAGCAATGTTCACACTCTTCCATGTGCCCACAATCCTCACACTGAACTAAAGTTGAATAGCCTTTCCTATTCAGAAGTAAAATAATCTGCTCTTTTCTTAAAAGTGCGGTTCTCATCTCCTCTAATAGTTTCTCACTAAAAAAACTGTCCTGCTCTTGTTTCATATCTACTATATCTATCTCTGGTAACTTTGCATCTTTATAACGGTGCTCTATCTCAAACAGTTGAAAGATACCCTTTTTGCCATAGTAGTAACTTTCAATCGAGGGTGTTGCCGAGCCTAAAACCACTTTGGCATCCTCTAGCTCAGCTTTTTTTATAGCTACAAACTTAGCGTTATATCTCGGTGAACTATCTTGCTTATAACTATTTTCATGCTCTTCATCAACTATTATATACTCCAAGTTTTGTACAGGTGCAAATATAGCTGACCTAACACCTAAAACTACTTTTTTATCTCCAGTATAAATACTATACCACTCTTTTGCTCTATCTGTAGGTGATAATCTACTATGTAAGATTGCAACTCCCTCTCCAAATTCAATTTTAAATCTTTTAACCATCTGTGGAGTCAAAGAAATTTCTGGAACTAAAAATATAGAACCTTTATTTTTTTCTAACGCTCTTTTTATAAGATGGATATATATCTCTGTTTTTCCTGAACCTGTTACTCCTCTAATAAGAAAATGTCTTTTATTTGAATTTTCAATTCCACTTTTTATTTTCTCTTGCTCTTCATTTAATTCAGTATCCTCTTTAAAAACTTTTTCAACTAACTCTTTTTTTAATCTCTCTTCATCAAAACTTTTTATTTTTCTCTCAAAAAAAATATTACTCTCTTTTAGATGTTTTTCGATTAGTTTTTTCTCAAACTTTTTTTCCAAAGTAAGTTTCCCTACTGTTTCTTTCTTTTGAAAATACTTATAAAGCTCTTCATTTCTGTTTTCTAAATCTCTATTTAAAATATACCAACCATCAACTACCTTCAACTGATTCTCATCAACAAATTGCTGAAGCTTCTCTTTTGAAAATTTATCTACCAAAGGTTTTTTTCTAATTTTTAATTTATCGTAAAAATATTGTAAGAGCTCATCTATAAACAAACTCTCTTTTTCCATATTAACTCTATAAATATCTTCATATTTTATTTTTACTCCCGCTGGTACAGCCGTTGAAAAAACCTGTTCAAAAGAACTCATATAATAATCTTTTATCCATAACAAAAGTTCTATAAATTCCTTTGAAAAACTTAACTCTTCATAAAGTATTCTTTTTATCTTTAAAACTTTAAAAGAATACTCTTTATCAGCCTCCTCTTTTACAACAAGTCCAACCTTATCTTTATTTCTAAAAGATACTAATACTCTGTCTCCAATTTTTATATCTTTATCTTCACTGGCATAAGTATAGAAATCGTTAGTTTTTTCTATATAGATACTAAAATATCTCATTACTTTCTCCTAGTTTAATTTTATTTTTATTTTTTTTACATTCGTCAACTCTTTTTGTGCTTGAATACTCTGCTCTATAACTACACCAGCACCTATCAACTCAACTTCAATATTGCTACCTTTAAATATTTCAATGACATCTCTACCACTAAGACCTTTTAAATCTGGCATCAAAATTAACTCCTCATGATTCGTTACACTCTTTAAACTACTTCTTCCCGCAACTTTAATTTTATCTATATTTATTGGAGATATACTTTTTAATTTTGTTATCTTTTTTATAATTTCACCTAATACTGGAGCTGCTGCCGTTCCTCCAAATTTATCGTATAAAATATTCCCTTGTGGTTTAAAGAACATAGCTAACATTATATATTGTGGCTTTTCAACTGGAAAGAATCCTATAACCGATGAAAGATACTCATTTTTTACATACCTTCCTCTTTCACTAAACTGAGCTGTTCCTGTTTTTCCACCAATTCTATAACCATCTACACCACCCTTTTTTACCGTACCATCTTCTACAGCTGACTCCATCATAAATCTCATCTCTTTAGATACTGCTTCACTGATTATCTTCCCTTTATTTACTGGTAGATTTCTTCTAACAACAAGACCATCTTTATCTGTTATCTTTTCAACTATATATGGTTGATACATTGTTCCGCCGTTTACAACAGCGGAGAATGCTGTTATCATCTGAATCGGTGTAACTGCTATTCCTTGCCCGAATGTCATGGTACTCTTCTTCAATCCATTCCAACGTTTAACAGGCTCTCTTCTCGGAGTTTGCTCATAAGGATAATCCACTCCAGTTTTACTATACAATCCAAATCTTTCTAAATAGTTATCAAACTCCTCATTTGTAAACATATCCCCCATTAAAACCATTCCAATATTACTTGATTTTTTCAATACCTCTTCTGTCGTCAGTACTCCTTTTACACTTCTACTACTCTCTTTAATTGTATGATTGTATCTCCTAAAAGTTCCATCACCTATATCAAACTTTGTAGTCTTTTTTATTTTTTTCTCCTCTAAAGCCGCAGCTATAATCAGAGGCTTAAAAATCGAACCAGGTTCTAGTTGAGATTGAAAAATTGGATTTGTTACTGCTTTTTTATTTTTTCTAAAAAACGAAGTTGCTAATACTTTTCCTGTATTAGGATCCATCATAATTGCATACGCCTCTTCTGAATTCGTTTTTTTGAATTGCTTTTCCATCTCATCATCAAGAATATATTGCAAATCGTTATCTATTGTTAAATGTAAATCCATACCATTCAAATTAACCTTCGTTCTTGCTTCTGCAGTTGGCAATCCAACTCCTAAGCTTCTTATACTTGGAATTACTCTTGAGCTTCTATCACCTTTTAAATAGTTTTCATAAAAAAGTTCGATTCCGAATATCCCCTCTTTTTCTGTACCCTTTTTAAATCCTATATTTCCAACTAAAAAGAAATATTGATCAGCTTTATAATAACGTCTCTCTTTTCTTCCTGTTAAAAATATTATATTTTTTCCTTTAATTTTATACTTCTCTAAAATATTCTCTATCTCTTTTTTCTCTACATCATCTATGTTTCTATTCAACCTTTTATAAACTCTATCCTCTTTCCCCAACTTATTTATCGTACTTAAAAGAGGTTTATAATTTTCTCTTATATATTTTTTATTTATAAGTTCTTTTAAAGCTTCTGGTGCTTCTGCTGACTTTACAAATCTTTTAGGATCAACAGATAACTCATACATATTTATGCTATAAGCTAACCCCTTACCTTTTGAATCGTATATATTACCTCTCTCTCCCCCCTCTTTTCTTTCAACATTCACTTGTTTATTTATCGCTTCTTTATAATTTTCAGAGTCAAATAATTGAATTTGAACCATTCTAAACATCAATATAAAAAAACAAAATAATATAACATCTGAAACTATAAAAGATCTCAAAATAAAATTATTTTTCATTTTTATTTTTTTCCATTTAAAAAACACATATAAATTAAAAGCTAGCATCAATAAAACTGCTACAGTTAATAAGAATTTTTTATAGTATAAAGAAAGTCCGATTCCTAATATTTGTATCAAAAGTAAAAATATTTTTAGTTTCTTATTCATGTACCCATCCTCTTTTTATTTTTCTTTTAAATATTATATCAAATATTGGCAAAATAAGGTATAATAAGAATAAAATTCCACAAAAAGGAGTAATTGTATGAATGTTTTATTTCTATTGCTTTTTATGACCACTTCAGCCTTTGCACTTAATATCGGAGTTATCGACTCTGAATATATTTTTAGCCAATACAACAAGCGTTATGAGATGGAAGAGAAACTTGAAAATAAAAGATTAGAATTAAATTCAGAAATTGAAGGTCTAAGACAAAGTTTACTAGAACAGGAAAAAATTATAAAATCAAAATCAAAAATTACTGAAAATGATAAGAAAAAATTATTAGACTTAAAAAAACAATTTCAAGATAAGATAGAGATTTCTGAAAGAGATTTCCAAGAAGAGCAACAAAGTTTTATATATGATATTAAATTTGAGATTGACTCTGTTTCCATATTGATCGGAAAACAAAAGAATTTAGAAATGGTTATTGAGAAAAGTGCTACAATTTACGGTGGAGTAGATTTAACAGAAGAGGTTATTAATTTTTTAAATAATAAAGAATCATATAAATTAGATACAACTAATCTTTTAAAAAAACAACTCTAAAAAGGATATACAATATCCTTTTTTTTATTTTTTTATTCTTTCAAAGAAACTTTTTAAAGAATAAAAAAAAAAAGCACCTATGTGCTTTAAAGTTCATATATGGTGGAAACAACTGGACTTGAACCAGTGACCCCCTGCTTGTAAGGCAGGTGCTCTCCCAACTGAGCTATGCTTCCAAATGGTACCCCGTAGGGGAATCGAACCCCTGTTTATAGAGTGAAAATCTATTGTCCTAACCGTTGAACGAACGGGGCAACTTTCGCTTTCGCGTTGTTGCTACATAATAATAGTACCATCTTTTTTAAAAAATGTCAACATGTTTTTTATTTTTTTAAAATTTCCCACTCTTTTTCTTTAAATCCAATTAAAACCTTATTATCTCCAATAACTAAAGGTCTCTTTACTAACATTCCGTTTGTTGAAAGTATCTCTAATAATTCATCTTCATTATTTTCAGCAACTTTCTCTTTTAAATTCATCTCTCTATAAAGAATCCCACTTGTATTAAAGAATTTTTTTACAGGTAATCCACTTAATTCCAACCATTTTTTTAACTCATCTTTTGTTGGATTGTTTTCTACAATATGTCTAGCATCAAACTCTACTTCATTTTCCTCTAACCATTTTCTAGCCTTAACACAAGTTGAGCATTTAGGGTAATTTAAAAATAAATATTTCATACTATCCTCTCCTATACTTTTTTATATAGCTTAACATTAAAAAAGAAAAAAGGGAAGAGTATTCTTCCCTTTTTTTGTATACTATTATCTAGCTAAAAGAGCTTTTAACTCTTCAACTTTATTTACTCTTTCCCAAGGTAAATCTAAATCAGTTCTTCCGATATGTCCGAAAGCTGCTAAATCTTGATAATTAAAGTTTCCACTTCTTAACTCTAGATCTCTTTCGATTCCTCTAGGTGTTAAGTCAAAGACATTTTGAACTGCTTCTGCTAATTTTATCTCTTCAACTTTTCCAGTTCCAAAAGTTTCAACTTTTACAGATGTAGGTTCTACTACTCCTATTGCATAAGAAAGTTGAACTTCACATTTGTCAGCTAAATCTGCTGCTACGATATTTTTTGCAACCCATCTAGCTGCGTAAGCTGCTGATCTATCAACTTTTGAAGGATCTTTTCCAGAGAACGCTCCTCCACCGTGTCTAAAGAATCCACCGTAAGTATCTACGATTATCTTTCTTCCTGTTAATCCAGTATCTCCGTGTGGTCCTCCTATTACGAATCTTCCTGTTGGGTTGATATGGTAATGCTTAACCTCTTCAGCATTTAAATTGTAAGCTTCTAATACTGGCTTTATTACTAACTCTTTTACATCGTGGTGAATTTGCTCTTGAGTTACTTCTGGATTATGTTGAACTGAAACTACTACAGTATCTACTCCTACAACCGCACCATTTTCATCATATGCTAAAGTTACTTGAGATTTTGCATCTGGTCTAGCCCAAGCTAAATCTTTTGATCTTGTTAATCTTGTTAATTTTACGATAATCTCTCTTGCTAAAACTAAAGCTAATGGCATTAACTCTGGAGTTTCTTTTACTGCTCCTCCGAACATTATACCTTGGTCTCCTGCTCCTCCAACATCTACTCCCATAGCGATATCAGGTGATTGTGAGTGAATCGCATTTAAAACACCACAGTCAGAGTCAAATCCCATACCTTGCTTGTAACCAATTTCATCTATTTTATTTCTTACGATATCTTGAATATCGATATATGTTGTAGTTGTGATCTCTCCACCTACGATTACTTGACCTGTAGTACAGAATACCTCACAAGCTACTCTTGCTGCTGGGTCATTTTTTATACATGCATCTAATACTGCATCCGATATTTGATCCGCGATCTTATCTGGATGTCCTGGTGATACACATTCTGAAGTAAAGTAAGTTAAATTTTTCATTTGTTCCTCCTAAGAATTAATCAAAAGAGATAAAAAAAGCCTTTTATCTCTCCAGAAAGATAAAAGGCTAAATGCTCTTTATAGGTCATCTTTCTGGAATTAGCACCACACCTCTAAGGTAGGTTGCTGAAACGTCATAGGGCCAGTCCCTCAGTCTCTCTTGATGATTTTTTTGTTTTTGTTTTTTACTGCTAAATTATATCGTATTTGTATCTTTTAGTCAATACTTTTTTATTTTTTTTCTTCAATTAATGTTAAGTTAACCATTTTATTGAAGATTGTTGCAATGTAATTAAGTTGAGAAAGTCTATTATTTTTTATAGCTTCATCTTTATCCATAACCATTATAGATTCGAAGTATCTATTGATAATATCCTCTGTTGATAAGATTACATTTAAGTATCCTATGTAGTTCTTAGCTACTAACATCTCTTCAGCATCTCTTGCAACCTCTTGTGATTTTTGGAACAGTTCCTTCTCTATCTCTTCAACTAAAAGATCAGAATTTACGATTACTCCTTCAAATCCTTTAGAGATATTTCCAACTCTTTTCATTAATGAAACTAAGTTGTTGAAACTATCCATTTTTGTGAACTCATCTACAGCTTTTATTCTTAATAGAGTATCCACTAAGTTATCATAACTCTTATCTACTACTGCTGATACGATATCTTTTGAATATCCCATCTCAGTAAATACATTAAGTGCTCTTTGCTTGAAGAACTCCATAATTTCGTTTATAACTTCAGCTTTATCTCTTTTTAAAACTGCTGCTGCTTCTAGAGTATCTACTGCTCTTTCAACTAAAGCTTTTAAAGATATATTTAAGTTAGAATCTAAAATTATATTTACAATTCCTAACGCTGCTCTTCTTAAAGCGAATGGATCTTTAGAACCACTTGGAATAATTCCAACTCCGAAACATCCACAAAGTGTATCCACTCTATCAGATATTCCAGCTACAATTCCTTCAACACCTTTTGGTAATAAATCACCTTGATATCTTGGGTAGTAGTGTTCTTCAATTCCTTTAGCTACTAATTCAGATTCTCCAGATTTAAGTGCATAATCTGCTCCCATAAATCCTTGAAGTTTTGTGAACTCTTTTTCTCCAATCATATTAGATACTAAATCTGCTTTTGCTAAAAGAATTGTTCTTTCAACAGTTTCTCTTCTTGTTTCCATTCCGATAGCTTCGATTAAGTAATCTGCAATCTTGATTGATCTTTCAATTTTATTATAAATTGTTCCTAAATCTTTTTGGAATACAACTTGCTTTAATTTCTCTACATTTTCAACTAAAGGTTTCTTTAAATCTTCATGGTAGAAGAATCTTGCATCAGCAAGTCTTGCTGATAAAACTTTTTCATTTCCTTTTCTTACATGCTCAGAATCCTCTATACCATTTCTAACAACAACGAACTTTGGTAATAGTTTTCCATCTAAGTCTAAGATTGGGAAATATCTTTGGTGAACTTGCATAGATATTATTAAAACATCTTGAGGAACTTCTAAGAAGTCTGAATTAAATGTTCCAACTATAGGGAATGGGTATTCAACTAGGTTTGTAACCTCTTTTAATAGCTCTTCATCTACTAAAACTTGTTCTCCTGTTTCTTCACAATTCTCTTTTATAAGTTTTTTAATTAAATCTTTTCTCTCTTCGATATCTATAATAACATTGTTCTCTTTAATTTTTTCGAAATACTCATCAATAGTTGAAACCTCAAAGTTACTTCCAAAGAATCTATGACCTCTTGAAGCATTTCCACTTTTAATTCCCTCTATTTCAAAGTTTACTATCTCTTCATTTACTAAAGCTAAGAACCATTGAATTGGTCTAGCAAACTTTAATTTTTTCTCTCCCCATTTCATTGATTTTGGGAAATTAATCTCTAATACTAACTCTTTTAAAAGTTCTGAAAGAAGTGTCTTTGTAGATTCTCCTTTTAAGAATTTTCTTACAGCTATGTATTCACCTTTTGGAGTTTCAATAATCTCTAAATCAGTTGCTTCTACTCCTTGAGATTTAGCAAATCCTAATCCAGCTCTTGAAATCTCTCCATTTTCACCAAATGCAACTTGCTTTGCAGGACCCATATTTAAAATATCTAAATCCTCTTGAGTTTCAGCTAAACCTTCAACTAAAACAACAAGTCTTCTTGGTGTTCCAAAAGTTTTTATCTCATCAAACTTTACTCTTTTATCATTTAATTTACCTTCTAAATTCTCTTTCATCTCTTTTAGAGTTTGAACAAGGAATCTTGCAGGTAGTTCTTCCATCCCTATTTCAAAAAGTAATCTCACTTTCTATTCCTCCTCTTTTTTCCTTTTACTTCTTCTTTAGTAAAGGATATCCTAGTTCTTTTCTATTTTGTACAAATACCTCTGCACATCTTTTAGCTAGGTTTCTAACTCTTAAAATATAAGCCATTCTCTCAGTTGTAGAGATTGCTCCTCTTGAGTCAAGAACGTTGAATGTGTGAGAACATTTTAAAACATAGTCATATGCTGGCATTACTAAGTTTTCATTTAGTGCTCTATCAGCTTCCTTCTCATAGTCATCAAACCATTTAAAATGATTTTCTAAATCTGCTACTTCAAATGAATATTTAGAGTTTTCATACTCATATTGGTATCTCATATCTCCATATTTAATTCCTGGAGCCCACTCTAAATCATAAACATTCTCTTTATTTTGAATGTAAAGTGCTAATCTTTCTAGTCCATATGTTATCTCAACAGGAACAACATCTAGCTCTAATCCTCCAACTTGTTGGAAATATGTGAACTGAGTTACTTCCATTCCATCTAGCCATACTTCCCATCCTAATCCCCAAGCTCCTAAAGTTGGTGATTCCCAATCGTCTTCTACAAAACGTATATCATGCTTTAAAGGATCAATTCCTAAAACTTTTAACGATTCTAAGTATAACTCTTGAATATTATCTGGTGATGGTTTCATTATAACTTGGAATTGATGATGTTGATAAACCCTGTTTGGGTTCTCCCCATATCTTCCATCCTTTGGTCTTCTTGATGGCTCAACATATGCTATATTCCAAGGCTCTGGTCCTAAAGACATTAAAAATGTATTTGGGTTAAATGTTCCAGCTCCTGTTTCTATATCGTATGGATTTCCAATGATACACCCTTTTGAACTCCAATACTGCTGAAGAGCAAATATCATCTCTTGAAATGTCATTTCACTTCCTCCTAATTTCTCTTTTTGCTTTTACTTTCTAATAAGCTATCTATTATTATTAGAATAACTCCTATATTTATCCAAACATCAGCTAAATTGAATACAAATACCCATATCCCTCTAAAGTCGATCATATCAATAACAAAACCTCTATAGATTCTATCGATTATATTACCAATTGCTCCACCTAAAATGAACGAGTATCCTAACTTTTCAACAACCGAAAACTTCTCTCTATTTTTGTAAAAATAAAACCCTAGTCCAAATATCACAACAACTGTAAGTATAGAGATTATATCTAACTTCCCTTGAAACATTCCGAAAGCTATACCTCTATTTTTCACATATGTTAGATGGAAAAAGTCCCCAATTACGGGGAACGTTTCTCCTTCTATTAACCAGGTGTCTATTTCATATTTTGAGATTTGATCTAGAAAAACTAATACAAATATTATCCCTATATATAACACAGCTCACCTCTTTGAATAATTAATCAACTAGTGCCGATGTACATCTTGGACAGATTGTTTCATGCTCAGGGTTAGTTCCTAACTCTGTCGAGTACTTCCAACATCTTTCACATTTTTCTCCGTCTGCATGCTCTACTTTTACAAATAAAGCTTCTTGCTCCTCACCTTTTACGAATGAATCATCTTTTTCATTAGTAATTACTAATTGAGAAACTATGAACACCTCTTCTAAAATCTCTTTATTCTCTTGTAAGAATCTCTCTAAATCTGCATCTGCTGCATTTAATATAACTTTTGCATCTAAAGAGTTTCCTATTATTTTATTTTCACCTTGTCTTGCTAACTCTAAAGTTTTGTTTACATCTTTTCTAAGTTTAGCAATCTCTTCCCACTTCGTATCTAACTCATCATTTAAGTATTGATCGTTGTTTGCATACCAGTCAGTTAATAGTACTGACTCAGAATCTTTTAATGACTCTGGTAATGTTTCCCAGATCTCTTCTGCAGTGAATGATAGAATTGGTGCAACCATTTTAGTTAAAGTTACTAAAACTTCTGACATTACTGTTTGAGCTGCTCTTCTCTCTTTTGAATCCGCTTTCTCTGTATATAATCTATCTTTGATTATATCAAGATAGAATGCTGACATATCAATTCCTGAGAAGTAGTGAATCTCTTGGAATAGGTTGTAGAACTCATACTTTTCATATGACTCTGTTACTGTTCTCTTTAATCTCTCTAACTTATTTAATGCCCACTTATCGATTTCCATTAAATCCTCATATGCTACTGCATCTGTTGCTGGATTGAAATCTGCTGAGTTTCCTAAGATATATCTAGCTGTATTTCTTACTCTTCTGTAAGCTTCTGCCATTTGCTTTAAGATGTTATCAGAGATTTTTACATCTTCGCTGTAATCTACTGAAGCACACCATAATCTTAATATATCTGCTCCGTAAACTTTGATTACATCTTGAGGTGCAACAACGTTTCCTACAGATTTAGACATCTTTTTACCCTCACCATCATTTACGAATCCGTGAGTTAGTAACATCTTGAATGGAGCATCTCCTGTTGATCCAACAGATGTTAATAGAGATGTTTGGAACCATCCTCTATGTTGATCTGATCCCTCTAAGTATAAATCAGCTGGTCTATGAAGTCCCTCTCTAGTTTCTAATACAGATCTATGAGAAACACCTGAATCGAACCAAACGTCCATTATGTTTGTTTCTTTTCTTAACTCTAAACCTTTTAAGTTATATTTTACTAAAAGCTCTTCTCCGATTAACTCTTCTGCTGAGTATTTAACCCAAGCTGCAGATCCTTCAGTTTTTACTATTCCAATAACTCTATCTAAAATCTCTCTTTCGAAGATCTCTTTTCCAGTTACTTCATTATAGAATACAGGAATTGGCACTCCCCAAGTTCTTTGTCTTGAGATACACCAGTCAGGTCTTGTCTCTAACATTGAACCAATTCTATTTCTTCCCCACTCAGGAACAAACTTAACGTCATCTAATGCTCTTAAAGCCTTCTCTCTTAAATCAGACCCTTCACATCTAATGAACCATTGCTCAGTTGCTCTAAAGATTACTGGAGTTTTTGATCTCCAATCATGTGGATAAGAGTGCTCAAACTCTTTGTAACTTAATAGATGTCCTGTTTCTGTTAAATGCTCAGCTATAACTTTGTTTGCTTTTTTATAGAATAATCCAGCAAATTGTCCAGCCTCTTCAGTTAAAACTCCTTTATTGTTGATTGGAGAGATAATTGGTAATCCGTATCTAACTCCTACAACATAGTCATCTTGACCGTGTCCTGGTGCTGTATGAACTACTCCTGTACCTGCTTCTGCAGTTACGTGAGTTCCTAAAACAACTTTTCCAGTTCTATCTAAGAATGGGTGCTTATAAGTTAAGTTTTCTAAGTCTGCTCCTACGAACTCTTTTACTAACTCTACTTCTTTTACTCCCATATCAAGGAACGCTTTATCTGCTAAAACTTTTGCTAAGATTAAGTTTCCTTTTTCTGTTTTGTATATTCCGTACTCAAACTCTCCGTTTAATGCTATTCCAGTGTTTGCTGGTAAAGTCCATGGAGTTGTTGTCCAGATAACTAAATAAAGTGATTCAGTCATTCCTAACTTTTCCATAATCTCTTCGTTAGCTTCCATCTTTACGTAGATTGATGGAGAAACGTGGTTTTTATACTCTATTTCTGCTTCTGCTAAAGCTGTTTCTGTTACTGGAGACCAGTAAATTGGCTTTAATCCTTTGAATATATATCCATTTTCATAAAGTTCTCCGAATACTTCTAATTGCTTTGCTTCATACTCTGGGTTTAAAGTTAGGTATGGATTATCCCACTCTCCTAAAATTCCTAATCTTTGGAATCCTTCTTTTTGAACTTCTACCCATTTCTTAGCATACTCTGTACACTTCTCTCTAATTTCAAGAGG
The DNA here is from genome assembly GCF_945952365.1 of uncultured Cetobacterium sp. Taxonomy (GTDB): domain Bacteria; phylum Fusobacteriota; class Fusobacteriia; order Fusobacteriales; family Fusobacteriaceae; genus Cetobacterium_A. The sequence continues at coordinate 17,178 of NZ_CAMFHX010000008.1, forward strand.
TGACATCTCTTTCATTTTAGCACCTAACTCTTCACTCACTTTTAACTCGATTGGTAATCCATGAGTATCCCATCCAGGTACGTAAGGTACTGAATATCCAGATAATCTCTTATACTTTAAGATAATATCTTTTAAGATTTTGTTTAAAGCATGTCCTATATGGATTCCACCATTAGCGTATGGAGGTCCATCGTGAAGTATAAATGTTTTACTCCCCTTTTGTAATCCCTTTTCATAAATTTTTTGATCATCCCATTTTTTTAAGATGTTTGGTTCCTTCGTTGGTAAGTTCGCCCTCATTTGGAAACTTGTTTTCGGAAGGTTTAACGTTTTACCGTAATCTCTTTCTTCCATTAGACTTCCTCCTTATATGCATTTAATGTTATTTTTACTTCTGTACTATTCCCCTCTTCAGAGAAGTGTTTAATTACTCCACCATGATCTTTAATTATCTTATGAACAAAGAATAATCCTAATCCTAATGTTTGAGGAGAATAACTTACAAACGGTTCATAAATATCCTCTAACTGCTTAGCTGATATTCCCTCTCCATTATCAATAATTTTCAGCTCTATTTTTTCATTAATTCTTCTTTTAGATAGAATAATATCTATTCTTCTGTTATTCTTTTTATTTAAAAGAGCATTACAGGCATTTTCTATAAGCTCCTTAATAACCTTTTCAAGTTGCTTTCTGCTTCCTAGTACACTACCACTTGTAGCATTGAAAAACGAAACAGAAATATTTTCACTTTTAAATCTTTTACTATATTTTTCTATAGCTTCATTTATAATTTTATCTAAACAAACTCGCTCATACTTCTCTTCTTTTTCTTCAGAATAGAATTTTAAAGATTCATTATCCTCTTTAATTCTAGCTAAATATGGCTTTATTGTTGTTAATTCCTCTATTATCTTTTCACCTGGATTTTCAGAGTCAACACACTTTAGAAGTTTGTCAACAACTTCTCCTCTCAATTTTAAAAATCTTGTGGCTAACTTCTCTATCGTCATCACTCTTTGACTTTCTAAAGTATCTAGCACAATCTCTTTATTATTAATTCCTATCGAGAAGTTCATCGAAAGCAGATTTAGTAATTCTAGCTCCTCTTGATTTATACGAACATCTTTTGTATAGTTATCCACAAGGACAACTCCTGAAAACTTACCCGCTCCGTGGATAGGGAATATAAAGAAGTTCTTTAAACCAACAGCTTTTAAAACATCATTACCTAAATCATACTTATATCCATCGTCGTTTTTATATATAATCTTTTGTTCTCTAAACGATTTCGCCAATAAACTTTCATTATTTATTGGAACTTTTGTAAATAGGATTAACTCTTTTAAATTTTTCAATTGGAATTTAAATCCTTTTCTACTCTCCTCTTTTAGAGTTCTATTGATAGATATTTCCTCTCCAATTAAATAGTCATTTTCTCTACTATATCTGAAATACATAGCTCTACTATAACCGAGCCCCACTTCAGATGTAAATCCATTAACTAATTTTTTAATAGTTTTGAAAGTATCCTGTTCTATATTCATTCCCATTAATAGTTTATCTATAGCTTCTATTTTTTCAATATTTCTAACTAACTCTTTATTTTGAATAGTTAAATCCTCTTGAGCTACATTTAATTTCTCAATCATCTCTTTAAACGAAATCGATAAAGTTCTAATCTCACCTTGACCAACGACTTTAATATCCTCAACCTTTTCTCCATTAGAAATTTTATCAGCTAAATCCGCTATCTGACTAAGAGGTAGCAGTAATTTTCTAAATACCTTACTTGAAACTGTAGAACTTATTATCATTATTAGTAAAACTAATATTCCTATATAGATAGCTGTCATCAGTTTTTCCTCAGTCACCTTTTCTTTTGAAAGAGATATTACAAAACTTCCTAAATAACTATCATTATAACCTATTAAATTGTAAATTCCTACATAATATGATAAACCATTAATCTTTTTGTTCAAATAATAATTTTTATAATCTTTTCTTAATATCTCTCTATAGGTTCTATGTGAGAAAAAGAATTTTGCTTGAAGCTCAGATTTGTCAGAACTATTGGTTACAAAATAAACCTTATCTTTCGAGCTTAATTCTAGTCCTTCTGTCAATGAAGTTAAAAAATCTTTATTGATTGGTATTGAAACCACCAAGTAGTATGTAATATCTTCAGTTCCATAAGGAATTACTACTCTTCCATAGATTTTACCTTGAACTTCTGCTAGATAATATCCTAACTCTTCAAACTCTTTTTTAGTAGAGGTTTCAAGTAAAATATGAATATTATCCTCAGTTAGAGTTCCTAGATTCCCCTTATTTCCATATTCCGCTAAAAGCTCTCCATCAGAAGAGATTATAGTTATTACAGAGTTATAATAGTTTCTAAAATCCTCTTTTAAAAGATTATATTTTAACATTTCAGCAACTTTTTGGTTACCTTCATTTATTCTATATTTTGCAATCTCTTTATAAACATCATTTCGAATCTCTCCAAAATATGATTTATAGTTTCCCATAAGAAGATTCATTTTATTTTTAGTTGTATCTTCTACCCTTTGCTCCATGTCTTGAAAGGATGTTAATATTACAACTACAGCAATTAAAATTGAGGTTAAAAATATTGCTATATCATTGTAAAAAATTATTTTTATCAACAATGAATTTTTTTTTATTCTCATCCTCTAAATCCCCTTTTTAGTAAGTCCTACTCTTTCCCTCTCTCTATCAATATCTTTTATCTTAACTTTTATAATCTGCCCAACAGCAAGAACTTTGCTTGGATCATCTATAAATTTATCCGATATTTCAGAAATATGAAGTAAAGCATCGTTTTTTAAACCTATATCTATAAAGGCACCAAATTTAATAACATTTCTAACAGTTCCTTCTAATTCCATTCCTGGTTGAAGGTTATCTATATTTAAGATATCTGATTTTAAAATAGGTTTTTGAATACTATCTCTTGGGTCTCTTCTCTCTTTAATCAGAGCCTCAAAAATATCTTTTACTGTTTCATGACCATACTCATTCTCTTTTGCAAATTTACCATAATCAAATCCTAATAAAATCTCTTTAGCTTTTGCTAAATCCTTTTCATATTCATCTAGTGATAAGCCCACACATTTTAATATCTGTTCAGCTATCTTATAAGACTCTGGATGGATTATCGTGTTGTCCAAAGGATTTTCCCCGTCAAGAATAACTAAGAATCCCGCCATCTGCTCGTAAGCTTTAGCTCCCAATCCTTTAACTTTTAAAAGTTGTTTTCTATTCTTAAAGTTTCCATTATCCTTTCTATACTCAACTATACTTTTAGCAACACTCTTTTTTACTCCAGATACAAATGATAAAAGTGCCCAAGAAGCAGTATTTACATTTACCCCAACATTGTTTACAACAAGCTGAATAATCTCTTCTAATGATAAATCTAATCTTTTTTGATTAACATCATGCTGATACATTCCTACTCCGATAGATTTAGGATCAATCTTAACCAGTTCAGCTAATGGATCTTGAATTCTTCTTCCTATAGATATAGCTCCTCTTACTGTTACATCTAAATCTGGAAACTCTTCAACTGCAATTTTTGAAGCTGAATATATAGAAGCTCCCGCTTCATTTCCAATTAAATATTTAACATCAGAGTCGATATTTTTAAGAACACCTGCAACAAAACTTTCTGTTTCTCTTGAGGCTGTTCCGTTTCCTATAACAATTATATCGATATTATATCTTTTAATAAAATCCTTCATTTTTCTTTCAGCATCTTTTAGTTGATTCTCATGATGCATCGCTTTTACAAGATAGAATACTGTATTTTCTCTAAAGAATCCATCCTTATCTATAATAGCTACTTTACATCCCGTTCTATACCCAGGATCTAAAGCTAATATATTTTTCTCATGTAGAGGTGGCTGCATTAAAAGGTTTTTTAAATTTTCTTTAAATACTAATATCGCTTCATCCTCTGCCTTTTCAGTTAATATATTTCTAACTTCTCTTTCAATAGAAGGTAAAATTAATCTATCAAGAGCATCTATTACAATCTCTTTATGAAGATTGTTTAACTCTTTATTTTTAAAATCTTTTAATAGGTATCTTTCAACACTCTCTCTATCTTTCTCTTCAAAATTTAAAGATATTGTCAATATACCCTCATTTTCTCCTCTATTTAAAGCTAAAACTCTGTGAGATAAGGCCTTTGTTACAGGTTCTGTATACTCATAATAATCTTTGTATATCTGTTTTACATCTAACTCTTCAGCTTTTTTAGTTTTTTTAGCAACTATAGAAGCTTTTTTTAACATGTCTTCTCTCAATCTCTCTCTGTACTCTAAAGTTTCAGATAAATTTTGAGCTACAATTAATTTTGCACCTTCAATAGCTTTTTCTACATTTTCAACCTCTTCTGTTATAAAAAGTTGACTCTCTTGTTCTAGTTCACTTAATGATTTCAATGTATAAAGCTTTTCAGATAAAGGCTCTAATCCTTGCTCTTTTGCTACGTCAGCTTTTGTTTTTCTTTTCTTCTTGTAAGGGAAATAAATATCCTCTACTGTTTGAAGCTTTTGTGCTGATATAATCTGTGATTTTATTTCATCAGTCAGCTTTCCTTGCTCATCAATTAATCTGATAACCTCTTCTTTTCTTACTTCTAAGTTTCTAAGATAAGTTATTGACTCAGATATTTTCAAAATGTTTGTTTCATCTAAATTTCCAGTAACTTCTTTTCTATATCTTGCAATAAACGGAACCGTTGCTCCTTCATCTAAAAGTTTTACCGTATTAGTAACTTGCTCAACAGTCAATCCTGTTTCTTTTGCAATTCTATTAAAGAGTGTATCCATTAATCCATCTCCTTTTCATAGTTGAATTTACCTTGTATTATACCATATTTTGATAATCAATGTCTAACACAAACAGAAAAAAAAGGTGCCTTTTCAGGCACCTAAATTTATGCAATTAGTTTTTCTTTGCAGCTTCGAACTTTGCCCAAACACCAGATTTGTCTAATAAAGACTTAACTGTTCTTGTAGGTTGTGCTCCGTTCATAAGGAACTTTACGATCTCCTCTTCTTTAAGAGTTACTTTTCCTTCTTCTAATGGATAGTAGTTTCCTAAGTAAGCTACTGCCTTTCCATCTCTTCTTGATAAAGCTTCCATTGCAGCTATTCTGTATACAGGTCTCTTTTTGCTTCCCATTCTAGTTAATCTTAATTTTAACATCTAAAATCACTTCTCCTTCTTATATTTCTATTTTTTTTATTTTTGGTATTACTTCTACTTCTCTATTTAAAATGGAAACTTCATTCCACCTTTTCTTCCACCCATTCCAGGAAGTTGTGGGAACTTTCCAGTTGAGAACATCTTCATCATCTCTCTCATCTGTTCGAACTGCTTCAGTAATTTATTTACATCTGCTACATCCGTTCCACTACCCTTAGCTATTCTTTGCTTACGACTAGCTTTTAATATCTCTGGCTTTTTTCTTTCCTCTTTAGTCATCGATTGAATAATGGCTTCAACTTTTTTCATCTCTTTTTCAGCTGGTGCTAAATCTCCGATTTGACCCATACCTGGTATCATCTTTAGAATACTACCTAGCGATCCTAGCTTTTTAATATTTTGCAGTTGTTTTAAAAAATCATCTAAGTCAAACTTTTGAGTTCTGATTTTCTCTTCAAGAGATTTTGCATCCTCTTCTCCAATAGCTTCTTGAGCTTTTTCAACTAAAGAAACCACATCTCCCATTCCTAAAATTCTTGATGCCAATCTTTCAGGATGGAACAGTTCTAAATCATCTATCTTCTCTCCAGTTCCAACAAATTTAATAGGCTTTCCAACTACTGATTTCACTGACAGCGCAGCTCCACCTCTTGTATCTCCATCAAACTTTGTAAGTACTACTCCATCAATGCTAAGTGCATTGTTAAATGATTGTGCAAGATTTACTGCATCTTGTCCTATCATTGCATCCACTACTAAAAGAATCTCTTGAGGTCTAACAACTTTCTTAACCTCTTTTAACTCTTCCATCAGCTTCTCATCTATATGTAATCTACCAGCAGTATCTATTATTAAATACGTTGCTCCAGACTCTTTAGCTTTTTCTAATCCTCTTTCACAAATACCTACTGCATCGTTACTTCCAATTTCAAAGTAAACATCTGCTCCTATTTGTTGAGCTAAAACCTCTAATTGCTTCATAGCTGCAGGTCTATATATATCTGCTCCTATTAAGAAAGGTTTTTCGCCTTGTTTTTTTAAGTACTTCGCCAATTTACCTGCAAACGTTGTTTTACCTGCTCCTTGAAGACCAGCTAACATAACTACAGTTGGATTCTTAGCACTTTTTGTAAGTCTTGAGTTAGTTCCTCCTAAAAGTTCTATTAACTCATCGTTTACTATTTTAATAAATTGTTGTCCAGGATTAATCCCTGTTAAAACTTCAGCTCCAACAGCTTTCTCTTGAATTTTTGCAACAAATTCTTTAACAACTTTGTAGTTTACATCGGCCTCTAGTAAAGACATTCTAACTTCACGTAAAGCCTCTTTTATATTACTTTCGCTTAGTTTTCCATGACCTCTTACTTTTTTCATTATGTCTTGGAATCTATTTCCTAAATTTTCTAACATGGCCACCCCTACTAAAAGTTTTTTTCGATTATTTCTTCTAGCTTTTCAAGTTTAAAATCTTTTTTCAACTCTTTTAGCTGTGATAGTAGTTCTAAATCTCTTTTATGAAACCCTATCTTCTCTTCATAATCTCTTAAAATTTTTATTCCTCTTCTTATGTTATCATAGACAGCTTGTCTAGTTACATTATACTTCTTTCCAATCTCACTAAGAGAAAGGTCTCCTTCGAAGTGCTCTAACAAATATTCTTTTTGTCTATCGCTTAAAAGTTCACTATAATAGTCAAGCAGAATAGAGACTTCTAACATCTCATTCAATTCCATAATATCACCAACATATTATATCTATTCTTATATTTTTTGTCAAGCATTTTTTCTTTACAAAAGTTTAAGTTTTTTTACACTTCCCTCTATGCTATAATTTAAGCAAATATAAAGTTTATGAGGTGATTTAATGGTTTTAAAAAATCATATTAAAAATATAATTTTAGATATAGATAATGGAAAAGGAGTTATCTCTGAAGAGGTTATTCAAAACACGCCTGAAAGAATAGAGCTCTTTTATAAAGAGATTTTCTCAGGGCTTTCTATTAATCCGTATAATTTTTTAGAAAGAACATTTCCTGTAAAAAATAATGATTTAGTTATAGAAAAAGATATCACTTTCTACTCTATGTGCGAGCATCACTTCCTTCCTTTTTTCGGAAAAATATCTGTGGGATATATTCCAAATGGAGAGATTGTAGGATTTGGAGATATTATAAAAGTTATCGAAGCCTATGCTAAGAGACCTCAACTTCAAGAAAGACTTTGTGAAGAGATTGCTGAAACAATCTATACAGGAATAAAATGTCAAGGTGTTTATGTTTTTATAGAAGCAGAGCATACTTGTATGACTATGAGAGGTGTAAAAGCTTTAGGAGCTAAGGCAATCACCACTTCATCTAAAGGAGTTTTTAATGAAAACAACAATCTTAAAAACGAATTTCTTAATCTAATAAAATAACAGGAGTGAAGTATGGATAAAATACATATTGAAAATTTAGAATTTATAGGTAATCACGGCGTTTTTCCCGAAGAAAAATTTCTTCAACAAAAATTCATAGTTTCTGTTCAAATGGAAACTTGCACTAGAAAAGCTGGAGTAGGTGACGATTTAAACTATTCTACTCACTACGGTTTTGTTTCAGAGGATATTGAAAGAGTATTTTTTTCTAAATCTTTTGATCTGATTGAAGCTCTTGCTGAAGCAATTGCAAAGGAGATTTTAGTAAAATACAACTTAATCAAAACTGTTAAAGTAACTGTCAAAAAGCCTTGGGCACCTATAAAAAAACATTTTGATTTTGTTGCAGTAGAGATAACTCGTTCTAGAAATAAAGCTTACCTTTCAATTGGAACAAACATAGGTAACTTAAAAGAAAATTTAGAAAATGCTATAGAGCTAATCAATAAATTAGAGCATACATCTGTTACTAAAGTAAGCTCTCTTTTAGAAACAGAACCTTTTGGAGATGTTATTCAGGATAACTTTTTAAACGCTTGTTTAGAAGTTCAAACTCTATTTACACCACAAGAACTTTTAAAAGCATTATTAAATATAGAATTGGAATTAGGTAGAGTCAGAGAAATTAAGTGGGGGCCTAGAGTTATCGATTTAGATATCTTACTTTTCAATGATATGGTTATACAAGATGAAAATTTAGCTATCCCTCATCCTTGGATGTGTGAACGTTCTTTTGTTTTGGATCCTTTATCTGAAATTGCACCTAATGTCATCCACCCTTTAGAAAGAAAATATATATCAACACTTAAAAGAGATTTAGATAAATCTAAATAGGAGGATTTTATGAAATTTTCATCATTAGGTAAAACTTTTTCTTTAGAAAATAAAACATTAATTATGGGTATTTTAAATGTAACTCCCGATTCATTCTCAGATGGCGGAAAGTTTGATTCTATCAACACAGCATTCGAGCAAGCTAAAAAACTAATAGCTGATGGTGCTGATATAATAGACATTGGTGGACAATCAACAAGACCAGGCCACATCGAAGTTGATTCTGAAACTGAAATCAGCAGAATAGTCCCTATCATTGAAAAGATTTCAAAAGAACTTGATTGTATTATCTCAATTGATACTTATAGGCACGAAGTTGCGGAAGCTGCTATTAAAGCTGGAGCTCATATAATAAATGACGTTTGGGGCTTACAAAAAGATAACGGAGAGATGGCAAAAGTTGCTGCAAAATATAATTGTGTTGTAGTTGCTATGCACAACCAAGATTCAAAAATTTACGAGAGTGATATAATACTTTCTATGAAAAGATTTTTTGCAAAAACCTTTAAAATTGCAGAGGAAAATGGCTTAGATAGAAATAAAATTATTATTGATCCTGGAATTGGTTTTGGAAAAGGTTACAACGAAAATATTATTGTATTAAATCGACTAGACGAAATCTCTTTTATTGCTCCGATTTTATTAGGTGTTTCTAAAAAAGGATTTATTGGAAAAGATTTAAATCTCTCTCCTGATGAAAGAGTTGAAGGAACAATAGCAGTCAATACACTTGGGATTACCAAAGGAGCTAAAATCATTAGAGTTCACAATGTTTTGGAGCATCATAAAGCTTTGTCTATCCTTGATAAAATTATCTATCCAAATAATTTTATCAATTAAAAATGGGAGATTTTTCCTCCCATTTTTACTCTCATTCTTTATCAATAATTATAAAAATAACTTCCTCCTATAAACTCCTTCAATATAGATTCATCAGGAACATATCTCTCAGAGATAGTTGTAAAATAACTCAACATTCTAAGAAGCCTTCTCGCTTCCTCATAATGAGGACTCGATATTTTTATTTTAATTAACTCCCTTTCAACAGCAGGCTTTAAAACTCCTATCTCATATGCTAAACTTGTATCAAATATCACATCTGCATTCTCTTGATATGGAAATATATTTTTACTCTCTCCTTTACGAACTCTATCCCACATCTCTAAAGTTTCCTCTGCATCAAAGTTTCTCGAAATACTATCTCTAACAATTCTTCTCATTTTTCTAACAACACTTGTTTTTATTCTATTGTGTGAATCTATATTTAATTGAGTTAAACAACTTATATATATTTTAAAAATATGATTTTGAGCTATTCCTTCAATTAAACTATCATTTAAGCCATGTATCCCCTCTAAAATAATCATATTCTCCTTAGATAGTTTTACAATCTCCCCTTCCGCCTTTCTCTTTCCACTACTAAAATCGTATTTAGGAATCTCTACTTCTCTACCCAACATTAAATCTTTCAAATTTCTATTCAACAACTCTATATCTAATGATTTTATTGTCTCAAAATCTTTTTTCCCATTTTCATCAATTGGAATGAAATCTCTATCCACATAATAGTCATCTAGAGATATCATAAGTGGCTTAACTTCACAAGCCATAAGATGTAACTTCAATCTATTACTAAAAGTAGTTTTTCCTGAAGAGCTCGGACCTGCGATTGTGATAACTTTTATATCTCGCTCTTCTAATATTCTTTGAGCAATTTTTGTAATCTTGGTATCATGCAAAGTTTCATTCACTCTAATCAAACCTACTATATCTCCCTCTAAATTTATTCGATTTAAACTTCCAACACACGAAACCTCCATTATATCATTCCACTTAGAACTCTCTTTATATACTTTAGCAAGTTTTCTATCATCAATCATTGGTGGTATTTGTATAATTCCATTTATCTCTTTTGGAGTTTTAAATATAAATCCTTCATCATATGAATATAGTTCAAATAAATCTACATAATATGTATTATCATACAGCTCTTCTATAAAGTAACTTTTATATCCATCCAATTCGTACATAAAAAACGAAATTATCCCAGTTGTTTCTAACAACTCTCTTAAATCTGATCGTACATTTTCTAAGTTTTTTTTATTTATATATTCTGAAGTAAAGTGTGATTTTTTTATCTCTTTCCCTTCTAATACAATCTCATTCATTCTATCTTCAATTTTTTTTAATTTCTCCTCTGAAACATGCTCTTTTCCATTAATAGTTATATATACTCCATTATTTAAAGAGTTTCTAAAAGTTAATTCATCTTCAGGATAAATATCATTTATAGCTTTTAACAACACCAGTTTAGACGTTAAATGGTACTTTCTACTTTCAAATCTCTGCATAACTCCCTCCTTCTAACCCTATTAAAATAAAAATAACTCTAAATTAGTATTTAACTAAATCTAGAGTTATCCTTTTTATATTTTTAATTTTTTTCAATCAAATGACAAGCATAGAAATGCCCTGGTGAAATCTCTCTTAACATTGGTGTTGAGTTTCCACACTCTGGAACAGCCATAGGACATCTTTTTCTAAATCTACACCCTACACCTGGATTAATTGGTGATGTTATCTCCCCTTTCAATCTTTCTCTATTCATCTTATGTTTTAAACTTGGAACAGGTATTGCTGACAGTAAAGCTTTTGTATATGGATGTACTGGATTTTTAAATAGCTCCTTAGCTGGTGCTTTTTCCACTAGCTCTCCTAGATACATTACAGCTATATCATCCGAGAAATGTTTTACAACTGATAAATCATGAGTTATAAACATATATGTAAGCCCAAACTCCTCTTGTAAATCCTTCATCAAGTTTAATACTTGAGCTTGGATAGACACATCTAGAGCTGAAACAGGTTCATCACAAACTATAAATTTTGGATTTAAAGCTAGTGCTCTCGCTATTCCTATTCTCTGTCTTCTCCCTCCATCCAATTCATGAGGGTAAGTATTTGTCAATCTTTCACTTAAACCTACCGTTTCCATAAGTTCAGATACTTTCTCTTGTAACTCTTTTTTACTTTTACATTTTTTATGTATTATTAGTGGCTCAGCTATTATTTCACTTACAGTCATTCTTGGATTTAACGAAGCATATGGGTCTTGGAAGATTATTTGCATCTCTTCTCTTAGCTTTACCATTTGTTCTTTTCCATACTCTCTTATATTTTTACCTTCAAATAGAATCTCTCCATCTGTAGCTTCAAGTAATCTCAATACAACTCTTCCTGTAGTTGACTTTCCACATCCAGACTCTCCAACAACTCCTAAAGTTTTTCCTCTTTCGATAGAAAATGTCACTCCATCAACAGCATGAAGTAAACCCTTTGGTGTATTAAAATATTTTTTTAGATTTTTTACCTCTAGTATTTTATCTGCCATTTCTTCCCCCTTGTAGCTCAGGTACATTTATCACACCTTCGTAAGCTAAACATCTAACTTTATGTCCATTGTCATCTGAAGTTCTAGGACTTCTCTTCGAGCACTCATCTTGTGCATGAGGACATCTTGGATGGAATCTACATCCTGTTGGTAAATTCGTTGGATCAGGCATCAATCCTTTTATTGGTCTTAATCTAGTTACCTCTTCATCTAAATTAGGTATTGAATCAAATAACCCATGAGTATATGGATGTTTTGGGTTTTCAAATATCTCATATAAAGTTCCAGATTCTACAATCTCTCCGGCATACATTATCGCTACTTTATCACACACTTGAGCAACTACCCCTAAATCATGAGTTATTAGAATCATTGAAGTTTTCAATTTCTCTTTTAAATCATTCATCAGGTCTAACACTTGAGCTTGGATTGTAACATCTAAAGCAGTAGTCGGCTCATCCGCTATTAAAAGTTTTGGATTACATGCTAACGCAATCGCGATTACAACCCTTTGCTTCATTCCACCAGAAAATTGGTGTGGATAATCATTCAATCTATTCCCTGGAATTCCAACTAATTCTAACATTTCACTTGCTTTTTCCATTGCATCTTTTAACGATAATTTTTCATGTATTTGAATAACCTCAGCTATCTGATCTCCAACAGTTAAAACTGGATTTAAAGATGTCATTGGATCTTGGAAAATCATACTTATCTGTCTTCCTCTGATAGCTCTCATATCCTCTTCAGAAACTGTAAGTAGATTTCTTCCTTGGAAGAAAATCTCTCCTGATAAAATTTTTCCAGGTGGATTTGGAACCAGTCTCATTATTCCTAGTGCTGTTGTACTTTTTCCAGCTCCAGTTTCTCCAACTAATCCTAATGTTTCTCCTTCGTTTAATTCAATCTCTAAATCTGTAACCGCTAAAACTTTCTCGTCATTTGTTTCATAGTTTATAGATAAATTTTTTATATTTAGTAATTTTTCCATTACGTTCATCTCCCCCACTGTAATTATTGTTTTAATCTTGGATCTAATGCATCTCTCAGTCCATCTCCTAAAAGGTTTAGAGATAGGATTGTTATCATTATTGATACTCCTGGGAATGTAGTTACCCACCATGCATATCTTAGGTATTGTCTACCTCCTGATAACATAGAACCCCACTCTGGTGCTGGCGGTTGGATTCCTAATCCTATAAAGCTCAATCCTGCTGTTGATAATATTGCATTAGCAACCCCTAAAGTTCCTTGTACAATTACAGGTGCTAAAGAGTTTGGAATAATATGTCTAAATATTATTCTTGCGTCACTCGCTCCAATAGCTCTTGCTGCTTCGATAAACTCCTGATCTCTTATTGATAAAACAGATGCTCTTACTATTCTAGCATATCTTGGTATCGAAGAGATACTTACAGCTATCATTAAATTTAATAAATTTGGTCCTAACGCTGATACAATCGCAATTGCTAAAAGTATACTTGGCACAGCTAAGAAGATATCCATTACTCTCATTATAATATTATCTAATTTTCCACCGTAGTATCCTGCAATAGCTCCTAAGAAACCTCCAATAACTATTGCTATTCCAACTGCTAATATTCCAACTTTCAGCGATACTCTTGCACCATGAACTAATCTAGCAAAAATATCTCTACCAAACTCATCCGTTCCTAGCCAGTGAGCTGATGAAGGTGGTTTCAATCTCATTCTTAAATTTTGTTTTATAACAACCTGATCGTAATTTGCTATTTGATCTGCAAACAGTGCTAATAAAACTATTATAACTAATATAACTAAACCAAATAAAGCCATTTTATTTCTTTTTAAATTTTTCCATAACTCAGCCCATTGACTTCTTTTTTTCCCAACATTTTCATTTTTTGTAGTAGTATCCACTTTATTCACCCCTCTATTTGTATTGCGATTTTATTCTTGGGTCTACATAAGCATAAAGTATATCAACGGCTAAGTTTACTATACTAAATGTTACTGCCAAGAATATTACCGATGCTAAAACTGTCGGTGTATCTTTTTGTCTGATGGCATCAACCATCATTCTTCCTACACCAGGCCATGAATAAACTGATTCTGTTAATACAGCTCCCCCTAAAAGACCTCCAAATTGTAATCCAACTACTGTTATAACTGGTATTAAAGCATTTTTTAAAGCATGCTTATTTACTACAACTTTTTCTGCTACTCCTTTAGCTCTTGCTGTTCTAATATAATCTTGTCTTATAACTTCTAACATAGAAGAACGAGTCATACGAGTAATTATGGCTGCTGATCCAACTCCTAATGTCAATGATGGTAAAATCAAACTCTTCAATCCATCAAATCCACCCGAAGGTAACCATCTTAAATTTACAGAGAATGTTAAGATTAACATTAATCCTAACCAGAATACTGGCATTGAAACCCCTAAAAGGGCTCCTATCATACTCACGCTATCTATTAATGTATACTGTCTTGTTGCTGAAATTATCCCTAAAGGAATCCCAATGCAGACAGCTATAATTATTCCTAAAACTGCTAATATTAGTGTATTTGGGAATCTCGAGAATATCTCTCCAAACACCTCTCTTCCTGTAGTATAAGACTGTCCAAAGTTTCCTACTACTGCATTTTTAACAAATCTGATATATTGAACTATAAATGGATCATTTAATCCCATCTCTGCTCTCAATTGAGCTACAGCTTCTCTAGGAGCACTTTCCCCTAAGATAAGTTGCGCTGGATCTCCTGGTGTAAATGACATTATTGTAAATACTAGAAACGATACTCCTAACAATACCGGTATTAGCAACAGTATTCTTTTTAATATGTACTTGTGCATGTGTGTCCCCCTTTATTTGCTTTATACTAGAAAGGAAACCTTTTGGTTTCCTTTCTAAATTTATTTATATTTTATTTTGTCTTATAAGTTCCATAAACTTTATGATGTCCTGCTGGATGCATTTGGAATCCTTTTACAGTTTTTTGCTCTCCTACATTTTGTGTAGGATAAACTAATGTTAATACTGGGACATCTTCTTGTACGATATCTTGAATTTCATAGTAATAAGCTTTTCTCTCTTCTGGATTAACACTGCTTCTTCCTTTTACTAATAACTCATCCACTTTTGGATTTGAATAGAACGATCTATTTCCTGCTCCACCTCTATTTGCAGAGTTAAATAGTGGATCTAAACCATAGTCAGCATCTCCAGTTACAGAAACCCAGCCTAATATATATAAATCATGATCTCCTCTTGCAGTTCCATCTAAATATGCTCCCCATTCTAGAGTCTCTATCGTCACATCTATTCCAACTTGCTTCAGTTGATCTTGAGCAATTACAGCAATATCTCTTCTCACTGGGTTATCATTTGTCCATAACTTTAATTTTAATCCTTTTTCATAACCAGCTTCTTTTAATAACTCTTTAGCCTTCTCAGGATTGTAATCATAAGATTTAGCGTTAGGGTTATATCCAAATACTTTTGGTCCGATAGATGAATTTGCTCTTTCTGCAGCACCTTGATACACTGCATCTACCATATCTTGAGTATTAATTGCATAAGCTATAGCTTGTCTTACTCTTTTATCTTTTAATGATTCTTTCTCTACATTAAATCCTATATATGTTGTTGATAGTGATGGTTCTTCTATTAATTCAAGACCTGAGTTATCTTTAACCATATTCTTATCTACTGGATCGATATCATATGCTATATCTACTTCTCCTGTTTCAAGTCCTATAGTTCTATTTGTTCCTTCAACAATACTTCTAAAAATAACTTTCTCAGTTGGAGCCTTACCTAAATAATATTCTGGATTAACTGTTAAAGTTATTCTATCCCCTGCTTGCCAGTTAACAAACTTATAAGGTCCTGTTCCTACTGGACTTTGACCATAACCTGATCCACCTTTTTCAACAGCTTCTTTATTTAAAATTCCCGCCGCATTATGAGCTAAGTGACTTAATAATGGTCCAAATGGTGTCTCTGTTTTTACTCTTACAGTATAATCATCCACAACTTCTACAGATGAAACCGCTTTAATTATATGAGCTACTTGAGGTGATGATTTCATTCTATCTAGAGAGAACTTTACATCATTTGCTGTAAACTCATTTCCATTATGAAACTTTACACCTTTTCTTAATTTAAACTCTGTTGTTGTATCATCTATTTGAGTCCAACTTTCAGCTAAACCTGGAACTATGTTCATATTCATATCTTGCTTCACTAAAGTATCATAAATCTGCCCTGAAACCTTTGCTGATGGTGCATCATTTGTTGCATGAATATCCAATGTTTTTGCATCTGCTCCATTTGCAATAATTAAAACGTCTTTGTTTGCTACTGCATTTAAACTATTTCCTAAAAAGATTGCTAAAGCACTTAATAAAAGTATTTTTTTCTTCATTTTTATCCCCCTATAGTTTTTTTTGTTTATTTTCAAGATTTTATTTTTTAATATTCTTAATAAAATATAACCTTTTATATCGTACAAATCAAATTTATTTAATGAATGACTTCCATTGAAAAAATAAATTTTTTCAATATTACTAAAAAAAGAAAAAATATTTTTATTTTGTTCTTTTTTTCAGTATTGATTTATTTAATTACACCTGTTATAATATAAAAAAATATTTTGGAGGATTTATAATGAAAAAATTATTTTTACTATTAACTTTAGTTTTTAGCTCTTTATCTTTCTCAAAAGAAGAGGATATCTCTGGAAGATGGATTACTGAGAAAGCTAAAAATGGAAACCAGATAATCGTTGAATTCTATAAGGTAGAAAATAAGTACTTTGGAAAAATTAATGAGCTAACTATCCCTACATATGAGAAAGGTCATAAATTAGAAGGACAAATAAAAGTAGATTTAGCCAATTCAGATGAAAACTTAAAATCAAGACCTTTAGTTGGTATAAACTTTGTTAGTGAATTCACATATAACTCTGAAAAAGATAGGTTTGAAAACGGGTTCATTTACAACCCTGAAAATGGAAAAACATACTACTGCTCAATTTCATTTAAAGATGCTAATACTATTATTGTTAAAGGAAGTTTAGACAAATCTGGTCTAATCGGATCAAAACAAACTTGGACAAAACTTAAATAAACTTTATTATAAGTAAAACCTCCTAATTTCTTAGGAGGTTTTTACTTTTTATACGACTAAATTTAATTAAGGTGGCTAATTTTTATTTGGCTTTTTTTTCAGTTTTTTCTACAGATTTTTTTTGCATAGCTACATACTTTTCTGCTCCGTAGTAAGCTCTTAAGTACATCTCTCTTAAATCGCTCATTAATGGATATCTTGGGTTCGCACCAGTACATTGGTCATCAAACGCATCGTCTACCATTGTATCTAATTTAGATAAGAACTCTTGCTCAGAAATTCCGTACTCAGCTATAGTAGCTTTTATTCCAATCTCAGCTTTTAACTCAGATATTTTCTTTCTGAATAATTTTACTTTTTCTTCAGGAGTTTCATTTCCTTTTGTTAGCTCTAAGTAATCTGCTAATTTAGCATAACGCTCTTTTGCATTTGGATACTTGTATTGAGCAAATCCTGCCATTTTGAAAGGCTTATCAGTTGCATTGAATCTTATTACTTCATCAAGTAATAATGCATTTGCTGTTCCATGTGGTAAGTGGAAAGCTGCTCCTAATTTATGAGCCATTGAGTGACATATTCCTAAGAATGCATTCGAGAATGCCATTCCAGCCATACAAGATGCATTTGCCATCTTCTCTTTAGCTTTTACTGCTGTCGCTCCTCCTTTTACAGACTCTGGAAGGTATTTAAGTGTTAATCTTGTAGCTTCTAATGCTAATGGATTAGTAAACTCTGATGCTAATACTGATACATATGCTTCTACAGCATGTGTTACAACGTCTATTCCTGATGCTGCTGTTAATCCAGCTGGCATTGATAACATTAATTGTGGATCTACTATTGCTACGTTTGGTGTAATTTCGTAGTCAGCTAAAGGATATTTAACTCCTGTAGCATCATCAGTTATAACTGCGAATGGAGTTACTTCTGATCCTGTTCCTGCTGAAGTTGCTACTGCCCAGAACTCAGCTTTTTCTCCCATCTTAGGGAATTTAACTATTCTCTTTCTAATATCCATGAATGTCATAGCTAAATCTTTGAAGTTTACAGTTGGATGCTCATACATAACCCACATGATTTTAGCAGCGTCCATTGCTGATCCTCCACCAAGAGCTATAACTACATCTGGATTATAACTTCTCATTAACTCTGCACCTTTTTCTACTACACTTAAAGTTGGATCCGCTTCAACATCAGAGAACACTCTGTAGTCTACTCCGATACAATCTAAAACAGATGTTATGTGATCTGTATATCCTAATTTTGCTAATTGATTATCTGTTACGATAACAGCTTTCTTCTTTCCTTTTAACTCTTCTAAAGCTACTGGAAGAGATCCGAATTTGAAGTAAACTCTCTCAGGGATTCTGAACCAAAGCATATTTTCTCTCCTTTTAGCAACAGTCTTTATATTGATTAAATGCTTAACTCCAACGTTTTCAGAAACAGCGTTTCCTCCCCACGATCCACATCCTAATGTTAATGAAGGTGCTAATTTGAAGTTAAATACATCTCCGATTGCTCCTTGAGCTGCTGGCATGTTGATTAATGTTCTACCAGTTTTCATTGTTTGTCCGAATAAATCGATTTTATCTTTAGCAACTAATTCATCTGCGTATAGAACTGAAGTATGTCCCATTCCTCCTAACTCGATTAATCTGTCAGCTTTCTTTAAAGCATCTTCGAAGTTAGTAGCTTTATACATTGCTAATACTGGAGATAACTTTTCGTGAGAGAATGATTCTTCTAACTCTACTGATTCAACTTCTCCGATTATTATTTTTGTATTTTCAGGAACGTTAACTCCTGCCATTTTAGCTATTTTATATGCTGATTGTCCTACGATATCTCCATTTAAGTGTCCATCGATAACTATTGTTTTTCTTACTTTATCTACTTCTTCACCTTTTAAGATGTAAGCGTTTCTTGCTGCGAACTCCTCTTTTACTTTATCATAGATTGATGCTGGGATGATTACTGCTTGCTCAGACGCACAGATAACTCCGTTATCAAATGTCTTAGATAATAAGATTGAGTTTACTGCCATTTTTATATGAGCAGTTTCATCGATAATTACTGGTGTATTTCCAGCTCCTACTCCAATTGCAGGTGTTCCTGACGAGTAAGCAGCTTTAACCATTCCTGGTCCTCCAGTTGCTAAGATCAGATCTGCCATCTTCATTAAATCATTTGAAGCTTGAACTGAAGGCTCAGCTATCCATCCAATTATATCTTTTGGAGCTCCAGCTTTTACCGCTGCTTCTAAAACTATTCTAGCAGCTTCTATAGTTGCATTTTTTGCTCTTGGGTGTGGAGAAAAAATGATTGCATTTCTTGTTTTTAAAGCTAATAAAGCTTTGAATATTGCTGTTGATGTTGGGTTAGTTGTTGGAACGATTCCTGCAATAACTCCAATTGGCTCTGCAATTTTTTGGATTCCATAAGATAAATCCTCTTCTACTACTCCACAAGTTCTAACATCTTTATATGCATTATATATATATTCAGAAGCAAAATGGTTCTTTATAACTTTATCTTCAACAATTCCCATTCCAGTTTCTTCTACTGCCATTTTAGCTAATTTTATTCTAGCGTTGTTTGCAGCTAATGAAGCTTCTCTAAAAATTTCATCTACTTTTTCTTGTGTGAATTTCGCATACTCTTTTTGAGCTAATCTTACTTTTTCTATTGTATTTATTAGTGTCATAAACCATCACTCCTTTGTGAATTTTTATTTTATAATGCTAGTATACTTGTGTTTTAGTGTTTTTAAAAATATTTTTTTGCCTACTTTTCAAATTTTTAACCATCATTTTTTAACCATTTTGCAATTGTCAAACCATGATTCAACTTTTTTTTATTTATATTAGCTTTTTTTATTTTTTTGGAGTATATTATATTAAGCTTTGATTTTTCTAGGAAGGAGTATATCTAAAATGAAAGAAAACTATTTAAAAAATGTATGTTTAAAAGAATTGAATCTTTCTGATAATTTTGAAAATCTTCTAATTTCTAATCTAAATTTTGAGCAATTAATTGCCGTAAAAAATTTAAATGGGAATTTTTTAGTCCTTGCTGGTGCAGGTTCTGGTAAAACTAGAGTTATTATTTACAGAGCACTTTTGTTACTTAAATTACAAATTCCACCCAAAAATATTTTAATTCTAACATTTACAAGAAAAGCTATCAATGAAATTAAAGAGAGAATCCAAGCTTTTATTCCTGATTCAAATATAAACATTGAAACTTTTCATTCATTAGCCTATAGATCACTAAAAAAATATACTCAAAATAAAAATTTTCAGATTTTAAATTCTGATAACGCACTCGAATTTGCTAACTCCTCTACTTATTATGCTCAGATTTCAAAATTTTTAACTAAAGATGAAATTATAAAATGTACTACTTCTATAAAAGATAGGTATACCAAATCTATTTTTTTCAAAAACTTAAATAAAACTTCTAAAAATATTTTATTAAATTTTTTTAATGATATAAACCTTCGAAAAAAACAAACAAATTTCTACACTTTTGATGACCTACTAAACGAATTCTATAAATATCTTCATTTAAATATAATACCTACAGACTTTAAATATATTATGATTGATGAATATCAAGATACTGATAATATACAAATCGAAATTTTAAAGATACTTTCAAAAAATAGCTTTATTATGGCTGTAGGAGATGATTATCAAAGTATATATAGTTTTAAAGGAAGCTCCACTGCAAATATTCTAAATTTTTCTAATGATTTTAAAGACAGTAAAACTTTTATTCTAAAAGAAAACTATAGATGCTCTAAAAATATTTTGAATCTTTCTAACGAATTTTCAAAATGTTTACGTTACTCATTTAGAAAAACACTAACAACCCAAAATATCTCTAACTCTTTTCCTATACTCAATATTTTTAAAACCCATACTGAAGAGATAAATTTTATAATCTCTAGAATAAAAAATATTTTATCCTCAGATTCTAGTGCAAATATAGTCATTCTTTTTCGAAACTATATTTATATGGAAAACAGCATCAAGCTTTTCAAGAAAAATAATCTTATTTTTAATATCACTCAAAATCCTTTTCTTGAAAATATTTTTAAAAATTTAGATTTAAATGAAAGTAGTCAAATAACTCTATCTACAATACATAGTTCAAAAGGATTGGAATGGGACTATGTATTTATTCCTCTTCTTTTAGATGGAATCATTCCAACTTCTATTGGAACAGATATTAATATAGAAGAGGAAAAACGATTATTTTATGTTGCTATTACCAGAGCAAAAAAAGAGCTTATACTTACTTATCCTTTAAGTTTTTATAACTCATACGGACTTTTCTCTGCTTCCTCTCCTTTTATAGATAATATAGATTCAAATTTTTTCAATATAAAAAGAGGGTAGTAATTACCCTCTCCTAAATTCAATTATAAACTTCTCTATTCCAATACTTTCTTCTATTCCACCATTTTTTACTGAGTGCTCCATTTTTAGTATATTTTCTATAGAGCTAAGTAAAAACTCTTCATTAAATAAAGACATATACTTCAATTTTAAAAATATAGGATATTCTCTCATCATTCCTCTTGATGTTTTAAAATACTTTTTAATTTTTTCATAGTTTGATGCTTTAAACTCATTATATGATATATTAGCCCTTAACTCACCTGATTTTTTTAATCCAACTAACTTTAATGCTAAATTAAGCTCCTCTGTCATCAAGTATAAAAATAGCATGTACTCTTTTGTTTTCTTTAAATACTCTATAAGTATGATAATATTATCAGTTATCATAAAATCTTCAACTAATTTTTTCAAATTATACTCATCACTAACCGATAATATAGGTAAAACTTCCTCTAAAATAAAATTTTTCCCATTTAAGAAACTTTTTATCTTTTCAACTTCATTTTTTACTTTAAAAAAGTCGTCACCTAAAACCTCTGCTAACTTTTCCGATTCATACTCTGATATCTGTAACTCTTTCTCTATATAGAAGTGTATACCTTTTTTTTCCAAAGCCTTTCTTGCAACTATTGTTTGACCAAGCTTTTCTGCATTTGTAATAACTCTTTTTCCAACCTCATTTGTTGCTTTTCCATAGTCATTTAACTCCTCTTCATAAACAACTACAACCTCTTTTTTACTCAAATCATAATCCCCAACAATTTTAAGAAGATTATCTAACTTTTTAGACTTATCAGCTCTTTTTAAAACAATCAGCTCTTTTGGTACAAACATAGAGTTAATTGATATACTCTCTAAAAATTGTTCCTCTTCACCTTGAGAGGCATCATAAGTTTTAGTTGGAATATGAGGATTTGATTTCTTTATTTTTTCCACTAACTCTTCATATTTTAATGGAAGTGGGGTATCACCATAAATAAAATAAAACATCTCTACCACCTTTTAATTTTTTATATATTATAACATAAAAAATAAAAGAGAGGCTAGCTCTCTTTTATTTCATTAAAACTCTTAGTCTTTCTTTGTTAAAATTTTTGATGCATTTAAAACTGCTAAAACTGATACTCCTACATCAGCAAAAATTGCTAACCATAAGTTTGCAATCCCTAAAACCCCTAGTACCATAACAACTATTTTCACTCCCAAAGCGAATCCAACATTTTCAAGAACAACTTGATGATTTTTTCTTCCTAAATTTAAAGCTTCTAAAACTTTATAAGGATCATCATTCATTAAAACTATATCCGAACTTTCAATAGCTATATCACTACCTATTTTTCCCATAGATATTCCTATATCTGCCATTGCTAAAACAGGTGCATCATTTATTCCATCTCCAACAAATATAGTTCCTTTTTTACTTTTTGATTTTATCTCTTCAAGTTTTGAAACTTTATCCTGCGGCAATAGATTTGTACATATTTTATCCTCATCTATTCCCAAAGCTTTCCCTATATGTCTTCCTGTTTTTTGATTATCCCCTGTTAACATATATACATTTATTCCTTGAGCATTTAACTCATCAATTGTTTTTCTTGATGTTTCTTTTATCTCATCCTCAACAATTACTCTTCCAAGAAGTTCAGAATCCACTGCTATATACACAACTGTTCCAAAATCTTCTGCTGAATCAATCGCTATATTATGGCTCTCTAAAAACTTTCTACTTCCTACTAATATCTCTTTTCCACAATAAAGAGCATTTACTCCGTAACCTGCTTTTTCATTATGCCCTTGAATATCCCATTCAGAAACTTCAACACTACCATAATTTAATATAGCTTTTCCTATAGGATGATTTGAATAAAACTCTCCAGCCTTAGCATACTCTAACAATTCACTCTCTGTTCCTTTGAAAACTTCAACTGCCGTTACCTTAAATCTTCCTTTTGTTAAAGTTCCAGTTTTATCAAATACAACAGTATCAATATTTTTTAATCTTTCTAGGTAGTTTCCACCTTTAATCAGAATTCCCTCTTTCGATCCTTTACCTATAGAACTAAAAAATGTTAAAGGAACTGAAAGTACAAGAGCACAAGGACAAGATATAACTAAAAATATCAACGCTCTACTAAACCATAATTTAAAATTACCATCATATATCACAGGAACTAAAACTGCGATTAAAATAGATAGTGTAACTACAATCGGTGTATAATATCTAGCAAACTTTGTTATAAACTTTTCTGCATGTGCTTTTTTACTTCCCGCACTCTCTACCATCTCAATTATTCTACTTACAGTTGATTGAGAATATAACTTAGTTACTTTAAACTCTATTGTTCCATTTATATTTATCGATCCACTTAAAACTTCACTTCCAATCTCCCCTATTACAGGAACTGATTCCCCTGTTAATGCAGATTTATCCAGTGTCGTATTTCCTAAAGTGATAACACCATCTAAAGGAACTCTCTCTCCTGGTTTAACAATTAAAATATCTCCAACATTAACTTTTGAAGGATCAACAACTTCTACTGTACCATTTTTATTTTTTAAGTTTGCAAATTCTGGCTTTATACTCATCAGTTTTTCAATAGATTTTTTAGAGTTATTTACAGCCATTTCTTGGAAATATTCTCCTATTTTATAAAATATCATAACTCCTGCTGCTTCTCCAAACTCTCCTAATGCAAGTGCACCAATAGTTGCAATACTCATCAAGAAATTCTCATCTAAAAATTTTCCTCTTTTAATATTTTTAAAAGCATTCAATAGAATATCATAACCTGATAATCCATAAGCTATAACTAATATTATATCTTTTTGTAAACTTTTAGGTAAAGTCAATCCAACTATAAATAAAGTTATTCCAACTGTAAGAATAATTAAATCTATTTTTGATGAAATATCTGTTGAACCTGAATGAGTATGATTATGTGAATGCTCATTTTCGTGCTCATCCAAATCCTCCTCTTTTAAATATGTTCCTGGCTCAACTTTATCTGCAATCTCATTTATTTTTTTAAAAAGATCTTTTTCATTCGTTTCTTCAAGTAAAGTAAATTTCACTTTCTTAGTGTAAAAATCTACATTGACATCTTTTATTTCTTTTACTTTATCTAATTCATATTGAATCTTTGAAGCACACCCTCCACAATGAAGGTTTACAATCTCATACTCTCTTTTCATATTCCATCTCCTTTTTTAGGTATATACCCATACCCCCTATATATATACTTTAAAAATATCATAATTTATCTCTTTTGTCAAAATTTTTTTGAATATTTCTAACTTAAATAGTATAATATAAATTATTGAAAAAAAGGAGTCTACCATGAAATATAATATTGATGATATTCAAAATATCTTTGTCGAAAATATCAATACTAATAATTTTATTAGAGGTGTCTTTTCAAATCCGACAAAAGAAAACCCTTATAAAAAAATAAACTTAAAACCTGTTGAAATAAAAGGTGAGCTTTTTGTCCAAGTTGAAAGTTTTAAAGATAATAAAGCTTTTCATAAAAACTTTTCGTTAGATGAGTGCTTTAACTCTTTAAAGGATATTATAAAAGATTTTAAACAAATCCTTATATCTACATCTAACGAAGAGATTCAAGTTCTACAAAATAAAAAAGGATTCTCTTTAAAAAGAAAAACAATTACTGGTAAGAAAGTTGAATTGTCTCATAACAAACAAAAAAACTATATTCTTCAAGATAATACACCAATTCCATTTTTAATAAAATTAGGTGTTATGTCTGAGTCAGGTAAAGTTACTAAAGAGAGATTTAATAAATTTAGACAGATCAATAGATATTTAGAGTTTATCGAAGATACTTTAAAAGAGTTACAAGAAAAAAATCTAATTCAAAATAGTATGAAGATTGTTGATTTTGGTTGTGGAAAATCATATTTAACTTTTGCTCTTTACCACTATTTAAAAAATGTTAAAAATTTAGATATTGAAGTAATTGGTTTAGATTTAAAAGAGGATGTAATCACTCACTGTAACTCGATTGCTCAAGAGTTAGAGTTTAACAATCTAAAATTTTTAAAAGGAGATATCAAAGAGTTCCATGAGTTCGATAATGTTGATATGATATTCTCTTTACATGCTTGTAACAATGCAACTGATTACTCTATTTTAAAAGGATTAGAACTTGGGGCAAAAGCTATTCTTGCTGTTCCATGTTGCCAATCTGAAATAAATCAAAAAATTGATAAATCTTCTACTACAGAGATAAAAGGTGTGCTTTCACCTTTCGGAAATCACGGAATCTTACAAGAAAGATTTAGTTCTCTAGCTACAGATGCATTAAGAGCTTTATCTTTAGAACTTTGTGGATTCAATACAAAAGTTATGGAGTTTATAGATATGGAACACACACCTAAAAATATCCTTATTAAAGCTATTAAAGGTAATCCAACAGAAGAGAAATTAGCTCAAAAAAGAGAGGAATATAATAGATATATCCAATTTTTAGGAGTTAAACCCCTTTTAGATAATCTACTTCAAGACTATTTTAAAAAATAAACAAATAAAAAAGACGGATTTTATTTTCCGTCTTTTTTATTCTATATTTCTAAAAGATATAAAACGCCTCCAACTAATAGAGCTGGAATAATATTATAAATAGTGACCATAGCTGCTGATTTTTTACTCAATGCCAGAAGTGGAAACAGTGCATCTCCATCATTACAGATTGCATTGGCTGCTAAAGCTGAAAATGGTATCGCTCCTGATATATAAAGTGCTGCTAAAAGAATTTGAGGACCACACCCGGGAATCAAGCCTATAAAAATTGCCATAATAACAACTAAAAAACCACCACTATCTAAAATATTTTTCAATACAATCTCTCCACCTATATAACTCAAAAATATTTCATAACTAAAAAAAGCTACAAAAACCCAACTTACTAAAAAAGCTACTTCCTCTGCTGTATGGATTAAAGTCTCTTTTAAAGATCCCAATTTACTTTCTGTTTTATCAAAATCACTTCCTTTTACAAGTTTCCTACTCAAAACTGTATAAAGTATACAA
This sequence comes from uncultured Cetobacterium sp., assembly GCF_945952365.1. Classification (GTDB taxonomy): domain Bacteria; phylum Fusobacteriota; class Fusobacteriia; order Fusobacteriales; family Fusobacteriaceae; genus Cetobacterium_A. The sequence goes on from NZ_CAMFHX010000008.1 coordinate 43,635, forward strand.
AGAACAGTTCCTAAAAAAGCTAAAATTTCAATTAGATTTAAATTACCTTCATGCTCTACATGAGAGTGTCCTTCTAGAAGATGCTCAATTGCAAAAGGAGTTGAAATTATAACTAAAATCCAAAATATTTTATACCAAACTGTGTGTGTCAATAAATATATCTCTTTTATATCAGATTTTCTATGCAAAACTTTATCTACTATATCCCCCTTTTTGTGAGCTATATGATTATGAATTTTATGTCCACTTTCTTCGTTTACAAAGCCACTCTCAGAAGACTGATTAAAATCTTTATTCATAACTATATTTTCACCAATCCTAAATCTATCTATCAACAATCCCGAAACTACTCCAACAACTCCACTTATCAATAATATTTTAAAGTATGCTGAGATATTTCCAACAATTAAAACAAAAGCAGCATCACCCATTGTTGTTATAAAAGCTGCAACTAGAGCTCCAAAAGTAATCTTACCTAAAATAAAAAGTGGTACTACAACTATAGCTCCGCCACATCCAGGAATTAATCCCAAAAGAGCAGATAAATACACCCCATTTTTTCTATTTTTCTCCAATAATTTTATTACAACTCCATTAAATTTGTAATCTATAATCCCCATAATCAAAATAGATAACGATACAAAAACTCCAACTTTAAAAAAGGCATCTACTCCAGCCGAGTAAATTATATGAAACAATTCCATTTTATCACCTCGTATAAATATTTTCTCTCTTTATCTTTATACTATTTTTTTTATTAATTCTTTCAATAAAAAAACCAGCACAAAGTGCTGGCTCTAATATTTATTACATTCTTTCTAAAGTTCCAATTCCTAAAAGGTTTAATCCCTCTTTTAAAACTGCAGCTGTTCTTTCAGCTAATAATAGTCTTGAATAAAGAACATCTTCTTCTTGATTTAATATTGGACAAGCGTTGTAGAATCCATTGAACTTCTTTGATAACTCAAATAAGTAATCTGCAACTAGATTTGGTCTACAGCTATCTGCTGCTTTTAATATAACTGCTGGGAATTGAGTTAAGTGATGTGCTAATGTTCTTTCTGTTTTATCAGTAAATGTAACTGCTACATCCTCTCTTAAATCTTTTCCGTTCTCTACTGCTCTTCTTAAAATAGATTTTATTCTAGCATAAGAATATTGTAAATAAGGTGCTGTATTTCCTTCGAAACTCAGAATTTTATCCCATTCAAATATAACAGCTGTCTGTCTATTTTGAGATAAATCAGCATATTTTATAGCTCCAGTTCCAACAACTTCTGCTATATTATCTTTTTCCTCATCTGATAGTTCAGGATTTTTTTCATTTACAATCTCTAAAGCTCTTCTTTTCCCTTCATCTAAAAGCTCTTCTAATCTGATTACATTTCCTTTTCTTGTAGAGAAAACACCATCAGCAAATCTCATAATTCCAAACCATACATGCTGCTTTTCTACATTCCATCCTAACATATCAGTTATTCTGAAAAATTGTCTGAAGTGATCTTGTTGTCTCTCATCAGTTACATATATTAACTTATTTACATTATAGTTAGCTAATCTAAACTTTACTGTAGCTATATCTGAAGTTGCATATAGGAAAGCTCCATCTCTTTTTTGGATAATACAAGGGTGTAACTTCTCCTCTTCTGCGAAGAATACAACTTTTGCACCTTGATCTTCTACTGCAATCTCTTTCTCTTCTAACTCTTTAACAACACCAGGCATTAAATCGTGATAGAATGACTCTCCATAGTAAGTATCAAAATTAATTCCCATTCTAGTGTATAACTTTCCATACTCATCTAAAGATACCTTTATAAACTCTTGCCATAATCTGTAGTTCTCTTCATCTCCATCTTGAAGTTTCTTTAACTCTTCTCTAGCTTGATCTTCAAGTTCTGGATGCTCCTCACTTTGTCTAGTGAATTCAACATATACTCTTTCTAGCTCTTCAATTGCATTTTCTTTATAAGCTTCTGCATTTAACCAGTTTCTATATCCTATAATTAATTTTCCAAACTGTGTTCCCCAATCTCCAATGTGATTGTCTGCAACAACATTAAATCCTAAATACTTATACATTCTTTTTATAGAATCACCTATTATAGTTGATCTTAAATGACCTATATGCATTCTCTTAGCTATGTTTGGTGAAGAGTAATCAATTATTACATCTCCCTCTGTATTCAATCCCTTAAACTCATAATTTTCTTTAGATATTTTTTTTACTAAATCTGCTAAGTATGAATCTTTTAAAAATATATTTAAGAATCCTGGTCCCGCAATCTCAATTTTTTCAATAACATCATTTACAACTAAGTTATTTACTACATTTTCAGCAATTGCTCTTGGATTCCCTCCAATTATTTTAGAGTTCATCATAGCAAAGTTTGATTGAAAATCTCCAAACTTTTCATTTGTTGCAACAGTTATCTCTACTGGTTTTAGCTCTTTATCTGAATATAAATTTTTTACTGTATCTAATAAAATTAACTCTATTTGTTTTTCAATAGTTAACATAATTTACTCCTTTTGTTGTGAAATAAAAAAAGGACCCGAAAGTCCTAAAAAAGAATAACTCCAGTCTACCGCCTTCCTTACGGTTTTGGTCGCCGTTTCATATACGTGGTAACCAGATAATGCCTATATACAGGGTCCGTGAAACAAGGGTTTCCGTGACGTATCTGAGTTATAAGCAACAGAGCCAATCCCAATAGCGACCTTAGGCCCAAAACCTCCAGATAACAGCGAGTAGACCAGAAATATTTACTCTTAAGACAATTATATCACTTCTATATTATTTTTTCAATTAAAAAATCCTTTTGAATGGTATATTTTTTATACCTAAACTATTTCTGAATTATATGTTGAATCTAAATAAAGTTCTTCTAATTGTTTGTCATCAACTTTGCTTGGTGCTTCAGTCATCAAGCATTGACCTTTATTTGTTTTAGGGAATGGTATTACGTCTCTTATAGATTGCTCTTTTAACATAACCATTAACCATCTATCAATTCCGAATGCTAATCCTCCATGAGGTGGTGCTCCATATTTAAATGCATCTACGAAGAATCCGAATTTATCTTGAGCTTCCTCTTTAGATAATCCTAACTTCTCAAATACTTTACTTTGGATTTCTGGATTGAATATTCTAATTGATCCTCCACCAATTTCTGAACCATTTAATACTAAGTCATAAGAGTTTGTTCTCACTGCATCCATCTCTCCATCTAAGAACAGTTGCATATCCTCTTCTTTTATTGACGTGAACGGGTGATGTTGAGCCTTATATCTTTGCTCTTCCTCATCATATTCGAACATTGGGAAGTCTACTATCCATAAGAATTTGAATTCATCGTTATCAATTAACCCTAACTCTTTTCCTAATTTTAATCTAACTGCACCTAAAGCTCCGTAAACAACTTTTGCTCTATCTGCAACTATCATAATTACATCTCCAACTTTTGCTTCAGTTCTAGATATAATTGCTGCCATCTCTTCCTCTGTGAAGAACTTAGCGATTGGAGAGTTTACTCCCTCTTCAGTTATCTTTATCCAAGCCATTCCTTTTGCACCAAAGTATGTTTTTGCATAGTCTTCATACTCAGTTAAAATTTTTCTTGAGAATTGCTCAGCTACACCTGGAGCTACTACAGCTTTAACTACTCCTCCAGCTTCTACTGCACTTTGGAATCCTTTGAATCCACAAGTTGCCATTATATCCGTTAAATCTTTTAACTCTACACCAAATCTTGTATCAGGCTTGTCTGAACCAAATCTTTCCATAGCTTCTGCATAAGGCATTCTTGGGAAGTCATACTCAGCTGATTCTCCTGTTACATTTTTGAATACTCTTTTTGCTAATCCTTCAATCTCATTCATTATATCTTTTTGCTCAATGAATGACATCTCGATATCTAATTGAGTAAATTCAGGTTGTCTGTCAGCTCTTAAATCCTCATCTCTGAAACATTTAGCTATTTGGAAGTACTTTTCTACTCCTGAAATCATCAATAATTGCTTGAATAATTGAGGTGATTGAGGTAATGCATAGAAATCACCAGGGTTTGTTCTACTTGGAACTAAGAAATCTCTTGCTCCTTCTGGAGTTGACTTAGTTAAGATTGGAGTATCTACATCTAAGAATCCTTTTTCATCCATATAGTTTCTTATAGACATAATCATTTTATGTCTCATCTTTAAATTTCTAGCCATATGATTTCTTCTTAAATCTAAGTATCTATATTTTAATCTTATATTTTCACTTAAATTATCGTCTCCAGAAATTTGGAACGGTAATACATCACAGTTGTTTAAAACTTCTAATTCTGTTACGAATACTTCGATATCTCCTGTTGGAATATTTGCATTCTTACTTTGTCTCTCTCTTACAACTCCAACTACTTTTATAACTGATTCATTTTTCAATTTTTGTGCTCTTTCTACAACAGCAACCTCAGCTACATCTGTATGGAATATTATTTGAGTTTTTCCCTCTCTATCTCTTAAATCGATAAAAGTTAACCCACCTAGGTCTCTTTTTGTATCAACCCATCCAGATAAAGTAACTGTTTCACCAATATTTGAAGCTCTTAATTCCCCTAAGTTATGAGTTCTATAATACGTCATCTCTTTTTCTCCTTTTATTATTTTAATATATTTTTTATATTTTCTATGCTAACTTCCTCTTGAGTTCTATTGATGAAATCTTTTAGCATTACAACACCTTTATTCATCTCATCTTCACCAATTATGATAACATTTTTTGCTCCTACTTTATCAGCTTTTTTCATATGAGCTTTCATTCCTTTTGAGTTGTAATCGATTACAACAGATTTTCCAGAAAGTCTTAAATCATTAGCTATTTTAAAAGCACAGTCCATCGTGCTTTCTCCTAACCAAGCGATATATACATCTAAATCTCTTCTTGGGAAATCCTCTCCTAAAAGCATCATTATTCTTTCAACACCAGCAGCAAAACCAAAAGCTGGAATCTCCTTATCTCCAAGTTGCTTTAAAAGATTATCGTATCTTCCTCCACCTAAAACAGTTCCTTGTGATCCTAACTTATTTGTTACAATCTCATAAACTGTACTTGAATAGTAATCTAGTCCTCTAACTAATCTTGGATCCTCTTTGTAGTTAACACCAAAAATTGTTAAATATTTTTTTACTGTTTCATAGTGATTTTTCTCTTCCTCTGTTAATGAATCTGTTATGATTGGTGCATCAGCTGTTAACTCTTTACACTTATCCACTTTGCAATCTAAAACTCTCAATGGATTTTTTTCCATTCTCATTCTACAATCGTCACATAACTCTTCTCTCATCGGCTCTAAGAAGTTTAATAAAGTTTCTCTATATTTAACTCTACTCTCTTTTTCTCCAACTGAGTTTATTGTAACTTCTAAATCAGTTACACCTATTTTACTTAAGAATGAGTATCCCATTGCTATTACTTCAGCATCTAAAATTGGTGAACTCTCTCCTAATACTTCAACACCTATTTGGTTGAACTCTCTTTGTCTTCCAGCTTGTGGTCTTTCATATCTAAACATAGAACCAGCATAGAAGTATCTTGAAACATCCTCTTTTGCGTAGATTTTATTCTCTAAATAACATCTAACAACTGCTGCTGTTCCTTCAGGTCTTAATGTTATACTTCTTTCTCCTCTATCTTGGAAAGTATACATCTCCTTTTCAACGATATCAGTTCCCTCTCCTACTCCTCTTTTAAAAAGATCTGTCTCTTCAAATATTGGAGTTTTTATCATTGAATACCCATAATTTTCAAAGAATTGCTGAGCTGTTCTTGTTATATAATCATACTTTATTCCATTATCTCCATATATATCTTTAGTTCCTCTAACTGCTTTAATCAGTTTCATTTTATCACCTCAATTATTTTAATTTCCATAATTTCTCTAATTTTTCTTCAATTAGCTTTTCATTTCTATTGTTTCCTGGAATATAGTATCTCTTTTTCTGCTCTCTATACTTTTGCTCTACAAAATTATTACTATAATCATGTGGATATTTATAGCCAACTGCTTTATCTCCTATATGGATAGGCACTGGTTCTAAATCACCATTTTCAATATCTTTTAAAGCTTTATCTATAGCTAAGTAACTACTATTACTTTTTGTAGATATAGCTAAATAGATTACTGCTTGAGATAAAATTATTCTTATTTCTGGCATCCCTATTTTTTCACTCATATTCATAGCACTATTTGCTATTAACATAGCTTCTGGATTAGCCATTCCTATATCTTCACTTGCATGAATCGAAATTCTTCTTGCAATATATCTTGGATCTTCTCCGCCGTGAAGAAGTCGTGCCAGCCAGTAGACAGCTGAATCTGGATCACTACCTCTTATGCTTTTTATCATGGCAGAAATAAGATTATATTTATCTTCCTGTTTATGATAAGAAGCTTTTCTCTCTCTAAAAAGATCTATAATCTCTTTTTCAGTATAACCTGAACAACTACTTTTATAAAGCTCTAAATAGTTCAAAGCTATTCTACTATCGCCTTGAGAGATATCTAAAATAACCTCTCTTATCTCTTTTGGAAGTTGAACTTCTAAAAGTTCCTCTCCTTTAATTAAAATATTATTTATATTTTCTCTTGTTAAAGGTTTAAATTCAAATAATAAGCATCTAGATAGTAGTGCATTGTTCAAACTATGATAAGGATTTTCTGTTGTAGCACCTACTAAAATTAATATTCCCGACTCTGTATAAGAAAGTAAGGCATCCTGCTGAGTTTTATTAAATCTATGTATCTCATCTAAAAATAGAATCGTTCTCTTCCCATATAGCTCTAGATTTCTTTTTGCTACATCAACTATTCCTCTCAAGTCATTTAAACTTGCTATCGTTGCATTCAAAGTTTCGAAATTATAATCTAGCTCTCTTGAGATTATCTCACCTAAAGAGCTTTTTCCACAACCAGACGGACCATATAAAATCATATTAGAAAGATTTTTACCCTCTATTATTTTTCTAAGAACACCATTCTGACCTAATATTTTTTCTTGACCTTGAAATTCATTCAATTTCTTGGGTCTTAAACGAGCTGATAGAGGTTTTGCTTTTTCAAAGTTTCCACCAAATATACTTTGCATATAATCACAACCTATTTTTTAAAATAAAAAAGCGTATTGTGTACCCCAACACGCCTTTAATTCTTTTAACTATTTTACTAGATACAGAAGAAGTGCTGAAAGTATGAATAAAAATGCGACTACTTCAGTTGCTCTGGCTAGTGGTCCTCCGTCTTTTGAAACCCCAAATACTGTATTTGAACCTCCCATTCCCATGCTTCCTGACATCCCATGACTTCTATCTGGCTGTACAAGAACTAGTACTATTAAAGCTACAGCAAATATGAATAAAAATATTGTTAAAACTGCTTCCATAACTTTACTCCTCCCAAGTTTCGTCTTCTATCTCATACAATATTATAATATATATATTCATAAAATAAAAGAAAAAATTATAGAAGTTTTGCAGCTAATTCAGCTAGAGCTGAACGTTCACCTTTTTTTAGAGTTACATGTCCTACAATCCCTTCATTTTTAAGTTTATCTGCTAGATATGTTAACCCATTCGTATCTGCATCTAAATAAGGACTATCTATTTGGTCAGGATCTCCTGTTAAAACAATTTTTGTATTTTCTCCTGCTCTAGTAATTATTGTTTTCACTTCTAACGGTGTCAAATTCTGAGCTTCATCTATTATTATATATCCGTTTGGAATACTTCTTCCTCTTATATATGTTAATGCTTCTATCTTTAAAAGCCCCATAGTTTGAAGCCCTAAAATTACTTTTTCACCTGTTTTTTCTCCTTTTTCAGTGGCTAAATAATCGATATTATCATAGATTGGTTGCATCCAAGGTCTTAATTTTTCCTCTTCACTTCCAGGAAGATATCCTAAATCTTTCCCCATCGGAATTATAGGTCTCGCTATCAACAACTTTTTATACTTACCTCTTTCAACCACTTGTTCAAGTCCTGCTGCTATAGCCAAAAGAGTTTTTCCAGTTCCAGCTTTTCCAACAAGAGTTACAACTTTTATATTTTCATCCATTAAGAGTTCCATAGCGTACTCTTGTTCGTCATTTCTAGCTCTTGCTCCCCAAGCTGAAATCTGTCCTTCTAAGTTTCTTCTAATTTTACCACCAATATATCTTCCCGAAGTTTTATTATCTCCACACTTAAATCTTACAAACATATTTTCAGTGAAGTGATACTCTTTTCCTAACTCCCATACATTTATTTTTCCAGCTTTATCAAATTTATTATATATATCTTTATCAACTTCAATCTCTACATACCCATCATCTAAAGTTGTATAATCAGTTTTATCACTTTCATAATCTTGGACTTCAATTCCTAAAGAATCAGCTTTGATTCTCATATTTATATCTTTTGTTATCAAAACAACCTTCATATCTGGATTTTTCTTTTTAATTCCTAAAGTTGCAGATATTATCATATTATCTACTGAATCTCTTTTCAAAGCTGGAGGTAGTAGTTCTAAATCATTTTCAATTTCTACTTTGAAAAAAATCCCTTTTTCTAATTCGACACCCTTTGCTATACATCCCTTTTTCCTTATACCATCTAACTCTCTAGCAGCTAACCTTGCTTGAATAGCAGTTGTTGTATTTCTTTTCAGATGATCAATCTCTTCAATAACAAAAATTGGTACAATCACCTCATTATCTTCAAAACTATAGATACTTCTGTGGTCGTGTATTAAAACATTTGTGTCTAGAATATAGATTTTCCTCATAAAATCATCCCCTTAATTGAATTTTTTTAAGAACTCCTTTAATTGCATCTTCTAAAGTCGAGTAGCTATTTAACTCATCTTTACTCACCAGCGAATCTATTTCCTTTTTACTATAACCTAAAGACTCTAAAGCCATATAAAGCTCCTCTTCTATAGCACTGTTCAGTACCGCTCCTGATGGGTCTTCCATAGCCATTAAGTTTAATGTCTTGATTTTATTATTTAAATCTATTATTATCTGTTTTGATTTTTTCTCTCCTAACTTTGGAACTCTTTTTAAAGTTTTAAAATCCTCTGTCAACACAATCTCTCTTATATTATCTATCGAGAATGTAGACATTATAGAAAGAGCTAGTGATAGCCCTATTCCACTTATTCCAATTAGCATCTCAAATAAAGTTCTCTCTCTCTCCTCTAAAAACCCAACCAATTTAAATGTATCCTCTTTTATAACATTATAAATATGTAACTCTCTTTTATCTCCAACTTGAACTTGATCATATGTTTTTAAAGTTATATAAACTCTATATCCAACTCCATTTACATCTATTCCTAAATATTCTGGTTTTTTTATTTTTACGATTCCGTTTAAGTATTCAAACATTTTATCTCTCTCCCTTTAGTGCTTTTTTTAAGTATTTACTTGTGTATCCTTTTCTTGATGTCGCAACTTTTTCTGGAGTTCCCGTTAAGATAACTTTTCCTCCACCATCTCCACCTTCAGGACCTATATCTATTATATAATCTGCATTTTTTATAACATCTAAGTTATGCTCAATTATAATTACAGTGTTTCCTCTTTCAACAAGTCTATTTATTACCTCTAATAACTTTCTTATATCTTCAAAATGTAATCCTGTCGTTGGCTCATCTAAAATATAGATAGTCTTTCCTTTTGATACTTTTGCCAACTCACTTGCTAACTTTATTCTTTGAGCCTCCCCTCCTGATAAAGTTGTAGCTGGTTGACCCAATTTTATATAATCTAAACCTACATCCACTAATACTTTTAACTTTCTTTCTAATGTGGGAATATTTTGGAAAAACTCTGCTGCTTCCCCAACACTCATATCTAAAACATCAGATATATTTTTCCCTTTATAATAAACCTCTAAAGTTTCTCTGTTATATCTTTTTCCTCTACACACTTCACATTCAACATAAACATCTGGTAAGAAGTTCATCTCTATCTTTATAATTCCTGCACCTTGACAAGCTTCACACCTTCCACCTTTCACATTAAATGAAAAACGTCCCTTGCTATACCCTTTAGACTTAGCGTCTTTCGTTTGAGAGAATATATCTCTTATATCATCAAAAACTTTTGTATATGTAGCTGGATTAGAACGTGGAGTTCTTCCTATCGGACTCTGATCTATATCAATAACTTTTTCAAGTTTCTCTATTCCCTCTATAGAATCATATTCTAATGGATAAAGCTTACCTTTGTTCAATTTATTAAATAACACTGGATATAAAGTTTGGTTTATCAATGTCGACTTTCCACTTCCACTTACACCTGTTACAACAGTTAAAACTCCTAAAGGAATATCCACATCTACATTTTTAAGATTGTTTCCCTTTGCACCCTTTAACTTTATAAACTCTTTTCCATCTCTTCTTGTTGAAGGAACAGCAATCCCAATCTCTCCTTTCAAAAACTTTCCAGTCATAGATTTTTCATTATTCATAACTTCATCTGGTGTTCCAGCTGCTACAATCTCTCCGCCAAAAACTCCAGCTCCTGGTCCCATATCTAATATATAGTCAGCTTGATACATTGTGTCCTCATCATGCTCTACAACAATCAATGTATTTCCAAGTTCTTTCAATCTATTTAGGGTAGCTAAAAGTTTATCATTATCTCTTTGATGTAATCCAATACTCGGTTCATCTAAAACATATAAAACCCCTGTAAGACCTGATCCAATCTGAGTTGCTAATCTGATTCTTTGAGATTCTCCACCCGATAATGTCTTTGTTTCCCTTGCTAAACTCAAATAATCTAATCCTACATTTATCATAAATGACAATCTCTCTTTTATCTCTTTTAAAATTTCCGCTGCAATTTGTCTCTCTTTTTCTGTTAACTCAATTGTTTCAAAAAATTTCAAAGCCTCTTTTATACTTAACTCTGTTATCTCTATTATATTTTTTTTATAAACCGTAACAGCTAAAACTTCTGGCTTTAATCTTTTACCATTACAAACTTTGCATATCTTATCAATCATAAATCTATTTTCAATCTCTTCTCTTGCGCTTTCAGAAAATGATTCTTTATATCTTCTCTCTAAATTTTTTACAATCCCTTCAAAATCTTTCTCTCCATGAAAACTAAACTCTTTTGAATCGTAATCAACTCTAAATTTCTCTCCACCAGTTCCATAGAATATTATATCTATATCCTCTTTCGATAACTCTTTTACTGGTTTTTCCAAATCAATTTTATATTTTCTTGCCATTGACTCAAAAATTGTCCAAGTATAACCTTTTTTTGCCGAGGCTGCTCCAGGTATATATATTCCACCTTTTAAAATAGAAAGATTTTCATCTTCTATCAATCTGCTCTCATCTATCTCTAACTTTTTTCCAATTCCTTTACACTCTGGACAAGCACCAAATGGAGCATTAAAAGAGAATAATCTAGGATTCAAATCAGGTATGCTTACATCCTCGTGATCTGGACACGAAAAATTCTCACTGTAAAGTTGCTCTCCCTCAGACCAATTGATAATAATCTTTCCCTCTGATAACTCTATCGCTTGCTCGATACTTTCAGTCAAACGTGATTTAAAATCTTTATCATCTTTATCTACGACTAATCTATCCACGACTACTTCTATATTGTGTTTTTTATTTTTATCTAAATTTATCTCCTCTTCAATATAAAGAATCTCTCCATTTACTCTAGCTCTTACAAATCCTTTTTTGACTAAATTTAAGAAGATATTTTTATGAGTACCTTTTTTATCCTTTATAACAGGACTTAAAAGCATTAATCTTTCACCATTTGAAAATTTCTCATAGATATTTTCAACAATTTCATCTACACTTTGTCTTTCTACTAATTTATTACATACAGGACAATGAGCTTTTCCTATATGAGCAAATAGCAATCTCATATAATCATATATCTCTGTAACAGTCCCCACTGTTGATCTTGGATTTTTATTTGTTGTTTTTTGTTCAATAGAGATTGCAGGAGCTAATCCCTCTATACTGTCTACCTCTGGTTTTTTCATCTGTCCTATAAATTGTCTTGCATAAGCCGATAAACTTTCTACATATCTTCTTTGTCCCTCTGAATAAATTGTATCAAAAGCTAATGATGACTTTCCACTTCCACTAACCCCTGTCACAACAACAAACTTATACTTTGGTATCTCTATATCAAAATTTTTCAAATTATGTTCTCTAGCACCTTTTATAATAATCTTATCTAACATTTATTCCTCCTTTGAAAAAACCCTCTTAAAAACTTAAGAGGGTCGAATTTAATAATATTCAATTAATCCATTATCATAAAAACTAAAATAGGATTCATCACTCACTATAATATGATCTAGCAATTTTATGTCCACTTTCTCCAATAGCTCTTGCATCTCTAAAGTCAGTTCAATATCTTTTTTTGATGGTGTCAAATTTCCACTTGGATGATTATGTGCAAATATAACTCCCTTAGCTCTATTATGTATTGCTCTTTCTACAATTTTTCTCGGATATACAACACTTCGATCTATTGTTCCTTTAAATAAAATCTCATCTGCAACAATTTTATTATCACTACTCAGATATATAACTTTAAACTCTTCACTTTTAAGTGAACCGACATCATCTTTTAAATAGTTTATAAGATCAGTTTTTCCTTTTAAAGTTTTTAAATCTGCAGATTTTATATTTTTAAAGTAGTGGTTTGACATTATATCTCCAATTACCTTTAAATATAGAGCCGTTTCTCCTCCTACTCCTTCAATCTCTTTTAAATCATTAATCTCAGCTTTTATAACCATATCTATTGTTTTAAATTTTGCCAATAGATTTTTAGCTATTCCTTTACAATCTTTCAATTTAATCGAATATGTCAAAATTAGCTCAAGTATCTCATAGTCTTCTAGTCCTTTATATCCAACTCTCAAATACTTTTCTCGTAATCTCTTTCGGTGTCCTTGCATCTGTTCTTTTTCCAAGATAACCACCCCTTATTGAAATTATTGAAATAGATTATAAACCTCATCTTTTGTCTTCATTACTTTTGGAATATTCATTGCTGCTTTTAAAATTGGGTACGCCAAAACTGCTCCTGTTCCTTCTCCTAAACGCATCTGCATATCTAAAAATGGTTTTAACTCTAAAGCGTTCATAACAACTTTCATACCTGGTTCTTCACTCATATGTGTTGCTATTATATAACCTTTTACTTTTGGTTCGATTCGGGTAGCTACTAAAGCTGCAACTGCTGATATGAACCCATCTATTAGCATTGGCTTTTTCTCTAATGCTGCTCCTAAATATAATCCCACCATACAAGCTATATCTAATCCACCAACACATCTTAAAACTTCTAAAGGCTCTTTATTAAATAAATCATATTTTTCTACTGAATTTTTTATTACGGTTTTTTTTCTTTTTAATCCTTCATCAGAAAGTCCAGCTCCACATCCCACTACTTTTTCAATACTCTCTTTTGTTAAAGCATATAAAATTGCAGAGCTTGTTGTAGTATTAGCAATTCCCATCTCACCATTCGAGAAGAAGTCATACTCTTTTTTATCTTTTATCATCTCTATACCAACTTCAATTGCACAAATAACCTCATCTAAACTCATAGCTGGCTCTTGAGTAAAGTTCTTTGTTCCATAAGCTACTTTCTTTAAATATAGATTTCCATACTCTCTTGGAATATCACCTTTTATTCCTACATCAATAAGATTCAAAGAGATATTTAAGCTTTCACATAAAATACCTATCGCTGCAAATGAACTTAACATTGCCTCAGAAACAATTCTTGTATATTCTAAGGGGCACGATGAAACCCCCTCTTCTATCACACCATTATCAGCAGAAGCTATAAAATGACATCCTTTTTCTAAAGTGTTCAAAGGCTTGCTCGTCATACCAGCTACTTTAATTGCTAACTCTTCCAAAATACCTAAACTTTTTTGTGGCTTCATTCTAGTATCTAAAATATCTTGGCACTCCTTCATCGCTTCTAGATTCGAACCTTTAATCTCTTTCTGAACTTTTATTAATCTTTCCAACTTATCCCCCTATGTTCAACCCTTTTAATATTGGATATCCATCTGAAAATTCAATTATAACCACTCCGGCATTTTTAACACTAAATTTCCAATAAGCATCCAATCCATTTGAAAAATAATAGCTTAAAATAGTATTTATAATACCCCAATGAGTAACTAAAACTGTATTTTCTTCTAAATTAACTTTTTTGTTTATAAAACCTATTGCCCTCTTTTGAAGTTCTAAAACACTTTCCCCAGTTATATAGTTATAACTTTCCCAATCCTTTTGACTTTTCTCTAACTCTGTTGGATATTTTTCCAATAACTCTTCATAAGTATGTCCTTCGAAAATTCCAAAGTTTAACTCTCTTAACTCTTCGTCTATCTGTAAATCTAGCTCTTTTATATTAACTATTTCTGCTGTATCTAAAGCTCTTTTTAAATCACTACAATAAATTTTATGATAATCAAACTCTTTTAAAATCTCTCTCGTCTTTTGAGCTTGATCTCTTCCTTTTTCTGTAAGAGCAGGATTTAAAATACCGTAATAAACTCCTTTTACATTCAGTTCAGATTCTCCATGTCTAATTAAAATAATCTTTCCCATAGATATCTCCTAGACTATAAAAAGATATATATTAAAACTAATGATAATACAGATGATAACTCAAGTAAAGCTCCTAATGTATCCCCTGTTATTCCACCTATTTTTTTTGTCATTAACTTTCCAAATAAGAATCCACTGATACTTAAAATATTTAAAACTAAAAATAGATTTAAATATGGTAATCCAAAATACCCTGAAACACCGTATAAGATAGCAGCAACTGTTCCATAAGCTATACCTGCGCCTAATTTATCTGTATTCTCCACAAATGTTTTTCCCATACCTGTTGGTCTAGCATATGGTTCAAATGCACAGTTTATAACTCCACTTATTCTAGATAAAACTGGAACTATCAACATGATAACACCCTGACTTACTCCAAATAATTCTGAAGCTTCTACCAAGAAAGCTATTTTAAAAATAAAATAAAGAACTAATACTAAAACTCCATTTGTTCCAACTCTTGAATCTTTCATTATTTCTAACATTTTTTGCTTACTTCTATAGCTAAATATTCCATCAAACGTATCTGCTAATCCATCTAAGTGTAACCCACCAGTTATAATCACATCTAATGTTACTAGTAGTATCCCCATTAAAACAGGTGATGGAATAACCGTTTCTAATAAACCTGCAACAATAAAGTTTATAACTCCAATAATTAATCCAACGATTGGAAACCACTTCATTGAATTTCCTAAGGCTTTTGAATCAAATTTATTTCCTCCTGGAAATGGTAATCTTGTCATAAATTTAAAAAGTAAAGCTAACCCGTTCATTTTTTCCTCCAACTCTATTTTAATTTTAACTCTAAACCTGAAACTACAAGATAAGCTTCATCACTCTCTTTTGCAACTAACTGATTCATTCTTCCTCCGATATCTCTAAAATATCTTCCCAACGCATATGGAGGAACTAGTCCCATTCCAACTTCATTTGAAACTACAATCATATCTAAA
The DNA here is from genome assembly GCF_945952365.1 of uncultured Cetobacterium sp. Taxonomy (GTDB): domain Bacteria; phylum Fusobacteriota; class Fusobacteriia; order Fusobacteriales; family Fusobacteriaceae; genus Cetobacterium_A. The sequence continues at coordinate 59,248 of NZ_CAMFHX010000008.1, forward strand.
GAACTATCTTTTATAAAATCTATTAAATCTTGTACCTCATTTTTTATCTCACTCTCAATATCTCTTAAACTCTCTTGAGTAATCTTGTCCCAATCTACATCTCTATCCATAATCATATTATTAGTAACCATATTAGTTAAACAATCTAATAAAATAATTTTATTTAAATTTTTATACTCTGACAATATATTACTAATATTTTTATATCCCTCTATCGTTATCCAATCTTCACCTCTTTGAATTTTATGAAGACGAACTCTCTCTTTCATCTCCTCATCAAAAGAGATTGCTGTTGCTATATAGATTTTTTCTTTTTCACTTTCAAAAACTTTTTTTTCTGCAAAAGAACTTTTTCCACTTCTAGCTCCACCAGTTATATATATTATTTTCCCCACTTATATCACCCTTGTCTTATGATACTTTAATAGTATCACAATATAATCAAAACTTCAATAAACGAAAAAGAGTGCTTGAATTCTTCAAGCACTCTACTTTTTATCTATTATTTTTGGAAATGTCTCTCTAATAATCCTAAGAAAGCTCTTCCATGTCTAGCTTCATCTTTAGCCATTTCATGAACTGTATCGTGAATAGCGTCGAATCCTAATTGCTTTGCTCTTTTAGCGATATCGAACTTTCCTGAAGTCGCTCCGTACTCAGCTTCTACTCTTCTTTTTAAGTTCTCTTCTGTTGAAGCTGTTACAACTTCTCCTAATAACTCAGCGAATCTTGCAGCATGTCCTGCTTCTTCGAAAGCGATTCTTGTGTAAGCTTCTGCTACTTCTGGGTATCCTTCTCTATCTGCAACTCTAGCCATTGCTAAGTACATTCCAACTTCCATACACTCACCGTTGAAGTTAGCTCTTAATCCTTCAATGATCTCTTCATCTCCGCAAGCTAATCCCTCTCCTACTACGTGCTCAGTAGCCCAAACTCTTGCTCCTGACTCATCGAATGGAACACACTTATCTAATCCTACTTTACATAAAGGGCAAGTCCCTAAAGCCTCTTCAAATACTTCTCCACATACTGTACATTTTACTTTTGCCATTTTTTAATCCTCCTCAATTTTTATTTATCTCTATCATTTATTTTTTAATTTTGTTTTAATTCCTTTTTTGTAATTGTTACAATTTTGTTTACAAAGATAATATACACCTTTTTCAAAAATATGTCAATTCTTTTTTTACTTTTTTTGTATAATAAAAAAGAAAAAGAAAATTTATCCGTAGATAGATAAAGGACTTTTATAATCACTACATATTATTTAAAACTTTAATTTTAAAAATAACTCACAAATAAAGGAGGAATATATGCTAGTTCGAGTTTTAAGTTCGAGTTATCTTGGAATTGAGCCTTTTTTAGTAGAGGTTGAAGTTGATGTCACCAACGGATTACCAATTTTTAATATTGTTGGTTTAGGTGACGCCACAATATCAGAAAGTAGAGATCGTATTCGATCTGGAATTAAAAATATGGGCTATCTTTTAGAACCTCGAAGAATTGTTGTTAATTTAACTCCTGCTAATATTCGTAAAAGAGGTTCTCACTTTGATTTACCGATAGCTATAGGTATTATGGTTGGAATGAAGTTTATCTCTGATTATAGTGGCGTTTTGAAAGACTATTTACTGATGGGAGAGCTCTCTTTGACTGGTGAAGTTCGAAGAGCTGATGGAATTATTAGTGGTGTTTTACTAGCTAAAAGTAAAGGTTTTAAAGGAGTTATTATTCCAGAAGAAAATTTAGAAGAAGCATCTATAATAAAAGATATCGAAATTATTCCTGTTAAAAATCTAAGAGATGTTGTTAAATTTATTGAAGAGGGAGTTATTAGAAGTAAGCGTATTACAAATTCTACTAATCTTTCAGAAAATCTACTTGATATGTGGGATGTAAAAGGGCAAATTAGAGCTAAAAGAGCTCTTGAGATTGTTGCCGCGGGTGGACATAATATTATTATGATTGGAGCTCCAGGAAGTGGAAAATCTATGCTTGCAAAAAGATTAACTACTATTTTACCCTCTATGTCTGAGAAAGAGATTATTGAAACAACTAAAATCTATAGTATTGCTGGTGAACTTAGTGAGAGAGTCCCTATTATTACAAACCGTCCATTCCGTGATCCACACCATACTTCAACAGCAAGCTCTATTATAGGTGGTGGACGAACACCAAAGCCAGGTGAAATTAGTCTTGCTAATAATGGAGTTCTTTTCTTAGATGAGTTCACAGAGTTTGATCGAATTGTTATAGAAAGTTTAAGAGAACCTCTTGAAGAAAAACGTATCTCTATAACTAGAAGTTTAGGTAAAATGGAGTTTCCAGCTAAAATTATATTCATAGCAGCCTGTAATCCATGTTTCTGCGGAATGGGATTTGACGAGGAACTATGTACTTGCACTCCTTACGATTTAAGAAGATACTCTAAAAAATTATCTGGTCCTATTATAGATAGAATTGATTTATATGTTGAAATTTATCGATTGAATGATACAGAGATTTTAGATGAAGAGAGAGGTGATTCTTCAAAATTGATTAAAGAGCGTGTTATCAAAGCCCGAGAGATACAGAATCTAAGATTTTTAGGAAATAAATTAAATCGTGATATGGATAACAGTGAAGTCGAAAAATTCTGCTCTTTAGACTCTGAATGTGAAAATATAATTAGAACTGCTATTAGAACTTTAAATCTATCTATGCGAACTTACCATAAAATACTAAAAGTTGCTAGAACTATCGCCGATTTAGATAATGCTATTAATATAGAAAAAAATCATTTATTAGAAGCTATCAATTTTAGAAAAAACTAATAAAAAAGAGATGCTGTTTGAATCAAACATTGGCATCTCTTTTCTTTATTAGTTATTTTTTTCTGCAACTATTTTTGCTAAAACTCCATTGATGAACTCATGAGATTTTTCATCTCCATATTTTTTAGCTAATTCTACAACTTCGTTTACAACAATCTCTGCTGGAACATCCTCAAATAAAACTTCATATGTAGATATTTTTAATAATGCTTTCTCTACATTTCCAATTCTTTCTAAGCTCCATCCTGTGATGTTATTTTTTAAAGTCTCTACAACTTTCTCATCGTTTAATGCCATACCTTTTGAGTATTTTACAATAAACTCCTTCTCATTTGTATTTAAATTAGTCTCATCTCTTAGCATGTAATTCTCTAAAGTTTCGTCTATTTTAACTTCTGTTAACTCCGATTCAAAAACTATTTTAAATAACTCTTCTCTTGCTACTCTTCTACTCATTACTGTTTCCTTTCTAATCCTTTAATCTATTTAATATTTGTTTTTTTAACTTCTCTTGAAAATCTCTATCTCCTAGTTTATACCCTACAAACGCTAAAATCAATATAAACATTGTTTTTAAAATTCCATACTCCACTAAAAGAATTCCAGATATTAATCCTAGGATAGCGTATAGATATTTTTTAAAATTAAGAATAAAGTTTTCAATAATTTTTTCTAACATCATCTTTTGCTCCTCCTATTCAATTATATCTCTTTTTATTGATAACCTCGAAATTTTTACCTCTATATAATCAACCTTTAAATCTAGTTTTTCTTCTAAGTTACTCTTTATTAAATTCTGTATATCTACAGTTTTTGTTGATAAATTATTATTTGAAATCATGTCTAAGTTTAATTTAATAAAGTATTTACTACCCCTATTCCCACAATCGATTTTTAATCCCTTTATATCACTATCTCTTGATAGTATCTCTCTAATTAGATTTTTCACTGTATCTGTTGATATATGTACTGCTCCGTGTTCATTTTTTATAACATAATCTTTTTCTTTTGAAAACTTTGATAATAATTTTAGTACTGATATACATATGTAAGCTAAACATATATTAAAAAATACTACTTTAAATATAAGTGAGCTACTATCTATTGTCGAAAAATATTGTGGCATTGTTATATAACCAATCCCTGCTACAGCCATAGTAAATATCCCTATCCATGCAAAGAAAAATATTATTTTTTTTATCAAGAAACTCACCCCTGTAAGAAAGATTAGAGGCGTATCAAAACGCCTCTTTTATAATTATACTATCTCAATATCTTCGTGTCTATCTTCAAATTCTTCTGTTAAAATTTTAACATCTTGAACAAAAACATTTACTTCTACAACTTTTAAACCAGTCATTGTACTCACTGCTGTTAAAACATTCTTTTGAACGTTTTGAGCTACTTCAGAGATTTGGTAACCGTATTCTACTATTATATAGATCTCTACGCTACACTCTTTCTCTCCTACTTCAACTTTAACACCGTTTGTAAGTCTTTTCTTTCCTAGCATCTTACTAACTTCATCTGCTACTCCACCTGCTAGTTTATAAACTCCAGAAACATCCTGTGCTGCCTTTGCTGAAATCGTCTTTACTACATCATCTGCTATTTTTATATTTCCTAACTCGTTCATAAAAACACCTCCGTAGATATTATACCTATATTATTACATTTATTTAAAATTTTTCCTAGCTATTTATTAATTTTTTTCAAAATTTTCTTCAATAAATTTAGTTGTTACTTTTCCACTTCTATATACTTTATTATCTAGTACCTCTAAATGGAATGGAATTGTAGTATCGATTCCCTCTATAATAAACTCATTTAAAGCTCTTTTCATCTTCTCAATTGCTTCCTCTCTAGTGATTCCATGGACGATAAGTTTTCCTATCATAGAATCATAGTATGGAGAGATTTCATATCCAGAATATGAATGTGAATCAACTCTTACTCCTGGCCCACCTGGAACGATATAAGTTTCTAACTTTCCTGGTGAAGGTAAAAATCCAGCTTTAGTATCCTCTGCATTTATTCTACACTCTATTGCGTGACCAAATAGCACAACATCCTCTTGAGAGATATTAATTCTCTCTCCTTCAGCTACCTTTATTTGTAACTTGATTATATCTATTCCTGTTACCATCTCTGTAACTGTATGTTCAACTTGAACTCTTGTATTCATCTCCATGAAGTAGAAGTTATCATCTTTGTCTACTAAGAACTCTAAAGTTCCAGCTGAATCATAACTTATTGATTTAGCTAATTTTACAGCGGCCTCTCCCATAGCCTTTCTAACTTTAGAAGGTAACTTATACGATGGTGCTTCCTCTATTAACTTTTGATGTCTTCTTTGAATAGAACAATCTCTTTCACCTAAATGGATTACATTTCCATGCTTATCTCCTATAATTTGGATTTCAACGTGTCTAGGATTTTCAACAAATTTTTCTATATATACATCTGGATTTCCAAATGCTGATTCTGCTTCTGTTTGAGCTGCTATAATTCTGCTTTCTAACTCTTCTGCGGTTCTGGCAAGTCTCATACCTTTTCCTCCACCACCAGCAGTAGCTTTTATCATTACAGGGTATCCGATTCTCTCTTCAACCTCTTTTCTAGCATCATCTATACTTCTAACAATACCTGTTCCATTTGTTAAAGGAACCTCATTTTCAATTGCAGTTTTTCTAGCTGTAGCCTTATCTCCCATACTCTCAATAGCTTCTGGACTTGGTCCTATGAATGTTATGTTATGTGTTTGGCATATTCTAGCAAATCTAGCATTTTCAGATAAAAATCCATATCCTGGATGAATTGCATTTGCTCCTGTTATCTCTGCTGCTGCTAAAATATTTGGTATTTTTAAATACGATTCTGTACTTAAAGGCCCCCCAATACATACAGCTTCATCTGCTAATCTTATATGTAAGCTATCCTTATCCGCTTCTGAATAAACAGCAACTGTTTTTATTCCAAGCTCTTTTGCTGCTCTTATAATTCTAACAGCTATTTCACCTCTATTAGCAATTAATATCTTTTTAAACATAAAATCCTCCCGATTATCTTGCTGTAGCTTTTACTTTTAATAAAGCCTTACCGTAGTCAACTACTCCACCATCTTTTACTGTTATTTCTAACACCTCTCCAGCTACTGTAGCTTTTAAAGGAGTCTTTAATCCCATCACGTAAATATAACCTAGATCTTGTCCAACTTTAATTTTGTCTCCAACTTTAACAGAGTTCTGATAGAAATATTTTCCTATTCCTGTTGATAAAATATTTTTTATATTATCCTCTTTTTTTGCAACCTCTTTAGTTGACTGAACAATCTCTTTTGGTATTACAACTTTTCTTTGCGGAGATTTTTTTATTTTTATTTTTAAATTTTCATTTTCCTCATAACTAATCTCTGTAAGTCCACACTCACTAAGTACGCTAATTAAATCCTCTATTGCAAACTCCTCTTTCTTCATAGCTCCTCCATCAGTTTTTTATCACCTATTTTAACATAATTTAAAAAATCATTCAAGGTTACATTACATATGTAATCTTATCTGATTACTATACTTTTTTCACCTAGTAACTCCTCGATTTTTCTTATCAAAGTTGGAGTTATCTCTACAGTTATTTTAGAGTTCTTAACCTCTTTATTTCCATCTATATCAATAGCAAAACTAAGGGGTACATCTCCTTTACTATTTAAAAGAAGCTCTTTCAAACGACTGTATTTATCTTTTGATTTCTCATTTATCAATATGTATACTCGATTCCTTTTTGTAAACTCTATCGAATTTAGTGATTTTATATCTTTTACAACTATTTTTTTATTTTCATTTCCATTGAAGTAATCTATTTGAACTGTTCCATCTATTAAAACAGCTTTTCCTTCTAGTTCAATATTCATTAACTCTTTGTACTCTCTAGGGAATATAATTCCTGATATTTGATCATAATAATCCTCTAAAATAAAGGTGCACATCGCTTCCTTTGTTTTTTTTGTGAGTATTTTTTTCACATCCCTTAGTATACCATAAGTTTTTACTGTATGCTGAGAATTTTCTAGTTTTACCTCTGAAATTTTATTCATTTTATAATTTTTTAAAAGCCAGTCATATTTATCAAGGGGATGAGCACTATAATAAAATCCTAAAAACTCCTTTTCCTTATCTAGTTTTTCATCAGCTGTAAAATCAGATAAATCGGGTAAAACAAAATTTACAATTTCAGATTTTGCTCCACCAAATAGATTCATTTGTTGGATATCATCCTCTTTTATTTTTTTATTGGCATAATCTATAACTTTTTCAATCGACTCTATCTTTTGTTTTCTATTTCCAGGTAATGAATCTAAAGCTCCAGCATATATAAGTGCCTCTATATTTTTTTTATTTAATCCCTGACCTCTCAATCTATAAATGAAATCTTCATATCTTAAAAAATTTCCATTTTCTTCAAACTCAGCTTTTATTTTTTGAGCCAAACTCTCTCCTACATTTTTTATAGCTGCTAATGAAAATCTTATCCCACCATTTTCGACTATAAATTTTGAAGCTGGATTATTTACATCTGAAAGTTTTAAATCTATTTTGTGAACCTTAGCATCCTCTATATAAAATGCTACATTTTCAACATTACTTTTTTCTGATGTCATTATTGAAGCATAATACTCTTGTGGATAAAAACATTTAAAATAAGCTGTCCAATAAGCTATAAGAGCATAAGCTGCTGAATGCGATTTATTGAATCCATAACCTGCAAACTTATCTATTAAATAGAATATCTCCTCTGCTTTTTCTTTTGTATATCCATTTTCTACAGATCTTTGAACAAACTTCTCTCTATTTTCATCCATTATAGAAGCCTGTTTTTTTCCCATAGCTCTTCGCAATAAGTCAGCTTCTCCTAATGAGTAGTTAGCCATTATATTAGCTATTTTCATTACTTGCTCTTGATAAAGAATAACTCCGTAAGTCTCTTTTAAAACCTTTTCTAAACTTTCGTGAGGATATTTTATCTCCTCTAAGCCATTTTTACAATTTATAAAACTTTCAACCATTCCAGACCCTAGAGGTCCCGGTCTATATAGTGCTAACAAAGCTATTACATCTTCAAATTTTGTAGGTTTCAATTGAGCCAATATTTTTCTAATTCCTGTTGATTCTAATTGGAATACCCCCAAACTATCACCACTTGAAAGCATCTCATAAACCTCTTTCTCATTTAAAGAGATTTTTGCTAAAACTATCTCCTTGTTTCTACTTTCTTTTATGTACTCTATCGTTCTCTGAAGATTTGTTAAATTTCTCAGTCCTAAAAAATCCATTTTCAACAGACCTAAATCCTCTAACTCTTTCATCTGATACTGCGTCGATATTGTATTATCTTTATTGTCTCCATAAAGTGGAACTACATCCATCAATGGATCTTTTGTTATTACAACTCCAGCAGCATGTATTGATGCATGTCTTACTTTATTTTCTAAACGTTGAGACAAATCTATAAGGTTTCTAATCTCAGTATCTTCTGAATATATCTCTCTAAGTTCTGAGCTATCTCTCAAAGCCTCTGCTAATGTTGAAAATGCTGGAATCAATTTAGCTGTTTTATCCACTTTCATTAAATTTACATCTAGCACTCTTCCAACATCTCTTAAAGCTGCTCTAGCTTTCATTCTACCAAATGTTATAATCTGAGCAACTTTATCCTCACCATACTTTTTAGTAACATACTCAATAACTTCTCCTCTTCTCTCTTGACAAATATCTATATCTATATCTGGCATTGAGATTCTTTCTGGATTTAAAAATCTTTCAAAAATAAGATTATATTTTATTGGGTCTAAATCTGTTATCTTTAATGCATATGCTACCAAACTTCCTGCTGCGGAACCTCTTCCAGGTCCAATTGGAATATTTTTACCTTTTGCATAAGCTATAAAATCCCATACAACTATAAAGTACTCCTCATATCCCATTTTCAAAATAACTTCTAACTCATACTCAACTCTTTTTAATAACTCTTCACTCAATCCTGCTGGATATCTTTCAGCTAAGCCCTTATATACAACTTTTTTTAAAAATTCAGCTGAACTTTTAACACAAGCAGGAATCTCATATTTAGGAAACTTTAGTTCTCCAAACTCTAAACTCAAATTACATCTATTTGCAATCTCTTCCGTGTTGTCAATAGCTTCAAGATACTCATCACCCAAAGAGTTTATAACTTCAGCTCTACTTTTTAAAAACAACTCCTTTGTTTCTATTTTCATTCTATTGTTATCTGCAACCTTAGCTCCAGTCTGAATACAAATAACCAAATCTTGAAGAACATGATCGCCTTCATACACATAGTGAGTATCATTTGTAGCAGCACATTTTAGATTATGTTTTTTTGCATATCTAAATAACTCTCTATTTAACTCCTTTTGTCCTTCAACACCATTTCCCTGTAACTCAATATAAAAGTTATCTTTTCCAAAAATCTCTACATACTCTTTTATTTTATTGTCTATAATATTTTCAGATTCATTTCCTAAAATAGCTCTAGATATCTCTCCTTGCATACATGCTGACAGTGCAATTATCCCTTCACTATGCTCTTTTAAAAACTCTTTATCCACACGGGGTCTATAGTAAAATCCTTTTAAAAACCCTACCGATGAAATTTTTAAAAGATTCTGATACCCCTTTAAATTTTTAGCTAATAAAATAAGATGGAAATTTCTTCCCTCTTTTTTATCCATTTCAAACTCAGATACATAAGCCTCTGTTCCTATTATCGGCTTTATCCCTCTTTTCATTGCACTCTTATAAAACTCTATAGCACCATACATGTTTCCATGATCGGTTATTGCCATAGCTTTCATATTTAACTCTTTAGCTCTATCTAAATACTCATCTATCTTTCCAACCCCATCTAGAAGACTGTACTCTGTATGTAGATGTAAATGAACAAAGTTTTTACTCATTCAATCCCTCCTCTTAATGGTTTTTTCTCTAAATTAAAACTTCTATAAAAAATAGCGGTTCCTATTAAATATAATACGACTGTCAAATAATACGGTGCTGTATATGATACATTTTCCATTAAATATCCAGCTATTATCATACTTATCGCTCTTGTTGCATTTGATGACATAGATATTACACTACTCATCAAAGCTCTGTTATCATAATCTACAGTTTCTAAAGATATATTTTGTATAAGTGGCTGATTCAAATTCATCAATGTTGATCTCAGAAAAAATGATAATCCCATTATAAAAACTCCTTGTGGAAACGCTATAGAGATTAAAAATGGAATTGAAAGTAATTGACATACAACAACTGTCATCTCTCTTCCTAGTATTTTAGATATATACGGAACTAAAAATCCACCTAGAACTAATCCCAACTGTGATAACCCCATTATAACTCCAACTTTTTCATTATCCATATTCAATGCAAACTTCAAATATACACTGAAAAATGGAATTACTAATCCCGCTCCAAATCCTATTATTGTATTATAAATAACAAATTTTAATGCACTACCACTCATTACATCTTTAAAACCTTTAAAAAAATTTTTATCTTTATTTTTCTTTAACTTATCAATATCATTTAATCCTTTCAAAGGATAAAAACCTAATAAAATTATAAAAACACAAAGCAAGTAAAGCAATGGAATTGCCTTTTCTGCTGCAAAAACCTTTCCAAAAGTTTTAATAATAACTCCTGCTAGATAACTTGTACAAACTGTACCTAAACTTTGAGCTATAAAATTTCTACTAAAAACTTTCACTCGTTCACTTTCACCGGAATTTTCTATAAGTAAAACTCCAATCGATGAAAATGGAAAGCCATAACCTACTCCCATTAAACTTGAAGATATTTTTATTAAAAATGGATTTCTAATAAATCCCACACCTAAAATACCTACCGACATCAATATCAATCCAAATGAAATTGTTTTTTTCAAGCCTACTTTTGAGCTAAAATAAGCATTTAACATCGACCCCACTGCTATCGATAAACTACCAATTGATAAAACTTGTCCAATAACACCCTCTCCATAACCTAATGTTTTTATATGGATTCCTGTAAAAACATTGTATACCCCAAGAACTATCGATGTTGTTAATAAATTAATAAAAATAACTCTGTTTACCTGTTTCAACTTTAATACCCCCTAAAATTGACTTAGTATATTATACAATATAAATTTACAAAAAAAAATAGTTGTGACCTAGTTTGTTCAAAACAAAAAAAAGAAACGGCCTTCTGGGGGGGATAGAAGGCCGTCTACAGGGGGGGATTAAATAATACTTTTATAAGTATAAAGTCTTTTGTGTAATTAAAAACTTACTATTTTCTAATTACACTTTTTTGACGGGAGCTTCCTTAAAAAAGTTTTATTTTTTTTATTTTTTTTCAAAAATATCTATATTTACTTCTACTGTTGTTTTTAATTTTTCTAAAGCGAATAACTTCTCTACACCTTTTTGCGGACTTCTCCATCTATAAGGAGTCATATTAAATAGATTCTCAATACTTTCCTGCTCTAGAATCTCTGTTTCATATTTTACATTTACCTTTTCTAAGTGAGAAAAAATATTTAAATCCTCTACTGGTGAATAGAACTCTTTTCTAACAACATCATAAACTACCTCTTTCATTTCTAAAAGATGATTTTCTCCTGTCGAAACTATTATTAATTTTCCACCTTTTTTTAAAGTTCTCATCTTCTCTTCAGGTATTATCTTAGCAAACATACAGATTATAAAATCTAATGATTCATCCTCTATAGGTAAAGAGCTCGCACTCGCAACAATCCACTCTATATTTTTATATGATTTTGCAGCCGAGATAACAGCCTCTTTAGATATATCTATTCCTACAATCTGATTTTTTATATCTAAATTCTCTAAAAAAGTTTTTAATCTATTTGTATAGTATCCCTCTCCACAACCTATATCTAAAACTTTGATATCTTTTTTATCTCCAAGCTCTCTTTTGATTATCTCATTTACTCCATTTGATATCCCTTCATAGTAACCTTTCTCTAAGTAATTTTTTCTACTTAAAACCATCTCTTTACTATCTCCTGGAAGTTTACTATTTTTTTGATTAGATAATAATAAATTTACATGTCCAAACTTAGAGACATCAAAATTATGATTTCCTTCACATATATATTTTCTTTCAATCTTTTGCATTTTTTTATTACAAACTGGACAACTTATCATTTTATATACCTCACTAATTTTTTTATCTTCTATATATTATATCATAGATTTTATGTTATAATATCTAAAAAATGATGGTGGTGATTATATTATGAAAGAAAACTTTTTCAACGATTTTATTGTTAATTTCTATGACAAAATTGAAACTGAATTCGAAACATTAATGAAAAAAGAAAAGGTAAAAAAATTGTCTGTTCTAAATTTAGAAGTTGATGCTATTGATTATTTAGATGGTAGTAAAACTCCAATTATAGAAACTGTAAAAGAGGGAGAACATGGCATTGAAATCTTTTTAAAAAATAAAGAGATGGTTCCTTCTGCATATAGTATTGAAGATATTTTCCACTCGTTCTCACTAGCTGTATTAGTTGATAGATTGATAAAAAAAGATAAATACGTTAAAGTTTTAGAAGAGTTCTATGTTCAAGCCGAAGAGCTAGTTAGAGAATACCTTAAAGGTTTAAATGTAAAAACATTAGCTATTACAGATGATGAGTATGAGGTTTTAGCTATATCTAAAGCATCTGGTGCATATAAAGTTGGTGCTGGAATTGTAAAAGAGATTTTCCTTAATAACGACAGAGTTTTCTTCAATATTGATGGATATGATGATGAAACTATAACTGCTCACATTGTTGAATGTAACGCTGCTGATTTAGCAATGCTTTTAAACAATATTATGTTTCCTGAAACAATAGTAGAAATAGAAGAGGCATAAGAAAAAAGCGATAGATATCTATCGCTTTTAATATTTAGTTTGAAACTCTTCAAACTTCTCTCTATCTAAAATAGTTTCTTCTATGCTTACAACTTTACTCATTATCGATCCTATTTTTAAATATTTTTTAAAGTTTTCAATAATATTCTCTTCACCTTGAGCAAAAACTTCTACATCACCATTAGACAGATTTTTTACAACTCCTTTAACTCCTATTCTTTGAGCATTAAGCTGAGTAGTTATTCTATATCCAACACCCTGAACTCTACCTTTTACTATAAAATGATATGTTTTCATTTTCCTCCTCAGATACTATCTCGTCATAATTTCTACAATTTTTAAAATTACTTGAACTGATTTTTCCATTGATTGGAATGAAATAAATTCAAATTTACCGTGGAAGTTATGTCCACCAGTAAATATGTTTGGACAAGGTAATCCTTTAAATGATAATCTAGCTCCATCAGTTCCACCTCTAATTGGTTTTATGATTGGCTTTACTCCAACTTCTAACATAGCTTCTTTTGCTAAATCCACAATATGATAAACAGGTTCTATCATCTCTCTCATATTGTAATAGCTATCTGTCATTGTTAAGATAATCTCAGCATCAGAATATTTTCCTGCTAAATACTTTACTGCACTCTCTATCAAACTCTTTTTCTCTAAGAACTTCTCTTTTGAATGGTCTCTTACTATATAATCTATCTCTGTTAACTCTACGCTACCTTTAAAGTTTGTCAATAAAAAGAATCCTTCATACCCTTCTGTATACTCTGGTCTTTCATTAGCAGGAAGCATTGCATTTAACTCCATAGCTAATAGCATCGAGTTTATCATTTTATTTTTTGAAGCTCCCGGATGAATATCTCTTCCTTTTATAACTATATTTGCTGAAGCAGCATTGAAGTTTTCAAACTCTAACTCTCCAATCTCTCCTCCATCAATTGTATATGCAAACTTAGCATTAAATTTTTCTACATCAAATAGATTTGCTCCTCTTCCAATCTCTTCGTCAGGAGTTATACCTATTTTAATCTCTCCATGTTCAATCTCTGGATTATCTTTTAAGAATTTTAAAGCTGTCATAATCTCAACAATTCCAGCTTTATCGTCTGCTCCTAAAAGAGTCGTTCCATCTGTTACAATTAAAGTTTGATTCATATATTTTTTTAACTCTGGGAAATCTTTAGTTTGCATAACAATATCTAAATCCTTATTTAAAACTATATTTTCTCCATCATATTTTTCTATTATTCTTGGTTTAACATCTGTTCCATTAAACGACGGTGCTGTATCCATATGTGCTATGAATCCAATCGTTGGAATATCTTTTTTTGAATTTGATGGTAGCGTCCCCATAATATACCCATTTTCATCTAATGATATATCTACTAAACCAATCTCTTCTAAATCTTTAACTATAACTTTAGCTAAGTTCCACTGAATCTCTGTGCTCGGACATGTTTTACTCTTAGCATCTGCTGTAGTATCAATCTGTACGTATTGTAAAAACTTTTCTAATAAAAAACTCATCTTTCCTCCCGAAACCTCTTTATTGTTTAACACATATATAAATTAACATAATTTGTCCAAAAAAAATAGTCTCTTTTGCAAAAATATCAAAAATATGTTACCATCTTAGGATATAAAAATAAAATTTGTGAGGTAGAATTAAAGTTGAAATTAAGATTAGAGAAATATTTAGTTGAATGCGGTGTAGCTAGTAGAAGAAAAATAAAAAAAGCTATTGCAGAAGGCAGAGCTACTGTAAATGGATTAGTTGAAGTTAATGATGCTACTGAAGTAGAATGGGGAGTAGACGTTATAACTTTTGATGGAATAGTTCCTCAAAAAAAAGAAATGAAATATTATATTCTTTATAAAGTAGCTGGTTATATAACTGCTATGGAAGATATGCACAATAGAGCTATCGTTGCTGAGCTTTTACCTGACTTTGTAGACAAAAAATCTGTTTCTCCTGTCGGAAGACTCGATAAAGATACAGAAGGTCTACTTCTTTTTACAAGTGACGGAGATTTAAGTTATACTATGACTCATCCAGATAAAAAAATGGAAAAAACATACTATGTTGAACTAGATAGAGAGATTTCTGAAGAGGCTATTTCTGCCCTTGAATCTGGAGTGAAATTTGATACTGATTATATATCTCTTCCCAGTAAAGTTGAATATCTAACTCCTAAAAGTATTCATTTGACAATTACAGAAGGAAAGTACCGTCAAGTTAAAAAGATGCTTAAAGCTGTTAAAAATAAAGTTACTTATTTAAAAAGAGTTCAGTTTGGAAATCTAACTTTAGATGGAATGAAACCTGGAGAGATAAGAGAAATCTCTAGAGATGATATCCATATTTAAAAATATTTAAACAAAAAATGCTGGAAAAAATTTCCAGCATTTTTTATTTTCTATCCTATCATTAAGTATGTTAAGAATGAAGATAGAGCTAAAACAAATCCAATTGCAGATTCGTAAGGAATTAACTTCAGTCTCTCTTCTAAATTCATATTACTTGCTCCACCTGTACTGTGGAAAAATGATCCGTGTGGTAGATGATCTAAAACTGTAGCTCCTGAATTTACCATCGCCGCTCCCCAAACTGCACTAACTCCCGCTGCTAAAATAGCACCTGAGAAAGTTGCTGAAGCTATTGTAGCTCCTGCTGTTGTTGAAGCTGTCGCTCCAGACATTAAAGCTCCTGCTATCGGTGCAATTAATCTATCACTTATACTTGCTTTTTCTAAAAGTGATAATATAACATCTTTTAAAGTTGAATTTTTAATTATTCCAGCTACAGTTCCTGTTCCAACCAAAAGAATTGCAACTCCAGACATTTTTTGAAGTCCATACTCCATAGATTCCTTTAATTTCCCTGTTTTTCCCATGAAAACTATTCCAACTAAACCACCTAGTGGTAAAGCTATAAGTGGATCTACATTTATTCCTACTGCTGGTCTTAAAGCTAATAGGGCTATCGTTACAAGAGGACCTACTATACTTCCAAAGAAAGATGGCAGCTCTCCTTTTTCTTCAACATTTTCTATCTCAAGAACTTTTTCACCTTTTTCAACTAATAAGTTTGCTATTAAAATTGTCGCAATTAATCCTATGAAAGCTGGTATTATATTTACCCACATAACTGATGAAAGTGACGCTCCAAAGTTTTCAGCAGACGCTATTGTATTTGGATTTGGAGAGATAATATTTCCACACTTTCCTCCACCTATCATTGCTAATAACATCGCCATTTTTGACATTTTCAATCTTCTCGCTATTGCCAAAGCTATAGGTGATACTGTTATCACTGCAACATCAATAAATACTCCTATCGATGTTAGAATAAGAGCTGATAAAGCCAATGCTAAAATAGCTCTTTTTTCACCTAATGTATCAACTATTGTTTCTGCTATTTTTGTGGCTGCTTCTGTTTTTATAAGTATTCCTGCAAGGATACCCGCTGTTAAAATTCTAAGTATAGCTGGAGTAACATCCTTCACTCCACTTATCATCAAGTTAACTGTTTCTGGAAGTGAAACTCCTCCTGCTAATCCCCCTATAACGGCTCCCAATATTAAGCTATATGCTGGATTAGCCTTTCTTATAATTAAAATTATTGCAATTATTAATCCCAATACTGCTCCAAATGCTGTCATTTTTGCCCTCCTAAAATTAAATTTTTCGTGTGTATTTTACTCTTTTCATTTACTGCTCAAAAACTCCAAGATCTTTATTGTCTATCAGCAACTCAACTCTTGGATCATCTTGTAGATGAGCATACTTTTGAATAAACCATCTCACTAGCTCTTCATCTCTTTCTACTACAGTTCCATTATTTATAAATATATTTATTGTTATACTCTTAAAATATTTCAATCCCAACTCGATATCTCTATCTATCATCTCTTTAGTTTGTCCTTTAACACAGATTAGAAGACAAACAGAGTATAATTTTTGGCTTAAATCCTCTATCTCAACAGTTCCAACTTTGAAATTTTTTCCGTAAGAGTGTATTCTAAAATCATTATCAAATGTTTCCATTCCCATTCTAAATCTTATATCTATTCCCTTGAAGAACTCTTTTATCTCATTCAATCTATTTTTATATCCATAATAGATTTCAAAGTAAAGCAGTTTTATATTTTTTGCTAAAACAACCTCTCTTATTTTTTCTAAAGTTGATTCAGGCAGTTCAAATACAGATCCAGAGTTGATAACCTCTAACGCTCCAAACTCACCTGTTACCTCTTCTAAAGTTTCTATATTCACCTTTTGAATCTCATCTAAATCTGTTGAGTTATCCTCTATATAATTACAAAACTTACACTTCCCATATTTACAAGGTAATCCTTTTAATAAAACAATCTCTCTTTTATTTTTATTTTCAATTTTACTATATCTAATTCCCATTTCTCTATCTCCTATATATTTTTAAGTGGAAAAAGAGCAGGAAAAAATTCCTGCTCATAATTTAATTAGTTATTAAATTTTGGTGCTGCTTCCTCTTTTATCATCTCTACGAAGCTTTCTAATGACATTGATTCTTGGTTTTGAGAACCAAATCTTCTAATGTTCACTTCTCTATTTTCAACTTCATTTTTACCAATAATTAATTGTACAGGTACTTTATATTTTCCGTTAGCTTCTCTAATTTTGTATCCGATAGATTCAGCTCTTGTATCTATTTCAACTCTGATTCCTTCAGACTTTAATATAGATACTAACTCTTTTGCATAAGGTACAACATCATCATTTATTGTTAATACCTTAACTTGACATGGTGCTAACCAAGTTGGGAATGCTCCTGCATAGTGCTCTATTAATATTCCCATGAATCTTTCTAATGAACCATAAACAACTCTATGGATCATTACTGGTCTATGCTTCTCTCCATCCTCTCCTACATAAGAGATATCAAATCTCTCTGGTAAGTTGAAGTCTAATTGGATAGTTCCACATTGCCAAGTTCTTCCGATAGCATCCTTTATCTTGAAGTCTAGTTTTGGACCATAGAATGCTCCATCCCCTGGATTTAATTTGTAATCTCTTCCTAACTTCTTTAAAGCTCCCTCTAAAGCTGATTCAGCTTTATCCCAAATCTCTTGAGATCCGATAGCTTTTTCTGGTCTTGTAGATAACTCGATTGCATATTCGAATCCGAATAATCCTCTGTAGAATTTATCTATTAAGTTTACTACTCCAATTATTTCATCTTCGATTTGCTCTGGAGTCATAAAGATATGAGCATCATCTTGAGTGAAGTTTCTTACTCTCATTAATCCATGAAGTGCTCCTGAGAACTCATGTCTATGAACAATTCCTAACTCTCCAGCTCTGATTGGTAAATCTTTATATGAATGCATTCCGTGCTTATATACTAAAACTCCACCTGGACAGTTCATAGGTTTTATAGCGAATTCAGTCTCATCAATTTCTGATGTATACATATTCTCTCTATAGTTCATCCAGTGTCCTGAAGTTTCCCATAACTCTTTGTTTAACATGATAGGAGTTTGGATCATTTCATATCCAGCTTTTTCATGCTCTCTTCTCCATAAATCTGTTAATACATTTCTCATTTTCATACCGTTTGGTAAGAAGAATGGGAATCCTGGTCCAAAGTCACTTGTAAAGAATAACTCTAACTCTTTACCTAATCTTCTATGATCTCTTTTTTCAGCTTCCTCTAAGAACTTTAAGTGAGCTTTTAATGCATGCTCAGTTGAGAATGCAAATCCGTAGATTCTTTGTAACATCTTGTTATTAGAATCTCCTCTCCAGTAAGCTCCAGCTACTGACTTTAATTTGAAAGCTTTTAAGTAAGATGTAGATGGAACGTGTGGTCCTCTACATAAATCGATAAAATCTCCTTGCTTATAGAATGTTAACATTTCGTTAGCTGGAATACTCTCGATTATCTCAACTTTATAGTTTTCTCCAAGGTTTTTGAAGTGCTCAATAGCCTCTTCTCTAACCATTTCGATTCTTTCAACTTTTATATTTTCTTTTACTATTTTTTTCATTTCAGCTTCGATTTTTTCTAAATCTTCATCTGTAAATTGGTTTTCAGGATCAAAGTCATAGTAGAATCCATTTTCAATTGATGGTCCTATCGCAACTTTTGTTCCAGGGAATAATCTTATAACTGCTTGTGCTAATAAGTGAGCAGTTGAATGCTTTATGATCTCTTCTCCATCCTCTGTTTCTGGAGTTATGATTTCAATATTAGCATCTCTGTCTAATACGTAGCTCATATCTACTTCTTTCCCATCTACTTTTGCTCCAATAGCTTTTTTAGCTAAAGAGTTACTGATTGACTTTGCAATCTCAAACATATTTACACTGTTTTCAAACTCTTTTATATCTCCACTTGGTAATATTACTCTCATGTTTTTTCTCCTTTTCTATAAATATAAAATATTTTAATCCTCTAAATCATCTATTTTGATTCCATCAAATAGATATGTATCAGGGGATGTCTTTTTGTTTTTATCTGTTGTTGCTCCTAATCCAAAGATATTTGAATCTGGGAATGTTAACAATCTAAATTGAATTGCCATACTCCACTCATAGTCTTTAGTTCTATATGAATAATCTCTTTCGTAAGCAACTGCCCACTCGTAGTATCCAAACTCTTTTCCTAGCTCTACTCCAAATCCATCAAATGTACTTCTTGAATTTTCTCCTGAAACTCCATCTAACTGATCATAGAATTTAACGTAAGCTTTTGTTCTCCAACCTTCACTTGGCTTTCCAACTTTCGCATGTAAACTAAACTCATGCTCTCTTTCTGTATCTTTCCATCCAGCTTGTGTTATATCAGCTGCATAAGGTGATGTATAGTTAGATTTTTGGTTATATATATATCCAACTCCTATTCTATTATACGAATAGAACAATCTTCCTTCTAACTCTTCTAAAGATTTTAAGTAATCTCCAGTTTCCTCGTATCTTTTATCATTTCTTTGCATCATAAGAGATGTATGGAATCCTCTTTTGTAATCTCCAAAGTAAGTTCTGTCATCCACAATTCTATTTAAATTAAATGTTCTAACTCTAGAGTTTTCTCTATCTTCTAAAACTTGTCTAATTCTATCTATCTCAACTTGTGATAGTTGATCTGGTGTCTTTTTATATTCTGAAGCTGCGTATGAAACTAGCTCTGCATCTGTAAATCTCTTATCCTTATAAGTGTAAGCTAAATAAACTACATCTGAGTTATAGTTTGATAATGAACTGTTCCAAGCTCCTGCATTTTTGTAATCTTCATAACTAGCTTTATAAAGATGCTCTACATCTCCACCAACTAAGTATGATGCTGAGTAAGTTTTATTCTTAGTGTTGATTACTTTCGCATTCTCTTCATCTCTTTCATCTTTTCCTTCAATATACTCTAAGTTTAACTTATTTTTACCAAAATCATAAGTGTATCCATAGACATCTTCTCTAATTCTTTCTTCAGCGTCACTTATACCTTCTATATTCCAGATACTAGAGTCTATTCTACGATTTTTATAGTAGAAATAGTTATTCGAATATCTGTAGTTAGCACCATAATTTTCAAATGTTAAATCGTTATGGTTCTCTTTTTCTGTGTTGTAATCTGTAAATCTTTTATCTATTCCATAATCTAAACCAAAACTATTTTCATCATCGATTAAGAACTCTAACTTTTGATTTAAGATTTCACCTTTTTTATTGTCATTACTTGCTCTTCTAACATCCTTATAATCAACTGTATAGATAGTTTGAGTGTTTCCTAAATCGAATGTTAAAGTATCTGATACTTCATTTACATTCTCTTTATGGAACATTCTTCTATCGCTAGTCATCTTAGAGTCAGAATCGTAAGAGTAATCTTGATACATATACGTCAATCTATTGTTTAAAGCTAAATCTGTAGTTCTATCTCTGTTATCACTATTATCAAACATCGTCACATCATGAGCAAATCCAGCTCTAACTCTAGTTGATTTATCCTCTGTTGATAACTCTTTTGACTTTTCATTATCATAGCCTTTATCATACTGATCAAATCTAAGGTTTCCGTATAACTCTAAATCTCCTAAAGCACCTAAAGAAAGTTTTTCATTAGATAATCCAACTTCATAGAAATCTGATTCATTTACATAAACTCTATACGCTTCTCTACCCCAAGGAGTATCAAAATCAGAGTATGTATAAATTCCCTCTCTATCCCAAATCTCCTCTTTAGTGTTACCACCAGCTATAGTAAATTTATAGTTGTCATACATAAAGTCTATATAACCTCTATTTTCTGTAGTTTTATTATAGATTATATTCTCATATCTGTTGTATTGAGTATCTCTAAAGTTAGTTGTTTTTCCTAACTTCCCTTCAGTAAGAGCACTTTTTCTAAACGGATCACTTTGAAGGTTTAGCTTATGTTCAAACTCACTGTAGTCATATCCAACTTTATAGAAGATATCTTTATATAGGTGATACTCTCCTAATGAAGTTTTTAAATCTTTACTGTCATAGATATCATATTGTGAAACTGTCCAAGGAGTATAATCAAACTCGATTCCATAGAAACCTTTTCTATTTAATTTACTGAAGTTAGGGTCTCTTTCCCAAGAGTTTAACTCTCTGAACTTATCCCCAGATTTATCATCATAAGATATAAAAATATTATTCTCTTTGTCGTTAAAATTAAATCCAAAGTTTTCAGCTCTCGATTGTAAATCTTTTTTAGTCGATCCAGGGTCCATATCATAAAGGTAGTTATAGTAAGCACCCATCGAATATCTCTCATTTTCTTTTTGAATTGAGATATCACTCGTTAGATCGTAATCTGCTGATGCTCCATAATCCATATCATCTAATTGCTCTGCAACAATAACACCGTAAGCTTTTTTATCTGATACTAAATTTACCTTCGCCTTTAAAGTTATATCATTGTTACTTCCTAAATTTGTTAGCTCTGTATCTAAGTTATAGAATCCTAAACTGCCACCTTTATCAGGTACACCATCTATATATTTCCAACCATTATTACTATTTTCTTTTCCACGGAAGTAGTTATCTATTCCATCATCCATAGTTGAAATCATATTATACGTTGAATTTTGGTAGTTAAGATTTAAGTATCCATTTTCACCTGAATAGTTATGTGTATAGTTTACATCCCATCTATTAAAGTTTCTTTCAACTTCATCTTCATCAGCTTTTTTATCTATAAGCCAATCATTTATATTTAACTGTCCACTTCCATAGCTACCTAGGTCATACCAGTTTTCCATTCTTCCAATTAAAAGACCTATTCTATCTCCAAATTTTGGTGAAATTCCACCTTTAAATTTGCTATCTTTATCTCCCCAAAGAACTCCAGATGTTATATACCAACCATAATCATCATCTGAACCCCAACTTGGGAATAAAGGTACTTCTGAACCTTGTCTTATATTAAATCTATACCATGGTAATGAAAATGGGATTATATCTGTATCTCCAATAAATAAATCAGTATTTCTAAAAGTTACCTGCTTATCAGGCTCTATTACGATTGTATCTGATTGTAAATGGTATCCAACTTCTGAAGGGTTTCTCGTTTCAATAATTTTAGGATCAGTTGTAAACCAAGCGTTTCTTAAATAGGTTTTTCCATTTAAGTATTCGGTTTTATCTCCACCAAAATATATTCTATCGTTTGGTTTCTCTGCTCCTGTAATCTGTCCAACCTCTAAATACCCAAAACTTTTTCCAAAGCTTCCAGTATTTCCTTCAGTATCAAACTCTCCGTTAGATGAATCTATCTTTAACTTTCCGGTCGGTTCATCCGCCTCTAAGAAAAACTCTCCAGGAACATAAGCTCTATTTCTTTCTCTGTCTACTCTCACTTCAAAAGCTTTTAACTTTAAAGACCCATATCTAACATTTACTCCATCTGTTGAAGTCATAGTATTAGAGTTTAAATCTATTTCAACTTCATTTTGTGTATCTTCAGCTATTTCTGTCGCTGCTTTTAAACTGCTCATTGCAACAACCATCAATGCTAGAATCAAATAGATTTTCCTTTTCATTAGCCCTCCCATTTTCCCATTTTATGTTAAGTTCAATTATACCATAAAACAAAAAAGGTTGCCAGTAGCAACCTTTTTATTTATTATTTTAATAAGAATTCAATTTTTCTAAAAGTTCTGATTTTTGTCTTAATCCAACGATTTGATCAACTTTAACTCCATCTTTAAAGATAATCATTGTTGGAATACTTCTAATTCCGTAATCTCCAGCTAACTCTCCACTTTCGTCTACGTTTACTTTACATATTTTTGCTGCAGTTTCTCCTGAAAGCTCTTCTAAAATTGGAGCTAACATCTTACAAGGCCCACACCAGTCAGCCCAGAAATCTACTAATACAATTCCTTTTGATTCTGCTACTTCACTTTTGAAATTTGAATTATTTAAACTTAAAACTTTTCCCATTTTTTCCTCCTTAACACGGAAAATCTTCCTTTAAATGTAGTTGTACTTTAACATACCTAACTATTTTTGTCAATTTTAATTTCTTACCTATTTATAGAACTTTTTTAAAAGGTTTCCTTTTTTTTCTCTCTCTTTTAAACCTTTTATTATTGTGATTCCTTTTTCGACATCTCCAATCAAAATTCCTGATACTATCTCATCATTTTTGAAGTTTAATTTTTTATAAACTAACTTATCATAAACTGTTTCTGATATTGCATCTCCTGTCTCTAAAACTCCACCTGCTGAGAATATTTTTGTTCCCATTCCTTCAAATGTTACTGGTTGAATTTTATCCTCATACTTTTCATCAATTCCAAGAGCACTTAAAGCAGCAACTCGTCCTTGATCAGATGATATTTGCCAAAGTCCAATTACATTTCCTTTGTACTCTGCAACATCCCCACAAGCGTAGATATCTTTTTCAGATGTCTGCATTTTTTCATCAACTACAACTCCTCTATTGGTTTTTATATCCGCTTGCTGAGCTAACTCTTTATTTGGAACAATTCCTGAACTTATAACTACAACATCTGCCTCTACAAACTCTCCACTGTCTAAATATATACCTTCAACTTCAGAAGTTCCTTTAAACCTTTCAGCTTTTGAGTTCTTATATAACTTAACATCACTTTTAACTATACATGCTTCAAAAAGCTTTGAACCATCCTCATCTAGCTGTCTTGGCAAAATTCTTTGCATCATCTCCACAATTGAAACTTCTAACCCTAACTTTTGAAGTCCACATGCCGATTCAAGTCCTAAAACTCCTCCACCGATAACAACCGCTTTTTTCTTTCCAAAAGAGTATTTTCTTATTTTATCAACATCATTTTTATCTCTAACGGTAAATA
Organism: uncultured Cetobacterium sp.; assembly: GCF_945952365.1. Taxonomy (GTDB): domain Bacteria; phylum Fusobacteriota; class Fusobacteriia; order Fusobacteriales; family Fusobacteriaceae; genus Cetobacterium_A. Next base: position 83,362 of record NZ_CAMFHX010000008.1, read on the forward strand.
TTCCTTCTAGATGTGAATTACCTATACTTGGCATCATCGCCTTTGCTCCAGTCGCTATTATTAATTTATCATATGAGATTTCTCCTGAAGATGTTTTCAAAACCTTTTTACTTGAGTCTATATTTTCTACAACTGTATTTAATCTAACCTCTATATTTTTATCCTCATACCATTTCTCATTTTTAACTAAAAACTGCTCTCTAGCAATTCCCTCTCCTATCATCTCTGATAAAAGAGTTCTATAGTATGGATATTCATTTTCATTTGATAAAATTATAACTTTTGCATTATCGCTTCTCTCTCTAACTGTTTTAGCTGCAGAAAGAGCTGCGATTCCACCACCTATAATTACAATGGTATCTGTTGTTTCTACCTTCTTTGTTTTCTCTTCAAGATTCGATGGTACAAAGAACTCTTTTCCAACTCCACAAGCTGGACAAATATCTGGTGCGTCAATCTGATTATAACTTTCACCACAAACACTACAAGTCCATCTCATAAGTTTTCTATCTGGATTAAGATTTTCTACTTCCTCTACTCTGATTTTTTCTGGAATAGTTTTTAAGAACATATGCTTTGCAAAATTTTGTCCAAACTCGAAAGCTGAATCTAAATCTTTTCTCGAAGCTCTAAAGTTTACTTTTATTCCATCGATAACATTCATTCGAAGTTGATTCAATCTATCTAAAATATTTGGAACAGCTTCTCCACTCCATCCATAACTTCCAAAAGCTGAAACATATTTTCCACCATGAACAATTGGATTTAAAGATGTCAAAAGATTCCAAATAACTGGAAGTGTATCTCCATTTATTGTGCAGCTTCCAAATATTATTCCATCAGCCCACTGAAACTCTCTTAATATTTCACCCTCTAGCTTTCCAAAGTTTTGTACATCTAAGTCATAACTTTTTACTTCTACTGTGCTGTTATAATCTTTTATTCCTTTTTCTATCTCTTTTGCTAGCTCTCTTGTATATCCATAAGCTGTAGCATAAGGGATTACAACACTTTTAAATTCATTTGGATTTTTTACTGTTGACCAATTTTTATATGTTTCAATAACTTTATCTATATCCACATCTAAAACTGGTCCATGACCTGGTAAAATCATATCTATTTTTAAATCTTTTATCTTTTCCACACCTTCTAAAACATATTTTCTAAATGGTGAGAAAATACACATATAATAGTATCTTAAAGCGACCATATAATCTCTTTTTTTCTCTAGTGGTAACTTTGAAAGTAAAATATCATCAAAGCTATAGTGCGAACCAAAAGAATCACATGTTACTAAAACTTTATCCTCTTCTATATATGTATATATAGAATCCGGCCAATGTAAAAATGGAGCTGAAATAAATTTTAGAGTTTTATCTCCTAAAGAAATAGTATCTCCATGCTCAACAACTATATGAGGGAAATCTTTATTTAAAATCCCCTTTAAAAATTCAATTGTATTTTTCGATCCTACAACTTTTGCATTCGGTGCTAAATCCAATAGTTTTCCTACAGATCCCGAATGATCAGGTTCTGTATGATTCAAAACTATGTAATCAATCAATTTTATATCATCTAAAGCAGTTTTAAGCCTCTCTACAAACTCACTAAACTTTGTCTCTTTAACCGTTTCAAAAATAGCAATCTTTTCACTACCTTTTAATAAATAAGAGTTATAAGTAGTTCCAAACTGAGTTTCCATTATTACATCAAAAACCTTCAAATCAGGATTCAACGATCCTACCCAATAGATATCTTTTTTTAATTTAAAAGAGTTCATAATCCCACCTCAAAATTTTTATTTAGCCTCTTTCTCTCTTTCAGCTTGTGATTTTGTAACGTAGTATGGCTCTAGTGTAAATAAGTTATCCTCTTTCTCTACTGCTAGCTCAGCTAACAGTGAAGCTCTCGAAACATTTAGTGATTTTTTAATAAAAATAGCTTTATCGCCTATTTTATTTTTTATTATATCTTCATATACAATAGCTCCATCACCAACGAAAACTGTTTCTTCCTCTACAGAGTTTAAAATATTTTCTAACTCCTCTGCCATATACTCACCCTCTAAAACAAAGGCACCATTCTCTTTCTTATATACTCCAGCGAATACTCTTTCCTTTCTAGCATCTAGCATCGCTATAACTTTTTTATCTCCAGTGTAAGTTTGAGCTAATAAATCTAGTTCATTTATTCCTGCAATAGATTTTTTCAAAGCATAAGCTAATCCTTTTGCTAGCCCAACTCCAATTCTAATTCCAGTAAATGATCCTGGACCAATGCTTACAGCAATTTTATCTATATTTTTTTTATCCACACCTGTTAAACTGAACAGTGTATCAATAGTTGTCATTGTTATTGCTGAATGATTTTGCTTTACATTTAAAGTTATTTCTCCAACCAATCCTTTTTTATCATCATATAGAGCAACTGTCCCTATATTTGTAGATGTATCAATAGCTAAAATCAACATATTTTAACATCTCCTCCTCTTTCTCTTTATCTCCAACATACTCTAAATTTACAGCTCTCACTTCTAAATCCTCTGTTTCTAAAGCATATTCAAACTCTATTTTTATATATTTTTTTGGTAACTCACTTTCGATTATATTTGCCCACTCTATTAAAGCAACACCATCGTTATTTATATAATCCTCATACCCTATCTCGTATATTTCATCTGCACTTCCAAGTCTATAAACATCAAAGTGATAAAGTGGTAATCTTCCATCTAAATACTCCAATACATAATTAAATGTTGGACTTTTTAAATTTTCCTCTATCCCTAGCTCTTTTGCAAAGTTTTTTGTAAACGTTGTTTTTCCAGTACCTAAATCACCAATCAGTGCTACTACTGTATTTGGCGAAACATAGTCTGCTAACTTTTTAGCCAAAGCATTAATCTCTTCAAATTTTAATATCTTTCTCACTAACTTTTCACCTATCCTTGTATCTTGTTAACTATATTTGTTGTAGATTTTCCTTCAACAAATCCTAAAATTCTTACTTCTCCACCATTTTTTTCAACAATCTTTGTTTCTGGTAAATCATCCTTTGTATAATCTCCACCTTTAACATGAATTGATGGCTTTAATTCATCTAAAAGCTCACATGGAGTATCCTCTTCAAAAATAACTGTATAATCTACAGCTTTTAAACCACATAACATCTCTGCTCTATCTAACTCACTGTTTATTGGTCTTGATTCACCCTTTAATCTTTTTACTGAAGCATCAGAATTTACTCCTACAATCAGAATATCCCCCTGTCTTTTAGCTTCGTTTAAATAAGTCAGATGTCCAACGTGTAAAATATCAAAGCATCCATTTGTGAATACTACTTTTTTATTTTGTATTTTTAACTCTTCTATTAACTGTGCTGCCATAGCTCTTTTCAAAATCATATCTCTCTCTCCTACTATCATCATTTTTGTTTTTATTATACCATAATTTTTAAACTTATATACACCTGCTAGTTTTTTTTCTTTCGACATGTTAAACTAAAGCGAGGTGATTTTTTTGAGAATTTTAGGTATCGATCCAGGAACAGCTATTGTTGGATATTCTATTGTAGATTATAAAGAAAATAAGATTGTTCTTATAAAATATGGATGTATTTTTACAGATAAAAATTTAGCTATGGAGGATAGACTTCTTCAAATTTTTGATGAGTTAGAGGAGATTATAGATTTATATTCACCACAGTTTATGGCGATAGAGGAACTCTTCTTCTTCAAAAATAACAAAACAGTTATCAGTGTTGGACAAGCTAGGGGAGTTATTGTTTTAGCTGGAAAAAGAAAAAATCTTCAAATTGAAAACTATACTCCTTTACAAGTAAAAATGGGAATAACTGGATATGGAAAAGCTGATAAGAAACAGGTTCAATTGATGGTTCAAAAAATATTAAAACTTGATGAGATTCCAAAGCCAGATGATGCAGCTGATGCTATCGCTGTTGCTATAACTCATATAAACTCATTAACAAACTCGTTATATACACCAAAAGTTGCTCTTACGGCTCCAACTAAAGTCGAGAAAGAGATAAAAAGTAATAGAATGACTGCAAAAGAGTTCCGTGAACTCCTGCTAAAAAAATAAAAAAATTAGGTGCCAGAATATTTTTTCTGACACCTTTTTTATATCTATTTTGAGTTGTATTTTTTTAATCCTAACTCAATTATTTTCACAGCTTTTTCTAATCTATCTAAGTCTAGAGCATAAGATATTCTAACCTTATTTACTCCTAACTCCTCTCTTTGATAAAATCCTTTTGCTGGTGTTAACATAACAGTTGAGTTATCGTATGAAAACTCTCCCAATAACCATTTTGAAAACTCTGTCGCATCTTCTACTGGAAGTTGAACAATACAATAGAAAGCCCCCTCAGGTTTATTTAACACAACACCCTCTATATTTTTTAATCCTTCATATAGGAAATCTCTTCTCTCCATATACTTCGCATTTACAACTTCATAATAAGCTCTATCTTTACATCTATAAAGAGCTTCTGCTCCAACCATATCTAAAGTTGAAATAGATAGTCTTGATTGACAAAGTTTTAAAATATATGCCATGAACTCTTTATTTTTATTTAAAATAGTTCCTACTCTAGCTCCACATGTTGAGAATCTTTTTGATATTGAATCTATCAAAATAATTCTCTCTAAATTGTCACTAAATGTTCCACAGCTAACTGTGTCTTTTCCATCATAGATAAACTCTCTGTAAACCTCATCACTGATTAAAAATAAATTTTTCTCCTTAGAAATCTCATTTAGCATAAGCAGTTCATCTTTTGAATAAACTGAGCCTGTTGGATTCCCTGGATTTGAAAACATTATTGCCTTTGTTTTCTCTGTCACTAAACTTTCAATAACCTCTTTTTTTGGTAACTTAAAGTTATCTTCAAATTGAGTCGGTATCCCCACAACCTTTATTCCTAACATTGCAAAGAAACTATTGTAATTTGCATAATATGGTTCTGGAATTAAAACCTCTTCTCCTGCATCAAAGAGTGTCATCAACGTAAATAATAGTGCTTCACTTCCTCCTGCAGTTATTAAGATTTCCTCACTGTCATAATTCATCCCTAAATTTTTATAATATCCTTTTACTGAGTCTATTAACTCTTTTCTCCCCGAAGAGTCTGAATACGCTATTGTTTCTTGTCCAAAATTCTCTACTGCTTCAAAAAACTCCTTTGGAGTTTCTAAATCTGGTTGTCCTATATTTAAATGTATAATGTCTATCCCAGCTTCTTTAGCTTTTTTCGAGTATGGTATCAACTCTCTTACAGGAGATGTTTTTAAATTTTGTATATTTTTTGAAAACATCTGTCCCTCCTAAGCAAACTTTTTTAATATTATACCAAGCTCTTGCCTTTATGTGAAGTTTTTTTTGATTGAAGTGTAAACTAATCTTTGATATAATTTTATCAATAACTATTCTTTAAGGGAGAATCTATAATGAAAGTAAATTTTAAATCATTTTTCTTAACACTGGGGATTTTTTATGTTTTAATTGGCGCTCTTGGAATCAGCAATATGGGATTTTTTAATAAAAATATTGAATATATTTTAAGTACCGTTTTATTTTTAAATGGAGCTTACCATATTTTCTATTCAACAAGTAATAGAAAAAGTCCATACTTCCATTGGGGGCTTGTTTTAGGTGAGGGTATAGTTGAACTTATCTCGGTAGCAGTTATTCTTTTAAATAATTTTACTAGCCAACTATTCTTTACAAGCTATATCGGTGTTTTACTTTGTTTAAAAGGATTAATTTTAATCTTAGGAAGGGATAACAAGTTTACCTCTTGGGAAAAAACAAAAGCTAAGGTTAGAGTTTTAGTTATCGTGAAAGGACTTTTACATTTCCTTTTCGGATCGTTGATTGTAGTTTTACCTCTGCTTACAGATAAAGCCGTTTACATAGTTTTCGGATGGTATATTCTATTTTTAGGAATTCACTTCTTAACAGAGGAGTATATAACTAACAAAAAAAGTGATGAGATTTAATCATCACTTTTTTATTTTCTTTAAAATTTTTGAAATTGGTATTTGAGATTTTTCATACTCATTCAATCCCATCTTCCAAAGTAATAAACAATATAAAATTGTATATATCACTATTTTTACTATAAATTTTAAATAGTTTACTTCTTTTAAATATCTATTTAAAAGAGTTCCAAAAATCATCGCTATAAATATTGGAACTGACATTTTTAATATATTTTTCCAGAAATTAACTATATCTAACTCTACAACCACTTTATAATATATATTCATTATTATTATCTGCCCTAATATAAATGATATTCCCGTAGCTATAGCACACCCTATCACTCCATATTTTTTTACTAAAAAAATACTCATACCTAAATTCAAAAGTGCTATTACCAGATAAACAACCGATCTAAACTGATGCATATTTTTTGCCTGCATTATACTCACACCTATACTTTGAATCAAAGGAACTGTCAAAGGAATCATTATCCAAAGGGCTATTCTATAAGCTTCTATATACTCTTTTCCTACCCAAAGAGTTATAAAATCTTTTCCAAATAAAACAAATCCAGAAGAGATTAAACCCAAAAGAATATACTGTAGCCTTCCAACTTTTAAAAATAGCCCATCTATCTCATTATGTTTTCCCTCTACAATCAATCTATTTATTCTCGGAAATAAAACTCCAGCTATAGCAGCAGCAAACCCAGTGTAAAGAGTATTAAAAATAGCTCCAACAGAATATATTGCTACACCCGCTACTCCAATATATTTACCTATTATAACTCTATCTGTTCCCCAATATATTTGATCTATAAGTACGTTTAAAAATATAAAAAACGAGTATGTAAATATCTCTTTTAAAATACTGTAATCAAATTTTGAAAACTTTATTCTCATTCCTAATTTTATTGCATAAACTATATCAAAGAGATAGGATATTATTGCAAAAAATAGTGTGGATAATGTTACACTAATTAATCCAAACCCATTTATCATAAGTAAAGCACCTATAATTGGATTCAATACCATTGCTAATAGTTTTACTCCTCTTTGATATATAAACTTCTCTTTCGAACTTATATTTGTTGAAAAAATAGTTAATGGAAATGAAAGAACTACATTTAAAGATAATATTATGAAAACCATTTTTGTTTTCTCTAATTCAATTGCTGTAAATCTCTCTCCAAAAAATGTTTCGATATTAAAAAATATATAACTTCCAATTCCAATGGCCAAAACCATAAGTATCGAAAAAATAGATAAAAACATCCCGTTTAAAGATTTTTCCTCTTCCAATTTTCCAGACGCTCTGTATCTAACAGTATATCTCAGCATAGTATTTCCAAGACCTAAATTCAAAATTGAGATATATCCCATTATAGATTGAACCAATGAGTTAATTCCATAGTCAGCCGGACCTAAATATCTCATATATAGTGGTGTATATACAATTTGAATTAAAGAACTCATTATTATAGTTAACATTGAGAGTGCCGTTCCAACTTTCAATTCGTTTTTTGCCATAGCTTTACCTATATTGATAAAAATTCATCTAGCTTTAAGAAATGTTTTTCTCCATCTTTTGATGCTTTCATTAAAACTTCATCCGACAGTGCTAAATTCTCTTTATACTTTTCATAGTTTAAATTTTTCAGATTATCTAATGATGCAAAATTTCCTTTAAAATCTAAATCCTCTAAAACATTTGTCATCTTTTTACTATAAGTTATAGGAAATACTGGCTTTTTAAATATAAATCCTAATATCATTGCATGGAATCTTGTTGCTACAACACTCTCAGCTTTATTGATTATATCTAAGGCTTCATTTATATCTCCTCTATAAAGATATTTTGTTATATGTTTATGCTGCTCATTTGGAATCATATTTAATAACTTACTTATAGCTTCTTCATCCCTTTCACCTTGGCAAAACGACATAAATTTAACTTTTTTACCTGATTTTATAATATCTAGTGTCAAAGTTTTCAATCTATTAAAATACTCAGACTCTATTCCTGTAAATCCAGGTCTTCCAGATGGTAACACAATTGAGAATAGGACATAGTTCTCTACCTCATTAGGTTCCATTTTCAAGCTAAATACAATATCATTTCCATATCTAACATTTTCTAAATCTTCAAAAAGTTCATATGAATATCTCTCTCTAAAACAAACATCCTTACAACTTTTAAAGAACTCATGGTACATATCTCTAAATCCTTCATTTTTATATGGTCCAAAATTTGCTCCTAGAATAAAATAGTTTTTTCCAAAATCTAAATTTCTCTCTCTAACTTTAAAATCCTCTTCTGAAAAATCATTTTCTATAAATATAGATCCTCCTATATTTACAACACCATCTAACTCTCTCGCTTTCAAATCCTCTAATATATTTGGAATCCCAAATTTTCTTCCCAAACGGAATAAGATTTTCTTAGCAAAAGTATCGTTATAAAGTATATTTAAATTCTCAGTATCAATTCCCTTTAAATTCTCATACTCTGGTGTTGCATAAAGATAAAACTCAGTTTCTTTATATCTTTCACAAAGCATTTTTATAAAAAGGTCATCGCCTAAATTCATTTGTGCATATGCCTTTATTAATATTTTTTTCACTTTCCCTCACCCTATTTTCTTGTTAGTATCTTTTTATACTTTTTTAAACCTATCATTTTCAATCTCAAAATTCTAAAATAGTAATAACATTTTATTTCAAAAGTTTTCAACTCTTCAAATCTATCTATTTCTTCTTTTATTTTTAAATAAAACCTTTTCCATCCCTCAATTTTATTTTCACTCAATCTTTGTAAAACATCAAAAGGATACATTATACCATGATATTTAAAACATTCTCTAACTTTATCTATATTCTTCTCATATACATCATTCTCTTTATAGAATTTTATTAGTTCATCTATAACTAGATATATGTCTGTTCTATTTTTATAATTATTCGATACAGAAGCTGTGTTCATAAAATAATTATAATATGGTTTATTAATAGAAACAACTTTTTTACTGAAGAAAAAACACATAAAGTTAAAAAACATATCTTCCCCTGTATAAACATCTAATAAAAATTGAATTTTATTTTTTTTAATCATCTCTTTTCTATAGATTTTATTACAAGGCGATGAAAACCACTCTGTTGTACAATCTGTATAGCTGTCTTTATCATCTCTTTTATCTACCTCAACATTGGCTAAAAGATTTTTATTCTCATCTAGCTTTTTAAAGCCAGAAATAACAATATCTGCAAACTCATTTTCCGCTATCTCTACCATCTCTTTATACATATCTTCATCCGCCCAATCATCGGAATCTAAGAATGCAATATATTTTCCTTGTGCTAAAGAGAGACCACAATTTCTAGCTGCACTGCAACCACCATTCTTCACTTTTTTATAAATTATATTACTATAATGATTAGCTAACTGCTCACAAATTTTTGAAGTCCCATCTTTTGAACCATCGTCGATAACAATTATTTCAATCTCTTTTAAAGTTTGATTTAAAACTGATTTAATACATCTTTCAATATATTTTTCAACATTATAAGCTGGAATTATCACACTTAGCATATCTTTTTCCTCCTCAAAATTTATCTCTATGAAAAATAAAAAGGGTGGACATACAGCCACCCATTATAGTTATTTTGTTCCAAATATTCTGTCTCCACAATCTCCTAAACCTGGATAAATATATCCGTTTGAATCTAAACCTTGGTCTATTTTAGCTGTATAAATAGCTACATCTGGATGCGTTTGTAAAACTTTTGCTATTCCTTCTGGAGCAGCTACTAAACACATAAATACTATGTTTTTAACTCCAGATTGCTTTAGGTAATCTATTGCATATATAGCTGATCCTCCAGTTGCTAACATAGGATCTACTAATATAACTTGTTTATTTTGTACATCTACAGGAAGTTTACAGTAATAGTATACTGGCTCTAGAGTTTCTTCATCTCTATAAACTCCTATATGACCTATTTTTGCCGTTGGAATTAATGAAACTATCCCATCTACCATTCCTAATCCAGCTCTTAAAATAGGTACAACTGCAATATTCGTTCCTAACGTATATCCAACTGTTTTCATTAGAGGAGTTTGAACCTCTATCTCTTCTAAAACTAAATTTTTTGTTACTTCATAAGTCATTAACTTTGAGATTTCATTTAGATTCTCTCTAAAAGACTTTGTGTCAGTCTCTTTATTTCTTAATATTGTTAATTTGTGTTGTATTAATGGATGATTTATCTCTATTACAGCCATTTTAACCTCCCTGTTACTTATACTTTAAAAAAAAACAGGACATAGTCCCGTTTTTTTATTTCTTATTTCTTTAATCCAAACTTCTTGTTGAATTGCTCTACTCTTCCAGCAGCGTCTACGAACTTAGCTTTTCCAGTGTAGAATGGGTGGCAGTTAGCACATACAGCTATTTTAAGCTCTGCGTCCTTTGCGTTCATTGTTGATCTTGTTTCGAACTTGTTTCCACAAGTACAGTCAACAGTAAGTAATTTGTAATCAGGATGAATTCCTTTTCTCATTATTGTCACCTTCCTATAATCTTTCTATTTATCGTAAAGATTTTATCATAATTTTTTGACTTTTGCAACACTTTTTTGCCACTCACATAAAGTTTTTTATTTTTATAAAATTTTATGATAAAATATATATAAAAAAATAAAGGAGAGTTATGGCTACTAAATATTATGCTTTTATTATAGATAAAGAAAACTATTCTGCTATTGTTACTTCTTGGCCTGAGTGTCAACAGTTAACAAAAGGAAAGAAAGCGAGGTATAAATCTTTTAAGACTGAAAAAGAAGCTAAAGACTGGCTTTCTGAAGGTGGAATCTACGAAGATAAAAAACAGAAAATAAAAGAAGCTAAAGAAAAACTTATCGATGGGATATATTTCGATGCTGGAACTGGTAGAGGAATTGGAGTTGAAGTTAGAGTTACTGATATAAAAGGAGCATCTCTTTTGGATAATATTATGCCTGAACATATGATAAATGAGTTTGGAAACTATTTAGCTCCAGAAGGTAGCACAAATAACTACGGTGAATTAATTGGTATATACTTAGCTATCGATATAGCAATTAGAAAAAATAATTTAAAAATTTTTGGAGATAGTAAATTAATTATTGATTATTGGTCTAAAGGGCATTATAATAAATCGTCGTTAAATGAAAAAACAATAAATCTTATAAAAAAAACCGCTGCAAGAAGAGAGCAATTTGAAAATGTCGGTGGAAAAATCGAACATGTTTCTGGTGATATCAACCCTGCAGATTTAGGTTTTCATAAATAAAACTAGGAGGATAATTTAATGGAGTTTGAACTGTTTGATAAGTTACATCTTTTTTATCTTTTGGGATATTCGTTAGTTTTTGTTTTTCTTTATTTTGGAGTAAAGTATAGCCCACAACCTAAAAAAGTTATGAGAGTAATCTCTTTAATTATTTTGATGATAAAGTGTGGAGAACTCTTTATCAGATATAAATTAATTGGAGAAGCTTGGTACTCACTACTTCCTTTACATCTTTGCAATATAACTCTTATTTTTGCTATTTTAGGTACTACACTTAGATTTACTCCATTTTTGTACGCAACATTTTTCTGGTCTATCGGAGCAATCTTTGCACTATTAACACCTGAGGTTAGAGAAACCTTCCCTCATTTTTTCAACATTAGCTTTTTCTCAACGCACTGCTACATAATTTTTACAGCTATTGTTGAATACAAAATTTTTAAGTTAAGACCATCTTTAGAAACTTGGACTGGATCTTTCCTTGGAATAAATGTTATTATGGCTGGGGTATTTTTTATAAATAGCGTTCTTGGAACTAACTATCTATATATAAATAGAAAACCTAGTTTCCAATCACCTCTTGACTATTTTGGTGAGTGGCCATACTATATAATAGTAGTTGAATTTGCATATATCATTTTAACTTTATTATTACTATTTGTATTTAAAAAAAAAGATTACAAAGTAAAAGTAAACAGGTAGAATTTTAAGATTCTACCTGTTTTTTATTTCTTAAATTATAACCAAGATATCCTTTAACTCTTTTAATTTTTCTAAAGTTTCGTCTGATACCCTTACTCTATAAGTTACTCTTTCATTAAAATCTTTATTTAGTAACTCTTCATTTCCATTTATTAATAGATTATCAATCTCATTTATCTTTTCATAAGAGAAGTCTAAAAGACACTCTTGACGCTCTATAAACTCTGCAATTTCACCCTCTAAAACTGCTAATTTTGCTGTTTTAGCGTAGTTTCTTACAAGGCCTCCAGCTCCTAATTTTATTCCGCCAAAATATCTTGTAGCTACAACTGCAATATTGTTTACATCCATATAAGTAAGAATCTCACCCATAGGTTTTCCTGCTGTTCCACTTGGCTCTCCGTCATCATCAGCTTTGAAATACTCTTGCCCATTATCTATAACTCTATAGACAGTACAGTTATGAGTTGCATCTGGATGCATCTCTCTAATCATATCTATAAATTCCTCTGCTTCCTCTTTTGATGAAATCGGTTTTGCGTATCCTATAAATTTCGATTTCCTCTCTTCAAACTCTATTCTCACTGCTTTTTTTATACTTTTCATTCTAACTCCTAATTATTAAATCTACTACTCCAATTATTATATTGTATATTGGAGACATTATTTTACTCAAAATACCAAAATAACTAAGCCCTAATATTATAAATATTCCATAGGTATCTATTGTAAATATTCTTATTCTGTTTTCATCATTTAAAAATGAAGCTATTATTCTAGAACCATCTAACGGCGGAATTGGTAATAGATTAAATGTTCCTAACGCCATGTTTATAATTATAAAATATACCGATAGATCATTGAATGGTACTATATCAAACCTAATCAAAAGAGCTCCTATTATCATTAAAGAATAGTTTGTTAATACACCCGCTATTGATACTAAAAATTCTCCAACTCTACCATTTCTAAAAGCAAAATAATTTACTGGAACTGGCTTTGCCCATCCAAATATAAAGTTACTTCCACTCAGTAGCATTACAACTGGTATTAGTGCTCCGATTGGGTCTAAATGTTTCAAAGGATTTAGCGATAACCTCCCTGAATATTTAGCTGTTTTATCTCCACAAAAAAGTGCCATATATCCATGAGCTAATTCATGTAGCACCAAAGAAAATAGCAAAATTATAACTTTAAATACGAACATTTTCATCACCTCATAAATAGATTATCACATCTACAATTCTAAAGTCAAATATGGAATCCCATTTAATACTTCAACTACCTCTAATAAAAGTAAATAGTTTATATTTAAAATTGGCATTATTAAAAATTCTAAATAAAAATTTGATAAAAATAAAGCTAAAAAACTTATCACTATAAAAACTGATGCAACAGGTATTAAAATAACATTACTAAGAAATGAAAACATCGGTATATTTCTAAAAAATATATAAAATATCGGCGTCATACAAAGTTGAATTGTTAAGCTTAAAGACAATGTATTACATATTTTATTTACAAATTTTGCTTCAAACTTTTTTACTTTTGGAATTTTCTCATAGATAAAAATTATTGAAAAAACAGCTATATATGACATCCAAAATGAAACTGTATAAACCCATGCAGGATATATAATTAAGGATATCAAAAATGCTAAGAAAAAAGATTTTTTTACATCTGCTTTTTCATACAAAATATTACTTAAAATATAGATTGCTCCCATTACATATGCTCGAAATACAGATGGTGATTTCCCTATTCCTAAAACATATAAAGTTAAAATTAATAACGTTAAAATATACCTCTCTCTTTTAGGAACTTTTAGTTTAAATAACATATATGCTACTCCTGATATGATAACTCCGATGTGTAAACCAGAGATTACTAGTATATGAGCTGTTCCTGTATATCTAAACATATCTTTTAACTCATCATCTAGAAGATATCCCTCTCCTAAAAGTGTTGCTTTCAAAAATAACAGTAATCCTACTGAATATTCTTTTGTCATTCTTTCTATTCTGTCTCTAAAAAAAACTCTTAATCTACTGTCTTTATCTAAAATTTCATTTGAATTTAAAAAATAGGTTGTTCCCCATTTTGATTTTTTGATTTTTGTCACTTCACCTAAAATAATTTTCTCACCATCACCAACTCTATGAACTGAAAAAAATAGATTTTGCTTTGAATATTTATTGTTTATAGTCTCAACTTTTCCTTGACCTGCGTCGACTCGTCCACTTATTTGGATTATGTCCCCAACCTCAACTCTCTCTTTAAACGTTACATAATTTAACCTTAAAAAGAAAATTGAGGCAAAAACTAATATTATTGCCCCAATCTCTATTCGTTTCAACTTCCCTCCTCATTTTACTCACTATATTTAAAATAAAATATATATGAGATTACAAAAGATGCCGCTGAGAACATTGCTGCTGAGTAGATCCCATACTTTGTTACCTCACCACTTCCTCCTAAAACCAACATCAATGGTAGTATCACTATCGATACTAAAAATGCCATTTTTAAAAAGAATCCTTGAATTCCAAAGCAAACTCCCTCAATTCTATTGTTAATTCTTTTACTAATCTTTTCACTTATATCACTCATCATCGCTGGCGGGAATATAAATGCCGCTCCTGAAATTGGAATCCCTAGTAGCCCAAATATTAAAAAACCATATTTTACTGGAATTACTTTTCCAAGAAGAGATAACGCAATTGTTAAAACTGTTAAAGCAATCAACGAAGCTAACATAATCTTTCTATACCCAAATTTTCTAGATAACTTATTTACTGGATAGAAAAATATCGCTGATGCTCCAAATAACAGTGCTGAAGCTATTGTGATAGTTTCCTTTCCATATCCCATTATATCTTCTACATAATAGTTCATCATAGCTCTAAGAGAATTAAACCCTACAAAGAAGAAAAGTAAACCTAAAAGATAATATATAAAATCTTTATCTTTTATAACCTCTTTTAATATCTCTTTTATAGCTCCTACATTTTCTACTGGTCTAGAGTATTTTTTTTCTGGAACCAACAGTACAGTTACAAATAAACCTAAAACACATAGAGCACTTAAAGATATCACCATCCCTCTAATTCCAACTAAAGTATCACCTTTACCAAAATACTTTATTAAAACTCCAGGTAATATCATAGCTATTGCACTATATATAAGTCTAAATACCGATTGCCATGTTGAAAGATTTAATCTTTCCTCTGAGTTTTCGCCTATCTCTGGAATAAGTGCATTGTATGGTGCTCCAACTATTGTATAAAAAGTAAAAAATAGTGATCCAACCATCGCCAGATAAATAAATGTAGCTTTTTCACTGCTAACTGGCGGATAGAAAAATGCTACTGTTGCTAACCCCAACGGAATAGCTCCCGCTGCTATAAACGGTATTCTTCTTCCCCATCTACTATTAAACTTATCTGATAAGTATCCAACTACTGGATCTGAAATCATATCTACTACTCTAGATATTGCCAAAGCTAGTGAGATTAATACTGGCGTTAAAAATGGTTTTAATCCTGAGTTTTCTGGTGGTAAATAAAAATATAGTATCCACTGAGCAAATATTTGATCCACTATTGCATAACTAACTCCTACTCCATAAAATATCTGTGTTGATAATGGTATTCTCTGCTTCAAATTTTCTCCGTTACCAAATACTTATAAAACTCTATAATTATTTTAATAAAATATATAAA
>NZ_CAMFHX010000009.1 GCF_945952365.1 uncultured Cetobacterium sp.
GGAAGAACGGTAGCTTCTGGAGTTGTTGCAGAAATTACTAAGTAATCTTACTTAATCAAGAATTTAAAAACTAAGTGAAATTTAGTTCATATAAAAGGGGACTTAGTCCCCTTTTATAATCCTAAAAAAGCTAAGTAAAAAAACTTTTAAATAAAAGCAAAAAACATTTGCTTTTTGTAAAAAATGTGATATAATTACCAGAGTGTACAAAAGAATTATTTAATTCTTTTAATCGAAACTTTTAAGGAGGTGCGAAAAGTAAAATGGCTTCTAACAAGTTAAGAATTTACTTAAAAGCTTATGATCACACTTTATTAGATCAATCAGCTAAAAAGATAGTAGAAGTAGCAAAGAAATCTGGTGCAGAAATTGCAGGACCTATGCCACTACCTACAAAAATAAAGAAATATACAGTACTTAGATCAGTACACGTAAACAAAGACTCGAGAGAGCAATTCGAGATGAGAGTGCACAGAAGAATGGTAGAGATTAAAAACTCTAACCCTAAGACAATTGCTTCTTTAACAGCAGTTAACTTACCAGCTGGTGTTGGAATCGAAATAAAGCAAGCGTAATAGTTTGTTGAAAAAGATTCTGATGAAAAAAAGCAAACAGCTGATTTTCGGGTAATTTGATACTAAGAATTAAATTATCCTTACAGAATAATACAAGTTGGCGTTTTTTTTAAAGAAAAGTGGTGGAACCACGAGGGCAAGTTGTCAACCAATATATTATTTGATGGAGGTAAAAGACATGTCAGGAATTTTAGCAAAAAAAATTGGAATGACTCAAATTTTCGAAGATGGAAAATTTATTCCAGTTACTGTTGTTGAAGCTGGACCGAACTTTGTTCTTCAAAAGAAGACTACAGAGAACGATGGATACACAGCTTTACAATTAGGATTTGACGAAAAAAGAGAAAAAAATACTACAAAGCCATTAATGGGAATTTTTAACAAAGCTGGTGTAAAGCCGTTAAGATTTGTTAAAGAGTTAAAAGTTGATTCAGTAGAAGGAATCGAACTTGGACAAGAGATCAAAGTGGATACTTTAGCAGAGGTTGCTTTCGTAGACATTACTGGTACTTCAAAAGGTAAAGGAACATCAGGAGTTATGAAGAGACATAACTTCAGTGGAAACAGAGCTTCACACGGTGTGTCTAGAAACCATAGACTTGGAGGATCAATAGGAATGTCGTCTTGGCCTGGAAAAGTTCTTAAGAACAAAAAAATGGCTGGACAATACGGAAATGCAACTGTAACAGTTCAAAACTTAAAAATTGTTAAAGTTGACGCAGAAAACAACTTACTACTAATTAAAGGTGCAGTACCTGGTCCAAAGAACGGATATATCGTTGTTAAACCAGCTGTAAAGAAATAATTAGTTAGTAGATGAGGAAGGAGGAAAATAATGGCAGTTTTAAACATATATGACTTAGCAGGTAACCAAACTGGTACTGTAGAAGTTAAAGATTCTGTATTTGGAATCGAGCCTAATCAAGCAGTATTACATGAAGTATTAACTGCGGAGTTAGCAGCTGCTAGACAAGGAACTGCAGCTACTAAAACTAGAGCTATGGTTAAAGGTGGAGGAAGAAAGCCTTTCAAACAAAAAGGAACTGGAAGAGCTAGACAAGGTTCTATCAGAGCTCCACACATGGTAGGTGGAGGAGTTACTTTCGGACCACAACCAAGATCATACGAGAAAAAAGTAAACAAAAAAGTAAGAAACCTTGCTTTAAGATCAGCACTTTCTGCGAAAGTTGCTGCTGGAGAAATCTTAGTTCTTGATGGAACTATAGAAACTCCAAAAACAAAAACGATAATCGCTTTAACTAACGCTTTAACAGCTAACACAAAGCAATTATTCGTTGTAAATGACCTTGCTACAGAAGCTGATTACAACTTATACTTATCAGCTAGAAACTTAGAGAACGCAGTAGTTCTTCAACCGAATGAGATTGGAGTTTACTGGTTATTAAAGCAAGAGAAAGTTATCGTAACTAAGGAAGCGTTAACGACAATCGAGGAGGTGCTTGCATAATGACTGCTTACGATATCGTAAAGAAGCCTGTAATCACTGAAAAAACTGAGATTTTAAGAAGAGATTACAACAAGTACACATTTGAGGTAAGTCCAAAAGCAAATAAAGTTGAGATCAGAAAAGCTATCGAAACTATATTTAACGTAAAAGTTGAATCTGTAGCTACAATCAACGTAAAGCCAGTTACTAAAAGACATGGAATGAAACTTTACAAGACTCAAGCTAAGAAAAAAGCTATTGTTAAATTAGCTGCTGGAAACACAATAACTTACTTCGCAGAAGTATAATTGAAAGATAATTAGAAGTTTAGTTCTTTATAAATAAATAAGGATAAAGCTAAAGATAATTATAGGTCAGGAAATTTTGGAGGTTAACAAAGATGGCAATTAGAAAGTTAAATGCTATAACTAATGGTACTAGACATATGTCTAGATTAGTTAACGAAGATTTAGATAAAGTTAGACCTGAAAAGTCTTTAACTACTCCATTAAAATCTGCTTATGGTAGAGATAACTATGGACACAGAACTTGTAGAAATAGAGACAAGGGACACAAAAGACTTTACAGAATCATCGACTTTAAGAGAAATAAATTAGATGTACCTGCAAAGGTAGTATCACTTGAGTACGATCCAAATAGAACAGCAAACATTGCTCTATTATCGTACGCAGACGGAGAAAAGAGATATATTCTTGCTCCAAAGGGACTTAAGAAAGGTGATATCGTAATGGCTGGTTCAAATGCTGAAATAAAGCCAGGAAATGCTCTTAAATTAAAAGAGATGCCTGTTGGATCACAGATACACAACGTTGAGTTACAAAGAGGAAAGGGTGGACAATTAGTTAGATCTGCAGGAACTGCAGCAAGACTAGTTGCAAAAGAAGGAACTTACTGTCACGTTCAGTTACCATCAGGTGAATTAAGATTAGTTCACGGAGAATGTATGGCAACTATCGGTGAAGTAGGAAACTCAGAGCACAGCCTAGTTTCACTAGGTAAAGCTGGAAGAAACAGACACAAAGGAAGAAGACCTCATGTTAGAGGATCTGTAATGAACCCTTGTGATCACCCACATGGTGGAGGAGAAGGTAAAGCTCCAGTAGGAAGAAAATCTCCTATGACTCCTTGGGGTAAACCAGCTCATGGTGTTAAGACAAGAGGAAGAAAAACTTCTGACAAGTTTATCGTAAGAAGAAGAAACGAAAAGTAATTTTCGAGAGGAGGCTAATAGGTAATGGCTAGATCATTAAAAAAAGGACCTTTTTGTGACCACCACTTAATGAAGAAAGTTGACGAAGCAGTTGCTACTGAAAATATAAAAGCGGTAATAAAAACTTGGTCAAGAAGATCAACTATATTCCCTAACTTTATAGGATTAACTTTCGGTGTTTACAATGGAAAGAAACATATACCAGTTCATGTAACAGAGCAAATGGTTGGACATAAACTAGGTGAGTTCGCACCAACTAGAACATACTATGGTCACGGTGTAGACAAAAAGAAAAAGAAAAAATAATTGATTTATTATAATAAATCAAATAGTAGAAAAAGGAGGTTGGACTAGTGGAAGCTAGAGCAATAACTAGATTCGTAAGATTATCTCCAAGAAAAGCTAGACTTGTAGCAGACTTAGTGAGAGGAAAATCAGCATTAGAAGCTTTAGATACGTTAGAATTTACTAACAAAAAAGCGGCTAGATTTATAAAGAAAACACTAGCATCAGCAATTGCTAATGCAACTAACAACTTCAATATGGACGAAGAAAAGTTAGTAGTATCAACTATAATGATAAATGACGGACCAGCTCTAAAAAGAATCATGCCTAGAGCAATGGGAAGAGCAGATATAATAAGAAAACCAACAGCACACATTGTTGTGGCAGTGTCTGAAAAGTAGTAAGGAGGTAAGACTGTGGGACAAAAAGTAGACCCTAGAGGACTGAGACTTGGAATAACAAGAACTTGGGATTCTATCTGGTATGCAGATAAAAAAGAATACGCAAAGTTCTTCCATGAAGATACAAAGATCAGAGATATGATCAAGAAGAACTACTTCCACGCGGGAATTTCGAAGGTAAAAATCGAGAGAACTTCTCCATCACACGTTGTAGTTTTAATACACACAGCTAAAGCTGGTATAATCATCGGAAGAAAAGGTTCTGAAATAGAATCTTTAAGAGCTAAACTTGAAACATTAACTGGAAGAAAAGTTACAGTTAAAGTTCAAGAAGTTAAAGAATTTAACAAAGATGCAACTTTAGTTGCTGAAAATATTGCTACATCTATCGAGAAAAGGGTAGCATATAAGAGAGCAATAAGCCAAGCTGTTATGAGAGCAATGAAGTCTGGAGCAAAAGGAATCAAAGTTATGGTTTCTGGAAGATTAAATGGTGCTGAGATCGCAAGATCTGAGTGGGTAGTAGAAGGAAAAGTACCTCTACATACATTAAGAGCCGATATCGACTACGCAACAGCTACAGCTCATACAACTTATGGAGCTCTTGGAATCAAGGTTTGGATCTTCCACGGTGAAGTACTTCCAACTAAGAAGGAAGGAGGGGAAGCGTAATCATGTTAATGCCTAAAAGAACAAAACATAAAAAAATGTTTAGAGGAAGAATGAAGGGTACAGCTCAAAGAGGTAACACTGTTGCTTTCGGAGATTACGGATTACAAGCCCTTGAACCAGCATGGATAACAAACAGACAGATTGAATCTTGTAGAGTTGGAATCAACAGAACATTCAAAAGAGAAGGTAAAACTTTCATTAGAATATTCCCAGATAAGCCAATCACTGCTAGACCAGCTGGAGTGAGAATGGGTAAAGGTAAAGGAAACGTAGAAGGTTGGGTAGCAGTAGTTAAACCTGGAAGAATAATGTTCGAGGTATCTGGTGTTACTGAAGAGAAAGCTATAGCAGCTTTAAGAAAAGCTTCTATGAAACTTCCTATTAGATGTAAGATTGTAAAAAGAGAGAATGGTGGTGAGAACTAATGAGAGCTAAGGAAATAAGAGAAATATCTACTGAAGACTTAGTAGTAAAGTGTAAAGAGCTTAAGGAAGAATTATTCAACCTAAAGTTCCAACTATCATTAGGACAAGTAACTAACACTGCTAAGATAAGAGAAGTAAGAAGAGAGATCGCAAGAATAAACACTATATTAAACGAAAGATAATTAAATCTTTTGTTTACAATATAGATTCTTAAGAAGAGGAGGTCAAAATCTTGAGAAACGAGAGAAAAGTAAGAGAAGGAATCGTTGTTTCAGATAAGATGGACAAGACGATAGTTGTTGCTATCGAAACAATGACATTACACCCAATCTACAAAAAGAGAGTTAAGAAGACTATGAAGTTCAAATCACACGATGAGAACAACGTAGCTCAAACTGGAGATAAAGTAAGAATCATGGAAACTAGACCATTATCAAGAGATAAGAGATGGAGACTAGTTGATATTATAGAGAAAGCTAAATAATAATCCAAATTATTGTTGAGAGGAGGATAATTTAATGGTACAACAACAAACTATCCTTAATGTTGCTGATAACTCGGGAGCTAAAAAACTTATGGTTATAAGAGTTCTTGGAGGATCTAGAAGAAGATTCGGTAGAATCGGTGACATTGTTGTGGCATCAGTTAAGGAAGCAATACCTGGTGGAAACGTTAAAAAAGGAGACGTAGTAAAAGCAGTTATTGTTAGAACTAGAAAAGAATTAAGAAGAGAAGATGGATCATACATCAAGTTTGATGATAATGCAGCTGTTGTTTTAAACAACAACAACGATCCAAAAGCAACGAGAATATTCGGACCAGTTGCAAGAGAATTAAGAGCTAAAGACTTCATGAAGATAGTATCACTAGCTCCAGAAGTAATATAATTGAGAGAGGAGGCTAATTGTCGTGGCTAAACCTAAGATTAAATTTGTACCAGAGTCATTACATGTAAAAACTGGAGATACAGTTTTCGTAATATCTGGAAAAGATAAAGGTAAAACAGGTAAGGTAGTAAAAGTGTTCCCTAAAAAAGGAAAAATCGTTGTTGAGAACATCAACATGGTTACAAAGCACATGAAACCTTCACAAATAAACCCACAAGGTGGAGTTGTAACTAAACCAGCTCCAATGTTCTCTTCAAAAGTAATGTTATTTGATGAGAAAGCTGGTAAACCAACTAGAGTTGGATACAAGTTTGTGGACGGTAAAAAAGTAAGATACTCTAAAGTATCTGGAGAAACTTTATAAGAGAGGAGGAGAACGTAAGTGTCTAAATACGTTTCTAGATATCACAAGTTATATAACGAGACAATAGTTGCTAACTTAATGAAAGAGTTAGGATTATCAAACGTTATGGAATGTCCAAAGTTAGACAGAATTGTTGTTAACATGGGAGTAGGAGAGGCAACTCAAAACACTAAGTTAATCGATTCTGCAATGGCTGATTTAGCAATAATCACAGGACAAAAACCAGTTGTAAGAAAAGCAAAAAAATCAGAAGCTGGATTTAAGTTAAGAGAAGGAATGCCAATCGGTGCAAAAGTTACTTTAAGAAAAGAGAGAATGTACGATTTTCTAGATAGATTAGTAAATGTAGTTCTTCCAAGAGTAAGAGACTTCGAAGGAGTTCCAGCGGATTCATTCGACGGAAGAGGAAACTACTCTTTAGGATTAAGAGATCAATTAGTTTTCCCTGAGATCGAGTTTGATAAAGTTGACAAGCTTTTAGGAATGTCTATCACTATAGTATCTTCAGCTAAAACAGATGAAGAAGGAAGAGCTTTACTTAAGGCATTCGGAATGCCTTTCAAAAAGTAAATAGTGAGGAGGTTAAGAATAAATGGCTAAAAAGTCAATGATCGCTAGAGAAACAAAAAGAACAACTTTATGCGATAAATATGCTGAAAAAAGAGCTGAACTGAAGAAGAGAATCAACGAGGGAGATATGGAAGCTATGTTTGAGCTAAACAAATTACCTAAGAACTCTTCAGAAGTTAGAAAGAAAAATAGATGTCAATTAGATGGAAGACCAAGAGGATTCATGAGAGAATTCGGGATTTCGAGAGTTAAGTTCAGACAATTAGCAGGTGCTGGACTTATTCCAGGTGTAAAGAAATCATCTTGGTAATTGATGAAAGGAGGATTTAATAGATGTTTTTAACAGATCCAATTGCAGATATGTTAACAAGAGTTAGAAATGCAAATGCTGTAATGCACGAGAAAACAGATGTTCCTCACTCTAACATGAAAGAGAAAATCGCTGAGATTTTAAAGGAAGAGGGATACATTTCTAACTATAAGATTGTAACAGATGGAAATAAAAAGAATATAAGAGTATACTTAAAGTATGACGGAAAAGAAAGAGTAATCAAAGGAATCAAGAGAATTTCTAAGCCAGGAAGAAGAGTTTATTCTTCTGTAGAAGATATGCCTAGAGTATTATCAGGTTTAGGAATCGCTATAGTTTCAACTTCTAAAGGAATCGTAACTGATAGAGTAGCTAGAAGAGAAAATATGGGCGGAGAAGTTCTTGCATTCGTTTGGTAAAAACTAGGAGGTAGCCATATGTCAAGAGTAGGTAAAAAGATCATAGTGGTACCTGCTGGGGTAGAAGTTACAGTAGCTGCAGGAAATGTAGTTACTGTAAAAGGACCTAAAGGTACTTTAACTAAGAATTTTAACGAAGAGTTAACAATAAATGTAGAAAACAACGAAATTACAGTTGCTAGACCAAATGACTTACCAGCTGTAAGAGCTATACACGGAACTACAAGAGCTCTATTAAACAACATGGTTGTTGGAGTTGCTGAAGGGTTCAAGAAAACTCTTACATTAGTAGGAGTTGGATACAGAGCTACTGAGAAAAATGCTGGATTAGAGATGGCTTTAGGTTATTCTCACCCAGTTGTAATCGATGCTGTTGAAGGAATCAAAATGACAGTTGAGAAAAATACAACTATCCACATTGAAGGTATAGAGAAAGATGTAGTAGGACAAGTTGCTGCTGACATCAGATCTAAGAGAGCTCCAGAGCCTTACAAAGGTAAAGGGGTTAAGTATTCTGACGAAGTAATCAGAAGAAAAGAAGGTAAGAAATCATAATACTAACTAAAATTAGTTAGTATGCTGAGAATAAGGAGGTTAAAACGTTGTTTAAGAAAGTTAATAGAGACGCTATTAGAAGAAGAAAGCACTTATCTATCAGAAACAAAATTTCTGGTACAGCAGAGAGACCAAGACTTTCTATATATAGATCAAACAACAACATCTTTGCTCAATTAGTTGATGACGTAAATGGAGTAACTTTAGTTTCTGCATCTACAATAGCTAAAGAGATCAAAGGAGATGTAAAACACGGTGGAAACATCGAGTCTGCTAAGCTTGTTGGAAAGCTAATAGCTGAAAGAGCTGTAGCAAAAAATATATCTGTTATCGTATTTGACAGATCTGGTTATAAATACACAGGAAGAGTAGCTGCCCTTGCAGAGGCTGCAAGAGAAGCAGGACTTAAATTCTAATTCTTGTAGAGAGGAGGACTTCACTTGTCTAAGTTAGTTAAAGAAGAAAAACAATTTCAAGAGAAATTATTAAAGATTTCTAGAGTTTCTAAGACAACTAAAGGAGGAAGAACAATATCTTTCTCAGTTTTAGCTGCTGTAGGAGACGCTGAAGGAAGCGTAGGAATGGGATTAGGAAAAGCGAATGGTGTACCTGATGCAATCAGAAAAGCAATCGCTGCTGCTAAGAAAAACATGGTAAAGGTTTCGTTAAAAGGAACTACTATTCCTCATGAAATCGTTGGTAAGTGGGGAGCAACATCAATTTGGATGGCACCAGCTTACGAAGGTACTGGAGTTATCGCAGGATCATCTTGTAGAGAGGTTCTTGAGTTAGCAGGAGTACACAACATCCTTACAAAAATCAAAGGATCAAGAAATAAGCACAACGTTGCAAGAGCTACAATCGAAGGTTTAGCAGCATTAAGAACTGCTGAAGAGGTTGCAGCTTTAAGAGGAAAAGAAGTAAAGGAAATCTTAAGCTAGGAGGTAAAAAAAGATGGCAAAGCTTAGAATAGAGCTTGTAAAAAGCATAATCGGAAGAAAGCCTAACCATATAGCTACTGCAAAGTCGCTAGGGCTTAAGAAGATGAATGATGTTAGAGAGCATAACGTGACTCCAGAATTAATGGGGAAAATCGCTCTAATTTCTTACCTAATAAAAGTAGAGGAGGTGCAATAATCAATGAAATTAAATGAATTAAAGCCTTCTGTACCAAGAAAAGCTAGAAAAAGAATCGGAAGAGGAGAGTCTTCAGGTTTAGGAAAAACTGCTGGAAAAGGAAGCAATGGTCAAAACTCTAGAGCTGGAGGAGGGGTAAAACCTTACTTCGAGGGTGGACAAATGCCTTTATATAGAAGAACTCCAAAGAGAGGATTCTCTAACGCTATATTCAGAAAAGATTATGCAGTAATAAACTTATGTGATTTAAATAGATTCGAAGAGGGAACTGAAGTAACTCCTGAGCTATTAGTAGCAGCTGGAATTATCAAGAAAACTCTTGCAGGAATCAAAGTTTTAGGAAACGGAGAGCTAGAAAAGAAAGTTTCTGTAAAAGCTCATAAAGTTTCTGCTTCTGCAAAAGCAGCTATCGAAGCAAAAGGTGGATCTGTAGAAATTATAGAAGTAAAAACTTTTGCTGATGTAGCAAAAAATAACAAGTAATATACAACTAGTTATTTCAATGTGAGGTGAAGAATTTTGGGTTTAATTGAAAAGTTTGAAACGAAGATTAGAGGTATATTTAAAATTCCGGAACTGAGAGAGAGAATCATCTTCACCTTATTAATGTTCCTAGTAGCTAGGGTAGGGACATATATCCCTGCTCCTGGTGTGGACATTGATCGTTTAGCTCAAATGACTGCACAGAGTGATTTACTAGGATACATTAATATGTTCTCGGGTGGGGCATTCCAAAGAGTATCTATATTTGCATTGGGAATTGTACCTTATATCAATTCATCAATTGTATTTAGTTTACTTGCTGTAATAATTCCTAAGATTGAAGAAATTCAAAAAGAGGGAGAGTCAGGAAGAAATAAGATTACTCAATGGACAAGATATCTAACAATTGTAATAGCTATAGTCCAAGGAATTGGAGTATGCACTTGGTTACAATCTGTAGGATTAGTAACAACACCAGGGTTTACATTTTTCTTATCAACAATAACAACTTTAACGGCAGGAACAATATTTTTAATGTGGGTAGGGGAACAGATATCTATCAAAGGGATAGGTAACGGAGTTTCGCTACTAATATTTTTAAATGTTATTTCTGGAGCACCGGGAGCTGTTATCCAAACTATACAAGATATGAGAGGGAGTAAGTTTCTTATTCCTGTTTTGTTATTAGTGGGAGTTGCTGCAGTTTTAACGATTGCAGGAATTGTTGTGTTCCAATTAGGACAAAGAAAAATACCAGTTCACTATGTAGGAAGAGGATTTGCTGGAAATAATGGAATGGGTCAAAATTCATATATCCCATTGAAATTAAATAGCTCAGGTGTTATGCCTGTAATATTTGCTTCAGTGGTTATGATGATACCTTCTTTAGTAGTAAACGTTCTTCCAGGAGAGTTTTCTGGAAAAGTAGTACTTGCTAGAATATTTAGTGACCAGCATCCTGTATACTTAATACTATTTGCTGCTGTAATTATATTCTTCTCGTTCTTCTACACTTCTATAGTTTTCGATCCTGAAAAGGTTGCAGAAAATCTAAAGCAAGGTGGAGGTACGATTCCAAGTATTAGACCTGGAGCAGATACAGCTGATTATCTTGAAGGAGTTGTAACTAGAATAACTTGGGGTGGAGCTATTTTCTTAGCTTTAATCGCAATTGCACCAATGGTTCTATTTAAAGCCTTTGGACTACCAGTATTCTTTGGTGGAACAGGAATTATAATAGTAGTAGGGGTTGCACTAGATACAGTACAACAGATAGATGCTCATCTTATCATGAAAGAGTATAAAGGATTTTTATAAAATCTAGGCACGGCATAAGTCGTGCCCTTTTTATTTAAAATAAAGGAGATGAAACTAATGAACATAATGTTATTTGGAGCACCTGGTGCAGGAAAAGGAACTCAAGCAAAATTCATAATAGATAAATATGGAATTCCTCAAATTTCAACTGGAGATATGCTAAGAGCAGCTATATCAGAAGGAACTGAAATGGGTATGGAAGCCAAAAAATTTATGGATGAAGGTAAATTAGTTCCAGATTCAACAATCATAGGAATAATAAAAGATAGATTATCTCAAGAAGATTGTAAAAAAGGATTTATCTTAGATGGATTCCCAAGAACTTTAGCTCAAGCAGAAGCTTTAGAAATACTTTTAAAAGATCTTAACATGAACTTAGATAAAGTTATTTCTTTAAATGTTCCAGATGAGTTAATTGTTGGAAGAGTTGTTGGAAGAAAAGTTTGTCCAAGCTGTGGAGCATCATTCCACGTTGTAAATAATCCTCCAAAAGTAGAGGATAAATGCGATTATTGTGGAGCAGATTTAATAGTTAGAAAAGATGATAATAAAGAAACTGTAGAGAATAGATTATCAGCTTATCATGAGCAAACAGCACCATTATTTAACTTCTATACTGAAAGAGGAGTAATGGTTGAGTTAGATGGTACTAAAGAGATCAATGAAATTGCAAAGGAAATCTTTAACATTTTAGGATAATTTTTAGATATCTAGAAAGGAAAAATATGGTTATATTAAAAACTAGAGAAGAGATTGAAAAAATCAAAAAACCATGTCAATTAATTGCAAGATTATATGCAGAGTATTTACCTCAGTTTATAAAACCAGGTATTTCAACATATGAATTAAACAAAATTATTGAAAACTACTTAATTGAAAATGGAGCAGAGTTAGCAACTGTAGGAGTTGGAGGACCAATAAATCCATTCCCAGCAGGTTCGTGTATCTCTGTGAATGAAGAAGTGGTTCATGGTGTTCCAAAAGAAAAAAGAATTCTTCAAGAGGGAGATATTGTAAGTGTTGATGTAGTAGCTAGAATGGATGGTTTCTACGGAGATTCTGCAATAACATTCCCAGTAGGAAAGATTGATGAAGAATCACAAAAATTAATCGATGTTACTAAAGAAGCAAGAAGAATAGGAATAGAGCAAGTTTTTGCAGGAAATAGACTTGGAGATGTAGGAAATGCAATCCAAAAATATGTTGAAGCAAATGGCTTCACTGTAGTTAAAGACTTTGCTGGGCATGGAGTAGGAAAAGCTATGCATGAAGATCCTTGTATACCTAACTACGGAAGAAAAGGTAGAGGTTTAAAAATCGAGGAAGGAATGGTTTTAGCAATAGAGCCAATGGTAAATATTGGTACTTACAAAGTGAATATAATCGATGATGGGTGGACAGTAGTGACAAGAGATGGAAAGCGTTCGGCGCACTTCGAACACACTGTTGCCGTAATAGATGGAAAGCCAGTTATTTTAACGGAATTAGCGTAGTAAATACAACAAAAAATAGTTAAAAATTAGCTAGACTTTTTGTAAAATAAATGTTAAAATAATATGAATTTCTGTTCGATAGGAGGTAGTATGTCGAAAAAGGATGTTATCGAATTAGAAGGAACTATATTAGAGGCCCTTCCAAATGCGATGTTTAAAGTGGAATTAGAGAATGGACACACAATTTTAGGGCACATTTCTGGAAAAATGAGAATGAATTACATTAAAATTTTACCAGGAGACAAAGTAACGGTACAAATTTCTCCTTATGATTTATCTAGGGGAAGAATAGTATACAGAAAAAAGTAAAGTTATGATCACGAGAGGAGGTAATTAAGTGAAAGTAAGAGTATCAATTAAGCCTATTTGTGACAAATGTAAAGTTATCAAGAGACACGGGAAAATCAGAGTTATCTGTGACAACCCTAAGCACAAACAAGTACAAGGATAACTTGAAAAGTTTTGCAAACTAGTACTGACATGGGAAGTACTGTAAAGGTATGTTAGGCTGTAGAGCTAGTAACTCGAAAGAGGCATACCGAAGAAAGTCTTAGTTGGTTTTTATACCGACGGATATATAAAATTTTCGGAAGAGGAGGAAAAATTTTGGCTAGAATCGCAGGAGTAGATATTCCTAGAAACAAAAGAATAGAGATTGCTTTAACTTATGTTTATGGAATTGGAAAACCAACTTCACAAAAAGTATTAACAGAAGCAGGAGTAAACTTTGACACTAGAGTAAAGGATTTAACTGAAGAAGAGTTAAACAAAATCAGAGCCATTGTTGAAACTATCAAGGTAGAGGGAGATCTTAGAAAAGAGATCAGACTTGCAATAAAGAGACTTATGGACATTAGATGTTACAGAGGTTCAAGACACAAGATGAACTTACCAGTAAGAGGACAAAAGTCAAAAACAAATGCAAGAACTAGAAAAGGTCCTAAAAAACCTATAAAGAGATAGTTTTAAGCTAATTATAGTATAGTTAAAAACGGAATTTTATCGTAAGGAGGTAGCTTAAAAAATGGCTAAGAAAAAAGTAGCTAAAATCAAAAAGAAATTGAAAAATATTCCTAACGGAGTAGCTCATATACACTCAACTTTCAACAACACAATAGTAGCAATTACTGATGTTGATGGTAAAGTAGTAAGTTGGAAATCAGGAGGAACTTCTGGTTTCAAAGGAACTAAAAAAGGAACTCCATTTGCGGCTCAAATCGCAGCAGAGCAAGCAGCTCACATCGCAATGGAAAATGGAATGAAAAAGGTTGAAGTAAAAGTGAAAGGACCTGGATCAGGTAGAGAGGCATGTATCAGATCTCTACAAGCTGCAGGATTAGAAGTTACAAAGATAACTGATGTAACTCCAGTTCCACACAACGGATGTAGACCACCAAAAAGAAGAAGAGTGTAATAACACCTTCAGCTCATTATCGTAGTAATTTATTAAAGTGTAAGGAGGAACAATAAAGAGATGGCAAGAAATAGACAACCTGTTTTAAAGAAATGTAGAGCTCTTGGAATTGATCCAGTTATCTTAGGAGTAAATAAATCTTCTAATAGAGGACCAAGACCAAATGCAAACAAAAAGCCTACAGAGTATGCAATTCAGTTAAACGAAAAGCAAAAAGCTAAATTTATATACAATGTAATGGAGAAGCAATTCAGAAAATTATATGAAGAGGCTTCAAGAAAGGATGGAGTTACTGGTTTAACTTTAATCCAATACTTAGAGAGAAGATTAGAGAACGTAGTTTACAGACTAGGATTCGCTAAAACTAGAAGACAATCTAGACAAATAGTGTCTCACGGACACGTTGCTGTTAACGGAAGAAGAGTTAACATTGCATCTTACAGAGTAAAAGCAGGGGACGTAGTATCAGTAATTGAGAACTCAAAGAACATTGAGTTAATCAAAACTGCAATAGAAGAGAAAGCAGTTCCAGCATGGTTAGAGTTAGATAAAGCTAACTTCGCAGGAAAAGTTCTTCAGAACCCAACTAAAGACGACTTAGATTTCGATCTAAACGAAGCTTTAATAGTTGAGTTCTATTCAAGATAATAAATCCTTTGACAGGAGTTGATTAAATGTTAAAAATAGAAAAACATGCTAAGGGTATTAACATTACCGAATTAAAAACAAGTGACTTTTCAGGTCAATATGTTATAGAACCTTTATATAGAGGATATGGACATACAATTGGTAATGCTTTGAGAAGAGTTTTACTATCATCTATACCTGGTGCTGCCATCAAAGGAGTTAGAATTGATGGAGTACTAAGCGAATTTTCAGTTATGGAAGGTGTAAAAGAGGCCGTTACTGAAATAATGCTAAATGTAAAAGAGGTAGTAATAAAGGCAGAAACTGCTGGAGAAAGAAAAATGACTCTTTCTGCAAAGGGACCTAAGACTGTTACAGCTGCTGATATAATACCAGATATTGGACTAGAAATTGTAAATCCTGATCAAATTATTTGTACGTTAACTACAGATAGAGAGATAGATATGGAATTTATAGTTGATACTGGTGAAGGATTTGTTGTTGCTGAAGAGATAGAGAAAAAAGATTGGGCTGTAGATTTTATAGCAGTTGATGCTATCTACACACCTATTAAAAAAGTATCTTACTCAGTTCAGGATACAATGGTTGGAAGAATGACTGATTTCGACAAGTTAACTTTAGATATTGAAACTGATGGAAGTGTAGAGATAAGAGATGCAATCTCTTATGCTATAGAGCTTTTAAAGTATCATTTAGATCCTTTCCTAGATTTAGGAAACAGAATGGATCACTTAAGAGTAGATCTTGAGGAAGAGGAGGAAACTCCAACATCAACAAACAAAACAGATGATATAATGAACACTAGAATAGAAGAGCTTGACTTGACTGTTAGATCATTTAACTGTTTAAAGAAGGCTGGAATAGAAGAAGTAGGACAATTGGCAAAAATGTCAATGAACGAACTTCTAAAAATAAAAAATCTAGGAAGAAAATCACTAGATGAGATCCTTGAAAAGATGAAAGAACTTGGGTTCGATCTGAATGGAAATGGATCTGTAGAATAATTAGATAAGGAGGCTAACTGACTAATGAACCACAATAAATCATATAGAAAGTTAGGGAGAAGAGCTGATCATAGAAAAGCTATGTTAATGAACTTAACAATATCTCTAATTTTATCAGATAGAATAGAAACTACTGTTACTAGAGCAAAAGAACTTAGAAAGTTTGCTGAGAGAATGGTAACTCTTGGTAAAAAAGGAACTCTTGCACACAGAAGACAAGCTTTCGCTTTCTTAAGAAGCGAAGAGGCTGTAGCTAAGTTATTTAACGATTTAGCTCCAAAGTATGCTGAGAGAAACGGTGGATACACAAGAATCATCAGAACTTCTGTAAGAAAGGGAGATTCTGCTGAGATGGCTATAATCGAATTAGTATAATTCTAATTCGTTTGGAAAGAGAACTACATTGTAGTTCTCTTTTTTTTTAATTTAAAATGCTATAAAATTAAACAAAACAAAAAAAATGTCCTAAATTTCAAACAAAGGTTAAAAAATCATTTTTTCTTCAAAAAACAAACAAAATGTATTGCAAATAAGACTTTATTAATGTATAATATATCCATAAAGTGCCTAGGGGGACTTACTATACTTTTATTATCATTCGGAGGTTAAAATGTTAAAAGGAACAGTAAAATGGTTCAACAAAGAAAAAGGATTTGGTTTTGTAACATGTGAAGAGGGAAAAGATTATTTCGTACACTTTACTGGAATTATTGGGGAAGGGTTTAGAACTTTAGAAGAAGGACAAAATGTTTCATTTGTTGTAGAAGATGGAAATAAAGGACCAATTGCTAAAGAAGTAACTGCAGCTTAATTAAATATAAAACCAAGAGTGAAATTTAAATTTCACTCTTTTTTTTTACAAAAAAAGTCAGAAAATATGTTAAAATATAATATATTCGATTTTAAGGAGATAATAATGATATTGGGATTAACTGGTGGTATAGGTAGTGGAAAATCGACAGTTAGCAAGATATTTTTATCTATGGGATTAAAAGTTTTTGATGCAGATTTAATAGCTAAAAATATCTTAGAAAGTGATACAACAAAAGAGGAAATTAAAGAAAGATTAGGAAAAGAGTTTGTAAATTTAAAAGATAACTCTGTTGAAAAAAATTTATTAAAAACAGAAGTTTTTAATAAGCCAGAAAAATTAAAAATTTTAAATTCGATAGTTCATCCAAAGGTTTTAAAAATTTATAAGGATTTGTCATCGAAATATTTTCAAAGCCATGAGATAGTAATTTTTGATGTTCCTTTATTATTTGAAGTTAACTTAGAAATGTATTGTAATAAGGTTATAGTAGTAGATATAGGCTCAGAATTACAGATAGAAAGAATAAAGAAAAGAGATGGAATAAATGAGGAACTTATAAATAAAATTGTTTCGAATCAGATATCTAGAGATGAAAGAAATTTAAAAGCTGATATTATTATAGAAAATAATGGAACATTAGAGGAATTAGAAATTAAAGTAAAAAAAATTATATATGATATAGAAAGAGGAAAAATATGAAAATAGTTGCCCCAGCGGGTAGTATAGAAAGATTTCACGCCGCAATAAAAGCAGGTGCTGATGAGATTTATATGGGTTTAAAAGGATTTGGAGCGAGAAGAAATGCTGTAAATTTAACATTAGAAGAGTATAAAGAGGCTTTAGATTACGCTCATGAAAGAGGAGTTAAAGTATTTTTAACTTTAAATACAATTATGATGGATGTAGAGATTGAAGCTATTTCAATCAACTTAAGAGAGTTGTATAAGCATGGATTAGACGCTGTAATTGTTCAAGATTTTGGATTGGCAAAATTTATAAAAGAAAATTATCCAGGGCTTGAACTACATGGAAGTACTCAAATGACTGTTGCAAATCATATAGAGGCAAATTACTTAAAATCTATTGGATTTGAGAGAGTTGTTTTACCAAGAGAGTTATCATTTGAAGAGATAAAAGAGATTAGAGAAAAAAGTGAAATTGAATTAGAGATATTTGTTTCAGGAGCACTCTGCATATCATATTCTGGAAATTGTTATATGAGTAGTTTTATTGGCGGACGTAGTGGAAATAGAGGAATGTGTGCTCAACCATGTAGAAAAAAATATAGTTCTGAAGGTGAAGATGAGGGATATGCTTTAAGTCCTAAAGATCAACTTTATGGATTTGATGAGATTCAAAAGTTAAAAGAGATTGGAATAGATAGTATTAAATTAGAAGGAAGAATGAAAGAGCCTAACTATGTTTTCCAAACAGTAAGTTATTATAAAGATTTAATAGATGGAAAGAATGTTGAGGAGAAGAGTTCTCAAATATTTAATAGAGGATATAGTACTGGATACTTCTATAAAAATAGACCTGAAATAATGAATAAAGAGTTCGCAAGTCATTTAGGTAAAAATTTGGGAGAACTTAAAGAAAATAGATTGAAATTAAATGAAAAAATAATTTTAGGTGATGGAGTTACATTTTTATCTAAAGATTATGAAAAAATTGGCGGAACTTATATAAATAAAATTGATACAAGGTTTGAAAGAGGAAAAAGAGAAGCTAATCCTGGAGAAACTATAGTATTAAGAGATTTACCAACTGGAACAAAGTATGTTTATAGAAATTACTCTAAAGAGATAAGTGATTTAATAGAGCAAAAATTAAAAACTACAGATAAGAAACATTTAATAGAATTTAATTTTACTGCTAAAGTTGGAGAAAATGCATCTATAAAAGTTTCAACACTTAATAATAGATTAGAATTAGTAACAGCAGAGATATTATCTGAAAATATTGTTGAATTAGCAAAAAATAAAGGTACTTCAAAAGAGGTTATAGAGGAAAAAATTCTTGAAATAGGTGATACAACATTTAAAGGAGTTGTAAGAAATATAGATATTGATGAAAATATATTTTTACCAATATCTGTATTAAAACAGATGAAAAGAGATGTTGTAAAAGAGCTTTTAGAAAAGTTAATTGTGAGTTATAGAAGAGAGGTTTTTGAAGATATAAAAAAGCTTCCTAGAGTGGAAACTATAGAGAAAGAAATTATAGTATCAGCTATAGTTTCAAATAAAGAACAAAGAGATATTTTAGAATCTTTAGGAATAAAAAAGATTTATAATAAAGGTTATGATGTAGCAAGAGAGGGTATTTTAGATAAAATTGATTTAAATAATAATATGGCTACAAATTTATACCAAGCGTTAGAAAATAAAAATGATAAAATAACTTTAGGTTGGAATTTGAATATTTCTAATCGTTATGCATTTGATCAATTTTCAACATTAAAAAATGTAGATACAATAATATTGTCTCCAGAAATAAGCTATAGAAGATTAGAAGAGATGGGAGAAACAAAAATTAAGAAAGCTATTTTAGCTTATGGAAGACCAAGAGCTATGTATACTGAGTTATCTTTAGGTGGAAAAGAGCAAAAAGTTATTGAAAATGAGCAAGGCGATAAGTTTACAATTATTCAAAATGATTTAGGGAATAGTGAAATCTACTTAGAGCATCCATTAAATATATTAGAAGATAAAGAATATCTAGAAGAGATAGGAGTTTCAGAATTAGTTTTAGAATTTACAACAGAAACAGAGGATGAAATAAAAAATATTTTAGAAGGTAAGGGAGAGTATAGACCTTATAACTATGAAAAAGGAGTGTTTTAAGTGAATATAAGGCTAGTTAGAAATTTAGCAACAGTATTTGGATTAGGAGATATGCCAGTAGCTCCAGGAACATTTGGAACATTGGGTGGAATACCTTTATATATTGGATTGGTTTTATTAAAAAGAATATTTCCAAATAATATGATATATAACTCTTTTTATTTTATGTTTTTAATGACCTTTTTCGCTATATCAGTTTACGTTTGTGATATTGCTGAAAGAGAGATATTCAAAGAGAAAGATCCACAAAAAGTTGTGATAGATGAGGTTCTAGGATTTTTAACTACTTTATTCTTAATAAATCCAGTTGGAATTTTTGAAACAACAGCAGCTATAATTTTAGGATTTATTATATTTAGATTCTTTGATATAACAAAGATAGGTCCAATTTATAAATCACAATTTTTTGGTAATGGAGTTGGGGTTGTTTTAGATGATTTCTTAGCTGGAGTAATTGGAAACTTTTTAATGGTTTGTATTTGGACTATATTTTTCTAAGAGGTAGATAAGATGAGATGTACTTTAATATTGGTTGGAACAGAGTTATTAAATGGTGCAACTTTAGATACAAATAGTGTATTTATGGCTAATGAGCTAAATAAAGTAGGCATAAAAATAGATTTTAAATTGACAGTAGGTGACTCTTTAGAAAAAGTTATTGAAGCTATAAAGTTTGCAAAAGAAAGAAATGAACTTGTAATTTTATCAGGTGGTTTAGGTTCAACAGATGATGATTTAACAAAAGAGGCTATCAGTAAATTTTTAAATAAAAAAATGATAGTTGAAGAGGATGAATTAGTTGAAATACAGAAAAAATTTGAAAAATTAAATATAGAGTTTCTAAAGAAAAATTATAAAGAGGTTGAGAAACCAGAAGGAGCCATTTCAATAAAAAATGATGTAGGAATGGCACCTGCATTCTTTATAAATGGAATTGCTGCTTTCCCAGGAGTTCCTAAAGAGTTATACAATATGTTTCCAAAGTTTTTAAAATACTATACAGAGAGCTATTGTGAAAATGTAGATCCAATTTACATAAAAGATATTGTTGTATCAGGAATTCCTGAATCTATATTGGAAGAGAAGATAAAAGTGTTTTTTACAGAACCAAATATAGAATATGAGTTTTTAGTTAAGGATTATGGTATAATAGTGAGGATGCAAACACTAGAGAGCTTTAAAAACACAGTGGAAAAAATTAAGGAAAAGATATATAATAGTATAGGAAAATATATTGTAACTGAAGACGAAGAGAAAATAGAAGAAAAAGTTTGTAATCTTTTAAAAAGTAAAAATTACACATTAGCTGTTGCGGAGTCATGTACTGGTGGAATGTTAGCTTCAACTATTGTAGGATTATCTGGAGTCTCAGAAATTTTTATAGAGGGATTAGTAACATATAGTAACGAATCAAAAATAAATCGGTTAAATGTTGATAAAAATATAATAGAGAGATATGGAGCTGTTAGTAAAGAAGTAGCAGAAGCGATGGTTTTTGGATTAAAAGCAAAAGTTGCAATTTCAACAACTGGAATTGCTGGTCCAAATGGTGGAACTTTAGAAAAACCTGTAGGTCTTGTTTATGTAGGTCTTAAGGTTAAAGATAAAATTAAAAGCTTTAAATTCAATTTCACAGGGGATAGAGAGAGAATAAGAAGAAAAGCAGTTCTCCATAGTCTATTTGAACTATATAAAATGTTAGAGGAGGATGAATAGAAAGTGAGTATAGGAGAAAGAATAAAAAAAAGCAGAAATGAGAAATCATTATCATTAAGAGAGTTGGCAACAATGGTTGATTTATCAGCTAGCTTTTTATCACAAATAGAACAAGGAAAAGCATCTCCTTCAATTGAGAATTTGAAGAAAATAGCAAACTCATTAGATGTAAGAGTTAGTTATCTAATTGAAGATGAAGAGGTAAAGAAAAACTCTGATTTAATTAGAGCCAAAGAGAGAAAATTTGTAGAGAGTGTGGATTCGAATACAACATTATCACTTTTAACGTCATCAAATATAGAGAAAAGTATGGAGCCAATTTTATATGAGATTGGACCTGGTGGAGAAAGTGGAAGAAGCTATTATACACATCCTGGAGAGGAGTTTATATTTGTTCTTGAAGGAAGTATTGATATATATATAGAGGAAGCTATTCATAACTTACACGAAGGAGATAGTTTCTATTTTAAATCTAGTCAAAAGCATAGATTTAAAAATAATACAGATAAAAGAGCTAGAGCTCTTTGGGTGGTAAATCCACCTACATTCTAATAATGGAGGCAAATAATGAATATAGAAGTAAAGGTATTGAATTCTACAAGATTAACTAAGCTGTTAATCGCAGCAAGTAGATGGTTATCAAAATATTCAGATGTTTTAAATGATCTAAATGTCTATCCTGTTCCAGATGGAGATACAGGAACAAATATGTCAATGACATTACAAGCGGTTGAGAATGAGTTAATTAAATTAAATCATGAACCTGATATGGAGGAGTTAGCAGAGATAGTATCTGAAGCTATACTTTTAGGAGCTAGAGGAAACTCAGGAACAATTTTATCACAAATAATTCAAGGTTTCTTAGAGGGTGTAAGAACTAAAGAGGAAGTTGGAGTAGATGATGTTAAAGTTGCTTTCAGAATAGCAAAAGAAAAAGCTTATAAAGCTGTAAGTGAACCTGTAGAAGGAACTATGTTAACAGTTATAAGAAGAGTTGCTGAAGAAGCTGAAAAATATACAGGACCATCGGATGATTTTATTCCGTTCTTAGTATACTTAAAAGAAGCAGCACAAGAAGCTGTTCAAGAAACTCCAAATCAATTACCAAAGTTAAAAGAAGCTGGAGTTGTAGATGCTGGAGGTCAAGGGATATTCTATATCTTAGAGGGATTTGAAAAATCTGTTACAGATCCAGATATGTTACATGATTTAGAAAGAATAGTTCAATCACAAGCTAAAAGAAAAGATATAATGGAACATTCAGGAAATCATGTTTTTGAAGATATTAAATTTAAATATTGTACAGAGTTTGTAATTGAATCTGGAGATTTTGATTTAGATGATTATAAATCAAAAATTGTAAATCATGGAGACTCTATGGTTTGTGCTCAAACTTCAAAGAAGACAAAAACTCATATACATACAAATAATCCTGGATTAGTTTTAGAAATAGCTGGTCAATTAGGAAATTTATCAAATATAAAAATTGATAACATGGAGATTCAACATAAAAATATGTTATTAGCTGATGCAGAGCATTATAAAGTTGATAAAAGAGGAAAAGTTTTAGTTCAAAATGAAAATAGCAAACCAATTGCTTACTTTGCTATTGTTGATAATATGGAGTTAGGTAACTTATTCTTAGATAATGGAGCAACAGCCGTTTTAATAGGAGGGCAAACTCAAAATCCGAGTGTTGCAGATATCGAAGAGGGAATTAATAAAATAAAGGCTGACAAAATTGTTATTCTACCAAATAATAAAAATATCATATCATCAGCAAAGATTGCAGCTGAAAGATCTTCTAAAGAAGTAATGGTTTTAGAAACAAAAACTATGCTAGAAGGAGAGTATGTTGTAAAAAATAAAGAGTTTGGAATGGATGAGATGTTAAAGCAACTTCCATTTAATACATCAATTGAAATAACTCAAGCAGTAAGAGATACAAAGGTTGATGAATTAGTTATAGCTCAAGGAGATTATATAGCTTTAATTAATGGTAAAATAAAAGCTAAAGGATTAACTTTAGAAGAGACAATTGAAAGTGTATATAAGATGTGTGTAAACAGTGAGACTTTAAATATATTTGCATGTATTGGAAAGGGTTCAACTGAAGAAGCTAATAAGGTTTTAAAAGGAATTAAATCTACAGTTAAATATTCAGATTTAGTAATTGGTCAAGAAAATTATCCTTACTACATATATGTAACAAATAGAAATCCTGAGTTACCTGAAATAGCGATTGTAACAGATTCTACATCAGATTTAACACCAGAGATGATAAAAGGTCTAGATGTAGATATTATACCATTAAAAATTAAATTAGCAGGAGACACTTACTACAGAGATGGTGTGGATATGTCTAAAGGTGAATTCTGGAAACAGTTATTAAAAGATGGTGTTGTTCCAAAAACATCACAACCATCACCAGCTGAGTTCAAGGAGCTTTATGAAAAGTTATTAGAAAGAGGATATAAAAAGATTATATCTATTCATATTTCAAGTAAATTAAGTGGAACTCAACAAGCTGCAAGAGTAGCGAGAGGTATGTTAAATAGAGAGGATGATATAGCGATAGTAGATTCTAAAGTTGTAACATTTGCACTAGCTCATATAGTTATTGAAGCTGCTAAAATGGTAAAAGATGGAAAAGCTTTTGATGAAATTATTGAATGGATAGATGAAACTAAGAGTAAAATGAAAGTTTACTTTGTTGTAAAAGAGTTATCGTACCTAGAAAAAGGTGGAAGAATAGGAAGAGCATCATCAGTTATTGGTGGATTCTTGAAAATAAAACCTGTTTTAAAATTAGAGAACGGTGAAGTTTGTATTGAGGCTAAAGCACTTGGAGAAAGAGGCGCTTTATCTTATATGGAGAAACTTATTAAAAACGAAAAGAACTCTATTATAATGTATACTGGTTGGGGTGGAACTCGTAATGAGTTAGAAGCAGCTGATCAATTAAGAAGTATAGCTGAAAAAACTAAGAAATTAGATTACAGATCTAGAATGGAGATTGGTGCAACAATAGCATCGCATACTGGTCCTGTATATGGAATGGGAATTTTAAATAAAATAAGATAATAAAAAATAGCTAGATTTTTAATCTAGCTATTTTTACAAAGAACATCTTTTTTTAATAAATTAAATAAGAATAGCTATAAAGAGATTTTAAGGGATTGACTGGACATTAAAAAGAAAATATAATAAAGAAAAACCATAGGAGGAGAAAGATGGCAATATTAGTTTGTGGTGGAGCTGGATATATAGGAAGTCATGCGGTTAGAGCTTTATTAGAAGCAAAGAGAGAGGTTATTGTTTTAGATAACATGCAAACAGGTCATGTAGAAGCAGTATCTGAAGATGTTAAGTTAGCATTAGGGGATTTAAGAGATATAGAGTTTTTAAAAAGAGTTTTTAAAGAGAATAAAATAGAGGGGGTTATACACTTTGCCGCTGATTCATTAGTTGGAGAAAGTATGACAAATCCAGCTAAATATTTTGAAAATAATGTTTTAGGAACAATGAATTTACTTAACACAATGAAAGAGTTTGAAGTAAAAAACATTGTATTCTCATCAACAGCAGCAACATATGGAGAACCTAAAAATATACCAATACTTGAAATAGATGAAACAAATCCAACAAATCCGTATGGTGAAAGTAAATTAATGGTTGAGAAACTATTAAAGTGGTACGACTATGCTTACGGAATAAAATATACAGCTCTTAGATACTTTAATGTAGCTGGAGCATATCCAACAGGAGAGATTGGAGAAGACCATAGTCCAGAAACACATCTAATTCCTATCATATTACAAGTTGCTTTAGGAAAAAGAGAAAAAATAGGAATATATGGAGATGACTATCCAACAGAGGATGGAACTTGTATTAGAGACTATGTTCATGTAATGGATTTAGTTGATGCACATATATTAGCGTTGGATAGATTAAAAAATGGTGGAGAGAGTACAGTTTATAATTTAGGAAATGGAGAGGGATTCTCAGTTAAACAAGTTATAGAGGTAGCTAGAAAGGTTACAAAGCATGAAATACCAGCTGAAGTATCTCCTAGAAGAGCTGGAGATCCTGCAAAATTAGTTGCAAGCTCTCAAAAAGCTATGAATGAATTAAAGTGGAAACCTAAGTATGCTTCGTTAGATTCAATAATAGAGACAGCATGGAAATGGCATAAAGAAAATCCTGAAGGATATAACGACTAAAAAAATTAGGCAGAACTCTGCCTAATTTTTTATTTTAAGGAGAAAATATGAGAATATATAGATTTGATGAGATAGATTCGACTAATAGATTTTTAAGAGAGAAAGATGATGTCTTAGAAAAAGATTTAGCAATTGCAAAAGTTCAAAATGCAGGAAGAGGAAGAAGAGGAAATAAATGGGTATCAACAGAAGGTGCAGCATTATTTTCTTTTGCCTTAAAGCATGATTTAGGAATACAAGATGAAGAATATATGAAGCTTCCTCTTTTAGTAGGGTATTCGTTATTATATTCTTTAAAAGAAATAGAGAATTTAGATTATAAGTTTAAATGGACAAATGATTTATATTTAGAAGATAAAAAAATTAGTGGAATCTTAGTTGAAAAGATAAAAGATTATTATATAATTGGAATAGGATTAAATGTAAATAATTTGAATTTAGAAGAAGCAAAAGATAAAGGAATGTCACTGAGAGAAAAAACAGGAAAAGAGTATGATCTAGAAGAGGTTATACTTACAATAGTTTCAGATTTCTTTAAGAGCTTTGAAGAGTTTAAAATTGGAAAATGGAAAGAGATTTTAGAGAAAATAAATAAAGTTAATTACCTATACGGAAGAAGAATTGAGATTGTAAATTTTGATAAAGAAGAGAGTGGAATAGCAGGAGATATTTTAGAAGATGGAACTCTTGAGGTATTTGTAGGAAACGAAATAAAAAAATATAATATAGGTTCAATCCATATAGCAAAAAAATAGAGGAGAATATAAACAAAAAGAGAATATGAACAAGAAGAGAATAGTATTAGGAATGAGTGGAGGAGTTGATTCTTCAACTTCTGCATATATGTTAAAAGAGGATGGTTTTGAAGTAATAGGAGTTACTTTAGTTGTAAGTAAAGAGCAAAGAGAGTCCCAAGATTTAAAGGATGCAATAGCTTTAGCCAAAGAGTTAGAGATTGAGCATATAATTTTAGATATAGTAGATGAGTTCAATGAAAAAATAGTAAAATACTTTGTTGATGAATACTCTAAGGGTATGACTCCATCTCCTTGTGTAGTTTGTGACGAGATTATAAAAATGAAAAAGTTGATTGAAACTGCAAATTTAAAAGATGCTTACTATATAGGAACAGGGCATTATTGTGAAGTAAGTAGAGATAATAGATTCAATAAAAGTTTATTTAAAAAACCAGCAGATACAAGAAAAGATCAAGGATATATGCTGTATAGAATAGATTCTGAAATAATTGATAGAATGATTTTTCCGTTAGCAAAGTATGAAAAAACATTAGTTAGAGAAAAAGCTAAAAGTTATGGAGCGAAAGTTCATGATAAAAAAGATAGCCAAGGAATTTGTTTTGCAAAAGAGGGGTATTTAGAGTTTTTAAAAAAAGCTTTAGGTGATAAAATAAAACCAGGAAACTTTGTAGATAATAGTGGAAAAATTTTAGGTCAACACCAAGGGTATCAACTATATACAATTGGACAAAGAAGAGGATTAGGGGTTTTATTTCCTAAAATATACTTTATTATAGATATTATTCCAGAAAAAAATGAAATAATTTTGGGAGACTATATAGAGTTATATAGAAAAAAAGTTGAATTAGAAGACTTTAAAACTCAGATTCCATTCCAAACTCTTTTGGAGATGAGAGTATTTGCAAAACCTAGATTTTCTAGTTTAGGTTTTTATGGAAAAGTTATTAAAGAGAATGAAAAAATATATTTTGAATATGACGAGGAAAATCCACAAAATGCTAAAGGACAGCATTTAGTTATATATAGCGATGATTTAGTTATCGGTGGAGGAAAAATAATATTTTAAGGGGGTAAAAAATGAAGCTAGAAAGATTAATGAAAGAAAAAGGGGTAGATGCAATTTTAATAACAAGTCTACTAAATGTAAGATATTTTACAGATTTTACAGGAACAACTGGAACGGCATTAGCAGTAAAAGATAAAAGGTTTTTTATAACAGATTTTAGATATGTATCTCAAGGTAAAAATGAAGTAGAAAAAAATGGATTTGAATTGATTTGCGAAAATATATCTACTTTAAAAAAAGTAGGAGAGTTACTAAAAGAGTTTGAAGTGAAAAAAATTGCAATTGAAAATCAAAGTGTTACTCTTGATCAGTTTAAATTATTCCAAAGTAATTTTCCAGAAGTTGAGTTTGTATATTTAGATGATACATTTATAAAAGAAAGAGAGATAAAATCAGAGGAAGAGATAGAAATAATAAGAGAATCTGTAAAAATTGCAGAAGTAGCCTTAGAAAAGACTTTACCAAAAATTAAAATTGGAATTAAAGAAAGAGAGATTGCTGCTGAATTAGAGTATCAAATGAGAAAATTGGGTGCTTCGAAAGCTTCATTTGATATTATCGTTGCTTCTAACGAAAGATCAGCTTTACCTCATGGAGTAGCAAGTGAAAAGCTAGTAGAAGAAGGTTTCTTAACAATAGATTATGGATGTTTTTATAAAGGGTATGCTTCAGATATAACGAGAACATTCTATATTGGAGATAATCCAACACAGAAGCATTTAGAGATATATGAGATT
Source organism: uncultured Cetobacterium sp. (assembly GCF_945952365.1). Classification (GTDB taxonomy): domain Bacteria; phylum Fusobacteriota; class Fusobacteriia; order Fusobacteriales; family Fusobacteriaceae; genus Cetobacterium_A. Next base: position 27,798 of record NZ_CAMFHX010000009.1, read on the forward strand.
GTAAAAGAAGCAAACGAAAGAGCTATTAAAGCTGTAAAAGCTGGTATTACAGTTCATGAGTTAGATGCAATAGCAAGAGACTTTATAAAAGAAAGGGGATATGGTGAATATTTTGGTCATGGGTTAGGTCATGGGTTTGGATTACAGATTCATGAGTACCCAGGAATCTCATTTAAAGCTGAAAATAAAGTTTTAAAAGAGGGGATGATTATAACGATAGAACCTGGAATTTATCTTCCTGATTTTGGAGGGGTTAGAATAGAGGATGATATTTTAGTTACAAAAAATTCATGTGAAATATTAACAACTTTAGATAAGAAATTTAAAAAAATAAAATAAAATATCTAAAAAAATAAAAAAACGTTCGCAAAAAGCACGAATTGACGAACAATATATATTTTTTTTATAAAACATATATATAATTAATCTTTTTAATTTGTACAAAAGTATGATATTCTTTATACAATACTGGAAAGTTTATTAAGCATTTTGATATAAAATGAAAATAAATTATCAATATGGAGGGGATTATGCAGGCTGAATTAAAAAGAACAGAAAAAAAGAGTTTCATAGACAAGTTTTTGAACATAATTGAAAAAGGGGGAAATGCTTTACCTCACCCAGCAACACTATTTGCAATATTAGCATTAACAGTTGTAATTATTTCAGGAATAGGTGGAGCTTTAGGTTGGTCAGTTGATTTCGTTGGAATCAATAGAAAAACAATGAAAACAGAAGAGATGGTAATTGCTACTAAATCTCTTATGACAAAAGAGGGAGTAAACTATATATTTACTTCAATGGTAAATAACTTTACTGGGTTTGCACCGTTAGGAACAGTTTTAGTTGCAATTATAGGTATAGGAATAGCTGAAAGATCAGGATTAATGGCAGCTATTTTAAAGAAAGTAGCGTTATCAACGCCAAAGAAATTAGTAACAGTTATGGTTATATTCTTAGGAATTATGTCAAACGTAGCATCAGATGCTGGGTATGTTGTTTTACCACCACTAGCAGCACTAATATTTATATCATTTGGAAGACATCCAATAGCCGGATTAGCAGCAGCCTTTGCTGGAGTTTCTGGAGGATTCTCAGCTAACTTATTGATAGGAACAATCGATCCACTTTTAGGAGGAATATCAACAGAAGCAGCAAGAATACTTGATCCAACATATTATGTTGCACCAACAGCAAACTGGTACTTCATGATGGCTTCAACATTTGTAATTACATTCTTAGGAACTTTAATAAATGATAAAATAGTAGAACCAAGATTAGGAAAATATACTGGTGAAAGTGGAAGTGATTTCCAAGAAGTAACAGCTCAAGAGAAAAAAGCTTTAAGAGCAGCAGGGATAGCAACTGTAGTTATGTTAATCTTATTAGTTCCAATTTACTTAGCTTTAGGTAAGAATTTCTTAGGAAATGGATTAGTACCAGTAATTGTATTATTCTTTGCACTTCCAGGATTAGCTTATGGAAAATCTATAGGAACAATTAAAAGTGATTCAGATGTAATGGGTATGTTAACAAAATCAATGCAAGGAATGGCTGGATATATAGTTTTAGTATTCTTCGCAGCTCAATTTATAGCATACTTTGGATATACAAATTTAGGAACAATTTTAGCAGTTAAAGGAGCAGATTTCTTAGAGGCAGCTGGAATTGGTGGAATTCCATTAGTAATAGGATTTATAATAATAGTAGGATTCTTAAATCTATTCATGGGATCAGCATCAGCTAAATGGGCTATCTTAGCACCAGTATTTGTTCCTATGTTAATGAGAGTAGGTTACTCACCAGAGTTTACACAACTTGCATACAGAATAGGAGATTCAACTACAAATATAATATCTCCATTAATGTCATACTTTGCAATGATAATAGTGTTCATGCAAAAATATGATAAGAAAGCATCGTTAGGAACATTAATATCAGTAATGCTTCCATATTCGATTGTTTTCTTAATTGGATGGTCAATTTTCTTAGCAATTTGGATGATGAGTGGACTTCCAATAGGTCCAGGAGCATCAATGCTATTAGCAGGATTTTAATAATTAAAAGGTTGGAGTATTCCAACCTTTTTTATTAGAGCGTATTAATCAAAATATTATCTTGACAAAATCTGTATTATACTATACTATAACAGTATAGAAATTGACTAAACCAAATATAATTAAATAAAAAAAATAGGAGCTAGCTCCTATTTTTTTATTTTCCACAACATTTTTTATATTTTTTACCTGATCCACAAGGACAGTTTTCATTTCTACCTATTTTTGTAACAGTTCTAGGAGGTTGATTTTCTCCAAAAATTTCTGTGTAAGTATGTCCTTTTAAAATCCATAATGGTAATGATTTTGAGATTCTAGTAATTAAAGTTAGGAAGATAGACTCAGAATTTGAACTTTCAAATGTGATTCTTGTTTTTACATCTTCAACTATAGACTCAACAGATAAATTATTTTTTAATCTATCAATAATAGTAGTTATTTCAAAACCAATTTGTGGACCTTGTAACTTATGAGACATTAAAAGAGCTATTAAATCAGCTACATCTTGAGTTTTTTCGATATAGAAATAGTTCCAATAGTTTTTATACTCATCATTAGTTAAAACTTTATAATCTAATCCTTCATATTTGATAGTTTCATGTAAAATATCTACAGGTTCAGAAACAGAGTCTGCAATTAAGTAGATAGTTTTACTTCCAGAATCTTCTAATTTAGAGATAAATACATTTAAAATCCATCTTGAATCAATGAAAGCATGTATTTTCTCAAGAGTGATATCATTAAATGTAGGAGTTAATAGCTCTAATAATTTGTGCTCATCAACAACTCCATAGAATCTAATCATTCCTAGGATTAGCATCTCTAACTCTTGATAGAAATCTATAAGAGTTTTATTTTCATCTTTTTCAGATAAAGAATTAATTCTTTCAACGAACCATGTTGAAAGAACATAATGGTTGTTATCCTTTTCTTTTATAACAGTTTTAGAAATAAATCCAAAACTTTGTAGAGGTAATAAGAACTCCTCATATTCGAAGAACTCCTCTTCACTTACTTTACTATTCTCAATGTTAAATTGAGAAAGATAAGTTATTGTATCCTTAGAAAAAATCTCTAAGAAAGTATTTGAATTATTTTCATAAGCCTCAACAATTTTTTCTATAATTTTTCCTTTTACAGTACTTTTAGCGATTTTTATATTAAATTTAGCTAAAATTTTAAAAAGATCATCTTTAAGTAGGCTATTTAAAGATTCTATTAAAAATTTATCTTCCACGTTGACCTCCAAGCATTTTTTATTATTATTATACCACAAAAATATAAAAATACAAAAATGTATAGAAGTTAAGTCCAGAATGGGTTAAAACTTTATAATAAAAAAGAGATCAATACTGATCTCTCATTAAAATTTATTCAGCTGGAGCAATACACTCAACAGGGCAAGCACCTGCACAAGCACCACAGTCGATACATTGGTCTTCGTCGATTCTTCTTTTTCCACCATCTACTTCAGAAATGCAACTTACTGGACAGATTGCTTCACAAGTTCCACATCCGATACAGATATCTTCATTAATTCTATGAGCCATGATAACCTCCTTTTAAAATATTAAGTATGAATATACAAAATTAAAGTATACTCGACATGAAGTATACCATTTTGCTATTCAAAAGGCAACTATTTTCTAAGCTATTATTAAAAATTAATTTATAAATTCCTTTTTTTTTAAGAAAAATTAATATATAATTAGAAAAAAATGAGGTGATAAAATTATGAAAATATTTGTGATATCTGATATTCATGGTTCAAGTTATTATTTAAAAAAAGCTTTAGAAGCATATGCTAAAGAAAAAGCAGATTATTTATTAATATTAGGAGATGAACTATATCATGGTCCAAGAAATCCACTTCCTCAAGATTATAATCCAAAAGAGGTTTCAGAAATTTTAAATAAGTATAAAGAAAAAATAATTGCTGTTAGAGGAAATTGTGACAGTGAAGTGGATCAAATGTTATTAGAGTATCCACTTATGTCAGATTATTCTATTTTGTTTATTAATAGTAAGAGAATTTTTGCTACTCATGGACATATATACAATGAGGATAAGCTTCCAAATCTTTCAGAAGGTGATATATTTATATATGGACATACACATCTTCCAGTAGCAAAATATGAAAATAACTTATATATATTAAATCCTGGGTCGATAACTCTTCCAAAAGGTGGGAATAAAAATAGTTATGGATTGTTTGAGAATAATAGTTTTTATATTAAAGATTTAAATGGAGAGATTATAAAAGAGATAGAACTAAAATAGGAGTGCAAAAGCACTCCTATTTTATCTATTTAATTGCATACTTTAAAACATCAATGAAATAATCAACATAGTTTACAGTTATTCCAGTTTTTAAAAAATCTGGAAGTCTATCAAAATCTTTTTTATTGTCCTTAGGCAAAATCAACTCAAAAATACCAACTCTTCTAGCAGCAATAGTTTTTTCTCTAACACCACCGATAGGAAGAACTTTTCCAGTTAAAGTTAACTCACCTGTCATAGCAATACCTTTTCTTATAGGTGTATTCGTTGCTAGTGAGTAAAGAGCAAGAGCCATAGTTATACCAGCTGATGGACCATCTTTAGGAGTTGCACCTTCAGGAACATGTAGATGTACTCTATTATGATCAAAATACTCTTTTATTTCAGTTGGGTATTTATCCTCTTTAAAAAGAAGAGATCTAATGTACGAGTAAGCAATTTCAGCGGATTCTTTCATAACATCCCCAAGTTGCCCAGTCAGTTTAAGTCCACTATCTTTATTACTAATGCTTGTAGCCTCAATATATAAAGTAGCTCCACCAAGAGATGTCCAAGCCAATCCAAGAGTTACTCCAGGAATCTCTTTTTGATAAAGTTCCTCAGTTGTAAATATTGGAGCTCCCAAATAGGATTCTACATTGTTTTCATTTATTCTAACTTTATCTGTATTCCCTTCAGCAATTTTCAAGTTAACTTTTCTCATAATTTTTCGAATACATTTATCAAGAGTTCTAACACCAGCTTCTCTAGCATATTTATCTATTATAAATTTTAAAGCATTTTTACTGATAGTAACCTCTTTATTATCTAAAGCGTGTGCTTTTAATTGTTGAGGAATTAGATATTTTTGTGCAATCTGAAGCTTTTCTTCAAGTATGTACCCAGAAAGATGAATTATTTCCATTCTATCTAATAGTGGCCTAGGAATTGTATCTAGTTGGTTAGCTGTTGTAACAAAAAGTATTTTAGAAAGATCATATCTTATGTCTAGATAGTGATCTAAAAAATCTTTATTTTGTTCGGGGTCTAAAACTTCTAAAAGTGCAGAGGCAGGATCCCCTCTAAAGCTATTTCCAATTTTATCAATCTCGTCAATCATAATAACTGGGTTTGAAGTTTGGACAAGCTTCAGTGATTGAATAATCTTTCCAGGCATAGCTCCAATATATGTTCTTCTATGACCTTTTATTTCTGCTTCATCAACCATTCCACCTACAGAGAATCGATAAAATTGTCGATTTAAAGATTCAGCAATAGATTTTCCAATAGATGTTTTTCCAACTCCAGGAGGACCAACAAGGCAAAGAATCGAACCATTTACATTTCCTGTTTTTATAACAGTACTCACAAACTCTAAGATACTGTTTTTAATATCTTCTAATCCGTAATGATCTCTATCTAAAATCATTTTAGATTTTTTAATGTCCAATCTATCTTTAGAGAAAACTCCCCAAGGAAGTTCAACAATAGATTCCACATAGGTTCTAGCAACGTGGTATTCAGGAGAACCTTGATCTAGAATGGATAGTTTTTCCAGTTGCTCGTTAACAATTTTTTCAGCTTCTGGCGAAAGATGAATATGATTTATTTTATCTACTATTTTGTCGACGACAGCAGATTTTTCATCCTTTTCTAAGCCAAGTTCTTGCTTTATTAATTTCAGTTGTTCTCTTAAAAAATATTCTTTTTGCTGTTTACTAACTTTATCCTCAATTTGTTTAGAGATTTTAGCTTGAAGTTGCGATATCTCCAACTCTTTTTTTAACATAGTTAATAGTCTTTGAGAACGATTGTTTATATTAAACTCTTCTAAAAGCTCTTGTAAATCTTTGGCTTCTGCTTTTAGCATCGATGAAACAAAATCAATAAAGATACTTGGATGATCATAAGATGCTTGAGAAACTAAAAGTTTTAACTCCTCTTTTAAAATAGGATTAACTTCAAAAATTTCTTTTAAAGAAGTCATAATTGCTAACATATAAGCTTTTAATTCAATTGATGAATCACTAGTTTCTTTGTTGTATTTAACTTTCCAACATAATCTAGAGTTACCAGGGACTACTTTTTTCTTTTTAAAACGCTCTACACCAAAAACAATAGCTTGAACAGAATCTTGAGAAATAGAGGTTACCTTATTAATTTTAACAACAGTTCCTACATCATAAAGGTTAGAATTAAAATAGTCATTATCATCGATATCTTTAACAAAAACAAGTCCAATAAAACCGTTATAGTGTTCTTCAGCGTCTTTTATTGCTTGTAAAAAATCTTCTCCAGTAAATGCAATAGGAGTTAAAATATTTGGAAAAATAGGTCTTATAACAAGAGGAAGAATAGGTATATCTTCAGGTAAAAGATCTCTTATATTAACAAGATCTGTTGAATTATGGCTTGTAGTCATAGACGCCTCCTTAAATTTATATTATCATATAGTTAGAGTACATATAATTGATAACATTTCCTTTTATAAATTCAAAATAAAGATATTGAATTTTATTTTGAAAGGAATATCTAGAAAAAAACAGTAAATCCTTAAAAATATAAAAAATTTGGAGGGGCAGGATGAATGTAAGAAAAAGAATATGTGTTATGGATATAGGATCAAACTCTATAAGGATGGTTATCTATGAGATAACACCGAATAAAGCTTTTATACCGATAGAGGATATAAAAGAAACAATTAGACTTGGAGAGGGAATTAACGAAAAGAAAGAGTTAAAAGCAGAGAAGATAAGTTTAGCTTTAAAGACAATACAACTTTTCAAAAAAGTTTGCTTAAAAAATAATGTAGATGAAATTGTAGCATTTGGAACTGCGGCATTAAGAATTGCAACAAATGGAGAGTGGTTATTAAAAGAGATTTTGAAAACCACAGGAATAGATGTGATTGTATTTAAAGGAGAGGATGAAGCTTATTTCTCTTTTGAAGGAGCTATAAATACTTTAGATATAAACGAAGGAGTAGTAATAGATTTGGGTGGATCAAGTTTAGAGATTGTTCACTTTAAAAATAGAGAAGCTTTAGAACGAGTGAGTTTGAATTTTGGAGCTGTAACTTTATCAGAGGTTGTTGATTTGAAAGATAAATTAGGAAAAAAAGATGAAAATATTTTAAGAGAATTCATAAGAGAAGAATTAAAATTTGTTGAATGGAAAGATAACATCAAAAATTTACCGTTGATAGGTGTTGGAGGAACGGTTAGAAATATAGGCGGAGTTCATCTTTATATGAATAACTACCCTTTAGAGCTACTTCATAACTATAGAGTTAGCGTTGAAGGAGTAGAGGATGTAGTTAAAAAGTTAAAAGAGTTGGACTATAAAGAGAAGCAGGATGTCCAAGGTTTATCTAAGGCTAGAGCGGATATGTTTATAGGAGCAGCTATAGCAGTTGAAGAGGTTTTAACATATTTTAAATTAAAAGAGTTAATAATAAGTGGTTATGGAATTAGAGAGGGGGTTCTTTACGAACGTTTAAGTGAATGTGGAAAAGTAGTAGATAATCCATTTGAAGATGGATTTAAAGATGTAGTAGAGATATTAAGTGTAAATCCATTTCTGAAAGAAAAGCAGTATAAAATATTTAAAAAAATATATGAAAAAATAAACGAAGAGTATAGTTTTAATTCTATAAATGAAAAGATAATAAAAATTGTGACATACTTATATGATATAGGGAAATGTATAAATTATGTAAACTACCCTTTACATTCTGCGTATATGATATTAAACTTAGGGATAAAAGGAGTAGAACAAAAGGAGTTAATTGCTGCAGCTTTAATTGTAGCTAGAGGAAATAAAAAATATAAAGGACTAGAAAAATACAAAGATTTATTTGAGGATTATGAAGTAGATGAGTTTATGATGCTTTCTAAAATTTTGAATATCACTAATATCTTTAGTGATGATTTATTATTAGATGAAAAAAACTTTGATATAGAAGTGAATAAGGATGAGATTGTATTTTATATAAAAGAAAAAGATGAAGAGGATTTAAAAGTGATTGATCTATTTATTTCTCAAAAGAAATTTATAAATACATTCGATAAAAAGCTAAAGTTTAAATTGAAAAAATAGGGTGGGGATTATGCTGACTTATGCGGTAATTGAGATTAATTCAACTTTTATAGAGATGAGAATTTATGAAAAGAGGGATAGTAGTTATAGAGTTTTAGAAAAAATAACAGAGGATATAAATATTTTTAAAGAGATGAGAGAGAAAAATGAGATATCTTTAGAAAAAATGAGAAAGATGTGTGATATTTTAAAGAAAATGAACAATTTATCTAGAGATTATGGAGTTTTAGATAAAAAAATTATATTTAGTGATTTTTTTAAAAATATAAGTAACTTTCCAATGATAGTTGATCAGATTAAATTAAAAGTAAATATACCTGTAGAGGATATAGATTTAAATGAAAAAACATATCTTTCGATAAAAAAGGTTATCTATTCTGAAAAAGATATATTTTCTAAAAAGGATAGCAGGTTATTTTTTAATATGAAATCATTTAGTTCAAGTGTTTATCTTTTTTATAAAGGTGAACTCTCAATAAATGAAAATATAAACTTGGGTGTTGAAAAATTATATTCTATTTTAGAAGAAAATAATATTCACTCTAAAAAGGCGTTTGATTTTATTTGTGACTATATGGAGAGTTATGTTGAATTTGTGAGAAAAGGAATTGGACGTAAAGTAATAAAAAAGTTAATTTTAGAGGGAGAGTTAGAAGAGAAAGTAATGAAGATATTATTTTCTAAAAAACCTCTTGAAAGCATAACTTTAGCAGATTTGAAAGATAAGTTAAAATATATTCAAGAGCACTCTTATAATGAGATAGCCTTAAAGTATGGTTGTACTTTATCAATGGCAAAATTGATGGTTATATCACTTTGTTTAATTATAAGCTTTTGTGATTATTTTGAAATTCAAGAGATTAAATTTTTAAATTTTAATATAAAGGATATTTGTGCATTGGAAAAGTTTTATCCAGAGTTAAAAAAGAAATTTGATGATACTTTATGGAAAATAACATTAGATTCAGTGATAGAGCTAGGAGAAAGATTTGATTTTGACAAGGAACACTCAGAGTTTGTAAAAGATATAGGTTTAAAACTTTTAGAAAATTTGAAAAAATATCACTCTTTAGGAAAAGAGGAGTATAGATATTTTGTTGTAGCAGCTTATCTTCATGATATAGGAAAAGTAATAGATTTTAAAGAGCATAGTGAACACTCAGCTTATATTTTAGAGAATACAACAATTTTTGGTTTGAATAAAGAGGTGATTGAAAAGATAGCTTTTATAGTTAGAGCTCATACTGCTAGTGCAAAATTAGAAGAACTTTATAACTACGAGTTTAAAGGAGAAGAGCTAATAAAGCTATTAAAAATAGTAGCCATAATAAAGATAGCGACAGCTCTTGATAGAGGAAAAAAACAGAGGCTATATAATGAGAAGATTAGATTAGAGTGTAATACTTTAGTAATAGAGTTTGATACAGATGAAGATTTTTATATGGAGAAAAGTAGTTTTGAAAAACAATCAAAGTTATTTAAATATCTTTTTGATTTAGATGTAGAGCTTAAAATAAACAGGAGGTTTGGGGAGTAATGGCTTATACTGGAAAGGATTTTTACAATAGGGAATTGAGCTGGATAGAGTTTAATAAGAGGGTTTTGTCGGAAGCAGAAGGAGTTGAAAATCCACTTTTAGAAAAATTGAAGTTTTTAGCTATTGTAAGTTCAAATTTTGATGAGTTTTTCAAAGTTAGGGTAGCTGGATTGAAAGCTCAAGAGGAATCAAATTTAGAGTTAAGAGATATGGCTGGATTTCTTCCAAAAGAGCAGCTGTTGATGATAAAAAAAGAGGTTACAGATGTTGTTGATAAGCAATATAAGTATTACACATCTATAATGGAGAAAATAAAAAAAGATGGAAAGATATCTATAAAAAATTATAATGAATTAGCTGGAAAAGAGTTAAGATTTATAGAGAACTATTACAGTGAAACAATATTTCCGATTTTAACACCTATGGCAATTGATACATTTAGACCATTTCCTCATTTAAATAGTGGAGCTATAAATCTAATTTTAAATGTTAAGGAAAAAGATGGAATATCTTTTGCTATTGTTGAAGTACCTAGAGTAATCAACAGATTGATAAAGCTTCCGGGAGGAAATAGTTTTATTCTTTTAGAAGAGGTGGTAAAAAATAATCTGAAGAGATTGTTTAATGGCTATGAAATAATAGATATTGGACATTTTAGAATAACAAGAGATGAAGACTTAGGAATTGATGATAATAATGGTGCTGAGGATTTACTTTCAGAGATTGAAAAAGAGGTAAAAAATAGAAAATGGGGAAATCCTGTTAGGGTTGAATATATAGATGGAGTATCTAAAAAAAGCTTAGAGTTTTTAAAAGAGCAGATAGAACTAGAGGAACAAAATTTTTATTCGGTTTTAGGCCCACTTGATTTAACTTTTTTATGGGGTGTTGTAGGAGTAGTAGGAGCAGAGGAGTTACGATTTGTAAAGAATACTCCAAAGTATTATAAAGAACTAGCTGGAGAAAATTTGTTTAGAGTTTTATCTAAGAGGAATATACTGTTGAGACATCCATTTGAAAGTTTTGAACATGTAATCGACATGGTTAAAGTTTCAGCTCAAGACCCAAAAGTATTGGCTATAAAACAAACTCTTTATAGAGTGAGTGGAGATTCTCCAATAATAAAATATTTAAAAAAAGCTGCTGAAAATGGAAAACAAGTAACTGTTCTTGTGGAGTTAAAAGCAAGATTTGATGAGGAAAGAAATGTAAAATGGGCTAGAGAGTTAGAGGAAGCAGGGTGCCATGTAATATATGGACTGAGTGGACTAAAGACTCACGCTAAGTGTCTTTTGGTTATTAGAAAAGAGGATGATGGAATAAAAAGATATATTCACTTAGGAACTGGTAACTATAATGATTCTACAGCTAAGTTATATGTTGATTATTCATTCTTTACTAAAGATGAAGAGATGGGAATAGATGCAAGTCATCTATTTAATAAACTTACAGGATTTTCTATAATTGATGATTGGAAAAAATTGATTGTTGCTCCAACACACTTAAGACCTAGTTTATATAAACTTATAGATAGAGAGATTGAAAATGTTAAAAAAGGTGGTTTAGGAAAAGTTACAATAAAAGTAAATGGGTTAACAGATCAAGGAATAATTGAAAAGCTTTATGACGCTTCTAAAGCAGGTGTTGAAATTATTTTAATTGTAAGAGGAGCTTGCTGTTTAAAAAGTGGTATTGAAGGGTTGAGTGAAAATATAAAAGTATACAGTTTAGTAGGAAGATTTTTAGAGCATGATAGAATATATTTCTTTGAAAATAATGGAGATGAAGAGCTTTATTTAGGAAGTGCAGACTGTATGAGAAGAAATTTAGATGGAAGAGTTGAAACAATATTTCCATTAGAAAATAAAGATGATAGAAAAAAAGTTACACAATTTTTAAAGGATATTTTAAAAGATAATGTAAAATTAAGAATACAAAACAGAGATGGTAGTTATTCGTTAGTGGGTGCTAAAAATAAAAAAGGAACTCTAAAGTATAACTATCAGGAGAATTATAGAGAAAAGTATATAGAGTAAATTATATTTTAAGAAGGGGTGAATCTTATGAGGTTGATAAAAGTTTCAAAGAAAGTGGATTTATTTAAAAAAGCCATTGATATATTTAAAGAAACAACTTATGGAAAAGAAATAGTTAATATCGCTTTTTCAGGCGGAAGAACACCGAAAGAGTTTTTTACAAAATTATCAAAAGAGGATATTGATTGGGATAAGATAAATATATTTTTAGTAGATGAAAGATTTGTTCCCTTAGATAGTGAGCATAGTAACTACAATCTATTAAAAAAAAATCTTTTAGATAAGATAGAGATTCCAGAAAAAAATATACACAAAGTTGAAATTTTAAAAACACCATTAGATTCTAAAATAGATTATGAAAAAAGATTATTAAAATATTTTAAAGGGGATATAAAATTTGACGCAGTTTATTTAGGAGTTGGAGAAGATGGTCATACAGGTTCAATTTTTACATTAGATGATGTAGAGGTTGAAGAACCGACTCTTATAACTGAAAGCTCAAATCATCCGTATAAAAGAATAACGTTGAGTATGGAAACTATAAATAAAGCTGAGAAAAAAATATTAATTGCAACAAAAGAAAAAGGGTATGTTTTAGAAAATCTACCTCAATGGAGATGTCCTGCATTTTTTATAGAGGACCCTATTATATTGGTAGAATATGAAAAATAAAATTCTTGACTTTTAAACTAAAGTTTTATATTATATGTATTATATACAGAATAAGTATAAATGGAGGAAGAAATTATGAGAATAATGTTATTTACAACACCAACTTGTCAATACTGTGGACCAGCAAAAGAGTTATTAGCAGATACAGAGGGTGTAGAAGTTATAAACGCAATGGAGAACCAAGAGTTAGCAGCAATGTATGGAATTAGATCTGTACCTTGTTTAGTAGTAGAGAAATGTAGTGGAACACAATCTTACGTAGGATTAGATCAAATCGCTAGATTCGTTGACGAGAAAGGTCAAGCATCTGGTGGATGTGGATGTAGCTGCGGGCATTAATTATTAGGCCATGTAAACAATAGTTTACATGGTTTTTTTTTCGATGTATAATAAGCTCAGAGGTGAAAATATGAGAAAAAAAATATTTTTATTTTTGCTTCTTTCTATTATTTCAATTTTTGGAGGTATTAGGGAGGAAGCTAAAAATAAAGCAAACCTATATACTTTTGTAAGTTCTGAAATAAAAGAGTTGAAAAACGAAAAAAAAGATAAGCATATTGTGCTTAATATTTCTAAGAAAAATATCGAGCTTCTAAATAGCTCAAATAGAAATAAAAAAGATGAAGATATCGATGAAAATGAAACTCAAATCTATTTAATTAATTCTAATTTTACTCCAATTTTAAAAATTAGTTTTGTAGATAAAGAGTTGTTAAAAAAATATTCATATAAAAACTTAACTTATACAATTTTAAATAGAGATGAAAATAGAGTTTTAAGAATTTAAAAATAGTTTTTTCAGAAAATATATATTATATAAAAATTGGAGGAAAAAATGAAAAAACTATTAATAACTGAAGAGAATGAAATTTTACAAAAGAAAGAGAGCTTTATGGAAAGATTTTTTAAGGTTCTTTTTTTAATTATGTTTGTGGGATCATATTTGTTACTCGTAGGAGTTATGTCTTTTAAGCTTTTAGAATATATATTTATATATTTTATTTCAAGGTAGGTGTATAGATGGGTGTTGAAATATTAGTAGTTGGAATTATAATACTTATCAGTTTATTTTCAATAAGAATCTCTAAAAAATTGGAGATTCCTTTGTTAATAATGTTTTTATTAGTAGGAATGTTAGCTGGTTCAGAAGGAGTTGGAGGAATATATTTTGATAATGCTTTAGTTGCTCAAAATATAGGAACGATAGCTTTGATGTTTATAATATTTTCAGGTGGATTGGAAACAGATAAGGCAGATGTTAGAAAATCAATATGTCCGAGCGGAATTTTGGCAACTTTAGGTGTGCTTTTAACAGCGGGATTATCCAGTGTTGCTGTGTATTATTTAACTGATTTTACTTTGAAAGAGTCACTACTTTTCAGTGCAATGGTTTCATCGACTGATGCAGCGGCTGTTATGTCAATACTAGGAGATTCGAAGTTAAAAAAAGATGTTAAATCTGTTGTTGAGATTGAATCTGGAAGTAATGACCCTATGGCTTATGCACTGATACTATTTCTTCTTTCGTTTTTCAAAGAGGGAGAAAACCCATCTTTAGTTGTAGGAGTTATATTTTTATTAAAACAGATAACTTTAGGAGCTATGATAGGTTATATCTTTGGAAGAATAACTCTGCCTTTAGCGAACTATATAAAAATAGTGAGAGAGGAGTTTTTAACGATTCATCTTATAGCAATGCTGTTTATATGTTTTGGGTTGGCTACAGTTTTTGATGGAAATGGATTCTTAGCTATATATATAGCTGGAATAATGGTTGGAAATAAAAAGTTTAACTATAAATTAAACTCTATCAGAAATATGAGACTTATAACTTGGTTTATGCAAATAGGGATGTTTGTAATGTTAGGTCTTCTTGTTTTTCCGAGTCAACTACTTGGTTATATAGCGGTAGGAAGTTTACTCTCTGTAATTATGATTATTGTTGTTAGAATACTTATTGTTTATGGATTGTTACTTCCATTTAAATTTTCTTCGAAAGAGAAACTTTTTATATCTTGGGCTGGACTAAAAGGAGCTGTTCCAATTATATTTGCAACGATGGCTGTCACAGAGGGATTACCTAATGCTCAAGGGATGTTTAATCTAACGTTTTATATTGTTGTATTCTCAGTTTTACTTCAAGGGATGACATTGAAGTATGTCGGAAAAAAGTTGAATCTATTTGAAGAGGAGATTGAAACAGAGAACGCTATTGAAATGGATGAATTAGAGGAGTTGGCACTGAAGAAGATGTTACTTCATGAAGATTCTGAGTATGTGGATAAAAAAATCAAAGAGTTAGAACTTCCATCAGGAATGTTGATTGTTTCGATTAAAAGAGGGGATTCATACGTAACTCCTAAAGGTGATGTGGTGCTTTTAGTAGGAGATACACTTCTATTTTCTCGAAATTAATTGTATTTTTCTCAATATAGTTATAAAATAGAATATAAAATTAATTTATTTTTTGTTTAAAAGGACGTGAGAAATTGAGTAAAATTTTTATAAAAAAGGATAGAGAAAGATTATGGTATAGTGGTCATCCATGGATGTACTCTGGAGCTGTAGAAAAGATAGAGGGAAAACCAGAGGGTGGATCTGTTATAGAGGTATATAACTCGAAAAAAGAGTTTATAGGATATGGACACTACAATAAGAACTCAAAAATAATGGTTCGTATGCTTGAAAAAAATATCGATAAAAAGATAGACTTAAATTGGTATTGTGAAAAAGTGAGAGAAGCATTTACTTTAAGAGAGATGATATCTATAGATAGTAATGGTTATAGACTTATTCATAGTGAATCTGATTCTTTACCTGGAGTTATAGTGGATCGTTTTGGTGACTACTTAGTAGTTCAAGCTTCAACTCTTGGAATGGAGAGAGATAAAAATCTTTTAGTGGAAGCTTTGAAAAAAGAGATTCCTAATGTAAAAGGAATATATGAAAAGAGTGAAGGGGATGGAAGAAAGTTAGAAGGGCTTCCAGAAGTTTCAGGAGTACTTTTTGGTGAGGTTCCAGATGAGATTGAAATCTACGAAGGAAAAGCTAAGTTTACAATAGATTTAAAAGGGCAAAAGACTGGGTTCTATTCAGATCAAAGAGATAATAGAGTTTTAATGGGAAATCTTTCAAAAGGAAAGGATTTCTTAGATGTATGTAGTTATACAGGAGGATTCTCTCTTCATGCAATGGTAAACGGTGCTAACTCATCAACTTTAATAGATGTGAGTGAGGATGTTTTAAATGTAGCTAGAAAAAACTTAGAGGCTTATGAAAATGTTGAGTTTATAAAAGGAAATATCTTCAATGTTTTAAGAGACTTAGTGAAAGAGGGGCGTCAATGGGATTTAGTTAATTTAGATCCTCCGAAATTAGCTCCGAATAGAAGAGATTTAGATAAAGCATTAAAAGCTTACAAGGATATAATTTTAAATGGATTGAAGCTAACAAAAAAAGGTGGATTCTTATCTATCTATAGTTGTAGTGGAGCTGTAACAAGTGCTGATTTAAGAATGGCATTGGCGTTTGCAGTGAAAGATGCAGGAGTGAAAGCGATAATCGTTAATCAACTGCACCAAAGTCCATGTCACCCGATATCAGTGGCAGTACCTGAAACTGAGTATTTAAAAGGGTTCTTAGTTAGAGTAATATAGAGTTTAAATTATAAGGGGGCGTACCAATATTTGGTGCGCTCTTTTCTTAAAATATAAGGATGGTGGCGTTAGATGAAAAAAATTAGCTTATTATTTTTGACGGCAGCGATTGGTATGAACTTATTTGGAAGTGAGATGAAAAGTTTAAAATCAGAGAGTGTTAGAGATCGAAAAATTGAAGAGTCTCTAATAAGAGAGTTTGATTTAAAACGTGGAGAAGATAAAGTTAACTATATGTATAATAGAGTTGACTTGAATGGAGATGGAAAAAACGAGGTTATAGTTTATGCATATGGACCAATGATAGGTGGAAGTGGTGGCGACTCTGGTTTGGTTTTGAAAGAGAGAAGTGAGGGATATGATACTATCTCTAAATTTAGTCAGCTTAGAATACCGATAGTTATCAGTGATAAAAAAACAAAAGGTTGGAAGGATATCATACTTTCTGTATCAGGAGGGGGAGCTGAACCCGGTATGGTAGAGATGAAATTCAATGGGAAAAAATATCCAAGTAATCCAACAGTTTTACCACTTATATCTGACGAGAGTAAAATAAAAGGAATAAAAATTTTAACCGATAGTTACGAAGAAAATAAAGGGATACCTTTAGAGTAAAATAAAAAGCCCACATCAAGTTTTTACTTAATGTGGGCTTTTTTATCTCAACAACTAAATCTTAGTTGATATGTTCATTGGTGGAGATGACGGGAATCGAACCCGTGTCCAAAATTGCAAGCGCCATAAGCTTCTACAAGCTTAGTTTGCTATTTAGATTCGCAATAGTTACTCCCGCAAACAGGGCTAACTAAAGCTATCCTCTAAAATGTCCCCTATAGCTTAGAGAAATTACTTAGGGTAATCTGTATTTAAGTGACACCTTGATTGAACGCTCCTACAGAAGAGAATGTTCAGAGGTGAGCTGACATTATGCAGCTAAAGCGTAATTATTGTTTCCATCTAAACGATGAGTTGACCTCTCACAGCGGTCAACCTGGCCTGCTACTTATAACCTCACAACCCTGTCGAAACCTTTGCATCCCCATTTATTCAATTGTAGTAGTATTATACCACAAATATGTTTTAAACTCAATTCTCATTATTCATCTTTCTCATTTTTTTTACAGTTAGATAAAACATAGCAATAGCAATAGATGTGTCAGCTATAGGGAAAGCTAACCAAACTCCAATCTCTTTAAAGAAATATCCTAAGATATAAACTAACGGAATATTTAAAACGAGAATTCTAATTAAGAAAAATCTTGTAGCAAGAGCACTTTCTTTTATAGATTGGAAAAAGTTATTACAAGCTAAAAATAGAGCTGTAAATGGCATTAAAAATAGATTTAATCTCATTGCTGAAACAGTGAAGTCAACAAGAGTCGGGTCGTTTTTAATAAAGAACCTAACAACACTTTCAGTATAGATCATCATCAACAGAATCAATAAAGTGGAAACACTTAAAACAGTTAAAATTTGAATTTTTAAAACCTCTCGAACTCTTTTATAGTTTCTAGACCCGAATGTATATGATATTATAGCTGCTGTTCCTTGATTGAAGCCTTGTAAGCTAGTGTTTATAACACTTCTACAGATAGAGATTATTCCGATAGCTGCAGTGGCAATATCTCCACCATATATTCCAGCTTCTCTATTTGTTACAGTAATAACTGAGGATTGTAAAAGTTGATTGAAGAATCGAGGGCTTCCAATTTTAAAAATCTCCATAAGTATCTTTGGATTTAAAGATATATTTTTTCTTTTGAATGAAACAACATTTGATTTCATGAAGTAGATTAGAACATATGTTGCACTTAAAGCTGTTGCTATAAGTGTTGCAAGAGCAGCTCCTCCAATTCCCATATCAAGTTTAATAATAAAAATATAATCTAAAATAACATTGAAAAGACCAGTAAAAATATTTACTCCCATCGCTGTAACAGAATCCCCAATTCCTCTAATTAAAGTACTTTGTCCTAAAAGAATTTGGAAAGTAGCTATAGGAATTAAGAAATTTGTATATTGAATAGCTGATGACATATTACTTTGACTAGCACCTAAAATTTTTAAAATAGGAATATTAAATGTGAAAAGAAATAAACTTAAAAGAATTCCAACTATAAATATCCATAAAAACCCTGTGCATAAAACTTTTTCAGCACTCTCTTTGTCTTTTGCTCCAAGCTTTACTCCAATTATTATAGCAATCCCAGAAAAAGCAAAATTAAAACTATTGATAATCATAGCGTAAGGGAAAACGAGGGCAACTGCTGCCATGCCCTCTCTTCCTGCTACTTGACCGATGAAATATCGATCTGTTAAAACACAAAGCATTCCTATTATAGCTCCTAAAGATGAAGGAATACTGAATTTTAAAATAGTCATCAAGGTACTTTGTTTTTCAAATTTTGAACTTAAATCTTGCAAAATATCTCCCCCTGTAAAATGTTATAGTAAAAAATAGACTGAGAAGTAGTTGAAAACACTTCCTGCTAAAACAAAAAGATGCCAAACTCCATGAGCAAATTTTCTATTTTTCATTAGATAAAAAATAGTTCCAACTGAGTAACTGATTCCACCCCAAATTAAAAGCTTTAAAGAAAGTGGTGTAACTAAAGCTTTTAAATCTTTAAATACAAACATTACCATCCAACCCATGAAAAGATAGATTAAAGTAGAAATAACTTTAAATCTACCTACGAAAAACAGTTTGAAAATTATTCCAGCTAAGGTCATTCCCCATTGAATAAAGAAAAGTGTCCATTTCGTTCTACCATCAAAAACCCCTAAAAGGTATGGTGTATACGACCCAGAGATTAAAACATATATAGCAGAATGATCTAGTATTTTAAAGAATTTTTTTAAGTTTCCAACGTAAAGAATATGATATGTGCCAGACATGGTATAAAGTAAAATTAGTGAGAAACAAAATACCATAGAACCAATAACATATCCAATATTTCCACTTTTAAGAGAGTGAACCAATAGAGCACCAGTTCCAATCAGAGCTAAAATAGCTCCAAAATAGTGAGTCATTGAATTAATCCACTCCTCTAATCTAGTTAAAACAGTCGCCATTTTTTACCTCCTAATCGTTTGTTTTAAAATTTAAAACAAGTTCATCAAACTTAGGTTCTAATTGTCTAAGTTTAACATTAGCAGCATTTAAAAGTTTTTTAGAAGCAGTGTTTGAATCTGTATCTTTATATTTATCAGAAAGATATACGATTTCAGCTATTCCACTTTGTATTATACTTTTAGCACATTCGTTACAAGGGAATAGATCAACATAGATAGTACAGCCCTTTAAAGTTTTAGTACTATTTAAAATCGCATTAAGTTCAGCATGACAAACGTAAGCGTATTTGCTATTTAAAAAGTCACCATCTCTATCCCAAGGAAACTCATCATCAGAACATCCAGCTGGAAAACCATTGTATCCAACCCCAACTATTCTTTTATCAGGAGTTACAATACAAGCTCCAACTTGTGTTCCAGGGTCTTTACTACGCTTTGCTGAAAGAATAGCAACTCCCATAAAATATTCATCCCAATCAATATAATCAACTCTTTTTGACATTAAAAATCCTCCTTAATTAAAATTATTTTTTGTGTTGCAAATATAAATCCGCTAATGCGATAGCCGCAGCATTTTCTAAAACTATAGGAACTCTTAAAAGAAATGCAACATCGTGCCTTCCGTTTATTTTCAATGGAAGAATAGAGTTCTCTTTAAAATTAAATGTATCTTGAGTTTTGAAGATACTAGAGGTAGGTTTTACTGCAATCTTTAAAAGAAGATCATTTCCATTTGTAATTCCACCATTGATTCCACCATTATTATTAGACTCGGTTTCTCCATCAGAGTTTATAAAATTATCGTTGAATTGACTTCCTAAAAGCTCGCACCCTTTAAAGCCAGCTCCAAACTCTAATCCTTTTACACCTGGAATAGAGAAAATCATAGAGGCCAAAACCGATTCAACCGACCCAAAGAAAGGTTCACCAAGACCGATAGGAAGATTTTTCACAGCTAAAGAGATTGTTCCACCCAAAGAATCTCCAGATGATCCAGTTTCAATAAGATAACTTTCTAACTTCTCTTCAAACTCATTTTTATATAAAGTTCCAACAGTTTCAATCTCTGTATTAAATGAACTTTCACTTAATATTTTTTTAGCAACTACTCCAGCAGCAACAAGTCCAAGAGTCAATCTACCTGAAAAATGTCCTCCACCTCTGATATCATTGAATCCAGAGTATTTTTGAGTTGCAGCAAAATCAGCATGTCCTGGTCTAGGATGAGACTTAAAGTCAGAATAAACTTTAGAATCTGTATTGCTATTTTCAAAGAAAATATTTATTGGCGCTCCAGTTGTAAATCCATTAAAAACTCCAGATATTAAGTTTGGCATATCCGCTTCTTTTCTTGGTGTTGTTCCAACTTTACCAGATTTTCTTTTGGAAAGATCTACAATAAAATCATCTATACAAAGTTTTATACCAGCAGGGATACCATCTATTAAAACTCCAACTCCAGAGCCATGAGATTCCCCGTAAATGTGAACTCTAAAAAGAGTACCAAAACTATTCATAAAAATCCTCCCAAAAAATAAAATATATAACCTAATTTTAACACAAAACATCAAAAATATTAAGTGACAAAAACATGGGAAAATTAATTGCAAAATATCAGAAAAAGGTGTAGAATATAAGAATTAACGAGTTGAAATGAATTAGAATTTATATTATAGATATGAAATATATTTGGAGGAGATAAACTGTGTTTATAGATGAGGTAGTAATAACGGTAAAAGCAGGTAACGGTGGAGATGGAGCCGCTACTTTTAGAAGAGAAAAGTGTATTCAGTTTGGAGGTCCAGACGGTGGAGATGGAGGAAGAGGTGGAGATTTAGTATTCATCGCTGATTCTAACATCAATACTTTAATAGACTTCAAATACAAAAAGTTATTCCAAGCAGGTAACGGTGAAAACGGTGCTAAGAAAAATATGTTTGGAAAGTTTGGAGAGAGCTTAGTTATAAAAGTTCCAGTTGGAACTCAAGTAAGAGATGTTGAAACAGGAAAGCTACTTCTAGATATGAATAATTTAGGAGAGGAGAGAGTTCTTTTAAGAGGAGGAAGAGGAGGTTTAGGTAATACAAACTTTAAAAACTCTGTTAGAAGAACACCTACAATGGCAGGAAAAGGTAAAGAGGGAGCAGAACTAAGAGTTAAGTTAGAATTAAAACTTTTAGCTGATGTGGCTTTAGTTGGATATCCGTCAGTAGGAAAATCAAGTTTAATAAATAAAATCTCTTCAGCAAAGTCTAAAGTAGGAAACTATCACTTCACTACATTAGAACCTAAATTAGGTGTAGTAAGACTTGGAGAGGAAAGATCATTCGTTGTAGCTGATATCCCTGGATTAATAGAGGGAGCTCACGAAGGTATCGGTTTAGGAGATAAATTCTTAAAACATATTGAAAGATGTAAAATAATATATCATATAGTAGATGTTGCAGGAATTGAAGGAAGAGACCCAATCGAAGATTATGACAGAATAAATAATGAGTTAACAAAATTCAGTGAAAAATTAGCTACAAAAAAACAAATTGTTTTAGCTAATAAGATGGATTTAATTTGGGATATGGAAAAATATGAAGAGTTTAAAAAATATGTAGAATCTCATGGAAACGAAGTGTTCCCAGTATCTGTTATTTTAGGTGATGGATTAAAAGAGGTTTTAAATAAAACTTGGCATGTATTACAAGAAACACCAAGAGAAGAGTTAGAAGAAGAAGCTAATATTATAGATGTATTAAGAGCTAATAAAGTTCAAAAACAACCGTTCTCTGTTGTTCAAGACGAAGAGGGAGTATTCGTTGTTGATGGATCAATAGTTGATGGAGTATTAGCTAAGTATATCATAACTCATGATGAAGAGTCAGTAATTACATTCTTACATATGCTTAGAACTTTAGGATTAGAAGACGCTTTAAGAGATGCTGGAGTAGAAGACGGAGATACAGTAAGAATTGCTGATACAGAATTTGAATTTGTTGAGTAATGAGTTGTTTATTTGAGCTGAGCCATTAGGTTCAGCTTTTTTATTAAAAAAAAAGAGGTGGAAATTTTGAAAGGAATAGTAATAGCCGGACCTACAGGGGTAGGTAAAACGGAGTTATCAATAAAACTAGCTAAAGCTTTGAATGCGGAGATTCTATCTGCTGATTCAGCTCAAGTATATATAGGTATGGATGTAGGAACAGCTAAAATTTCTAAGGATGAAATGGATGGGGTTGTTCATCATATGTTAGATATAGTTGAACCTATAAAAAAATATAGTGTTGGAGATTATCAAAGAAAAGGTGATGAAGTATTGAACTCTTTAGGTGAGAAAAATGTACTTTTAGTTGGTGGAACAGGTCTTTATATTGATTCTGTTGTTAGAGGTCTTTCAGCTTTACCTGAAAGTGATCCAGTTATAAGAGAGAAACTTATGAAAGAGGAAGGAGAGAAACTTTTCGAAATATTAAAAGAAGTGGATCCTGAAAGTGCAGAGAGTATTCATCCAAATAATAAAAGAAGAGTGGAGAGAGCTGTAGAAGTTTTTTATCAAACAGGAGAAAAGTTTTCAGTACTATCGAAAAGAAATATAAAAGGAAATAACTGTAAATTCTTAAAAGTTGCTTTAGAAAGAGATAGAGATTATCTTTACGAAAGAATAAATTTAAGAGTAGATATAATGATGAAAAATGGATTGTTAGAAGAGGTAAAATCGCTTTATGAGAAATATGGTGATAATCTAAAAAAAATAAATATAATTGGTTATTCAGAGATAATTTCTTACTTAAATGAAGAGATTACTTTAGAGGAAGCAACTGATTTAATTAGAAAAAATTCTAGGAATTATGCTAAGAGACAATTCACATGGTTTAAAAATGATCATGACTATATTTGGTATGATTTGGATAAAATGTCCGAAGATGAAATTTTTTCAGATATTTTACAAAAATTTAATTCCTTATAAACCCTTAACTTGCCTGTAATTAGCTAAAAATAACCAAAATAATAGTCTTGATAAAAAAGTATTCGTATGGTATCATTGTACAGAAAAGCTTTAAAAGGAAGTGTTGAATGATAAAGAAAATTTATGTTATATTTTTAATTATTTTGACTGCTTCTTGTTCAAGTTTAGACAAGACAAAAGACCAAAATTTTTTAAATATTGATGATAAGTTGACATCTAAGTTAGAGCTAATTCAAAAAGATTTAAAACTAAACAATTTGAGAAGTCTAAAGGAAAGCATGGATGTCTCATTAAAAGAGAGGTATGCAATCAACAAGTTATCAGAATATGACTTATCAGCAGTTAAGCTCTACTTTACAAAACCAGAGATTACAAAAAATCAAGGTGAAAATATAATTGGTTTAGGGTTTGGTGAAGAGATCTTTTATTTTAATGTAGAGTATAAATATTTAAATGGTGATTGGAGAATAACCAAATTTACAGAGAGAAGGTGAAAAAATGCAGAATGAAATAAAGCTGTATGTTCCATCCTCTTTAAAGAATCTTTCTATCATTAGAGCTATGACGAAAACATATTTAGAGCATCAAAAAGTAGAGCAAAAAGATGTTATGAAAATATTATCTATTGTTGATGAGCTAGCTACAAATGTTATAGAGCATGGCTATGAGTATAAAACTGGTGATATAATTATAGAACTTCAAAAAAATAATGACGTTATTCATCTAGTAGTAGAAGATAATGGTGTTGGATTTGATGAGTCTAAAATTAGTAAAGATGAAGGCGGAATGGGACTTTTCTTAGCGAAAGCTATGGCAGATAATTTTAAAGTTGAAAAGAAAATCAATGGAACAAAAATAAAAGTTGAGAAGAGAGTTAAGGAGGAGATTTAACATGACTACAAATTTTGAAATAATTGAAAAAACAGTGGAAGATATAAGAGTGATAAAAGTTTGCGGAGAGTTAGACGCATTAGTTGCTCCAAAATTAAAGGAAAGAATAGCTAAGCAAATAGAGCTTGATATAAATAAATTTGTTATAGATTTTGCGGATTTAGTTCATATCAACAGTTTAGCAATGGGAATTTTAAGAGGGAAATTAAGAGTTGTAAGAGACTTAGGCGGAGATATAAAATTAGTTGGATTAAACGATCATATTAAAACTATATTTGAAATGATAGGATTAGATGAACTATTTGATATTTACACAACAGAAGAGGAAGCAATAGCTAGTTATAGATAATATTTACAAAAAAAGGAGAGACTAATGAACTTAATATTAGGAGTTGGATTAGCTATAGTTGGTTTTGCAATAATATTCAGTATTATGTATAAAAAATCTACTATAGATAAAAAAATAGAGGAGCTTAATAACTTAGAAGATGAGAAGTTAAAAGCTAAAATAAAAGCAAAAGATATCTTAGAAAGAGCTGAAAAAGAATCTTTAGCTAAGAGTAAAGAGATAGAGTTAAAAGCGAAAGAAACAGTTTACCAAATGAAAGAGGACGCTGAAAAAGAGATAAAAATTGCAAAAAATGAGCTATTACAAAAAGAGTCTAGATTAGCTAAGAAAGAGGAAACTTTAGAAGCTAAAATAGAAAAAGTTGAAAGTAGAGCAGTAGAGTTAGAAGAAGTTAATGCAGCTTTAGAGAATAAAAGAGGCGAAATAGAGGATCTGAAAAAAGTTCAAGAGGAAACTTTAGAGAAAATCTCTGAAATGACAAAAAATGAAGCTAAGGATATGCTAATCTCTAAATTAAAAGATGATTTAGTACATGAGACAGCTTTAGCAATAAGAGAGTTCGAAAATAAATTAGAAGATGAGAAAGATAGACTTTCAAAAAGAGTTTTATCGACAGCTATTGGAAAAGCTTCATCTGAGTTCGTTGCAGATGCGACAGTATCTGTTGTAAACTTACCAAATGATGAGATGAAAGGTAGAATCATCGGAAGAGAAGGAAGAAATATAAGAACAATAGAGGCTTTAACAGGAGTAGATATAATAATTGATGATACTCCAGAAGCTGTAGTACTATCAAGTTTTGATGGTGTAAAAAGAGAGGTTGCAAGAAGAGCAATTGAAAAGTTAATAAACGATGGAAGAATACATCCTGGTAAAATTGAAGAGGTTGTAAATAAATCTAGAAAAGAGATTGATAAAGATATCGTTGAAGCTGGAGAGCAAGCTTTATTAGAGTTAGGAATTCCAGGAATGCATATGGAAATAATAAAAACTCTAGGAAAGTTAAAGTATAGAACAAGTTACGGACAAAACGTTTTAACACATTCAATAGAGGTTGCTAAATTAGCTGCCAACTTAGCTGCAGAGTTAGGAGCAGATACAAAGTTAGCAAAAAGAGCTGGACTTTTACATGATGTAGGAAAAGTTTTAGATCATGATATAGAAGCTTCACATGCAATAATAGGTGGAGAGTTCTTAAAGAAGTTTGGAGAGAAACCAGCAGTAATAAACGCTGTTATGGCTCACCATAATGAAGTGGAGTTTGAAACAGTAGAAGCTATCTTAGTTCAAGCATCTGATGCTATATCAGCATCTAGACCTGGAGCTAGAAGAGAAACATTATCAACTTACTTAAAGAGACTAGAAGGATTAGAAGAGATTGCAACTTCATTTGATGGAGTAGAATCTTCATATGCAATTCAAGCTGGAAGAGAGATAAGAATAATAATCAATCCAGAAGTTGTATCAGATGATGCAGCTACAAAAATGGCTAGAGACATTGCAAAGAGAATAGAAGAAACAATGCAATACCCAGGACAGATAAAAGTTACTATTTTAAGAGAAACTAGAGCTGTTGAGTACGCAAAGTAAAATTGATTAAGGAGAAAAACAGAGTTTTTCTCCTTATTTTTTTAAGAGGTGGAAAATATAATGTTTGAGAAAATTTTAGATGAGCATAGAAATGGAATAATGATACTTAATAAAGACTTTGAAGTCTGTTATACAAATAAAATACTTCGAAAAATATATAACCACACTCCAGGGAAAAGATGTGGTGAATTTTTTGAATGTATTCATCAAAGCTTAGAGAAAAAAAGATGTTTAGAAACAGAAAAGTGTAAAAGTTGTAATATAAAAAATAATATCAAAAAAGTTTTAAGAGGCGAAATAAAAAATATTTATATAGAAAATATAGAGTATGATGCTCTTATAAATGAAAAAATTGAAAAAATATCAATGAGCATAGAGATAAAAAATTTACATTACAATAATGAACGTTATATAACGGTTGAATTTTTTAAGTTAAAAACAGTGAATGAGGTTTTTATTTCTAATAAAAGAATATTCGATGAGATGTTAGATAATTTAGGTGATTATATTTTCTATAAAGATATTTCAGGTAAATATATTTACGGAAATAAATCTTTTTGTGAATACATAGGAGTTAAGAAAATTGATTTAATAGGAAAAACAGATCATGATTTATTTTCACAAACATTGATAAAAGAGTGGGAAAAAGGAGATAAAAAAACTTGGGAAACTGGTAAGTTTATAATAGAAGAAAAGATAAATGGTCGATATTTCAAAGTTACAAAACAAAGATTGGATACAGAAGAGCAGTCAATTTTAGTTTGTATTATAAGAGATATAACTTATGAAAGAAAAGAGATGAAAAAAGCTTATTTAGACAGCTTAACAGGTGTAGGAAATAGACATGCTTATGATAAAAAGATAAGAAAGATATTCGAAGAGAAAACAAAAAAATATAGTATGGCACTTTTAGATTTAGATTACTTAAGAGAGATAAATAATCAACAAGGGCATAATCAAGGAGATATAGCTTTAAAAAGTGTTGCAAAAGTTATAAAAAACTCAGGGTTAAAATATATATATAGAATTGGTGGAGATGAATTTGCATTTTTAATAGAGAGTGAGTTGGATGATTTGGAAATTTGTCAAAATATAAATAAAGAGATAAAAAAGATTAAAATAGGTGAACATATTTTATCTTCTAGTATTGGACTTATAAATTTGAGATATGATAAAAGTATAATAACAAACTTTAATTTCGCAGATAAAGCACTCTATGAGTCTAAAAGATCAGGGCGGGGAAAAGTTACAATGATGAAAAAATAGAGGTCTTTCAAAACCTCTATTTTTTTATTGCTATTTTGTTTTACGCTTCCACAGGTTTGAATCTACTTTGGTACTCTTTTAGAGAGTTAAAAGCAATTTGTGAAAGTGGGAAAACGCCAGATAGATTTATAATTGTCATAAGAGCTAAACCTAAATCAGCAAGATTCCACATAAATAGATTTTGTTGAATTCCACCAATAAATATCATACTAAGAGCAAAAATTTTGAATGTTGTTTGTCCCCACTCTTTATCAGTTAGGAATTTAACATTAACTTTTCCGTAGAAGCAGATTCCTAAAAGAGTTGAGAAACAGAAAAGGAAAAGAATAATAGCTACAAAAATCTCACCAAATGTTGAACCTAAATGGAAATTAAAAGATTTTTGTAAAAGTTCCATTCCACCCAAACCTGCTACTGCAGAAGAGTCTGTTAGAAGCATAACAAGTGCTGTTGCTGTACAGATTACAAAAGTATCAACAAATACACCAAGACTTTGAATTAATCCTTGTTCTACAGGATGAGAAACATTAGCACTTGCAGCAGCACAAGGAGCACTTCCAGTTCCAGCTTCATTTGAGAATAACCCTCTTTTAACTCCTTGCATAATAACAGCTCCAATAGTTCCTCCAATTCCTTGTCTGATTCCAAAGGCCTCAGAAATAATTTGAGAAAAAACAGAAGGCAGAAGAGTTATATTTTTTACGATTATAAAGAATACAATTCCTAAGTATAAAACAGCCATCACAGGAACTACTTTATCTAAAACTTTTGCTGTTTTATCTGTTTTACCAAAGATAATAATAGCTGCCATTGAAGTTAAAACAGCTGAAATAACTAAAGGACTTAAATTAAATGCCACATTGAAAGATTCAGTAACAGAGTTTGAAACCACTTGAAGAACACCAGCCCAACAGATTATACCAGTTATTACAAAAGCTACTCCCCAAGACTTTTTTCCTAAACCGTTTTTTAAAAAGAAGCAAGGTCCTCCGAAAAATTGTCCATTTTTATCCTTTTCTCTAAATATCATAGCTAGAGTAGTTTCAACAAAAGCAGTAGCAGAGCCTAAGAATGCAACAACCCACATCCAAAATACAGCACCAGCACCACCTATAGATATAGCACTAACAACACCCGCTAAATTTCCAGCTCCAACTCTTGTAGCTGTACTTATACAAAATGCTTGAAACGGTGATAAATTTTCTGAATTGTTATTTGATTTCGTAGTCAGTAAAACTACCATATGTTTTAAGAAACGTAGTTGAACAAAGTTTGTTTTAAAAGTAAAAAATACTCCTGAAAAAATAAGTAAAACTACTAATAGATTTTTACCCCAAAGGATAGAATTTAAAAAATTAACAACACTTTCTAAAATAAACATAATATCTCCTCCTAAAATTTTAATATAAAAAACAAAAAAGCCTGTGGACTTACCACAGGCTGAAATAAACAGGTCTATGTAACAAATCCACTTACTACTATTAAAGTAACACAAAATGGATTCGTATTTGTCATGAAACAAAAATACCAATCCTAGGTTAAATAATAGTAGTAATATGCATTTGTATTAAAAACTATTTTTTGTTTCACTTTTTCCTCCTCATTAAATTATTTTGAGTTATTATAACACAAATCAAAAATAATACAAGAAAAAAAATAAAAAAACATCTTTTGGAGGAGGCTGGAAACAGCAAAAAATGTATTGGATATATAAATATAAAATGGTATAATAAATAATAATTTATAAAACTGATAAGGAATTGAAAAGGTGGTAAAATGTTAATAAAAGCGGTACTTTTAATTGTTATTGGATCCATGATTGGATGGGTTACAAACTATATTGCGATAAAAATGTTATTTAGACCATACAAAGAGATAAATTTAGGAATTTTTAAAATTCAAGGGTTGATTCCAAAAAGAAAACATGAAATAGGATTGAGTTTAGCAGAGACAATTCAAAATGAACTGATTTCAATGGCTGATATAACAGAAAGATTAAGTAATGCTAATATAGAAGTTGCAATGGAGAAAGTTATAGATGACATTTTAGAGAAAAAATTAGCAACGGAAATTACAACCAAATTTCCAATGTTAGCTATGTTTTTAAATGAGTCTACGTTAAACAAAATAAAAGAGATAATAAAAAATTCTATAATGGAAAATAAAGACCAAATTATAGGAATGCTATTTGAAACTTTAGAAAAGAATGTTAATTTTAAAGAGATTATAGTTGAGAAAGTAGATGCATTTTCTTTAGAAGAGTTAGAGAGAATAATATTCTCTTTAGCTAAGAAAGAGTTGAAGCACATAGAAGTAGTAGGAGCTATTTTAGGAGGCCTTATAGGAGTAGCTCAATTCTTTATAACAGTATTGATTTAAGGAGAAAAAATGAATAGAGTAGTTTCTAATGAAGAGTTAGATCATGAGGGTGAAGTTCAAAAAAGTTTAAGACCAAAACGTTTAGTCGAATATATAGGTCAAGAGTCTTTAAAAGAGAAGATGGAAATTTTTATAGAAGCAGCTAAAAGAAGAGGCGGATGTATAGATCACGTTCTTTTATATGGACCACCAGGTCTTGGTAAAACTACATTAGCAGGAGTGATTGCAACTGAAATGGGAGTTAATTTAAAAATAACTTCTGGACCAATACTTGATAAGGCTGGAGATTTAGCAGCTATTTTAACATCTTTAGAAGAGAATGATATATTGTTTATAGATGAGATACACCGTTTGAACACTTCGGTTGAAGAGATATTATATCCAGCTATGGAAGATGGTGAGTTAGATATAATAATCGGAAAAGGCCCGTCTGCAAGATCAATAAGAATAGAGTTACCACCATTTACTTTAATTGGAGCGACAACTAGAGCTGGATTATTGAGCTCACCCCTTAGAGATAGATTTGGAGTAGTTCATAGAATGGATTACTATAAAGAGCAAGAGTTAGAAGGGATTGTAAAAAGAGGTGGAGCTCTTTTAGGAGTTAAGGTAGAGGAAGATGGAGCAAAAGAGATTGCTTTGAGAAGTAGAGGGACTCCAAGAATTGCAAATAGGCTTTTAAAAAGAGTGAGAGATTACTGTGAAATAAAAGGAAATGGTATAGTAGATTTTAATAGTACTGTTAAAGCTTTAAATATTTTAGGTGTTGATAAACAAGGACTAGATGAGTTGGATAGAGATATAATTAAATCTATAATTGATAATTATGGAGGAGGTCCTGTCGGTATTGAAACGCTAGCTTTAATGCTTGGTGAGGATAGAAGAACTATCGAGGAAGTTTATGAGCCTTATTTGGTTAAAATTGGTTATATAAAAAGAACTAGTCGTGGTAGAATGGTTACTGAGAAAGCTTATAATCATTTTGAGATAAAGGAGTAATGAGGATGAAAATAAGTACAAAAGTTAGATATGGTGTAAAAGCATTGGTGTATATAGCAGAAGCTTCTCAAAAAGGAAATTTAGCTCGTATAAAAGAGATTTCTGAATCAGAGGATATTTCTGTTCAATATTTAGAGCAGATTTTATTTAAGCTAAAAAATGCGAGTATAATTCAAGGTAAAAGGGGCCCAAATGGAGGATATAAACTTTCTATGGAACCAGAGGATATAACACTGCATGAATTATATAAAATTTTAGATGAAGAAGTAAAAGTTATTGATTGTAATGAAAATAATAAAAGTAAGAATTGTTCATGTGTTGATGATGAGTGTTCAACAACTTGTATCTGGAGCAAACTAGATATAGCGATGACAAAGATTCTAGAGGGAACAACTTTAGCAGAGTTAATAAAAAATAAGGATATGATATAGGAGTTTATAATGATAAGTGTTATAATATCTAATGAAAATATAGCAAATGATATAATAGAGATTGTTGATAAAAATGATATTAATCATTTGAAAAATGCTTTTAGAATAAAAGTTGGAGAGATAATAAGAGCAGTAGATGGAGAGTATGAGTATATCTGTGAAGTTTTATCGATAGAAAAGAAAGTTATTGAAGCAAAAGTTATAGAGAAAAATGAGGATAGATTCTCATCTTCAGTAGAAATAGATGCGGCAATAGGAATTCTAAAAAATGATAAAATGGATTTAACAATTCAAAAGTTAACAGAGATAGGAGTAACTAGAATAATTCCACTTTTAACTAAAAGAGGAGTTGCAAAGATTACAGAGAAAAAAGATAAATGGGATTTGATTGTAAAAGAAGCTACAAAACAGTGCCAAGCTGTAAAATTAGTTCAAATTCAAGAGCCAAGAAAGTTATCTGATTTAAATATAGATGATTATGATTTAGCTGTTGTTCCTTACGAGTGTGAAGATGAGAACTCTTTAAGGAATATATTGAATAAAGTTGAAAACAAGCCTAAAAAGGTTTTATATATAGTTGGTCCAGAGGGGGGATTTGAAAACGAGGAGATAGAGTTCTTGAAAGAAAAAGGTGTAACACCTGTATCTTTGGGGAAGAGAATATTAAGAGCTGAAACTGCCTCAATTATAGTAGGAGGAATATTAGTAAATGAGTATTAATACAAAAAAAGTTGCCTTTTACACATTAGGATGTAAGGTTAACCAGTATGAAAGTGAAAGTATAAAAAATCAGTTAATAAAAATTGGATATGAAGAAGAGGAGTTTGAAAACAAATCTGATATCTATATTGTAAACTCTTGTACAGTGACAAGTGTTGCTGATAAAAAGACAAGAAATGTTTTGAGAAGAGCTAAAAAAATGAATCCAGATTCTGTTGTTATTGTTACAGGATGCTATGCTCAAACTAATTCGAAAGAGTTATTAGAGATAGAAGAGATAGATTTCGTTGTAGGAAATAGTAACAAAAGTGGATTGGTAGATTTTATTC
Source organism: uncultured Cetobacterium sp. (assembly GCF_945952365.1). Taxonomy (GTDB): domain Bacteria; phylum Fusobacteriota; class Fusobacteriia; order Fusobacteriales; family Fusobacteriaceae; genus Cetobacterium_A. The sequence continues at coordinate 60,097 of NZ_CAMFHX010000009.1, forward strand.
AAGATATTGAAAATAAAAAATCAAAAATCTTAACAGAAAATATCTTTGAAGAAAGAAAATATGAAGAGTATGAGTTTGCAACTTTAAGAGAGATGTCGAGAGCTTATATAAAAATTCAAGATGGATGTAATAATTTCTGTTCATATTGTAAAATACCTTTTGGAAGAGGAAAAAGTAGATCACGTTCTTTAGATAGTATCTTAAAAGAAGTAGAAGTTTTAACAAAAGAGGGATTCAAAGAGTTTATAATAATTGGAATCAATCTAGGAGCTTATGGTGAAGATTTAGATTCAGATATAAATTTAGAGACTTTATTAGAAGCAGTTGTGAAACAAGATGGTGTTGAAAGAGTTAGAATTGGATCGATGTATCCAGATAAAATCTCAGATAGATTTATTGAAATTATGAGAGAGAATAAAAAATTGATGCCACATTTACATATCTCTTTACAATCTTGTGACAATACGGTTCTAGAAAGAATGAGAAGAAACTACGGTGCTGAACTTATCGTAGAGAGATTGTCAAAATTAAGAGATAACGTAGAGAATATGGAGTATACAGCTGATGTAATTGTAGGATTCCCAGGGGAAACAGATGAGATGTTCCAAAATACTTATGATGTTATAAAAGGAATCGGGTTCTCAGATCTACATGTTTTCCAATATTCTGATAGAGAAAAAACTTTAGCAAACACGTTTACAGACAAAATAGATACGAACGTAAAGAAGAAAAGAGCAGAAATTTTAGAAGGCTTAAGAAAAGAGATGGCTAAAGAAAGAAGAGAGAAATATTTAGGAAAAGAGTTAGAAGTTTTAGTAGAAGAGATTAAAGAAGACGGATGCTCATATGGATACAGTCAAAACTATTTAAGAGTGAAAACAGTAGAAGCGACATCAAATGTAAATGAATTAGTAAAGGTAAATATTTCAAATTTAGAAAAGGAGTTACTAATCGCAGATGAGAAGGGAAAAAAATCTTAATAGACAAAAAAAGAAAACAAAAACTGGAAAAACACTAGGAGGGCTTTTATTAGCCCTTATAGTTATTGGTATGCTAGGTGTATTTTTAACATATAATCTAAATAGAGGAGAGAAAAATTTAGAGAATTGGGATAGATATGCAATTATTGGAAAAAATAATATTATAGTTGTATATGAGGATAAACTAGCTGTAAAAATACCTTACGATGTTCAAGTAGATAAAGAAACAACTATAAAAAAATTGGTAGATTCTAAAAACTATAAAATGGTTATTGATTCTATAAACAATTTTTTACCTGAAAAAGTTGAAAACTATAAAGTTGTGAGATATAGCGATATAGCTTTAAATGTAAAAAATGCTAGAAATATTCCTGAGATGGTAATTGATAATAAAAAATATATTTTAACTTCAGGAACACAATCACTATTTTCGGATTTATATGGTGGAGATTTAAAAGGTTCTACAAATTTAGTTGTGGATATATTAAATGCAAACGGTGTTGGAGGATATGCTAGAAAAACTGGTGAAAACTTAAAAAATAAGCTATCTTTAACATACACTGCAGCAAACTATGAAAAAAATACAGAGTATAGCTTAATTGAAATAAATGAAATTAGTAAAGAAAATATTGAAAATGTTTTAGCTAATGTAAATGAAAAATATTTTAAAATCAAAGAGGATACAGGAATGCCAACACTTGCAAGTGTTGTTTTAGTTCTTGGAAGAGAAAAAGATATAGATTTTAAAATAGAAATAAAAGGAACTTCAGCAGCAGCAAAATCAGTATTGAAAGATTTAGAAGCTTCTGGATATAGAAATCTATCTTTAAAAGAGGAGTCTAAAAATTTAGATAAATCAGTTATTGAATATAACAAAGAGGATTACTATACAGCTTTAAAGATTACAAAGAAATTAAATATAACTAATATGTTAGAAAATAATTCTTTAAATAATAGAATAAATATTTTAATAGACTAAAAGATTAGAAGGAGTGAAAATGCTAGATTTTATCTCAATTTTATTTATTTTTATATTGGATAACATTCCTCAGACAACATCAAAGGGATTTTTAATAATGCCTTATTTGGCTTATCTATCTTATAGAAAAGATAAAAAAATAGCGTTTTTATTTCCAATATTAGCAGTTATATTAGCTCTACATTCAAGAGAACCTGCATATGCATTTTTATTTGTGGGATTAAATATAGTTTTTTATTACCTATACTTTATAAACTTTGATTACAACATTGGAAATGTTTATGTACTTTCTCTTTTACAAATTGTAGCTTGGAAATTCTATGTAGATATACCTTTTGTGATAGTTGATATACTATTTCTTTCAATATTTTATTTTGTAATTAACTTATTATATATGAGGAGAGCAACTAAGTGAAAAAAGATCTTGGAATAAAGTTAGGGAAAAGCTTTGAATTTAGAGGAGAAATATATAAGGTATTTATATTCCTAGTTTTTATTTTACTAGGAAGTAGAATGGCATATTTACAAATTGTAAAAAAAGATAAGTACAACTATTTAGCTCAAAAAAATAGAGTTAAATTAAGAAAGATTGATGCTGAAAGAGGAAATATATATGATTCGAATGGAGAGCTGATTGTAACAAATACCTTAGGGTATAGATTAGTTTATTTAAATCAAAGAAATGTAAGTGAAGATCAGTTGAAAGAGATGGCAGAAGCTACAGGGTATGCTCAAGAGTATCTCCAAAGAAGAGTTAAATATGGAGAGATTGTTCCTTATACAAGAGAGAATATTTTGATAGATGATTTAGAATTAACGTTAGCTCATAAATTGATGGAAAAAATTGGAGATTATCCATATTTAGAAGTTCAAAGCTATTCTAAGAGGAAATATATACACGATTCATTGGCTGCACATACGATTGGGTATGTAAAAAAAATTACAGAAAAAGAGTATGAAACACTTAAAGAACAAGGTTATTCTCCACGGGATATCGTAGGGAAAACTGGAATTGAAAAAGTTTATGACTTACAGATGAAAGGAAAACCTGGATATGACTATATTGAGGTTAATGCTTTAAACAGAGCCCAAAAGATAGAGAAAAATAAAGACCCTGTACCGGGGTATAACTTGCATCTATCTGTAGATATGAGACTACAAGAATATATGGAAAAAATATTCGAAGAGCAAAATTTATCGGGATCGATAATAGCGCTAGAAGCTCAAACAGGAAAAGTACTTACAATGGTAAGTTATCCAACTTATTCGCTAACAACATTCAGTTCAAAAATTTCTCAAGAGGAATGGGATGAGATAACGAATGACTCAAGAAAACCGCTGACGAATAAAAGTATTTCAGGAGAGTATCCTCCTGGATCAGTATTTAAACCATTTTCAGCTTTTGCATTTTTCAATAATGGTTTAGATCCGAAAACTAAAATCTATGATAATGGAGTTTATAGTATCGGAAAGTGGAGTTGGAGAGCTTGGAAAAAAGGTGGTCACGGAACAGTAGATTTTGAAAAATCTATAGTGGAATCAGTTAATCCATACTATTATAGATATGCAGATCAATTTGGTCTTGAACCTATAATTGATGTTGCAGGAAGTTTTGGTTATGGAAAACTTTCTCAAATTGATGTTTTTGGCGAAAGATCTGGAATTCTTCCAAATGAAAAATGGAAAAGAGCTAGATTTAAGCAATCGTGGTTTAAAGGAGATACAATAATCTTATCTATAGGTCAAGGTTATCTGTTATCTACTCCGATGCAAGTTGCAGTATCATATATGGGGCTTGCGAATCGTGGAAAAGCATATGTTCCTCATGTTGTAGATTATATGGAGAACGGAAAAGAAAAAATAGATATAGAACCAAAAGTTTTATATGAAACAAATTATCCAAGTTGGTATTATGATGCTTTAAATCAAGCTTTAATAAATACTGTAGAAAAAAATAACGGAACTACAAAAGCGTTAAGAACAAAAGGGTTAGTAATAGGAGCAAAAAGTGGATCATCTCAAAACTCAAGATTTGATGAAACACATGCTCTTGTGGCAGGGTATTTCCCAGCAGATAAGCAACCTGAAATTGTATTCACTGTTCTTTTAGAAGGAGCAGGTGGAGGGGGAAGTGTCGCTGGAGGAGTTGCTAAAAAATTTGTAGACAAATATTTGGAATATTACAATGAGGAGATAAAATAAAATGAATTTAGAGAATATTGTTGAAAAGGAGAAAGAAGTAGCAAAGAAAAAACCAAGACGTAGAAAATATTACAATAAAGCTAAACAAGGTGATAAAAACCAAACGAGTGAAGTTGTAAAAAGTGAACAAAATTTAGCTGTAGAAGAGATAAAAACAGTAGTAGCTCAAGAGACACCAAAAAATCAAGAGCCTAGAACACCAGCACCAAAAAGAAAAGCACCTAAAAAAACAGTGGTTCAAGAAGAAGAGAAAAAGCCAGTTGTGAAAACTGAAAAAGAGGAAAAGATGTATGTTATTCCTTTAGGTGGATTGGATGAAGTTGGAAAAAATATGACTTTAGTTCAATATAGAGATGAAATTATAGTTATAGATTCAGGAGTAACTTTCCCTGATGATGGTTTATTAGGAATCGATTTAGTTATTCCAGATTTCAGTTATATTGAAAGTAATAGAGATAAGATAAAAGGATTATTCATAACTCATGGTCATGAGGATCATATCGGATCAATTCCATACTTATATCAAAAGATAGATAGAAATGTTCCTGTTCATGGAGGAAAACTTACATTAGCTTTAATAAAATCTAAGTTTGAAAATGGAGAGGTTTCAAAAATTCTTCCAAAAATGAGAGAAGTTAAAGGAAGAGATAAGATAAAAGTTGGAAAATATTTTGAAGTAGAGTTTATAAGTGTTACTCACTCGATAGCTGATGCTTATGCAGTAGTTGTAACTACGCCAGCTGGAAGAGTTATGTACACAGGAGACTTTAAAATAGATTTAACTCCAGTTGGTGGAGATGGAGTAGACTTCTTAAGATTAGCTCAAATTGGAGAAGAGGGAGTAGACTTATTACTTTCAGATTCAACAAACTCTGAGATAGATGGATTTACACCTTCAGAAAGAAGTGTTGGTGAAGCCTTTAAGGTAGAGTTTGCTAAGGCAAAAGGAAGAATAATTATAGCAGCATTTGCTTCTCACGTACATAGACTTCAACAGATAGTGAATATAGCAAATGAGCATGGAAGAAAAATTGCTATTGATGGCAGAAGTTTAATAAAGGTATTTGATATAGCATCATCTTTAGGATATTTAAAACTTCCAGAAAATATTATGATAAACTTATCTGATGTAGATAAGATGAGAGATAATAAGGTAGTCATCCTTTGTACAGGTACCCAAGGAGAACCTATGGCTGCGTTATCAAGAATAGCTAAAAATATGCATAAGCATACGAAAGTTAAAGAGGGAGATACAGTTATAATATCAGCAACTCCTATTCCAGGAAACGAAAGGGCTGTATCAAATAACATAAATAGTCTTTTAAAATATGACGCTGAAGTTGTATTTAAAAAGATAGCAGGAATTCACGTTTCTGGACATGCTAGTAAAGAGGAGCAAAGATTGATGCTTAATCTGATTAAACCAAAGCATTTTATGCCAGTTCATGGTGAGTTTAAGATGTTGAAAGCTCATAAAGAAACAGCGATTGAAACAGGAGTTCCAAAAAATAATGTTGTAATAGCAACGAATGGAAGTAAAGTTGAAGTAACAAAATCAAGTGCAAAAATTAAAGGTAAAGTAAATGCAGGAGCAACTTTAGTTGATGGACTTGGTGTTGGAGATATAGGACACATTGTCTTAAAAGATAGACAGCAACTATCTCAAGATGGTGTTGTTATTGTTGTATTTGCTCTAGATAAAGAGACAGGAAAAGTTTTAAGTGGTCCTGATATAGTGACGAGAGGATTCGTTTACTCTAGAGATTCAGATGAAATTTTAAATGAAGCTAATGAACAGATTAGAGTTAAGTTAAAAGAGTTTGAAGATGGAGCAATAAAAGATTGGACAGTTATAAAAAATAGTGTAAGAGATTTAGCAAGTAAGTTCTTCTATAACAGAATAAAAAGAACGCCAGTGATTTTACCTATAATTATGGATGTATAAAATATTATTAAATTTAAGAGAGTAAGAGGAGAGAAAATGAGTTTAACAAGTAAAAAAAGAGCATTTTTAAGAAAGAGAGCACACAATTTAGAGCCAATATTTAGAATAGGAAAAGAGGGATACTCTGAAACTTTAGCACAAGGTGTTTTAGATGCAATAATTCCTAGAGAGTTAATCAAAGTAAAAATACTTCAAAATTCAGAAGCAGATAAGAACGAAGTTGCTTACCAAATTGCTGATGTTATAGAAGCTGAGGTTGTAGGAATAATTGGAAGAACTATAATATTCTACAAAGAGAATACAGATAAACCAACAATATCATTAGAATTAAAAGCAGTTAAATAAATAAAGAAGAGAGTGGGGAGACTATGGAAAAAGGAATAATTTTAGGAAATAGAATTCTAGACGTAGTATTTATAGCTTGGTTTGTTGCCCAGTTTTATAAAGTTATAACTACAATATTTATTGATAAAAAATTAAATATTAAAAGAATTTTTGAAACTGGAGGAATGCCAAGTTCCCACTCTTCAACTATGTCATCATTGAGTACAGCAGTAGCATTAGCTCATGGAACACAAAGTACAATATTTGCTATTTCATTTGTTTTAGCAGGAGTAGTTATGTACGATGCTGCTGGAATAAGAAGAGCAGCTGGAAAACATGCGGGACTTTTAAACACTTTAATGGATAGATTTGCGGCAAAAGTTGGAGAGAGATTACATGATGAAAAACTAAAGGAACTTTTAGGACATAGTCCATTAGAAGTATTAGTAGGGGCTATATTAGGAGTAGTTATAGCCTTTATATTTAAAGGTTATATACAAGCTTAAGGATGGAAAAAAATGAAGGTAGACAGACAATATATTAATAAGTTGCAGAACGAAAGCCAAAATATAAGAGATATATTAGTTGATATTACAAGTAAAAATGGTGGACATTTAGCACCTAATTTAGGAGTAGTAGAACTAACTCAAGCAATAATGGAAGTGTTTAACCTTCCAAAAGATAAGTTGTTATTTGATGTAGGTCATCAGTCATATGTTTATAAATTATTAACAGGACGAAAAGAAAGATTTGAAACACTGAGAACAAAAGGTGGAATAGGACCTTTTTCTGATCCGAAGGAAAGTGAACATGACTTTTTTATAGCTGGACATGCAGGAAGTGCTTTGTCAGCTGGAGCTGGAATAGCTAAAGCAAATCCAGATCAAAAAGTTATAGTTGTGATAGGGGATGCTTCAATTGCTAACGGACACTCTTTAGAAGCTTTAAATAATATTGGTGAAAATTTAAAAAACTTAATAGTTATATTAAATGATAATGAGATGTCTATTGGAAAAAATGTAGGATCACTTTCTAATTTTTTTGGTAAGTTAATGATAAGTAATGCTTATATGAATATTCGAAATGATGTTAGAAGTGTTATGAGTAAGGGAAAAGTAGGAAAACAGGTGAAAAGTGTTTTAGAAAGAATAGAACACTCTGTGAAACAATTTTTCTTACCTTCAAGTATATCAGAAGTATTGGGATACCAATTTTTAGGTGTAATTGATGGGCATAATTTGGAAGAGTTAATTAAAAATTTAATGAGAGCTAAAGAGATGAGTGGACCAGTTTTTATTCATGTAAAAACAGAAAAAGGAAAAGGATTCCAATTAGCAGAAGAGAATAAGGAAAAGTTCCACGGAATATCGCCATTCAATCCAGAAACAGGTGAGGTTGAATCAGGAGGCGAGACATATTCTAATATTTTCGGATCAAAATTAGTAGAAATAGCTGAAAAAGATAAAGATATATATGCTGTTTCAGCAGCTATGGTAAAGGGAACAGGTTTAGGAGAGTTTCAAAATAGATTCGATGAAAGATGTATAGATGTAGGAATAGCTGAGGGGCACGGAGTGACTTTTTCAGCAGGACTAGCTATATCGGGTAAAAAACCTTATGTAGCCATATATTCAACATTTTTCCAAAGAGCTATTGATCAGTTGATACATGATGTTGGGTTACAAAATCTGCCGGTGAGATTTATGATTGACCGTGCGGGGATTGTAGGTGAAGATGGAAAAACACATCAAGGGATTCATGATATCAATATGTTTTTAACTATGCCAAACTATAGAGTTCTAGCTCCAACAACTGGGAAAGAGCTGAGAGAGATTTTAGAGTTTTCTAAAAACTTTGAAGATGCACCTTTAGCGGTTAGATTTCCAAGAGGAAATGCATTTGAGTTAGATAAATCATTCAATTTTAAATTTGAGATTGGAAAATGGCAAGAGATAAAAAAAGGAGATAAAAATCTTTATTTAGCTACGGGAGCGATGCTAAAAGAGGTTTTAAATATAGAAGAAAAACTTTCAGAAAGAGGGTTAGGAGGAACTATTGTTAGCTGTTCATCGATAAGGCCTTTAGATGAAAATTTCATTTTAGATGAGTTTTCAAAATATGAAAATATATTCACCTTTGAAGATGGTTATGAAAGAGGTGGATTTGGTGATGAAATATTAAGATTTTTAAATGAGAAAAAAATAAAAATTAATATAAATAAAATAGCATTGAATAGTGTAGCAATACCTCATGGGTCAAGAAACATACTGTTAGAAGATTATGGTCTAAGAGGTAAAAAACTAATAGAGAGAATTGAGGGTAGCATTAATGGCGAAAAATAGTAATGCACTGAAGTTTATAAAACTTCTGCTAAACCATGGGATGGTCTTAGATTTAGACCATCATGATGATCAAGGGGTTAAAGTAACTACGCATACATACGACGTTTTAAAAATATCTTTTGAAGAGATAAGAAGAGATTTTAGAGATTTAAGAGAAGCAAGAGAAAAAGTTGAATTTTTCTCAATAGTTGTTGGAGTTATAATACATGATTTGAGTAAGGGAAGCATCAGAAAAGCTGATGAGAAGTTATCTCATTCACAAATGATGATAAAAAAGCCTGAGTATATTATGAAAGAAGCAGAAAGAGTGCTGTCTGAAATAGAAGAGGCTTTAAATCTAAAAATTGTAGAAAAAATTAAGAAAAATATAATACATATAGTTATATCACATCACGGTAAATGGGGGAAAATACAACCCAATACTAAAGAAGCTCATATAGTTCATAGAGCAGATATGTATTCAGCAAAATATCATAGAATAAACCCTATCGGTGCTGATAAAATATTGAGACTTATGAACGATGGAATGAACATAGACGATGTAGCTAAAAAGTTTAATTGTACAACTGGAGTTATAAAAGATCGTTTAAAAAGAGCTAAGCATGAGTTAAGACTTAAAAACACAAAGCAGTTATTAGGTTATTATAAAAGTAAGAAAAAAATCCCAATAGGAGATGATTTCTTTACAAAGAGAGTTAGAGAAACTGAAAAATTAATAAAAGCAGTTGATAGATTAGGGTTTGAAAATCTTATTCTAGAAAATCCACTATTAAATTATTTAGAGGATGACAAGATTTTTGAGAAGGAAGTGCAGTAATGAAAGAAAGAGTAGATGTTCTACTAGTTGAAAAAGGTTTTTATGAAACTAGAGAAAAAGCAAAGAGAGCTATTATGGCTGGTTTGGTTATAATAAATGATAAAAAAATAGATAAACCTGGAACATCTATAAAAATAGATGAGGAGCCTATAATCAGAGTAAAAGGCGACGCTTGCAAATATGTAAGCCGTGGAGGAATGAAGTTAGAAAAAGCTATAACTGTTTTTAACTTAGATTTACAGGATAAAAAGGTTTTAGATGTTGGTTCATCAACAGGTGGATTTACAGATTGTTCATTACAAAATGGAGCTTCTTTTGTTTATGCTGTAGATGTAGGAACAAATCAATTAGATTGGAAATTAAGAAGTGATAGCAGAGTTAAATCATTAGAAAATACTCATATAAAAGATTTAACTTTAAATGAGTTAGATAATGAAAAAGTAGATTACATTGTTATGGATGTATCATTTATATCGATAACAAAAGTAATTGAACATCTAATAAAATTCTTTAAACCCGAAACAAAGTTGATGGCTTTAATAAAACCACAATTTGAAGTAGGAAAAGAGAATATTGAAAAGGGTGGAATAGTAAAAGATAGTAAAAAACACATAATGGCAATAGAGATGGTAATAGAGGAAGCTAAAAAATCTGGATTAAGATTAAAAGCCTTAGATTTCTCACCAATAACAGGTACAAAAGGAAATGTTGAATATATCTCTTTATTTGAGATAGGAGCTGAAGAGTCTCATATTAACATAGAATCAGTTGTAAAGTTAGGAAAGAACTTGGGAGGAGCCTTATGATAAAACTGTTAAGAAATACTGGAGTAGCACTACTTTTATCTGGAGTTATGGCTATAAATACAATACCGTCATACTCTGTAGATAATGGATTTATTGCAAATATAAAGGAGTTAAAAGAACTTTCTGATATTATGAATATAATAAAAGAGAATCATGTGGGAGCGGAAAAAGACCCTACAAATACAACTTTAATGCAAGGAGCTTTGAAAGGGATGATGGAATCTTTAGATGATCCACATTCTAATTATTTTACAAAAGAGGAACTAGAAAGTTTTAAAGAGGATATAGAGGGAAAATATGCTGGAGTAGGAATGGTAATTCAGAAAAAAGCAGATGAACCTCTATTAGTTGTTTCTCCAATTGAAGATACGCCTGCCTATTTAGCAGGAATAAGAGCTAAAGATAAAATTATAGCTATCGATGGAGAAAGTACTTATAAATTAACGAGTGAGCAAAGTGTAAAAAAATTAAAAGGTGAGCCAGGGACTTCAGTAAAACTTACAGTTTACAGAGAAGAAGCTAAAGAAACGAAAGAGGTTGAACTTAAAAGATCAATAATTCAATTAAAATACGTTAAGAGTAAAATGATTGGAAAAGATGTAGGGTACTTAAGATTAACTCAATTTGGAGAAGATGTATATAAAGATCTTCGTAAAGAGTTAGAAGGATTAATGAAAAAAGGCGCGAAAGGAATAATCTTCGATTTAAGAAGTAATCCAGGAGGTTCTTTAGGTCAAGCTGTAAAAATTTCATCTATGTTTATTCCTGAAGGAAGAGTTGTTAGTACGAAAGGAAAAAATGGAGATGAAGAGGTAGCTTATAGAGAAGGTAAATACTTTGGAGATTTCCCGTTGATTGTATTGATAAATGAGGGAAGTGCTTCAGCATCTGAAATAGTTTCAGGAGCAGTAAAAGACTATAAAAGAGGTCTTTTAATAGGAGAAAAAACATTTGGAAAAGGAAGTGTTCAAACACTACTGCCACTACCAGATGGAGATGGGATAAAAATAACAATAGCTAAATACTATACTCCAAGTGGAGTTTCTATTCATGGTACAGGAATAGAACCAGATATCTTAGTTGAAGAGAAAGATGATTTCCTATTCTTCAATGGTTTTGTTACGAATATAAATGAGGATGAGACTAAAGAAAATAGAAATGAAATTATAAAAGAGGTAAAGGGAGAAGAGGAAGCCCAAAAAATTATCTCAAAAGGTGATATCCAATTAGACAGAGCAGTCGAAGAGATGGAGAAACTTTTAAAAAAATAAGAGAAATGAGGTAAAAAATGCTTTATATAGTAGCCACACCTATAGGGAATTTAGATGATATAACTTTAAGAGCAATTAAAACATTTGAAGAAGTAGATTTTGTTTTTGCAGAGGATACAAGAGTTACAAAGAAGTTATTAAATCATTTAGGTATAGAAAAAATTGTAAATAGATATGATGAGCATACAAAAATGCACCAAGTATCTAATATAGCAAATATGTTAGAGAATGGAAATAAAATAGCATTAGTAACAGATGCAGGAACACCGTGTATATCAGATCCTGGATTTGAAGTTGTTGATGAAGCTTTAAAAAGAGGGATAAAGGTAATTCCAATTCCTGGACCAAGTGCAATGACAGCAGCAGCTTCAGTAGCTGGAATCTCAACAAGAAGATTCTGTTTTGAAGGGTTTTTACCGAAGAAAAAAGGTAGACAAACACTTTTAAAATCATTAGCTACAGAAGAAAGAACGATAGTTATTTTTGAATCTCCACACAGAATAGAAAAAACATTAAGAGATATAGAAACTTTTATTGGTGTAAGAGAAGTTGTAATAGTAAGAGAGATTACTAAAATATATGAAGAAATTTTAAGAGGAACAACTACAGAGTTAATTGAGAAGTTATCTCAAAATCCTATAAAAGGAGAGATAGTTCTTTTAATAAAGGGTAATGAAAAATAGAGGTGAGAAAAAATGTCAATGACAAAAATTAACTGGTATCCAGGACATATGAAAAAAACAAAGGACTTAATAAAGGAAAATATGCCTTTAATTGATATTGTTCTTGAAGTTGTGGATGCAAGAATTCCTTTATCAAGTAAAAATCCTGATATTGCTGGGTTCGCAAAAAATAAAAAAAGAGTAATAGTTATAAATAAAGCGGATTTAGTTACAAAAGAGGAATTGAATTTCTGGAAAAAATTCTTTAAAGAGAATAATTTTGCTGATGAAGTTTTAGAGCTATCTGCAGAAACAGGATTTAATATGAAAACTCTTTACACTATTATTGATAAAGTGTCTAAAGAGAAAAAAGATAAAATGCTTAAAAAAGGATTAAGAAAAGTTAATACAAGATTAATGATTGCAGGAATACCAAACGTAGGAAAATCAAGACTTATAAATAGAATTGTTGGTAAGAATAGTGCTGGTGTAGGAAACAAGCCAGGGTTCACTAGAGGAAAACAATGGATAAGAATAAAAGAGGGGTTAGAGTTATTAGATACTCCAGGTATCTTATGGCCTAAGTTTGAAAATCAAGAGGTTGGATATAACTTAGCTATAACAGGGGCTATAAGAGATGAGATTCTTCCAATCGATGAAGTGGCATGTCTTCTAATTGAAAAAATGCTAAAAATGGGTAAAAAAGATGTTCTAAAAGATAAGTATAAACTTTTAGAAGAGGATTTTGAACAAGTTACAGGAGCTATAATAGAATCTATTGCAGTAAGAATGAATATGTTACAAAAAGGTGGATATCCTAATGTGCAACAGGCAACATATACTGTACTTAGAGATTATAGAGCTTCAAAACTAGGTAAGTTTGGTTTAGATATGGATATAGCAGAGCAGATTAAAAACTTATATAAGTAGGAGATAAAAATGAGTCATAAATTGGATTTAGATTTAAATTTAGTTGAAAATATATTAGTTAATTTCTTAAGAGAGGAAGCTAATAAGGTTGGATTTTCTAAAGTGGTATTGGGATTATCAGGAGGAATAGATTCAGCGTTAGTAGCTTATTTAGCAGCAAAGGCTTTTGGCCCTGAAAATGTTTTAGGAATTCTTATGCCATATAAAGCCTCTAGTAAAGAGAGTGTAGAACACGCTAAGCTAGTTGTAGAAGATTTAGGAATACAATCAAAATTAATAGAGATAACTCCAATGGTTGAACCATATTTTGATATGAATCCAGATATGGATGGGTTGAGAAAAGGAAATAGAATGGCAAGAGAAAGAATGTGCATTCTATTTGATTACTCAGCAAAAGAAAAAGCTTTAGTTCTAGGAACATCAAATAAAACAGAGATGTTATTAGGATACAGTACTCAATTTGGAGATGCAGCTTCAGCTATAAATGCTATAGGAGATCTATATAAAACACAAGTTTGGGAACTTTCAAGACATATGGGAGTTCCGGAAGCACTTATTGATAAAAAACCAAGTGCAGACCTATGGGAAGGGCAAACAGATGAAAGTGAATTAGGATTTTCTTATGCATTAGCTGATGAAATTTTATACTCTTTAGTTGATGAAAGAGATAAAAAAGAGGATGTAATTGCAGCTGGATATTCTGAGGAGATTGTAAATAAGATTATTTGGAAAATTAAATTGTCACAATATAAAAGAAAATTACCTCTAATAGCGAAGGTGTCGACTAGAACTATAGGAAGAGAGTTTAGATATCCTAGAGATTGGGGAGTATAAAATAAGGAGGGCTAAATTTGAGAGGGGAAGAGCAATTAAGGGAAGAGTTACAAGAGTTTCAGAAAGAAAAGGAAAGAATTAGAAATATTGTTGGTCAAATAGGTGGTTCAAGTAGCAATCAAAATAAAATAGTTAACACACTTCTGATAGTAATAATAGTTGCATTGTTAGTTTTAGGAGGGATTTTTAATAGAATAACTTCAAGCCTTGCAATTCAAGTTGCTATTTTATTTAGTGTTATAAAATTAATTTGGATGTTTTATGAATCACAAAGAGCAAGTCATTTCCAATTTTGGATATTAAACTCTTTAGAGTTCAGAATAAATGAGATTTATAAAAAAGTAAAAAAAATAGAAAAAGAGTTGGATGAATTAAAAAAAGTAGAGGAGTCAAATCAAAATGATAAATAATTTTAAAACTGCTGAAGAGTTAATGAGAGCGAGATATTCTGCTTTTGAAACTGGAAATATCGAGTTTATAGTGGATACACATCATCCTGATAGCAAAGCTGATATGGATGTTGAAGAGACAAAAAAATGGGCTTTAAACTCTGAATGGCTAGGGTTGGAAATTGTTTCAACAGAAGCAGGAAAAGAGGAGGATTCAGAAGGAATCGTAGAATTTAAAGCTTTTTATAAAGAGAATGGACAAGATGTTGTTCATCATGAAAAAAGTCAATTTTTAAAAGTTGATGGAAAATGGTATTACTATGGATGGTTACCTCTTCAAGGAACTATCGTAAAAGAAGAGAAAATAGGAAGAAATGACCCATGCCTTTGTGGATCTGGTAAAAAATATAAAAAATGTTGTGGAAAATAAACTTTTTATATAGGGAGAGTAGTAAATGAGAATTGCTATTGTAGGTTACCCTGATTCCGTAAAAAAGATTTTAAAAACTTTGGAGCCTCAATATCCTCAAATAAAATTTATAGCATATGAGATAGAAAAACTGGGGAGTTTTGTAGAAAATTTAAAAGAACTTAAGGGAAGAGTTCATGGTATATTTTCTACTGGAATAGGTGTTCATTCTGAAATCGTGAGCAAATTGAATCTAGATGTTCCAATGGTTTATTCGAATAGAGAAGCAGGAAGTGTTTTGAAAGCTCTTTGGGAAGTGAGAGAGGACTATTCAGAGATTAAAAATTTGAAAATAGGTTTTGATATAGTAGAAAGAGATGTTTTGATGGATACGTTAGAGGAGTTCGGAATCTCTTTGAAAAGCATAAATGTTCAGGAGTATGAGGTAGACAAAGGTGAATCTGATTTTTTAGATGAGCATATCAGAAATTTAATAAGAAATGATGTGGATTGTATTTTTACAGCATTTGGATATGTTTATGACTATTTTAAAAAGAAAAATAAACCAGTTTATAGATTGCAGGCAACTAAAAATGAGATAATTAATCAAATGGAAGCTTTGCTAAAAGATATAAAAATAAATGAAAATTCTAAAAATAGAATTGGAGTTAAAGTATTAAAAGTTGTAAGAAGATTTAGAAAAGATGAAAACTATTATGATAAAAGTGTCTTTAGAATGAAGCTAAATCAAATATTTTTAAAATATTCTAAAGAGTTACAAGGAAGTTTTCAGGAGCTGCTAGAGGATGAATACATCTTTTTTACAACTCAGAGAATTTTGGAAATAAAAGATAGCGAGATAAATTTTTTAAAACTATTAAATGAAGTTTCTATTTTAGGTGGAAAAGTATTTGTAGGAATAGGTTATGCTGATAATATTCAAGAAGCATCTATTAATGCAAAAAAAGCTTTAAATATAAGTTTAATGAATGGAAAAGGTGAAATATATCTTTTCTCTGATGATAAGATAAGAGGTCCTCTTTATAAAAGAAACAGATATGACTATAGTACAAAAATAAGTGACACTATAGATAAGGAAGCAAAGAAAATAGGAGTTACAGCGAAATATTTGTCTAAAATAAGAGCACTTCAAGAAAGCTTCAGAAAAAAAGAGTTTACTAGTAAAGAGTTAGCAGAAATTTTAGAAATAACTGAAAGAAGTGTAAATAGAATCGTAAAACCAATTATAGAAAATGGGTTTGCAGAGATTTTAGAATATGAGGTTTGCTCTAAAGCTGGGCGTCCTAGAAGAGTTATCAAATTTAAGTTTTAATATAAAGATATGAAAAGAATTTGGGATATTAAAGGACCGAATTCTTTTTTTATTTTCAAATAAGTTTTATTTTTGATCTTAAAAGGTTCAAAAACAGAACAATAAAATTTGTTTTAAAATAAAAAATTCGAAAAAAAGCTTGACATAATATCAAAAAAATAGTATTATTTCATTATTGAAATTAAGGACCTATTAAAGACAAAGTCTTAAGGGTTAGAAAAAATTAAGTTAAGGAAGAGTGAGTACTATGAACAAGAACACAATTAATGTTTTTTTAGTTGTAACAATTATTTCACTAGTATGTGAAAAAATTGGAAAAATTCAATTGGGAAAAGTAGCTTTATTCCCAATGTTATTTGCGGTTATTATTGGAATGGCATTAACACCAGATTTACTAGGAAAAAAGGTAGCAAAATTAAGAGAGATTATTGGAGAGAAAGAGATGAAAATAGCCAGTGATATGGTTATGCTAATTCTTTTAATGTTAGGAATAAAATTAGGAACTTTCGTAGGACCTAATTTAGATAAAATTATCCAAGCTGGTCCAGCATTCTTAGCTCAAGAGTTCGGACATGTTTTAGCACCTTTAGTAGCAGTTCCACTAGCTTTAAAATTAGGATTAAACAGAGAAGCGATTGGAGCAGGATCAAGTATCAGTAGAGAAGCTTCATTAGGAGTAATCGGAGAGAAATATGGAATAGCTTCACCAGAAGGAAGTGGAGTTTTAGGAGTATATTTAGCAGGTACAATCGTTGGAACAATATATTTTGGAATTTTAGGATCGTTATCAGTTTACTCTGGAATTCATCCATTAGCATTAGGAATGGCTTGTGGAGTAGGAAGTGGAAGTATGATGACCGCAGCAGCTTCATCATTAGCTGAAGTTGTAGGACCTGAGTATGCAGAGCAAGTGTTTGCATATGCATCAACAAGTAACATGTTATCGGGATTAACAGGAGTAAATATCCTTGTATTTATATCATTACCATTCACAGAGTGGTACTATAAAAAATTAGCTCCAAAGTTTGCAAAAAAGGAAGTGAAGCAAAATGCGTAGTTTAGATCTTAAAAAATATATATTATACTTTATACTTATGTCGATAACAGGAGTTATCGTTTTAGCAGGACAGGCTATAGGATTACAAAAACAATTTATAGGAGCAATCCCAGGAATGTTTTTAATTATTGCACTAGCTTTAGCATGTTTTGCGGTTAAGGATGCTTTTCCAAAGTTCCCTTTACCAGCATATGCGTTATCAACTATAGTTGGAATGATAGTAAGTATTCCAGCGTTATCGATATCAAAATTCTTTGCACCACAAATTGGAACAGTAGAATTTATGCCACTTTGTACACCACTATTAGCTTTTGCAGGAATTTCTGTAGGAGATAAAATAGAGGAATTAAAAGCTATGTCTTGGAAAATAGTAATAATTGCAGTAGCAGTATTTACAACGATATTCTTTGCATGTGCTTTAATAGCTCAAACGGTATTAAAGTTACAAGGTGTAATTTAATTATAAAAAACGATTAAGATTTACTTAGGGTTAAGGAGAAAACTATGAACTTAAATGAGATTAAAGAGAGAGTAATAAAAGCTATTGATGACAATAGAGATGTAATTTTAGCAGCTGGAAAAGCTATGTATGATAATCCAGAGTTTGGATATAAAGAGTTCGAAGGAACAAAGATAGTTTCAAACTACTTTAAAAATGAGTTAGGATTAGAGGTAGAAGAAGGAATTGCCTACACAGGATGTAGAGCAAGATCAAATAAAGATATAGAAGGGCCTAAAGTTGCTATTTTAGGAGAGTTAGATGCAATATCTTGTAGTGATCATACTGATTCAAACGAATTAGGTGCAGTTCACGCTTGTGGTCATCACATCCAAATCGCAGGGATGCTAGGAGCAGCAACAGGACTTATAAAGTCTGGAATCTTAGCTGAGCTAGGTGGAAAAGTAGATTTTATGGCAACTCCAGCAGAAGAGTTCGTAGAGTTAGGATATAGAACTAAATTAAGAGAAGAGGGAAAGATAAAGTACTTCGGTGGAAAGCAAGAGATGATATACAACGGTTCATTTGATGATGTTGATATGGCTGTAATGTTCCATGCCTTAGATTTAGGAGATAAAAAAGTTTTAACAGGACCAGTAAGTAATGGATTTATAGGAAAAACTGTTAAATTTATAGGAAAAGAAGCTCATGCAGGATCAGCTCCTCATGAAGGAATAAATGCTTTAAATGCAGCAATGTTAGGAATTAACAATGTACATGCTCAAAGAGAAACATTTAAAGATAGTGATAGAGTAAGATTCCATCCTATTATAACAAAAGGTGGAGATATAGTTAACTCTGTACCAGCAGATGTTAGAATGGAAGCTTATGTAAGAGCTAGAACAATCGAAGGAATGATCGATGCTAATAAAAAGGTAAATAGAGGATTAACAGCAGGAGCATATGCTGTAGGAGCAGAGATAGAAATAACTGAGCTTCCTGGATATTTACCAATATTAAAGCATGATTCAATGGAAGATGTTTTAGAAGGTAACTTAGAATACTTAGGATTAAAAGATGATATGATAAAAGGTGGGGACTTCACAGGATCATTTGATTTTGGAGATGTATCTCACATAATGCCAACATTACACCCTATGTTTGGTGGAATCAATGGAGCTCTTCATACAAGAGAGTTTAAAACTGTTGATAATGATGTGGCAATTTTAATGCCAGCGAAAGCTTTAGCTTTAACAGTTGTAGATTTACTGTTTGCTGAAGGTAAAAAGGCAAAAGAAATTTTAGATAACTTTAAACCTGTTATGACAAAAGAGCAATATTTAGAGTTCATGCAGTCAAATGATAAAGTTATAAAAGCTTAATAAAATAATACCTTATTTAATAATTTCTCATATGGAAGAGGCTAGTTTTCTAGCCTCTTTTTGTTATTTTTAAATAATTTCATAACAGTGTTTTGTAAAAAATAAAGTTATTTCATAACAGTGGTATATAATAAAGTGTTTGTATTTGTTTATCTTATGAGATATAATATAGGATGTGTTTAAAAATAACATAACATATAGGAGAATTATTATGGGGAGAAAGCCTAATTTTAGTAGAGATGAAATATTAGAAAGTGCATATGAAATCTTAAATAATGAGAACTTAAAAGAGGTTACAGCAAGAAATGTAGCTAAAAAATTGGGAGTTTCAACAATAGGAATTTATTCAGCTTTTAAATCTATGGATGAGTTGAAAAATGAACTTTCAAAAAAAGCAAAGACAAAACTTTTTGAATATACAAAACGTGACTATACAGATTTATCGCTTTTAAATATTGGAATAGGGATATGTCTTTTTGCAAAAGAGGAAAAAGCTTTATTTAGAACTATCTTTTTAAGAGAAGGATTACCGAGAGAGTTTATGGATGAAGTAATGGATGATTTTAGAAATTTAATCTACAATGGATTTAATAACAATAAAGAATACAATCAATTTCCTGTGGATATAGTTGAATGGGTGATAAAAAAAGGATGGTATTTTTCTCATGGTTATGCCACTTTAATTTGTACAGGATTTTATCCAGAAATAGAGTTTGAAACATTTAAAACAGAAGTTATAGAGATGGGTGATTTGTTGATAAACAAAGCTTTAGAAATGACGAAGGAGAGAGAAAATGAAGTTTAAGCAAAAATTAATGATACTAGGAACAATATTATCAGCAACTAGTTTTGCAGGAAGTATAGATTATCTTTCACAGCAGGATGCAGAGTATTTAGCACATCCAGCTATGGTAGGTAAAATTGGAGTATCTGGGGCATATTACAATCCAGCTGGATTGGTTTGGTTAGAGGATGGAACATACATTCAAGTTAACAATCAAACGCATTTGAAAGATTATAGTATGGAATATAATGGAGAGAAATTTAAAAGTGATAAAGCGTCACCAGCTGTTCCAAGTGTACAGATTGTAAAAAAAACTGGAGATACAGCATACTTTTTCCATGCAGGAGCAATAGCGGGTGGAGGTAGTGTTGCTTATGGTGGAGGAATAGCTACTTTTCCTGAGATAGTTGGAAGTAATCCACTATTTGGATTAATAGGAGCAGAATATGTAGGTGGGTCTACGATTCATGGTCAATCATATTATGTTGCTTTTCAAGGAGGAATAGCTAGAAAGTTTAACGAAGCTTGGAGTGGAGCAGTTGGATTAAGATTAGTTGATGCTGAAAGAAAATTTAAAGGTGAAGGAAACTTTGAATATAATAATCTTGGAGGAGGGCTGGGTTCTGGAAAAGCTAAGTTTGATATCGATTCAGAAAGAACAGCTTTTGGAGCTTCTGGAATATTCGGATTAAACTATCATCCAAATAACAAATTTAATCTAGCTATGAGATATGAAACAGAAACAAAGTTAGATTTTGATAACAAAGAATCTAAATTAAGAAAAGGCTTTATAGAATCAACAGGAAGTTCAGTATTAGGAGATAAATTCTATGATGTGGTACTTGGTAACCCAGCTATAAAACAATGGATGTCTGAGGGAAGTGGAAGAAGAAATCTTCCAGCAGTAGCAGCTTTAGGAGCTTCTTATAAAGTGGCAGAAAAAACTACTTTATTAGCTTCAGGTAACTACTACTTTATAAAAGAAGCTGGAGATGATTTAGGAAACTTCGATCACTATGACAACGGTTATGAAGTAGCAGTTGGAGTAGATTATGAATTAAATGAAAAGTGGACTTTTATGACAGGATATCAATATACAAATACTGGAGCAAATGAGAAAACTTACACAGATACAGATTATGTTTTAGATGCTGATATGTATTCTATGGGAGCTAAGTACAAGTACAACTCTCAGCTTGATTTAATGGGAACTTACTCATTCGTTCAATATAAAACTGATAAGAATTTAAAAGATATAACATATAAAAAGCGTGTTAGTGCAATTGGATTAGCAGCGATATATAAATTCTAATAAAAAAGCAGATGATTTTAATTTCATCTGCTTTTATAATTTTAATCTCTATCTTTAACAGCTCTCTCAATTGTTCTTTGCTGATCTTTTTTAGCTAAAGAGTCACGTTTATCATAATTCTTTTTACCTCTAGCTAAAGCAATTTCAACTTTAACATACCCTTTTGATAGGTGTATATTTAAAGGAACTATAGTATAACCTTTTTGAGTAACTTTCTCATGAAGTTTTTTGATCTCTCCTTTGTGTAAAAGTAGTTTTCTAACTCTTCTCTCCTCAGGATTATAAACACTTCCGAAAGACCAAGGAACAACAGTCATTCCCATTATAAAAATCTCTCCATTGATTATTCTAATAAAAGCTTCCTTTATACTTGTTTTTCCAGCTTTAATAGATTTAACCTCACTTCCAACAAGCTCAATACCAGCTTCGAACCTATCTTCAACAAAATAATCAAAAAAAGCTTTTTTATTATTAGCTAATATCATAAATTAAAATCTCCTTTCTTTTCTTCTCCCTGTATATTCTTGATGAAACTCAGTAGGAATAACTTCAATCTCAAGCATTTGTAAATCTGCTCTGACAGTTAAAATATCCATTTTATCCCCTAAATGGAATTCTCTACCAGTATCTATGTCTTTCATTACATAGTCAGTATCGTTGAATTCATAGAAGTTTTGAGCTGTAGTTACATCCCAGAAACACTCTACGTGTTCTTCTGTTTCAAAGAAAATCTTTTTATTATTAAATCCAACTATAGTAGCTTTGAATTCATCTCCAATTTTATCAAGCATATACTCAACTACTTTTATTTTAATACTTTCATCCTCTATTTTCATGGCCTTTCTTTCTGTCTGAGATATATGAACAGTAACTTCAGGAAGATAGTTGATTAAAGTACCATATTGTTTTTTAGTTGGATACCCATTTAATGAAATATTTAAAATTCTATGGATTAGTAAATCCGCATATCTTCTAATCGGTGACGTAAAGTGTGTATAGTAATTAGATGATAATCCGAAGTGACCTAAGTTTTCTACTCCGTATCTAGCTTGTTTAAGTGACATTAAAATCATCTTATGTACAATCATATTTATTCCTCTAGCTTCTGAATCTTCAATTATAGATTGGAACTTTTTAGGATGTAAATCTTCAAATGAGTGAAGCTTATATCCGAATTTAGAAAGAGTATCGCTTAGATTTTTAACTCTTTCAGGATCAGGAGTTTCATGAACTCTATAAACAGATGGCATCTCTAACCAGAAAAGTTTTTCTGCTACAGCTTCGTTGGCCATAATCATAAAATCTTCAATTATTCTTTCAGACTCTCCTCTTTCAATATTTTTTAAATATTTAACTTTTTTATTCTCATCTAAAACAGCTTTAACTTCAGGAAGATCAAAATCAATTGAACCTCTGTTATATTTGATAGCTCTTATAATTTTAGAAAGTTCTAACATTGTAAATAGCATATCAACGATATCTGAGTATTTTTCTGTTGTTTCAGGGTCTTTAGCAATAATTTTATTTACATTTGTATAAGTCATTCTGTGTACTGTATTAATTACTGACTTATAAGTTTGTACATCAATTGCTCTTCCATGTGAATCAATTAAAAGTTCAACAGAGAAAGTAAGTTTATCTTCGTGTGGATTTAAAGAACAAATTCCATTTGAAATCTCTTTAGGGAACATTGGAAGAACTCTATCAACCATATAAACCGAGTTTCCTCTTTTCTCAGCTTCTTTATCTAATTTAGAACCTGTTGGAATATAGTGAGAAACATCAGCTATTGCAACGATAAGTTTGTAGTAACCGTTATCTAACTTTTCAACATAAACAGCATCATCTAAATCTTTTGCGTCGTCACCATCAATTGTTATGATTGGAAGATGTCTTAAATCTTTTCTCTTTTTAATCTCTTCATCAGATATAGTAATAGGAATTTGACGAGCTTCTGCTAGAACATCATCTGGGAACTCTTCAGATAATCCCTCTCTTAAAATTAAAGCCTTTATCATATTATCAGTATCAAATGGATTTCCAATTTTTTCAACTATTTTACCTTCAGGTTTTTTCTCATCGCTTCCCCAGAAAGTCATTTCAACAACTACAAGTTCTCCATCTTTTGCTTTATTGAAGAAGTTTTTAGGAATATAGATATCTCTACCAAAAGATTGTGTAGGTCTAACAAAACCAAAATTTTCTTTCTTTTCAAATATTCCAATTATTGTATTTTTCTCTCTGATTAGAACGTTTACAATCTCTCCCTCTTTCTTTCCTTTTCCTTCAGGAGAAGTAACATTGATTAAAACAGTATCTCCGTCTAATGCATTTCCAAATTTACTTCTAGGAATGAAATATCCTTCAGTATCTGTATCAACAAATCCAAATTTACCTTTTATATTTGAGAATTTACCTTTAACAAATCCTAAATTTTCAGGGATATTATATTTGTTTCTTTTGTTTTTCATGATTTCACCAGTTTCTAACCAGTGCTCAAGAATCTCTCTATTATCTTTTTTATATTTAGGTGACCATCCTAACGCTTTTGTAATTTCATCTAAAGTTAAGGCTTTACTACCTTTTAAAACTTTTTTTAATTGTTCCAGTTGTTTATCTAATTTTGTTTGTTTCATAATTTTTAATTCCTCCTATTAGCTCAAATTTAAGAGCCAATTACGCATCTCAACAGAGTTTACATGTATCACATGATTCTCTTTTAAAAGATACTCAATTTTTTTGTTTACCTCTAATAAAATAGCTTTATCTAAATTTATTAAAGATAAATCTCTAATTTTTTCAACATATGGGTAATCTCTTTTAGGTTCTATAGCATCAGCTAAGTAAACTATTTTTTCAACTACACTCATATCTCTACGACCAGTTGTATGATATTTAATGGCATTTAAAATTTCAGAATCTGTGATATTAAATTTTTCTTTTGCAAAATAAGTACCAATGTAACTATGTAAAATCTCAGCATTTGAAAGATAATCTTTTGTTTCATCATAAAAGTGTTCTTTAGATAGATTTATAAGGTCATCTCTTTTAAATTCTTTGGCATAGTCATGTAGTAATGAAGCAATAGCAACTTTATTTAAATCAGCTTTGTAAATTTTTCCTAAAGAGATAGCAGTTTCTAAAACTCTAACAGAGTGCTCGTATCTTTTTTTAGAAAGAATATCTTTAATTTCATTTTTTAAAAAATCTATATCCATAAAATGTCCTCCAAATTTTGAAAAAGGAGTTTCAGTGCAAGAAACTCCTAAAAAATTATATATTACTATTTAATTTATAACTTTTATTAATATTGATAAAGTTAACTTTATCTGTAGGGGCTCCATTTATAAGAAGTACAACAGTATCAGCTCCGCCAGGAGTCAATAAACTGTTTACAAAAGAATAGATTAAAAGAAGTTCCTCTTGAGGGTTCTTTGCAGAGGCTAAAACTTTAGAATCTAAATCTAAGTAGATAGTTCTATTTTTTAAGTATACTTCGTATTTTAAGCTTTCTTTTTTTAAAATTTGTTTCTCTTCTAGTTTTAATATAAGCTGCGAGATAATATCTTTTAAAATATCCTCTTTATTGATTAAGTTAGAACTTAATATGATATCTTGAGAAGATAATTTTCCAACTTTAAAATCAGGGAAAAAAATCAGAGTAGTGATTTCAGTTTTTTTAATAGACTCTATAGTAGGAGCAGAAATAGAAGTTACTATTTCACTTTTTTTATTTAATCTATTTGAATATATCCCAGTAGCTACAGTTATAGAAGTTAAAATTACTAAAAATATTTTTAGTTTATTTGACATAATTCCTCCTAATAGAAAAATGATCTGATTTTGTTTGCTAACTCATCAGCCATAACATTTTGATTACTCTCTTTTGAAAGTTTAGTAACCTCAACTTTATTTGTAATAAATCCAAGTTCAACTAAAATTCCAGGACCATTAAATCCTCTAAGAACAGCAAAATTTGCTCCGTAGATACCTCTATCTCTCATATTTAATCTTTTAGCTAAAGATGTATTTAGTGGTTTAGCGATATTTATAGATTTTTCCATATTTTTATTGTAAGCTAACTCTCCCATTATTTGGGCGATACTTCCAGTTTTTTCACCATATTTTTCTCCGAAACTATTCTCATATGCAGCTATTTTTTCAGCATAAGGAGAGGATTTCTTTGAAAAATAGAAAATCTCAGCACCTTGAGCAGATGCATTGTTAGATGCATTTAAGTGTAGGCTGACAAAAAGATCTGCTTTAGCTCTATTTGCAACTCGGCTTCTTTCAGAAAGTGTAAGGTATCTATCATCACTTCTTGTCATAATAACATTAAAATCCTTAGATAGTCTAGTCTGTAATTTTTTAGCTACAGCTAGTGCAATATCTTTTTCTTTATAGATTTTAAAGCCGATTGCTCCAGGATCTTTTCCTCCATGTCCAGCATCGATAGCTATAGTGAACTCTTTTTTAGAAGAGGTTGTGGGTCTCAAATCCACAACGATTCTATGAGGATTAGTTAAAGAGTAGACTTTATGTCCAGCACCCTTTTTTAACTTTATAAAAAATCCAACATTAGTTCCATAATCGATTAAATCTATTTTCTCAATACTTTTTCCAATAAAGCTTGAAGGGTTAAATTTTGTGTTCATTTTAACTTTGTCAATTTCTAAGAAAAGTAATCGGTTGTACTCATCATAGCTGCTATTAAACTTGGGTTTAACTTGACTTGAAATATCAAAAACTAATTGTGCAGGGTTATTGTTCATTCTGACTTTTTGAATAGTTCCATTAGCAAAAATAGTAAAGGAAACTAAACAAAATATAAAAAATATAAGGTATTTTTTCATAATTGCTCTCCATCAGTTTAGAATAATAAAATAGGATGGAAAGTCATCCATCCCATCCTTTTGTAAATATTTTTATTTTAAAACTCTTGTTATAGAATTCTTAAGCACTTGGATGTTAACACCTTTATCAACTCTTATAGTTAAGAATTCAGGACTAATATTAGTAATAGTACCTTTAATTCCACCTGAAGTTATAACGTCAGCCCCTTCTTTTAATGAGTCTAACATCTCTTGATGTTTCTTTTGCTTCTTCTTGTTTGGTAAGATAAGTAGGAAGTAGAATACAGCTGCCCAAATAGCAAATGTAAGAATCATACCACCATATTTAGCAAATAGTTCGTTCATATTATAGCCCCCTTAAATAATATTTTTCTAAGACAAGTATATCATAAGGTTATTTTCTTTTCAATAAAATTTAAGAGAAGAAGTTCTTTAGTTTATCAAAGAAGTTTTTGTTATCTTTATGATTTTTATCTTTTAAACTTTCATCAAACTTTCTTAATAACTCTTCTTGCTCAGAACTTAAATTAACAGGAACTTCAATTTTTATTCTAACAATTTGGTCTCCAGTATAAGGGCTTCTAGGATTTTTAATTCCTTCACCTTTCATTTTAAATAGTTTATCATTTTGAGTTCCAGCAGGAATCTTAATAGTTTTCTTACCGTTTAGTGTAGGGATTTCAATCTCTCCACCAAGAGTAGCCTTAGCAAATGTAACAGGAACATCACAAATTATATCTACACCGTTTCTTTCAAAGAATGGATGTTGTTTAACAGAGATGTAAACATATAAATCTCCATTAGGGCCACCCTCTGTACTTGCATTACCCATACCAGAAAGTCTTAATTTTTGTCCATCATCAATTCCAGCAGGAATCTTAATAGTTTTTTCTACGACTTCAGTATCTATACCTGTACCATGACATTTCTTACATTTCTTTTCAGGAACTTCCCCTTTACCGTGGCAAGAGTCACACTCTTGAGTTGTTTGGAAGTTTCCAAACACAGTTCTTTGAGTAACATGAATAGTTCCAGTACCATTACATTTAGAACATTTGCTCATCTTAGAACCTTTTTCAGCTCCTGTACCATGACAAGTTCCACAAGAACCAGTTCTCTTATATTTTAATGTTTTTTCTACACCTTTAGCAGCTTCTTCTAAAGTTAATTCAAGATTATATCTTAAATCCTCTCCAGGCTCAGGTCCTCTTTGACGAGATCCACCGAAACCACCAAATCCACCTCCACCGCCGAAGAATGAACCGAAAATATCTCCTAAATCTTCAAATCCACCACCGAAACCGCCAAATCCACCAGCTCCAGCACCGCCTCCACCATTTTCAAAAGCAGCATGTCCAAATCTATCATACTGAGCTCTTTTATTTTCATCTGAAAGAACCTGATATGCTTCATTGATTTCTTTGAATTTATCTTCAGCTTCTTTTTTCTCAGTTTCACTAGCCCCACTAAATTTATCTGGGTGATATTTCATAGCAGCTTTTCTATAAGCTTTTTTTATCTCTACATCAGAAGCACCTTTGGCAGCTCCTAAAACTTCATAAAAGTCTCTCTTAGCCATTTAAAAAAATCCTCCGTTTCTTAAAATAAGGGATAGAGTAGCTCTATCCCTTAAGTAAAGTATATATTAATTAGTAATATTAGTCAACTATCTCAGCATCAGCAACATCGTCTTTAGCGTTGTTTTCTGGGTTAGCTCCACCTTGTTGGTTAGCTTGAGCATCTTTGTAGATCTCTTCAGCTAATTTATGAGCAGCTGTAGATAATTTTTCGATAGCAGCGTCAATAGCGTCTTTATCTTCTCCATCTTTTACTTTTTTAAGTTCTTCGATAGCTTCTTCGATAGCTTTTTTCTCGTCTTCAGTTACTTTTTCAGCATAATCTTTTACTGATTTTTCAGTTGAAGCGATTAACATATCAGCTTTATTTCTAGTTTCAACTAACTCTTTGAATTTTTTATCTTCAGCTTCGTTAGCTTCAGCATCTTTTTTCATTCTTTCAATCTCATCAGCAGATAAGTTTGTAGAACCAGAGATTGTTACGTTACTGATTTTTCCAGTTCCTAAATCTTTAGCAGAAACATGAACGATTCCGTTAGCATCGATATCGAAAGTAACTTCGATTTGAGGAACTCCTCTTGGTGCAGCTGGGATTCCTTCAAGGTTGAACTCTCCTAATTTATGGTTATCAGCAGCTTTAGCTCTTTCTCCTTGTAAAACATTGATTGTAACAGCTGGTTGGTTATCAACAGCAGTCGAGAATACTTGTGATTTCTTTACAGGAATTGTAGTATTTCTCTCGATAATCTTAGTGAATACTCCACCTAAAGTCTCAATTCCTAAAGATAATGGAGTAACATCAAGAAGTAATACATCTTTAACATCTCCCATTAAAACTCCACCTTGAATAGCTGCTCCTTCAGCAACAACCTCATCTGGGTTGATTCCTTTGTTTGGCTTCTTACCGAAGTATGATTCTACCCACTCTTGAACTGCAGGAATTCTTGTTGATCCTCCAACTAATAATATCTCATCGATATCAGATGGATTTAATCCAGCAGCTTTTAAAGCATCCTTTGTAGGAACTTGTGTAGCTTCAACTAAATCTCTAGTTAAGTCGTTGAACTTAGCTCTAGTTAATTTTATATCTAAATGTTTAGGTCCTGTAGCATCCATAGTGATGAATGGTAAAGAGATGTGTGCTTCCATTAATGTAGAAAGTTCTTTCTTAGCTTTCTCAGCAGCATCCTTTAATCTTTGGTAAGCCATTTTGTCATTTCCTAAATCGATTCCGTTTTCTTTTTTGAACTCTTCAACTAAGTATTTGATAACAGCATCATCGAAGTTATCTCCACCAAGATGGTTGTTTCCTGAAGTTGAAATAACTTCAATTACACCGTCTGCGATTTCAAGGATTGAAACGTCGAATGTTCCTCCACCAAGGTCAAATACTAATACTCTTTCCTCTTTACCAGCTTTTTCTAATCCGTAAGCTAGTGCAGCAGCAGTAGGCTCATTGATAATTCTTTTTACATCTAAACCAGCGATAACTCCAGCATCTTTTGTAGCTTGTCTTTGAGCATCTGTAAAGTAAGCAGGAACAGTTATAACTGCTTCAGTTACTGTTTCTCCTAAGTAAGCTTCAGCATCTGATTTTAATTTCTTTAAAATCATTGCAGAAATTTCTTGTGGAGTGTAGTTCTTTCCGTGAATATCAACTTTATGGTCAGTACCCATATGAGTTTTGATAGATAAGATTGTAGACATTGGGTTAGTGATTGCTTGTCTTTTTGCAATCTCTCCAACAATAATCTCTCCGTTTTCTTTTATACTTACAACAGATGGAGTTGTTCTAGCTCCTTCTGCATTAGAGATTACTGTAGTAGATCCACCCTCCATTACTGCAACACATGAGTTAGTAGTTCCTAAGTCAATTCCTATAATTTTTGCCATTTAAAAAACCTCCTAATATATCTGAATTTTTTTAATTTTTCTAATTTATTTTTTACAAACTTTAACCATTGAGGGTCTAATAACTTTTCCCTTCATTTTATAACCTTTTTGGAATTCAGCAATTACTTCATCGTTAGCATGATCAGCTGAATCCTCTACAGCTACAGCCATATGTAGATGAGGATCGAAAGATGCTTTTTCAGTCTCAATCGCTTCTACACCTTCACTAGCAACAGTACTTTTCATTTGAGAAAGAGTTAATTCAACTCCTTTAACTAATGAATCGAAATCTTTTGATTCAGAAGAAGCTGCGATAGCTCTTTCTAAGTTATCAACGATGTCTAAAACTTTTACAATTATCTTTTCAGAAGCAAAAGCTTTTAAATCATCAAACTCTTTTTCTTTTCTTTTAGTAAAGTTTTGGAACTCAGCTTGTTTTCTTAAGTAAGAGTTCTTCCAATCATCTACTTCTGTTTTTAATTTATCTATTTCATTTTCTTCAGAAAGAGTTTCAACAGTCTCTCCGCTTTCTATTGTTTCGTCGATTATTTCATCTTTTATATCTTTATCTGTCATTACTATCTCCTTCATTACTTATTTCTATAATAACTTTATTAACCTCTTTAGTGACATGTTGAATAAGTCCCATAGTCTTAGAGTAAGACATCCTCTTAGGACCCATAACTCCGATGATTCCAGGAGAGTTATCCACATTGTAAACTGAAAAAACAAAACTGTAGTCTTCTAAACCTTTAACAGCCAACTCTTCACCGAAGATAACATTAACTTCTCCCTCTTTAAAAGGTTTTGATTTGATAGCTTCTTCAAAAAGTTCTTTGATTTTTCCTCGTTTTGAGAAAATATCTAAGACATCACTTATATCATTCACCTGTTTGTCTCTGAAGATTTCAGATGAGTTTTCTAAGAAAAGCTTTCCTTCTACTTCACTATAAACAAAGTCAATAATTTTTTCAATCTCATGAGATTCAACAAAATGATTTTTAATCTCGTTATTAATATTTTGAGAAAGTTTAGCTAATTCCTCTTCACTACACATCTCATCAAAAAAGATTTTTTTAGTACGAACGCTTTTGTTTTCCATAACAATTACAGCCATAGCCATATAATCATCGATGTGGACAAGTTCAACTTTTTTTATCTTCTCTTTTTTGTGAGTAGGTTCAATAACTATTCCAACATAGTTAGTCAACTTTGAAAGTAAAGTTGAAGTTTTCTTTAAAACAGAGTCAAGTTCTCTCATTTTAATTTCATAAACAGAGTTTATTCTTGCTTGCTCTTCTCTTGAAAGTTTTTCAATTTTTAAAAGCTCTTCTAGGTAAAATTTATATCCCCTGTCTGTAGGGATTCTACCAGATGAAGTGTGGGTTTTTACGATAAATCCCATGTCTTCTAAATCAGACATTACATTTCTTATTGTTGCAGAGGATAGATCGATATTATATTTTTTTACAAGTGCTCTAGAACCAATTGTTTCACCAGAAAGTAAATAGAAATCTATAATGGCACTAAGAACAAGTTTTTCTCTATCACTGACAACCATAAAATCACCCTTTTCAACTTTTTATTAGCACTCGCTGTTACGGAGTGCTAAACTTGAAATTAATATAATACAAAATAAAATAAAAGTCAATAACTTTTTTGAAAAATATTAAAAAATTATTCAAGTGAAAAATTAAAGCATAAATAATAGTTTAAAAAAAGAGAGAAATACGGTATAATTTTTTTAGAGAAAAAATAGTCAAGGGGTGAGTGAAATGGGAGTTATTGTAGGTAAAAGTATTTTTCCTGGAATAGTTATAGGTCAACCCTATATAGAGAGAAAAAAAAAGATAGATATTGAAAATTATAAAATTTCATCTGATAAAATAGATGAGGAGATTGAAAGATTTTTAGGAGCGGTTCAGAAAGCTAAAAGTGATATAAAACAAATTAAAAGTAACTTAGAAGGCAAAATAAGCAAAGAGGATTTACAAATTTTAACAGTTCATATAATGATGTTAGATGATCCTCAGTTTATAACAGATATAAAAAAAGGGATAAAAAAAGAGGGAAATAACGCTGAATCGGTTGTAAAAAAAGTTTCAAATAAATATATTGAGATGTTTGAAAAAATAGCGGATCCTATATATAAGCAAAGAGCTTTAGATATAAAAGATATAAGTGAAAGAATAATAATGAGCTTAACTTCTGAAGAGGGAGTGGATTCAAATTTAGATGGTAAAATTTTAGTTATAAGAGAGTTGCTACCTTCAGAGCTTTTAAAAATTTATTATAGTGGAATTAAATTAAATGGAATTATTATGGAGTATATGGGAGAAACATCTCATACAGCTATTTTAACAAAAGCATTAGAGATTCCAACTCTGATGGGTGGAAATGATATATTTTCAGTCGACTGGGGAGATCAAATAATATTAGATACGACATCTATGGAAGGAAAGGTTGTAACCAATCCAGATACAAAAACACTTAATAGATGCGAAGAGGATAAAAATAGATATAGAAATAAAATTAAAGAGATAGAAGAGACAATAGATAAAGAAACGGTAACTTTAGATGGAGAAAGGGTGTATCTACATCTGAATATAGGTGGACGATTAGATATAGCTCAGGTGTGTAGAAAAAATCCAGATGGGATTGGTCTACTGAGAACAGAACTTATATATATGGATGCAGAAGAGTTTCCAGATGAAGAAAAGCAACGTAAAATATATGAAAATATAGCTCGTGAGTTTGATGAAACGCAGCCGAATAAACCTATAATCATAAGAACATTAGATATTGGAGCAGATAAAAAACTATCTTATTATAAGATGGTGGATGAAGAGAATCCATCACTAGGATGTAGAGGGATGAGGTTAACTTTATCAGATAAGGGGCTATTTAAAAATCAGATAAAAGGGATATTAAGAGCAGCAGAGCACCACAATATAAAGATGATGTATCCGATGATAACCAATTTAAAAGAGATTAATGAAGCTAAAGATTTAGTTCAAGAGTGTAAAAGAGAGCTTTTAGAAGAGAATAAAACATTTAAAAATGATATAGAGATTGGAATGATGGTAGAGGTACCTTCAAATGTTATGCTTGCAGATGTGTTTGCGGATTATGTAGATTTCTTTTCGATAGGAACAAACGATTTGACTCAGTATATATTAGCTACAGATAGATATAGTCCGATTGCTGAAAAGTTATATGATTGTTATGATCCTGCTGTTATAAGAGCTATTGAAATGGTTACAAGTGCAGCTTTGAAAAAAAATAAAAAAATCTCTGTTTGTGGTGAGATGGCTGGAGAAGACGCAGCTGTAATAGGTTTGTTGAGTTTAGGAATAAGAGAGTTAAGTATGGCACCGGCGTATATTCCTAAAGTAAGAAATCTAGTTAGAAAAATTAGAATTTCAGAGTTAGAAGATATAAAATTTAGTATGCTGAAAGCTAAAAATTCAGAAGAGATAAAAGAGATATTAAACGAATATTTATATAAAGTAGAAGGGAGAAATGTAGTATGAAAAAAGTAGAAGTGACAATAAAAAATAAAGCGGGATTACACGCTAGACCATCATCTTTATTTGTTCAAACGGCGAGTAAATATGATGCAGATATAAATGTAATTTTTGAAGATGAAACTATAAACGGAAAAAGTATAATGGGGTTAATGCTTCTTGCAGCAGAGCAAGGTAGAGTTTTAACATTAGAGTGCGATGGTCACGATGAGGATGAAATGATTGCTGAGTTAATAGAATTAATAGAAGTGAAAAAGTTTAACGAGGAGTAAAATCTGTGGAGATAATAAGAGCTGAAAAAATGGGTTTTTGCTTTGGAGTAAAAAAAGCAGTAGAAACTTGCTATGAAGTAGCTAAAAATAATAAAAATAAAAAATATATTTTAGGAATGGTAGTTCATAATAAAGATGTTGTAAGAGAGATGGAAAATATCGGGTTTATAACATTGGACGAAAAAGATATATTGGCGGAAAGAGATCCTTTAGAAAAAGGGGATGTCATAATAGTAAGAGCACATGGAACAACTTTAGAAATAATGGAAAAATTAAAGAAAAAAGAGGTCGAAATAAAGGATGCTACATGTATTTTTGTAGATAAAATAAAAGAGATTCTCATAGAGAGAGAGAGCTTAGGAGATGAAATAATATTTATCGGAGATAAAGAGCACCCAGAAGTTAAGGGGATTGTTTCGTTTGGAAAAAAAATCAATATTTTTAAAAATATTGATGAATTAAAAGAAAGTTCTTTAGATAAAGATAAAAGATATACAGTATTAACTCAAACAACTTTAAATAAAAAAAAGTTTTTAGAGATGAAAGAATATTTAGAAAAATACTATTCAAATGCCCAGATATTTGATAGGATATGTGGAGCGACAAGCGAAAGACAGGAAGCTACTAGAAAGTTATCAAAAATATGTGATATAGTTATTGTAATAGGAGATTTAAAAAGCTCGAACAGTAAAAAACTTCTAGAGGTAGCTTTAGCTGAAAATCCAAATAGTTATTTGGTTCAAAATGAAAATGAGTTGGATTTAGGAATGTTTTCTGAGAATATGAAAATAGGAATAACAGCTGGAGCATCAACTCCTGAAGATATCATAAAAAAAATAGAAAATAAAATAAGGGGGAACTTTAATGTCTAACTTTGATTACTATGAAGATTTTGAAGCATTACTAAATGAGTACATGCCAATAAAAGAGGATGAGGAGCTAAAAAGAAAAGTAACTGGAACAATTGTAAATACAGACAGAAACTTCACATATCTAGAGGTAGCGGGAGAACCAAAAGCTGTAAGAGTAAGAACAGAGGAATTAGCAGGATATTCTGTAGGAGACGAAGTTGAAGTTCTAATAGTTTCACAATTAGAAGAGGACGATTCACTAGTATTAATCGCTTCAAAAAGAAGAGTTGATATGGAGATTGGTTCAGAAAAGTTAAATGCAGCTTTCAATAATAATGAGACTGTAACAGGAAAAATTCTGAAGAAAGTAAAAGGTGGATATGTTGTTGAGTTATTCTTCCAACAAGGATTCTTACCAAACTCATTATCAGAGATTCCATTTGATCAAGGAGATTCTTTCGTAGGTCAAGAAGTTTCAGTAGTTATAAAAGATGTAAAAGAGGATAAAAAAGGTAAAAAGATTCTTTTATCTAGAAAAGAGATTGTAGCAGCTAAAGAGTTAGAAGCGATTGAGAAATTAACTTTAAACAGTGTTGTTAAAGCTACAGTATTAGACGTTCTAGACTTTGGTTTAACTGTAAAGTTAGATGGAGTAAGAGGATTTATACATATATCAGAGATAGATTGGAAAAAAACAGTAGATTTACAAAACCTATATAAATCAGGGGATGTAATTGAAGCTAAGATTATAGAGATTGAAAAAGAAAAGAGAAATGTAAGATTATCAATAAAAGCATTAAGAAAAAATCCATGGGAAATTTTAGCTGAAAAGTACGCTTTAGGTTCTGAAGCTACTGGAAAAGTAACAAGAGTAGTAAACTATGGAGCGTTTGTTGAATTATTACCAGGTGTTGAAGGATTAGTTCATACATCTGATTTCACTTGGGCAAGTAAAAAAGTTAACGTGAATGCTTTTGTAAAGGTTGGAGATGAAGTGAAAGTTGTTATCACGGAATTAAATCCAGCTGAAAGAAAATTAAAGTTAGGAATGAAACAACTTAGTGCAAACCCATGGCAAGATGCTTCGGAGAAATATGCAGTTGGATCAACTTTAACTGGAACAGTAGTAGAGGTTAAAGCATTCGGAATTTTTGTTGAAGTAGAAGAGGGAGTAGATGGATTTATTCATAACTCTGATTTTGCATGGTCAGGAAATAAAAAATACTCTAAAGGAGATAAAGTTGAGTTTAAAGTAACTGAACTAAATCTAGAGGCACAAAAAATAAAGGGAAGTATCAAGGATTTAACAAAGAGTCCTTGGGAAACAGCTTTAGAAAATTACAAAGTTGGAGATAGAATAGAAAAAGAGATAAAAAATATTCAAGACTTTGGAATGTTCGTTAAATTAGGAGAGGGAGTAGATGGGTTTATTCCAACTCAATTAGCATCTAAAGATTTTATTAAAAACTTAAAAGATAGATTTAATGTAGGAGATACAGTTTTAGCTGAAATAGTTGAAATTGATTCTGAAAAGAAAAGAATAAAGCTTTCTATAAAAAAAGTTCAATTAGAAAAAGAGAAAAATGAAAATAGAGAACTTTTAGAAAAGTATGGAACTTCTTCAAGCGAAGAGTAAAATGAAGAGAGGTCCTCAAATTAAAGAGGACCTCAATAAAATCAATAAAAAATTAAGTTGACTTTTTGTACAATTGTGTTATAATTATTAAAGACAATTAATAAGATTTATCAAGAAGAAACTTCCTGTTTCTCACCTTATGGGGGATAACCTACATAAAGGTATTTAAATTTTTGTTTAGGGCTAGCCTTAATAATTATTTGAGTTTAACAGGAATTTTATATCCTGTTTTTTTTATTTGATAGTTAATAGGAGGTGTCTATTATTTCGGACAAGGTTAGAATCAACGAAAAGATAAGAGGTAGAGAGTTAAGAATTATCTCTGAAACTGGTGAACAATTAGGAATTATGTCAGCTATGGAAGCTTTAGAATTAGCGGTACAAAAGGAGTTAGACTTAGTTGAAATATCTCCAAATGCTGCACCACCAGTATGTAAAATAATGGATTATGGAAAGTATAAATACGAGCAAACTAGAAAAGCTAAAGAAGCTAAGAAAAACCAAAAGCAAGTTATACTTAAAGAGGTTAAGTTTAGAGCTAGAATAGATCAGCACGATATGGATACAAAAATAGGACATGTAACAAAGTTCTTAGAGAAGGACAACAAGGTTAAAATAACTCTTGTTCAGTACGGAAGAGAAAGAATGTACGCTGATCAAGGAATTGAAATGTTAGATCAAATATCTGAAAGATTCGTTGAAATCGCAGATGTTGATAAAAAATATAATGATAAGCAAAAATATTTGATCTTATCACCAAAAAAATAGTGAAGATTCGAGAGGAGGAACATTACAATGCCAAAAATGAAAACTCATAGAGGTGCTAGAAAGAGAATTAAAGTAACTGGAACAGGAAAGTTCGTTGTTAAGAAGCCAGGAAAGAGCCATATCTTAACTAAGAAATCAAGAAAAAGAAAGAACAGATTAAAGAAGGATACAGTTATCACTTCTACATTAGAGAAGCACTTAAAAGGATTATTACCATACGGAGTAGGAAGATAATAATTCTTTAGGAATATTATTGTTAAAGAACCAATTTTAGGAGGATAAGTAAATGAGAGTTAAGACTGGAATAGTTAGAAGAAGAAGACATAAAAAAGTTTTAAAAGCTGCTAAAGGATTTAGAGGAGCGTCAGGTGACGTTTTCAAGCAAGCTAAACAAGCAGTAATGAGAGCAGAAGCTTTCTCAACAAGAGATAGAAAAGTTAGAAAGAGAAAGATGAGACAATTATGGATCATCAGAATCAACGCTGCTGCAAGAATCAACGGATTAACTTACTCAACTTTAATGAACGGATTAAAGAGAGCAGGAATCGAGTTAGATAGAAAAGTATTAGCTGATATCGCTTTAAACAATGCAGCTGAGTTCGCTAAATTAGCAGAAACTGCAAAAGCAGCATTATAATTTTACTTAAAAAGAGCTTAGGCTCTTTTTTTTTATTCTTTAAAAGTCTTTTTAAAATTTCTTAAATAAAAAGCAAAAATATGATATAATTCTCGAAGAGAAGTAGTTTTAAAAAACCTAAGGGGGATTAAAATGCTAAGAAAAAAGATACTAAAGAGAATAGATATAAGTAAGAGAGAGTTATTAGACCAAGAACAAGAGGTAAGATTTGAACTTTTAACAAAAGCTAATGATATTGAAAACTTAGAAAAATTAGGAACAATACTTTTTTATAAAAGAGATTGCGAAGGAGCTTTAGAAATCTATGAGAAACTTAGAGTTTTAGGGAAAAAAGATAGTGAAACTATTGGATTTCTAGGATATTTAAACTATGAGTTGGGGAATTATACAAGAAGTATAAAATACTTTAATGCGTTTTTAGACAAAAAACCTGGGGATGCTTTTATATATTTTTTACTTGGAAATGCATATTCAAGAGCAGGTAAAATAATAGAGGCTATAAATAGTTATGATTTTGCAATATTTTTAGATTTGGATATTTATAGTGCTCATCTAGATTTTGCAAAAGAGTATGAATATTTAGGTAGGTATAAAAAATCACTGAATGAGTACATAGCGGCTTATGAGATTGACCCTAGAGATAAAGAGATCAAAGAAAAAATAGAATATTTAAAAGATAAAATTAAGAGTAAATAAGAATCTGTTAACTAAAGATGAAAAATAGGTCCAGTTCTTTGAAAAGGGATAAAGA
>NZ_CAMFHX010000010.1 GCF_945952365.1 uncultured Cetobacterium sp.
AAAATTACATCATTGCATTCTGCCAAAAAACCTACAATTTATTCTACCATTAACACGCTGCTAATATCTGCCATATTTTTACTAATTTACCTTCTATCTTAGCCTTATACTTTTATAACTCTCTTGATTTTCCATTCTCCTTAAAGTATTTACAAGATATATCTCCTTTATCAATTCCAAGATTAAAATACTCCATCGCTTTTTCACTATTTCTTAATCTTTGCTCTATACCACCTAAAAGATTATAAACCCCTTCATTACAACTAGATAAAGCTTTCTCTCCATAGATTTTTGCTTTTTTTCAATTTTTATTTGAATTCTAATAAAAAATAGAGTAATAATATATTAAACAATTTTATTTGGAGGTCAAAATGGGAAAAATTCTTTTAACAGCTCTTGGTGGAGTAACTCAAAACTATAGGGCCACAAACTACTCTATTGAAGGAAAAGAGTATTCTGACAAAAAGTTTATTCTTTCAGCTTTAGATGAACACTATAGCTTTGATAAAATTTTTGTTTTAGGTACTACCTCATCTATGTGGGATGCTTTTTATGAACATATTTGTGACGTTACAGAGACACCCTCAAGTGTAGAAGATTATATGTTTATTAACAATCAATGTAGTTTAGCTAACCACGAAACAAATTTTTCAGATATAGACCTTACACCTATTACAAATATTATTCCAGAAAAATATAATTTAAAATTTATGAAATTTGGAATTTCAGAATTTGAAATGATTGAAAATTTAAAACTTCTTATGGAAATTACAGAAAATTTAGACAAAGAACATGAAATCTATCTTGACTTAACCCATGGTTTCCGTTCTAATGCTTTTTATATGTTTATGGTTATGAACTATATAAATGATGTTAAGGATTCAAATGATGCTATAAAGGGGATTTTTTATGGGATGCACGAATCCAAATTAAATCCGACTCCTATTTTAAATTTAAAAATATTCTCTGAAATATCAAATCTTTTAAAAGGAGTTCACGATATTAAAAACTATGGAAATTTTTATACAATTACAAATTCGATTGAAGATATTAAAATTAAAAATAAGCTAGATAATTTTTCAAACTCACTGAATATAAACTATATTGGAGAAGTTAAGAATAGATTAAATGAACTAAATAACATTATAAAAGCTTTAAGGGAAACTGATAATCCGCTTATAAATATGATTGTTCCGAAAGCTTTAAATGAGTTTTTAGATAAGTTTTCAAATATAAAAAATAATCAAACTTTTTTACTTGAAATTTCAAAGTGGTACTATGAACAGAAAAAATATGCTACTTCATATTTAACTATGAGAGAAGCTATAACCGCTTTTTTCTGTGATAAATATTTAGGTTCTAGTACAAAAGAAAATATTGAAGAGGCTAATTCAAAAATAAATACGTTACATAATAGCTATAGAAATACTTCTAAAATAGAAAAACTAGATCCTAGTTATAAGAAAATGGAAAAACTGCTTCAAATTTTCAGAAAATGTCGTGAGATTAGAAATAATATTGCTCACTCTGGTGATCAGAAATTAAATGCCATTAATGATATAAACAATATTCCAAAATATATTGATGAACTTAATATACTTTTTAAAGATAAGGATTTTGCAAACTATCTAAAAAATAGACTAACATTTTTTAATGATTAAAAGAATGCTTAGAACTCTTATTTTATATGAGAGTTCTTATTTTTTGTAATTTTCATAGTTTTTTTGTAATATATATATTCTACAATATTGATGAAACACAAATTATAATAACTATACCAGGAGGAAGAAATGGCTACAATAAAAAATGAAACTAATTATATTTTCTCTCATATAATTCTAAAAGAAAAAATTTTTGAAAATCAAAAAAAGGTTTCTAACTTTTTCTTTAAAACAGATGATGAAGAGGTAAAGAAAATACTTAAAACTATGTGGAACCATTCTTATAAAGTTGCAAATGAAGAAGATAGAAATGAGCATATAGTAAAGCAAGAATTTAATTGTAACATAAAAAAAGATAAATTTAATAATAATTTCTTATATTGGGCTTTAGAGCTACCTAAACCAGAATATGTTGCTGATTGTAAATATATTGGAATTCTTTATAACACAGATAGTAACGAAGTAAAATATATTACTTTTGAAAAATCTTATAATTTCAATACTGGAGGATGGATTAAAGGAGTGATTAATAAACTTATGGGAAAACCTAAAGAAGAATCCAAAGAAAGTTATGTCTTAGGTGGTTGGGCTAATGACGCTCATCTTAACTACGGAATGGTTGAAGATTGCAATTTTGAAGGATTTATAGAGATTTTAAAAGGAATTACTTGGGGAAAAATATAATTTTTTAAAACATATATTGCCAGATTAACTGACAATATATGTTTTAAATTTCTTACAATTAATAAATATTAGTCATCTTTCGATTTAAACTTTTCTTCAATTTTAAATATTAACATCTTAACATCTAACAACTCTGCTGCTATAAGTTTGTCAAAATTATCTTTATAAACCTTTTCTAATTTTTTAAATCTTTCCCAGAAATCTTCTAACTCCTCTTTTTTTACCTCTTCAACTTTCTTCAAATTTTCAGTAGCTTCTTTTTTTAATTCTTCTAACTTTTTTTTATTTTCCATAAATACACCTCACTTTTTATAGTATATAATTATATACACCACTTTAGATGAACTTCTTTTTATAAAGAATATTATAAATTCTTAAAAAAGTTTTTAATCTCTCTTTCGCTACTTTCTGAGCTATCAGAAGTATGAACAATATTCTCTAACATATCTGTTGAGAAATCTCCTCGTATTGTTCCAGGCATTGCTTCCACTGCTGAGGTACTTCCTGCCATATTTCTAACTATTTTTATACAATCTTTTCCCTCTAAAACTATTAAAACTAACGGTCCAGATGTTATAAAATTAATTAGATTACTATAGAACTCTTTTCCTTTATGAACTATATAATGATTTTCAGCTTTTTCTAAAGATATTTTCTCCATCTTTAAAGCTTTTATCTCCAATCCTTTTCTTTCAACTCTTTGAATTATCTCTCCAACCAATTTTCTTTCAACTGCATCAGGTTTTATTATCAGTAATGTTTTTTCCATAGTGCCCCCTATTTAGTATTCAAATCCTATATATTTGTTACTATTCACTATGGAGATTTCCTTTATTTTTTATTAAAAAGTATAATTTATTCCTGCATACAATCTAGTATCTTCATTTACTTTATAATTAATAATTAAATTTGTTACAATATAATCATTTATTTTACCACCAGTATTGTTGCTATCTATATAGACTGCATCTTTATATACTGTCGGTGAACTACCACCGCCCTAATAGAGGGCGGGGCTTCGTGGGAAGTATCTGACTCATGTCGGATATATTAATCACGCTCTGCGGGTAATTCCTACCCTGAATATATTTTAATAGGCTAGTAGACTTCTACCAACCTCACGTATATTTATACTTGCGTTTAAATCTCTATCTATCTCGTTGTTACATTCATCACATTTGTAAACTCTTGTAGATAGTGGCAGTTCAGTTTTTATAGCACCACAAAATGAACAAGTTTTTGATGATGGAAACCACTTATCTATTTTTATTACTTGTTTACCTAAAAGCATTGATTTGTATTGAAGCATAGTGCAAAACATCCCCCAACCGTTATCAGCGACAGATTTATCAAAATTTAATGCTCCACTCATAGCTTTCATATTAAGGTCTTCAAGTATTATCGCATTATATTTAGTTATAAGTTCATGTGATAACTTGTGTAAAAAATCTTTTCTACTGTTTTTGATAAGGTTATGAATTTTAGCAACTTTTAATTTTGCTTTATACCAATTTTGGGAGAACTTAACTTTTCTTGATAATTCTCTTTGAGCTTTAACGAGTTTAGCTTCTAACTTTCTAAAAAATCTAGGATAGTCAGCCCTTTGGTTATCGGAGCTAACAAAAAGTTCAGACATAGCAAAATCAAGCCCAACAATATTATTATCGCTTGGAACTTCTTTAAT
Source organism: uncultured Cetobacterium sp. (assembly GCF_945952365.1). Classification (GTDB taxonomy): domain Bacteria; phylum Fusobacteriota; class Fusobacteriia; order Fusobacteriales; family Fusobacteriaceae; genus Cetobacterium_A. Next base: position 4,030 of record NZ_CAMFHX010000010.1, read on the forward strand.
ATCCTTTTCAAATTCAGTTAGTAAAGAAACGTAGTAAGCACCGTTAGGCTCTTGGCTAATGGTAGCTGATTTAATCACATAATTTTGAGGTATCTGTCTATGAAGTTTAATTTTAACTAAACCTAGCTTTGGAAGTTTCAGAAAATTTCCTTCAACTCTAATATTATTACTTGTAGATACTGTATTGTACGATTTTCTAGTTGACCTTTTAGATTTGAACTTAGGAAATGCTATACGCTTTTGAAAGAAATTCTTATATGCAGTTTCTAAATTTTTAAGTGATTGTTGTAATGCTATTGAATCAACCTCTTTTAAGAATGGTAATTCAAGTTTAAGTAGAGGGAGTTCTTTAGCTTGAGTATTGTAAGTTACAGATTTTTTCTCTGTCTTATACAATTCTTTTCTTTGAGCTAAGAATCTGTTATATACAAGTCTAGTACAACCAAAAGTTGCATTAATTGTATTCGCTTGGGCTTCATTAGGATAGATTCTATATTTAAAAGCTAAGTTATATGTCTTCATAGTTTACACCTCCTCATTAAATTTTTATGTCCTATTATTTTATCATATTTTAGAGAAAAATAATAGAAACTATGAAGCGATATATTAAATCACAGAAATTGAAAACTAAAAGGTTGTCTCGATTCATCCTCTCCCTAATAGAGGAAGAGGTTTTCTCGGGATATTTTGATAAAAAAAGAGAACCCTTAGGTTCTCAGATATTTTTCAACTCTATTCAAATTTTATTAAATACTCCTCGTTATACTCTTCGAATATTTTTTTAAACTCGTTTATCTCCTCTGCTTTAAAATCATTTTGGCTTAATTTATCTAAGATATCTATACTCAAATCATCCATATATGAAATACACTTTTCAGTTAAAACATTTATTAGTTTTCTAGATTTAGAATATATCACTGTTATTTTCTCACCTTTTAACAAATTAGTTTTTAATTCCCAAATCATAATATCTTTTAAAAAATTATTATATCTTTTTAAAATATCATCTTTAAGCTTCTCATCCTCAACTAATTTTTCGATTAATTCAGAACTCAGTTGCTGAGCATACTCAATATTATTTAATTTAAATTTATTAACATCCTCTTTAAATCTAGCTTCAAATAAAAATTTATTTATCTTAATTTTATATCTTATATTCGATTCTTTAATTTTCAATATCTCTGTTATACTTTTCAATTCTTTTTTCAGAAGAAGATTTTCTTCATGGTATTTTTTTAACTCATCTCCCATCTTTTCCCAATCGAAACTGTTTTTACTCATATTTTCTTTTGAAATAAATAGATTATTTTTACATTTTAAAAATCCATCTTTTTTAACTAATTCTAGTGATAATTTTTTAATTTCATTTTCTAATAACTTTTGATTTTTTTCAATCTCAATAAGTTTCTTACTTTTAAATAACCCACCAATCATATCTCCCCTCCTAATTAAAATTACATATCCTTAAATAGATTATACTCTTCTCCTTTTGTTTTCCTTCTATTTTTTGTAAAATAGAAATAAGCAGGTACTGGGAATGTACCTGCTTATTTTTAAATTAGAAAATTTTTCATCAATTTGAGAGAAAATTGACGAGCATTAAAAGTTCAGTAATTGAATTGTACATTAAAATAAGCTATTTGTCTAAGTTTTAACTGATCAACTTGTGTTCGTTATTTGATTATTTTTTATATTTTTCTTGGTTTTTGTATGTTTTTATACTATAATGTAAGATGTGATTTAAAAATATATATAAAAGTTTAGGAGAGTTTAATGAATTACTTTTTACACAGAGATTTTAAAATTTCAGAAAAAAATAAAAATAGAATAAAAATATATTTCAATGGAATAAAAACACTAAATATACCTATTAATTTAAAAAATAAAACTTATAACGCAACTATCGATATCGATAGTTTCAATCATTTAACAAATTTTGATTGCTTTAATTGCCTTACTAATTGCTGTGTACAATTCCCATATGAGTTTAATAAAAAATCAAGAAGTGTAATTCTTGGTAATTTAAAAGAATATGACTCACTTACAAAAGCTGTTTCTATATTAAAGGAAGAGGGATTAACAGAAGCTGAAATTATAACATCTATCAAAAATGATAAGATGCTAATTCCCGATGAACATGTTGATTCAACTTTTGATAGATGTACATGTTCTTGTATCCATATAGATAGACACCTTTGTGCTATACATAAAATATGTATCGATAACGGTGCTTCATTAGGTGAAATTATAGATACAAAACCTCTTTGGTGTTCTATATACCCTCTAGAAATCATTCAAGAGAATGAGACTTTATACATCTTTGTTCCAACTAAAAAAAATAGCTATTTAGCTATGAATGATTCTAATTTTGCATGTATGGATATCGAGAAATCTAAATCTCCATATTTCAGAAGGGATAATCCCATAGGTTTTAATAGTGAAGAGTACCAACCTTTTATAATCTCTTATCAAAATGTTTTAGAATATATTTTTGGAAGTGATTTTGTAAATTCAATCAAAAAGTCTTTAAATTTAGAAAATCAAAATAGTGATGACTTACAATATAATAAAAAAATATAAAAGAGAAGCGAAATTCGCTTCTCTTTTCTCATACTATCTAATTTAAATTAAAATAATCAAATAAATCCTTATCTATCTCATCTTTTAAAATTAAATCATATTGAACCAAAGGCTCACCTTTTTTCCCTAAAATCTCTTCAGCTTTTTCTACTCTCAGTACCTCTCCTAAATAGAAGAAATTCTCACCCATTTTTTTCTTTAAAAATACCTCTATTGTAAATTCGTTCTGAGCGATTCTCCCCTCTCCTGTGAGCTTTCCATTTCTATTCAAACATCTATTACTCTTTGAAAACCAATTGAAATGTTGTCTATCATAAAAAATATTATCATAAGCCGTAAAAGGAGTTGAATCATCTAAAGTTATAAAAATCATAACTTTCTTTTCTTTTTCAAAAATTGTATACCCACTCACTTGGTATCCATTATTAAAATCGAGATTCATATACCAAAAAGCCTCTTGTTTTGAATAGCTTTTGTATTTTATTACCCCCTCTTTAGAAAAGTTTTTATAATTATCTTTAGAACTATTTAAATTATATTTCAAAAGATCATCTATCAAAACTTTGAAATAGCTATTAGTTTTATAACTTTCTATAAACCCTTTCTTTATAACCCAACTATTTTCTTCATCTAATTTTTCTACTAAAGGCTTATACTCTTTTATTGTCGACAAACTTTTAAAAATATCTTTCTCTAAATGCTTCAATGCATTTTCAATATTTTTTTCTTGATTGAACAAAGAGTATCTCTCTTCTAGAACTTTTAAAACTTCTTTTACTGTCACTTTCCTATTTTCTATAAGATATTGCAGTATTAACATCTCATGAACTCTTTTAGCTGGTGTAAATATTGATGATAAAAATGTTAAATAGTTTTTTTCAGCTTCATTTAAACTTCCTAAATTCAAATTTGGTTTTATCGTTTTTAAAACTTCATCATAAGTTTTCCTAAATTTTAAAATTACTAATGGATCAATCAATTTCCTTTCATAAAAATCATTTAAAAATGGAACTCTACCCAATTGCTTTTCTAAAAGTTCAAAATCTGATTCAATCATTTTTTTAGTTGAGAAATTTGTTTTATTTATATTTTCAAAAATTCTCTCTCTAACTATTTTTTCAAAAGTGATACTACTTTCTCCTGGAATAATATTAGTTCCATTTATCAAAAACATCTTCATATCATCTCTATCAAATGAGTTTCTTCCAGATATCGCTGTTGGAATTAAAAAGTTTTTTTGGTAATTTCCTATAAAGTCTAAAATTACTACAAACTCTTTATTTCCACTTTTTCTTAATCCTCTTCCCAACTGCTGTATATACACAATTGATGATTCTGTTGGTCTTAAAAATATAACTTGGTTTACAGCAGGAATATCAACACCCTCATTAAATATATCTACTGTTATTAAATACTCAATCTCACCATGTTCTAACTCTTTTATAGCTGTTTCTCTCTCTTTATCTGTAGTCTCACCACTTAACGCTTTTGATTTGATTCCTCGCTCAGTCAATTTCTCAGCTAAAATTTCAGCTTCATCTATCCTAGATACAAAAATCAACCCATGCAACTTCTCACCGCTATATCCATAATATCTAGATTTTTCAATTATATGTTCAACTCTTTCATCTAACACTAAATCTTTTATAGAAGTTTTTTCATCTATCTCTTTTCCTTCTATTTTTATATCAGAGATTCCAAAATAATGAAACGGACATAACAGCCCCTCATTCAAAGCGTCATTCAAACGTATTTCATAAGCTATATTATGATTAAATAATTCATAGATATCAAAATCATCCCCTCTTTCCGGAGTCGCTGTCATTCCCAATAAAAATTTTGGTTTAAAATAGTCTAAAATTTTTCTGTAACTCTTAGCACCTCCATGATGAACCTCATCTACTACTATATAATCAAAATAATCTTTTTCAAATTTTAATAGATGCTCGTCTCTACTTAAAGTCTGAACCATTCCAAAAACTAAATCATTTTCACCATTTTCAAACTCTCCATATATCCCCATTTTTTTATCTTTTAAAATGTGTTTAAAACTATTTAAAGATTTTTTCAAAATTGTTTTCCTATGAGCTAAAAACAAAACTTTTGTAGGCTTTGTTTCCAATATATGAAAAGCACTCAGATATGTCTTTCCTGTACCTGTAGCACTTATCAATAGTGCTCTATCACCTTTTCCTCTTGCCTCTTCTAAGCCTAAAAGAGCCAACTCTTGCATTTTATTAGGTTTTATTTCTAATAAGTCACCATTAATTTGATTTTTTTTAATTTTAAGTTGTTTAGACAATTCATAAACCTCTTTGTATCTATTCAAAATATTTGAAGTTAGTTCTGGCAAAGCATTATAAACTAACTTAAATTCATTTAATATATCCTTTGCAATTTTACCTGTGACTAATGAACTAACTTTTAAATTCCATTCAAAATTAACTGTCAAAGCAGTTCCTGTCAAATTACTACTTCCAACTATAAAAGACCATACATCTTTTTTCTTAAAAAAATAACCTTTTGCATGAAATTTAGATTCTGTCAAAAGTTTTACTTCAATATTATTAAAACTTAAAAGTTTCTCTAAAGCTTTGGGTTCTGTGAAACTGAGGTAATCCCCTGTCAATATTTTCCCTTTAACTCCTTTAGCTTCTAATAGTTTTAACTGCTCTAAAATTAAAGTTACACCACTCTCTGTTAAAAAAGCTACAGATATTATAAATTCATCACACTCTTCTAACTCTCTTCTTATATCAACGATTATTTTTCTATCTCTATTTGATAAAAGTTTGTGTTGAAAATCTAGCTTAGATTCATTCGAAAAATCCAAACTACTTGTTTTTAAACTTTCAATTACATCTCTATGCATAAAATCACCTTATTCTATTTATTTTGTAGACTTTATTATAGCATATTTCTAAAAACTATTTGTTTAAATAATGTTTTATTCTAAGAGTTTATTATACCTTTTTCATATATTTAAAGTCCTTCTAACAAACACTAGCTTTCCCATTTTCAAATTTTTTGTTTACATATCAAAAAATATAATAAAAAAGAAAAATTTGGAATATTTATTTTAATCATTTTTTTTGATATTATTACATTAGAAAATATAATAAATAAATTTTGGGGATGAGCCATGATAGAAGTTATTGATATCAAATTAGCACAACAAGGTGATGAGGAAGCTACTGAGAAGATTTTTCAAGAATACCAAAGTTCTATTTTAAGAAACAATCGTAAATTCTTCTTAAAAGGTGCTGAATCAGATGATTTATTACAAGAGGGATATATAGGACTTATGAAAGCTATAAAATCTTTTGATGAAAATAAAAATGCTTGTTTTAATACTTTTGCAAATTTATGTATTAGAAGACAGATTATTACTGCAGTTAAAACTCACAGTTCAGCAAAATATCAAAATTTAAACTCAGCAGTTATGGGAGAAGAGTATGTTGGATTTGAAGAGGTTACAAAATATAATTCGCCTTCTATTAATTTTTATAACCCAGAAGAGATTGTTCTAGGAAAAGAGTTAGTTAAACTTCTAGAAACTTTCCTACTTGAAAATCTGAGTGATTTAGAAAAAAAAGTTTTCTATTACCTTTGTAAAGAATACTCTTATGTAGAGATTGCAGGTTTTCTAAATGAAACACCAAAAAAAATAGACAACACTATTCAAAGAATTAAAAAGAAAATTATAACTTACTTAGGAACAGGATTTTCAAAGTAAAATTAAATATATTAATATGAAAAAGAGTAGATTCAAATTTAATTGAATCCACTCTTTTTTTTAATTTATATAACCTAAAGCTTTCAATATCTTTTCACCTAAATTTCTATTTTTTCCTTTATATGGATAACAATGTATATGAATAGCTGGATTGAAGTTTAACTCTATAATTGCATAATTCCCTTTTGGATTCTCCTCTTTTAAATCCTCTATCATCATATCTACTCCACAAATTTTTGCACCAACTGCTGCCGCTGATTGGATGGCTATTTGTTTATAAACATCTAAAATTTCATCTGTAAAATCTAAGCTATCGCCTCCTGTACTTATATTTGAGTTTTCTCTTAGATATACAACTTCATTTTTTTCTGGAATATATTTAAAATCTAAACCTTGAGCTTTTAGAAACATTTTTTCTGCTTCACCTAGTTTTATCTTTTCTAGTGGAGTTTTATATCCCTCTCCTCTTAAAGGATCTAAATTCTTTTCAGCAACTAGTTCCTCTATACTTTTCTTTCCATCCCCCATAACATTAGCAGGAACTCTATGAAGAACTCCTACAACCTCTCCATCAATAACAAAAATTCTATACTCTTTTCCTTTTACAAATTTTTCAATTAAAATTGACGAATCCTCTTTGAAAGCTATATCTATTGCTTTATCATAATCCTCTTTTGAAAACTCATCCTTAAAAATAGTTATCCCCAATCCAAAATTTGTAGATTTTGGTTTTATAACTGTTCCAGCACTATATTTTCTATAGTCACTTTTAGCTAAATCTATATCTGAATAATCTCTTCCATCAGGTACAACTACTCCGTTATCTTTTAATAACTTTTTTGTAACAACTTTATTCTCCATAATCAACATTGTCACATATGAATCTAAAGAGGTTTTAGTCGCTTGTTTTATATATTCAACTTTTCCATTTTTTTCTAAAGAGATAAAATTTTCACCTCTATCTAAAATCTTAAATTTCACTCCATTTTTTATTGCATCTTTTAAAAGAATTTGAGTTGATAACTCGAAGTCTTCATATCCTTTTAATGTATATGGTGTACTTTTCATCTCTTCTAAATATTTTTCTGCTAACCCTATATGTAAATTGACAAAACCTTTCTCTTTAACGCCCTTTAAAACAGCCTCAGTGTAAAGTGATTTAGATAAAATTTTATTTCTTTGGAACTCTAAAATTTTTCTATCTTTTTCAGTGAAAGCTTCGATATTTTTAAGTTCTTTTTCTATCTCCTCAATTAAAATAAGAGAGTAGTCTCTCGGTGAAACTTCTGTATCCTCACAACAAATTAATTTAAAGTCTTTAGAATTTCCATTATTTGCAAGTAATTCTTGATTTTTTAAATATCTAAAATAATCTTTCTCTGTAAACTCTTCATCATCTTTTAAATATAAAAACAATATAAACAGATGTAAAAACTCTAAATCTAACTCTTCTATTCCAATTTTTGAAAACGGATTTAAATCTATAGATCTAAACTCAAGATATTCAACACCACTGTTTTTTAGTTCATTTAGGATTTCTTTTGTATTTTTAGTCTTAAGTCTTATAGGACTATAGTATTCTTTAGGACTTGAGATTATATTTTGATTTATTAAATTGTTTAAAGATTCAATATAACTTTCTACATTTTTATAATCCACAAAAAATTCATCTTTATTTCTATAGCCACAGCTACTATTTCTAAATGAAACTATATCTTCAAAATAATATGTCTCTCCATTATACTTTTTCATTTTATCTAGGCACTTCTGTAAATAAGTTTCATGAACAACAGGACTAGCTCCTAAAAGGTATATTATGATCCAACCATATTTAAAATAGTTTCTAGATATTTTTAAATATATCTCATTCTTAAACTCTTTGAAATCCTCCGATGGTTTTAACAAAGTATATAGCTCCTCTAAAAACTCATCATCAAATGAAAAATTAAAATGAATACCTGAAAGTAGTTGTTTTTTTCTACCATATTTTTCTCCTAATTTCTCTCTATAGATTTCTAACTCTCTATTTTGTGGAAATTTTGCTATTGGTATGTCCTTATCATCTGGAAGAATTGGAGGAACACTTTGCGACCATAAATACTCATCTTTCAGATTCATTGAAACAACTTCATGAATATTTCTTAAAAAATCATACGCTTCTTTTACACTTTTTTCAGCGGGTGTTATAAGTTCCATTTGACTTTCTGAAAAATCAACTGTTATAAATGGATGTTTTGCTTTATCACCAAAAATTTCAGGATGAGGTGTATCTGCTAATCTCCCATCTTTTTTTACTCTAACACTTTCCTTTTCTATTCCAAAATTACCTTTTTTTATATCTAAACCAAGTTTATTATTTTTAATTATATCTTTTACTCTGTTCATCTTTAATCAGCTCCTATTTTAAATTCTTTTTAAACATTAGCGGTGAAACAAGACCTTTTATCACACTCGACAAAGCTATGCTTATCCAAACTCCATTTAAACCAAAATACTCATCTCTAGAAAGAAATAATGCCAATGGAATTCTTATCGATGTAAAAACAATACTTATTACAGATGGGATTTTAGGTTTTCCAATTCCACTAAAAGCTCCATTTGTAACTATCTCATAACACATAAAGAGTTGAGACAACCCTATTATTCTCATATAATTTACTGCTACTTCTATTGTTTCTGGTTTTTTAACAAATATTTGAACCAAAAATTCTGGAAAAAGAATAAATATCCCTGTTGTTATAACTCCTATCAAAGTAGCTATTGATATCGCTGTTTTATATCCATCTTTTATCCTATCTTTTAATCCTGCTCCATAGTTTTGACCTATGAAACTTCCTACTGCTCCTTGAAGACCTGCAACTGTCATAAATGTTATAGATTCTATTTGCAGACCTATCTTTTGAGCTGCTATAGCATCTGCTCCCCATTTTGAAATTATTTTTGCCATAGCTATTCCAAAACCAGTAAACAATACTCTTTGAATAGCAATTGGAGACCCCAACACAACCATCTCTTTCATACTATTCCAATTCTTAGAAATATAACTTTCTACTTTAAAATAATCCTTAGATTTTCTTACAAATAAAATTGTATTTATTCCCTCAGCTAACACTGTTGCAAGAGCGGCACCAAAAACTCCCCAATCAAAAACAAAAATAAATAGTGGATCTAAAACTATATTTAAAATTACTCCAACGCTACTTATTTTAAATGGAAGCTTGCTTTCGCCATAACTATTTAAAATTCTAGAGTATAAAAAGTTAAAAAATTTGAATATAATACCTATCCCAGCAACGACTAAATATGTTTGAGCCATCTTTTCAACTTCACTACTCAAATCAAAAAATCTTACAAGGTTCTTTGAAAAAACAACTGTTGGAACTATAAATCCTATCGCCATTAAAAAATTCATTGTACACGCAGATTTTATATAATCTTTTGTCTTTTCTAAATCTTTAGCTCCAATCACATGCGATATTTTTATTCCAGCACCAACAACAATCATAGAATTTAATGCATATCCTAAATTTATAAAAAAACTAGCAGTCCCTACTGCTGCAACTGCATCACTTCCTATTTTTCCAACCCAAAACATATCAACTAATCCATAAATCATTTGTAAAAAAGATGAACCCATTATTGGAATTGCTAAACCCAACAATATTTTTTTTATATCCCCATTCGTTAAATCATTTTTTTTCATAAAATCTCCCATCAACCATATTAGCTTTTTCTAATATAGTTTTAACATTTTTTCTTTTTTTTGTCAAACTAATCTTAATTTTGAATCATCTATTAATTTGTATTGCAATTTTTGAAATGCTATAATAGAAATTATAAATTTGATAGGGGGATTTATGTTTTTAAGTTTTATCAATTATTTTAGAGGATTTGCTATTTTACTTATTGTTATTGGACATCTTTTTGGAACTGTTAAAGTTTTCAACTATGATAATCCATATATGAATACTATTTTTACAAAATCAATCTTTTCACTAGTAAGTGGAGGAACATCTCTTTTTGTTTTTATTTCTGGTTTCTTATTTCATCATGTATTCTATTCAAGAGGATTTAATTTTAAAAAATTTTTAATCAATAAACTAAAAAATGTTTTATGTCCATATTTAATTCTTATGACACCTGTTGTCGTTTACCAACTTTTGTATGTTCCTAGATACCAAAAGCTACACACAACAACTCTTGAATTTTTTAAATATCTATTTTTAAGCTTATATTCTGGAACTATGCTTTTATCTACATGGTATATTCCATTTGCTTTTTTACTTTTTTTATCGTCACCAATTTTTATAAAATTTATAGAGATGAAAAAATATCATAAAACTATTATGTTTGTTATGTTACTCTTAGGAAGTATCGTTCACAGACCAGCTCATGATTTTACTGTTAATGTATTCCAAGCTTTAATATACTTCAGTCCAGTTTACTGTTTAGGAATCTATATCTCTATGGAAAAAGATAGTTTCTTTGAGAAGTTTGAAAATAAAAGTTATATTTTTGGATTAATTACTCTTGGAATTTTGGCTTTTCAAATTTACACGGGTAAATTTATTAACTCACATAAAAGTATTTTAATATATAAAGGAATAGACGTTGTTATTTTCCAAAAATTCTTTATGTGCTTATACTTAGTTCTATTTTTTAATAAATATGAGAAATATTTTAATAAAGTTTGTAAAAAAATATTTGAAACTCTTGCTGAATATAGTTTCCCTATTTTCTTTTTACATAACTACATTATTCAATTTCTTTATCCTGCTATCGGGTTTGAAAAAGAATCAGGTTATATAGGATTAATTCTTCTAACTATACTTACGCTTTTCTTATCTATTGTGTTTGCATATATCGTAAAAAAAATATTCAAAAAAAATAGTAGATATCTTATTGGAGGGTAAATAAAAGATTAAGTAATTGAAAAAAGATGTGCAGTTTTATACTTGCACATCTTTTCTTTATTTTTTATTCTCTTTAGGAAACGGTATATAATCAACTAAGATATCTACAAACGATTGGATATTTCTTGTTTGGATTATCACTTTTCCTTTTCCTCTGAAAGTATTCAACAATCCTTCACCAGATCTAAATCCAAATAGACCACTTGCTATCTCCATTTTATAATCTAAAGATTCTTGCCAGCAAACAACATGACCATTATCTATTTGAAACGGTTGTGACCCATCAAGATCTATCTCTATTAAATCTCCAAATCCATTCACAAGTAGTTCTCCCTCTCCTTTAGATTTCAAAATAAAAAATCCACCTGTTCCTCCTAAAATAGAGTTCAATATTCTTTTTTGTCTAGTCGAAGTGTAATCAACAGAGCTATTACAAGCTAAGAAACTACCATCATTTAAATACCAATGATTTCCACTAGAAACATTTAATACTTTTATATTTCCAAATCCCTTTGGTGCAACTGCAACTCTTCCTACTTCCTTAGCTGTTGCAACCGATGTAAAGAAACTTTCTCCACCTAAAAAAGCCTTTCCTATTGCTGAGAACAATCCTCCATTCACTTTTCCTTGTAAATTTATTGAGGCATCTTTATAAACCATGCAACCAGGTTCTATTCTTACACTTTCACCTTTTTCCAATTGAAACTCTACAAGAGCTGCACTTGTTGACGATGTTTGAACTATTTTCATATTTTCCTCCTAAACAATCGTTGTTTTAAGTTGTTTCCCTTTCAATAATAAAATTATCTGACTTATTTTCTGAAATCACCTTTTTTTTATCTTCTATCTGACCAATTAAATACTCTAAAGCATTTAAAGTTATTTCTTCAAAATTCTGTTTTACACTTGATAGTCTAGGATAGAAATAATCTATTAATTCTATATTATCATGTCCTATTATTTTTATTTCTTCTGGAATTTTTATTTCATATTCTTTTACCAAACTTAAAATACCTAAAGCTACTTTATCTTGTTGACAAAAAATACCATCAAAACTTTTTAGAAATTCTAAATTATTTAAAACTAAATCTCTTCCATTTTCAAATGTCATATCACATTCATATATATGGTTATTAGATTTAGATAGATTATTTTTTTCTAAGTATTTCATAAAGCCTATAGTTCTATCTTTATAGTCTGTTAACTGAATGTTATTAGACGTGATTGTTAATAGCTTCGAGCATCCTTTAGAATGCAACAATTTCGCTACTTCATAACCACACTTCAAATTATCACTCTTAAAAACAAGCGTTTCTTCATCTAATATGGATGGCTTATACGCAACAAACGTATGTGGCATTTTATTTTTTTTTAAAATTTTAATATTTTCCTCTGAAATTTCTCTACTAGCTACTATCAAACCATCAACATTTCCACTTTTAATTGTTTCTTCTAAAGATTTAGTTCTTATTATTAATATCTCATAATCAAATTTTTCAGAATTTAATAAAAAATATTTTTCTAATTGTGAAAAGAAATCTCTTTTATTAAATTCGTAGAAATCATTTGGAAATATTATTCCGATACGATGATTTTTTTTTGTTGCTAAACTTCTCGCATTCTGATTTATTACAAAATTATTCTCTTGAGCAACTTTAACAACTAGTTCTCGAGTTTTTTTAGCTATATTTGGATTATTATTTAATGCTCTTGATACTGTTGATTCACTTAAATTAACTATTTTAGCTATATCTTTTAATGTCATTTTACACCTTTTTTTTCTTAATATTATAAATTTATATATCTAAAAAGTAAAGTAATATAATCAGTAATATAAAATATACGATTAATAAAACTGATTTTTTATCAAAATATGTTTTTTTCATCATAAATTTTTCAACACTTTTCCTATAATTCGAATCACTAAAACTAAATGTATATCCAATAAAGCATGTTATTAAAAAACCTACAAGATTATTCCACATCCAAAATATATTAAACATATGAGATATAAATGCCGTTCCAATTATTCCAATTAAAAATCCAAAGATAACACTTTTTTCATTCGTTTTTGAAGAAAATAACCCTAAAGTGAAAACTGCTAACATTGCTCCTAACAGATAAGAACCATATTGACTTATAACTTCTAAAATAGAATTATTTGAAGCAGATACATTAAACGCAAAATAACCAATTAACATTCCAAATATTGAAGTTGCAATTCTTGTCATATTTATATCTGAAATATTTTTTACGCTCTTTTTTAAATATGTATCATATATATCCTTCATAAAAACTGTTGTCATTGAATTTAAAGAAGAATCTATACTACTCATTGTTGCAGCAAAAACTGCAGCAATTATAACTCCTAAATATCCCTTTGGAATCTCTTCTAATGCAAATTTTATATATACTTCATTCGCATTCTGGAATGGAACTCCTTTATAAAATACAAATAAAACTATTCCAACTAATAAAAATAAAAACATTTGTATAACCGAAAATACCCCACTAAACCATAAGGAATACTTTGTATTATCCAATGATTTCGCGGTTAAAACTCTTTGAACTTGAGTTTGATCAACCCCAAAATATGCTATATGTAAAATTCCACCTCCAAAAAGACCTGCCCAAAATGTATTTGGCTCTCTAAAATTCATACTCCAATCAAATGTAGATAATTTACCACTTTGTCTTGCTATATCAAATATTTCAGGTATAGTATGTGGAGTTTTTTCAAAAACTGTTATTACTGAAATTACTACTCCTATCCACAAGGCAAACATTTGAAAAACATCTGTCCAGATAACACTTTGTATTCCTCCAAGAACAGTATAAAATATTGAAACTATAACAATTAAAGATATTGTATAATTAAGAGATAGACCCGTGATTTTAGAAAGTATTAATGATGGTAAATAAACTATCGAACCGATTACAACTAACATTTTAACTATATATACAAAGACCATAATAAGCCTCATTTTCTTTCCAAATCTTTTTTCTATATACTCATAAATAGAAACTATCTCTAAACTATAAAAAAATGGGATAAATGTTCCACTTAAAACATACATCACTAAAGGAATATTTAAATTTAATACAAGTGGCTTTAATCCTTGCTCATAAGCCCACCCAGGGGCTCCAATAAATGTAATTGCGCTAATTTGAGTTGCCATAACCGAAAGCCCTATTGCCCACCACTTAAAATCTCTTCCTCCTGAAAAAAAATCAGCTGTATTCGTTGTTTTTTTCCCAATTACAACTCCTAATCCTATTGTAAAAATAAAATAAAATACTAAAACTCCCCAATCTAAATGCGTCATCAATCCTCCTTATAAAATAGGGTTAGCGCAGTTAAAAAACTGCGCTAATTGAAATTATCTAAAATATACTTTATTATAAAATTCTATTAAAATTTTGGATTTAATATATTTGCTGTTCTTTCAAATACATCTAACCCTTGTTGCTTTAACCAGAATGGAATATCTATTAATACCCAGTTCTCAGAAAGTTTATCTTTATCTCTATAGTAAACGTCAACAACTTGCATATCTCCTCTTACTTTTCCACCAGGTAAGCCTAGCCATCCACCGATTGGTGTATTAGAAAGATTTGGCCATCCGAAGAAACAGCTAAAGTTTCCTTCTGCAAATCTACATACATGTCCATTAAAAACTTTATCTGTTAAGCTACTTCTGAATGGTAATGAATGCTGAGCTATATATCTAGGAATAGTATAACTTGCTCCAACTCCTGCTGGACCATACCATATCATATTTTTTGACCATGAAGGCTCTAATATATCTGGAGTAATTCCCATAGCTCCACTTTTATTAAGTGCTGATAAATCCTCAACCATTTTATTAACAAGAGCTAATGTTTTTACTCCTTCTTCTGGAGCTGCATCTTCAAATAATAATCCATCATGATTTCTTGGTCCTGGATAAACAAAGTATTGTCCTGTTGATGGAGGTAATGGATAAACTCCAGCTTGTTGCATTAATCCTAATAAATCAACGAAAAGACCTGTCTTAGTTATTTTTCCATTTTCAACGCAAGAAAACTCTGCGTATCTTAAGTTTATCATTTTCCCAGTTGGTCTGATTCCTAAGTATTCTTCATCAAATAGACCCATAAAATGACCCATTGACATTACCCACTCTTCAGTATCATTAACTTCATTTGTTCCAGCTATAAAAACATCTTGTCTTCTTTGAAGGTGTTTTATCGAAGTCATTAAAGGTTTCCAAAAAGTTTCTGTTGCTGCTGTCGCTCCTTCTTGCTCTCTGAATGGATAAACTCCTCTCCACAAGTAGTTTTCTGAAGTATATTCTTTTAAAACTGATTCAATTGTTTCTACTGTTGAATTCTCCATTGCATCAAAATATTCTCTTACAATTTTTTTTATTTCTTGATATTTAGACATATTCTTTACCTTTCCTTTATTTCTTTTTTATTATTTGTTTTTTTATAAAAAACTCCTGTTTCTAGAGTTTCTGGTAATGTTAACCAAAGAATTGCAGCTAATGTAAATAGCACTGGTGCTCCCCACATTGCCGTTTGTAAGGATGTTGCATTTCTTACTGCAACCACTATTGTTGGTGCAAATAATGCTATGATTCTTCCACCGTGGAAAAGTGAAGCACCCATAGTTTTTAAGTGCGACGGAAATAACTCTGTAAAATACCCTCCCCAAATTGCACTTGATGCTAAACCTACTCCATATATAAATCCACATATTGATAATATCGTTACATTGCTTGGTGCTATAAAATATAAAGATATCATTATTGAAGATATAATAAATCCAAACGCATTTGCTTTTCTTCCAAATTTATCTGACATGAATCCCCAGATATACGCTCCAACTAAAGATCCAGAAGAAGCTGCTGAAAACAGAATTCCCATAGTTTTTGCATCAAAGTTCCTTACTTCTCTTAAATAAACCGTTACAAACCCACTAAAGAATTGATAACCTATAAAGTTTAATCCAGATAGTAAAATGCAAGTTACAGATATTCTAGCTAATTTTCCAGAGAACATCTCTTTCCAAGTTGCTTTTTTCTGTTCCTGAATTTCTCCAAGATCATTCTTCTTCTGCTCACTACCGAAAGGTATATAAACTTTTTCGCTTGGTACTAAAAATATCATAGCTATTGCCGCTAATACTGGTGGTAATCCACCTATCACCATAAGCATCTCCCAGTTATTTTCTCCTAATAAAGCTCCATAAGCTCCCATTATTATTAGGGCTATTGAGAACAAACTTGAGGCGAAAGCAGTTACTTTTCCTCTTACTTTACCATCAAATAATCCTACCATTACTGTTACAGCCACTGTAAAATATCCACCTAATGAAATCCCAATTACAAATCTCATCAACATCCACATTTCAAAAGATTGACTTGATAAATTTACTAATGTCGCTCCTCCATTAAGAAGTGTTATCATTATTAATATTTTTTTTCTTCCAAAATTTTCAGCAAACCACGCACAGCTTAAAGCCCCAATTAAAGCTCCAATTGATTGTGCTGTATAAAATAGAGCTGTTTGTGCTAAAGTTATTCCATAATATTGAACTATAAACGGTCTTACATAATCTATAACTACGAAATTATAGCAGTAGAAAAAATACCCAATTAAAATTACAAAATACGCCAATAAACGCTTTGCTAACGATAAGTCACTCATATGTTTCATGTCTTTCATTTTTACCCCTTTTCAATTCTTATGTTTTATTCTAGAATAAACATTACTTTTGCAAGCGCTTGCAATTTATTTCAAAATCAATATAACATTAATTATTAATTTTGTCAAAATAAATTTTAATTGTATTTTTAAAAAGGGTAGATATAATAAATCTACCCTTCATTTCTTTTTATTCTCCTATTGGCTTTATAGCTTTTATTTTTTTTACTTTATCTATTTGAAGCTCATAACCCAATCCATTTTTTACATCAAACTTCCAAAATCCTTTTTCATTTTCAAAAAAATTATGCAAAATTGCTCTTATAAAACCAGAGTGAGTAAATATGACTATATGATTTTCTTCATTGTAATTTTTTTGAATTATCTCATTAATTATTAAGTTAACCCTCTCTTTAAATTCTTTTATTGACTCTCCGTTAAATGGTTTAAAATTATTATTTGCCCAATTTCTAAAATAATTTTCATTTCCTACTTCTGAATATGTTTTATTCTCATCATCACCAAAATTAATCTCTCTTAGCCTGTGATTTATTAAAATATCTTTATCCGGTGCAATTATTTTTGCAGTTTTTAAACATCTTTTTAAATCGCTACTAAAATAATGTGTTCCCTCTTTATAATAACCTTTTTCTTTATAGTTTTTTATCTCTAAAAGCCCCTTCTCTGTAACATCTACATCAGTCCATCCTGCAAGTATATGATTTACATTTGCATATGTTTGAGCATGTCTTATCAATGATATTTTCATTTAAACCACCACCACTTTTATTGACTCTTCTATATTTTGATAAAGTGTCATTTCTCCTTTACTTTTTTCAAACTCTTTATGATATCCAAGACAAGAACAAACAAATTCTGTTTCCTCTTCCACAAAGCTCTTTCTGTAGTGAACATGTCCTGATATAGAAACTATAGGTTTATATTTTTTTACTAATTTATAATAATCTTCGCTTCCTAAAAACCCATTAAAAAACTTCCATTCTTCTCTATTTTCCGTACTAACTTTAAAAAAACTATGATTAATCATATGAGTTATAAAAATAACCTTTTTATTTCTATTTTCCTCAAATTTTCTCTCCAATTGATTCAATATTTCTTTATGCTTTTCTATATCCATTTTAGTAAACTTTATTTTTATTTTATCTTGCCATATTCTTTCTCTATAAGATCCTTTTATAAATTCTTCTATTGAAAATTTTTCGTTATCACCAAAAGAATAATCATACCATCCTGTATCTCCTATTACTACAAGGTCATCTCTTAATTGTATAACTTTTCCTGTTATACAATTTTTATCAGCGGCATATTTTTGCACAATATCTTCTGTCGGGATTTCTATTTTTTGTTTTTGCCAAATATCATGATTTCCTGGAACATAATAAATTTTTATTTCTATTTTTTTCTTTAAATTTTCTATAAATTTTATTGTTTCATTTATATCTTCAGTTATATCCCCTGCAATTAAAAGTACTTCAATATCTTTATTTTGGATAAAATAATTATTTAATTCATTTAATAAATCGATTCCTTTTTCTTTATACAAATCTGAATGTAAATCTGAAATTATACCTATCTTCACTTAAACAACCTCTCCTTCTCTGGTTAATCTCGATGATAATAATTTTTTTGTGTATTCATGTTTTGGATTTTGAATAATTTTATCAGTTTTTCCTATCTCTACTATTTCACCTGAATTTATAACCGCAACTCTATCACAAAAATATTTTACTACTGATAAATCATGGGTTATAAATATTATTGTTAAATTCAATTTATTTTTCATTTCCATAAAAATATTTAAAATTTGTGCTTGATTAGATATATCAAGAGCACTAATAGATTCGTCTGCCACAATAATTTTTGGATTTAGAATAATTGCTGTAACAATCGTAACTCTTTGTCTTTCACCACCACTAAGCTCTTTTGGTAATTTGTAATAATATTCTTCTGTTAAGCCAACCATTTTTAAATATTTAATAGATTTTTTCTTTCTTTCTTCTTTAGTTAGATTTGTGTGTGCTTTTAAAGGCTCTTCTAAATGCCAACCAACCGTATGAAAAGGATTTAATGTACTGTAAGGATCTTGAAATATTGACTGGATGTCTTTTTTTTCATTTTTTCCTGAAAAAAAAATATTTCCTGAATCTACTTTTTCTAAACCTAATATGCACTTTCCAAGAGTACTCTTTCCACTCCCTGATTCTCCTACTATCCCTAAAACTTCATTTTCATATATATCTAAAGAAAGATTATTTAAAATTAAAGACTCCTTTTTTTTATATCTTTTTTTTATTTTTTTTATAGCTAATATTAATTTTTTATTTTTCTTATTAAAATTAGTTTCTTCTAAAATTTTATTTTCATTTTTTATATAGTTTTCTGGTTTCAATCGAATTAGAGATTTTGTATAATCATTTTGAGGATTATTTAGAACCTGTTCTAATTCACCCTTTTCTATTATCTTTCCTTTGTACATGACTAAAATATCTTCTGAAATATACTCTATAACTGATAAATCATGAGAGATAAATATGATTGATAAGTCATATTTATCTCTCAACTCCTTAAAAAGATCTAAAATCTGTTTTTGTGTTGTCACATCTAAAGCTGTTGTTGGTTCATCTGCAATTAAAAGATACGGTCTATTAATTATTGCATTAGCTATAACAACTCTTTGCTTTTGACCTCCACTCAACTGATGCGGATAATATTTAACCATTTCTGGATTTAGACCTACATCTCTCATAGTATTTTCTATTCTTAAATCTATCTCTTCTTTAGTCAGAGAATTATCATGATTTATTATTGTTTCTTGAAGCTGTTTTTTTATTTTCACAACCGGATTTAAACTTGTCATTGGATTTTGAAATACCATAGAAATTTCTTTACCTCTATAAGCTTGAAATTGTCTTTCAGATATTTCTAAAAGATTTTTATTTTTAAATATAATCTCTCCTTCAACCTTAAACTTATCAGTTAATAATCCTAAAATAGTTTTTGAAAGCATACTTTTCCCACTTCCAGATTCACCAACTATTCCTAAAATTCTTTTTTTTTCAAAACAAAAATCAATATTTTTCAATATGTAATTTCTTTCATTTTTTAAATTCAAATTTTTTATAGTTAATATTTTCATTTTTTCTCCTTTTGTCTAAAATTTCTTTAACTCCATCTCCTAACTGATTGAAACCAAGTGCTGTTAAAGTTATAAAAATTCCCGGTACAATTGAATAAAATGGATTTAAAAATATAAATTCCTTTGATTCTGAAAGTATCATTCCCCAGCTTGGATAAGGTAATTGTACTCCTAATCCTAAATAACTTAAACCTGCTTCCATTAATATAACATTCGAAAATTTCATCGCTGCATTAACAATTATTGTAGATTTAATATTTGGTAGGATATGAACGAATAAAATTCTAAAATCATTTACACCAATAGTCTTTGCCCAAAAAATATAGTCTAAGTTTTTTATTTCTAAAACTTTTCCTCTCGTAAGCCTTATTATTGATGGTAAAATTAAAATTGTTATTGAAATAACCGTATTCAAATTACTTTTTCCTAAAATTGCTATAAACATAAGCAATATTAAAATTCCTGGAATCGCTATAATAGAATCTACAATTTTCATTAAAATTGTATCAATAATACCTCCATAGTAACCTGAAATCAGACCAATTAGAGTTCCAATTAAGCTACTCATAAATATAACTATTGTACTTAAAATAAAAGCACTCTGACTTGCTATCATTATTCTCGAAAATATATCCCTTCCTAAATAGTCCGTTCCTAAAAAATTGGTATAACTCGGATAAGCTATTTTATTAAACTCATTTATTTTATAAGGATCATAAGGTGTCCATACAAAACTCAACAACATTATAAACAATAAACTTCCTAAAATGAGACTTCCTATATAAAGATTTTTATTTTTCATTTTTCCTCCATCTATTTTGAAACTCTAGGATCTACAACAGAATAAAGAGTATCCACACAAAGATTTATAATAATCACAGTTAAACTAAAGAAAAATACGATTCCTTGTGTTAACGGTATATCTCTTTGATCAACAGCATTTATTAAAAGACTTCCAATTCCTGAAAGACCAAAAACATTTTCTATTATTATACTTCCTGAAAGAAGATTTAAAATGATCATTCCTATGATTGTTATTACTGGAATTAATGAATTTTTAAGCATATGCTTATATATTATTTTATTCATACTTGTTCCTTTTGCTACAGCAAAAACTACATAATCCTTTTCTTTTTGATCTGCTAATTCATTTGCTAAGTATCTCATAATAATTGAGATACTTCCCATACTTATCGCTATAACTGGTAATATTAAAGCTCTTAAAGTTTTTAAAGGTAGATTCCAGTCAATTGAAACAATAACTGGTAATATTCTTAGCTTCAAACAAAATAAGTACATTAAAACTATTCCTATCCAAAATGAAGGTGTTGATATATTGATCTGAATAAATATTTTCAAAAAATTTCCGATTTTGTTATTTTGATTTTTATATAAAACTATTCCCATTGGAATAGATATTATAACTATAAAAAATAGTGAAATTAATCCTAAAGAAAGGGTTATTTTTAATCTACTTATAATTAAATCTACAACCGTATAATTTTCGTAAATATACGATTTACCTAAATCAAATCTTAAAATATTATAAACCCATTCAAAATATTGCTTATATAAAGGTTTATCTATTCCCATTGTTTTTTTATAAACCTCTGCCATATTAAATTCATCTTCCATTCCAGCTTTTAAAGTTGCTGCATCTCCAGGTAAGATTTGAAAAATTACAAAAATTAGTATTGTTATAATAAAAATTGTAATTAATGATGATATTATTTTTTTCAAATATTTCATTTTAACTACCCTCTCTTTTTTATATTAAATATATCTATAAATGTAAACGGATAAGCTTTGTAATTAGTAAATTTTTTAGATAATGCTATACTTATCCCTTGGTCCATTATCCATATTGATACTACTTCATCTGTCAAAATCTTTTGTATTCTTTTATAAGCTTTTACTTCCTCTTCTTTTGAATTTTGATTAAACGCTTCTTTTAATAAATTATCAATTTCTATATTTTTATATTGCGGCATATTTCCCGAAGCCATGCTCCCATATCTAGATAAAACTCTATATGGATCTGGATATCCAACAATTTGTAATAAAGCTGCTTCATAATTATGTTCTCTATAAACCTCTGTAAAATAATTTGTCCAAGGTAAAGAATGAATCTCCACATTTACTCCTATAGAAGATAACTCTTCTTTTATTATAACGGCCATTGTATTGTCAAAACTATTCTCACCAACAACTTTCAATGTAAAACTCAAATTCTCATAACCACTATTCTTTAATAATTCTTTTGCTTTAACTATATCTTTAACCTGAATTGGAATATTTTCAATATAGTCTCTCATATAAGGAGACATATGGGTAGATAAAGCTACTCCACTATCTTTTGCTAAAATATTAACCAATCTGTTCTTATCTATTCCTAATTCAATAGCTTCTCTTACCTCCTTATTTTTAAATGCTTCAAACTCATGATTTAAAAACATCGTTCTAACATCATTTGCTAAACCATCATAAATTGAACTTCCTGAAACTTTTTCTACTATTTTTCTATTATCTGAAGTTATTTGAAGTAAATCTAATTCTCCCGCTTGGAAAGCCATCAATTGAGAAGATGTATCTGGAAAAATCTTAAATGTTACTTCTTTTACATCTCCAACACCTTTATAAAAATCTTTGAAAGCAGATAAAACTATTTTTTCTCCAGGAACATACTCTACAAATTTATATGGTCCCGCTCCTATTGGCTTTTTTTCTTGTTCTTCTTCGCTAACATCTTTAGGTATTATAAATGTATCTATCACTTCAAAAATTATTTGAGATAAACTTATATTTTCATTAAAACTCATTTTTATAGTTTTGTCATTAATTATGTCTATATCTTCTAAACTATTTGACAATAAAGATGATATTGGAGCTTTTCCATCTTTTCCAGCTACTCTTTCATATGAATACTTTATATCATCTATAGTTATATCTTTTGTATTATGAAATTTAGTACCCTCTCTTAAAATCATAGTTATACTCTTAGTTTTTTCATCTAAAAAATAACTTTTAGCTAAAGCTTCTTTTACTTCTTTAGAATCAACATCATATTCTAACATTCCTAAATGCATATTTCTCATAACTCCTTTGGTTGATGCTGATACATCTCTGAGTGGAGCTAATGATTTAAATCCTGTTTTTATAGGAATAACCATTTTTAATGTCTCTTCTTTCTTCTCACACCCCATTAAGATTGCAACTATTACAAATAATAAATAAACTATTTTTTTCAATTTTTCATCTCCTTTTTAATTCTATTTGTTCAAGTTTATCATTAAAATGTTAAATCTAAATTAAACAGATGTAAAATATAAGAAAACTAATTTCTACTCTTTATTCACAACAATTATTTTCTCGAATAACAATTGCTTGTGAAAAAAATATTGCAATGTTTAGAAAGTTATGGTACCATCTTTTTGTAAAAGAATTAACATACAAACACAAATTAACTCATATATACTTGGGATTGG
The DNA here is from genome assembly GCF_945952365.1 of uncultured Cetobacterium sp. Classification (GTDB taxonomy): domain Bacteria; phylum Fusobacteriota; class Fusobacteriia; order Fusobacteriales; family Fusobacteriaceae; genus Cetobacterium_A. The sequence continues at coordinate 27,592 of NZ_CAMFHX010000010.1, forward strand.
CCAAGAGTTTCTACGAGCTGCCGTAAATAGCTCACTATGAGGGATGATATAATCACTAATAATGAGAGTATATATTCCCATAGGATTTTATATGCTCTTTTTTATTTTCATAAAATTTATTTTAAAGGGAGAACCAAATGAAAAAACTTACATTACTTTTAACACTTCTGACATCAACACTATCTTTAGCTGACAGAATAGCTATAATCGGAGCTATGGACTCTGAAATAAAAATTTTACTTTCACAAATGAAAAATGTAGAACAAGAGGAAAAAGCTTCTGTTGTATTTTATAAAGGAAAATTAGAAAATAAAGATGTTGTTGTTTTCAAGTCTGGAATTGGAAAAGTTAATGCTGCTATGTCTACAACTATCGCTATGGAAGAGTATGATGTAAATAAAATAATCTTCACTGGAGTTGCTGGAGCAATCAATAATAACTTAAATATAACTGATGTTGTTGTATCTGATTATTTAGTTCAACATGATTATGACACTACAGTATTTGGTACTAAAAAAGGGGCTGTTCCTGGATCAGTTGATGCTAAGTTCTCAGCTGATAAAAACTTAATTAATATTGCTAAAAATTCCGCTGAAAAAGTTTTAGGAAAAGATAAAGTTTATGTTGGAACAATTGCAACTGGAGATCAATTTATAGCTGATAAGAAAACTGTACAAGCTTTAGAATCTGAATTTGGTGCATGGGCTGTTGAAATGGAAGGAGCTGCTGTTGCTCACGTTGCTAATCTTTATAAAACTCCTGTTGTTGTTATTAGATCTATGTCTGATAAGGCTGATGGAAGTGCTCATATGAACTACAATGATTTCGTTAATATTGCTGCTGATAACTCTGCTAAAATCGTTATCAATATGCTATCACAAATGTAATTCATAATATAAATCCCACAAACTAAACTTAGGAGACATTTAATGAAAAATAAAATTTTATTTAGCTTTATACTACTTAATCTTACTGCTTTAGCTGCTCTTGATCCGAGTACTGCCATTGAAAAACTAAAATTAAAAGAGTTATCTAAAACTTATCCAAAAGAAAAAGTTCAAAATTCTTTAAAAGGTTATAAAAATATTAAATCAGAATCTTTAGAATCTCTTTCAGATAAAGCTGTTTTAATCGACCTTAATATAACAACTGTGGACTTGCTAAATAAAAAAGATTACTCAACAATTTCTAATTATGTTGATGATTTTTTAGATATGAATGAAAATAGTTTAGGAAATATATCTGATAAAAATATCCTTGAGAGAGTTTCAAAAAAATGGTCTGCAACTGTAGCGCCTAAAGATACCCTTCTTTTAAACAACTTAAACATAGCTTTAGCTAATGGATTAATGACAGGATATAACTTAAAAAATATAAATGAATATGCAAACTTTAAAAAAGAACTAACTGCCAGTTATGGTCACAATGATATAACTCATGCTTTACAGCTGATATCTTTATTAAAAAGTGAAGGTTTAGATGCTAAAATACAACTAGAACCTAAGACCTCTGCTTTTTTACATAATCCAAATTGGGGTTCTCCTAACTATGACCACATAATTTTAGAGGATGGTAAAATAGTTCTTACTCCTACTGAATACGATTTAAAATTTGAATTTAAAAATGTAAACGATAAAATTAAATTCACAAAAATTATAGATCGTTATGCTAAGAAAGACTCTAAAGACCAAGAGGGATTAATATATAAATCTTGGTGGCAACCATTTGTACAAACTGATAAAATTGAAGGATACAATATGCTTATCTCTCATCTAGTTAAAAATGGTAATTTTGAAGCTAACGTATTAACTTTACCTAAAAATTCTGAAGCTTTCATTAAAGCTATGAAAAAGGAATCAACTCTTGAAGTTACTGCTCAAGAGATTTGGGTTAATCCCGCTTTCTATAGATTTATGGAAGGTAATTACAAATAATATAAAAGAAGACCAAACTCTCAAAATGAGAGTTTGGTCTTCTTTTTTTTCAATTCCAACAATTATAATAAACTACTTTATATGTCAACTTTGTCTCTTTAAAATTTCTTATCTTCGCAATTTCTATATTTTTTCTAATTCCTGTAACCCCTGTGTATTTCAAATGTTTTAAAGCTTCTAAAGGAGTCGAAAACTTTAAAATAATATTTTCTATCTTGTAATCAACAAATTTAAACTTTCTCTTTAACTTTAACAAAATATCTTCATGCTTAACATATTCCAAACTCACTCCAAAATCATTTTTAATCTCTGGTAAATTTCCATCTACATAAATTGAAAATAACAATCTATCTGTTGCTATTGATATTTTATCTAGTAGCTGATCTAAATTCTTACTCCATTGAAATACCGAGCTTGAAGTTATCAAAGAATATTTTTTATATTCAAAAGTATCCATATCTTCAATTATAAATTTCGATTTTTCAATCTGTGACACATAATTTTCACTATCACATAAGTCATTTAATATTATATTTTGATATTTTATATGAGATACTAATTTTTTAGAATAGATTCCTGTTCCACATCCAATCTCTAAAATTGTTTTAAACTCTTCATCTTTCTGTAAAAAACGGATTAATTTTTGAGCAACCTTCTTCTGAACAAAAGCATAATTATCATATGTATTTAAAAACTTATCAAATCTCATCTAAAATATCCACCAACCTACTTACAAATTTTTTCTCATTAAAGATAAAATGTTCTCCATCTATCTCATAAATTAAACTACCATTTTCTGTAAAATATTTTTTTTGATTTTTAAATTTTATTATTCGATCATTTTTAGAAATTATAGCTTTTTTTATATAGTTTTCTCTTTCTATATAGTTATCTATAAAATCTAAAAGTTCAATTTTCAATTCCGATATAGCTTTTTTTCCATCAAAAATAGATATATTTTTATTATCTAAAATTCCTATATTTTTATAAAATCTCTCTAAAGATTCTTCCGTCAAATTTTCAAGAGTATACTCCAACATTTTTTTTGAAATTCCTCTCTCTCCTATCATATGTGGAGTCCCATTAATTCCTATTGTCTCATAGCTCCGATAAGAAGGATTCTCTTCTAAAAATTTATTTAAATAGTAAACCCCAAATGACCAGCCTACAAATATAATTTTTTTATATTCTAAGTCAACCTCTTCATACTCATATTTATATGGATAATTCAAATATCTAATCTTCCATCCATTTCCTACAGAAAAATTTAAACTCTTTATTCCCCAGCCATTAAAGAATATTATCAATTTCATATTTTAACTCCTCTATAAACTTTTGAACTATCTCCTTTGTATGAAGTGCTGTTAAGCTTACTCTCAATCTAGCTGTTCCTTTTGGAACTGTCGGCTCTTTAATAGGGTATATTAAGTAACCTTTCTCCTGAAGATTTTCAGATATTCTATTTACCCTCTGATTTTCACCTATTACTATGCTAATTATATTTGTTGTAGATATTGTTTTTATTTCATATTTACTCAAAAGATTCCTAGTATACTCTGAAATCTCAATTAATCTCTCTCTTCTAAAATCAAATTTTTCTATCTTTTCGAGAATAAAAAGATTCCAAGCCACATTTATAGGAGGCAATGCTGTCGTATATATAAATTTCCTTCCTTTGTTTATCAGATACTCTTTTGATAATTCATCCATTAAAACATAAGCTCCTATTGAAGCCCCAGCTTTTCCAAGAGGAATAACAATATAGTCAACTAAATCCAAAGCATCTGCCTCATAACATTCACCATATCCTGAAACTCCAAAAGAGTGAGCTTCATCTATTAACAATTTAAATTTATACTTATTTTTTAATTGAACTAATTCTTTTATATCTGCTTTATCTCCATCCATACTATAAATAGTTTCTGAAACAACTAATATATCATCATACTCCAAACTATATTTTTTCAAAATTTCTTCTAAGTGATTATAATCTAGATGTCTATATCTTAAAAGTTTTGCCTCTGAAGCTTTTATTCCAGCATATATACTTGAATGATTATATCTATCACTTATAATAAGTGAATTTTTAGAAAATAAAGTTTCTATCAAGCAAGTGTTAGCATCATATCCACTATTAAATAGTAAAGCTTTTTTATTATAAATTTTTTCTAATATTTTTTCCAACTTTATGATTATAGGATAAGTTCTACTAAGTAATCTTGACGAGGAAGATGAAAACATTAAATCGACATTCTTATATTTTTCAAAAAACTCTATTCTTAATTCTCTATCTTCATTCAATCCTAAATAGTCGTTTGATGAAAAATTAATATACTTTTTGTCAATTGACTTTAAACTTCGGTAATTCTCATCTTTTTTTAATTTTGATAACTCTTTAATAATATCCTCTTCTCTCATCTAAACCTCAAATCCTACAAAACTATTTATAAATTTATTGTTTACTTCCATATTTTTTCTTTTTATCAAATACTCTTCAATAGATTCTAGACACTTTTCTAACATAAAATCTATCTCATCTAACTCAATTGTATATGGTGGCATAAAGTATACTACATCTCCCAAAGGCCTAATTATAATTCCTTTTTCAAGACCTATCTTATAAATTTCATATGTTGCTCTCTCGTAAGACTTAAATCTCTCTTTTTTCTCTTTATCTTTAACTAATTCAAGGGCACCAATAAAACCAATCTGTCTATACTCTCCAATATTTTTATGATTTTCAAAAATTTCTCTAGCTTTTTTCTCTAAATATTGTGCTTTTTTCTCAACCTCTTTCAGAATATCTTCCTCTTTAAAAATTTTTAATGTTTCGACAGCTACCGAACACCCAAGCGGATTACCAGAATAGCTATGTGAATGTAAGAATGCTCCACCTTCTAAATAATCTTTATAAAAAGTATTATATATCTCATCCGTAATAAGAGTTAATGCCATTGGAAAATATCCCGCTGTTAGACCTTTTCCAACACACATAATATCTGGAGAGATATCTGCATGTTCACAAGCAAACATTTTTCCTGTTCTTCCAAATCCAACAGCAATCTCATCAGCTATGAAATGAACTCCTTTTTCAATTGTTAAAGCTCTTAATTTTTTCAAATATTTTGGAGAATACATATTCATTCCTGCTGCTCCTTGCACCATTGGTTCTATTATTACTCCTGCTATTTCATCACCATTTTCTTCTAACAACTCCTGCATATGAATAAAACATTCGGCCTCACAATTTACCGGTTTTTTATTCCAACTACATCTATAACAATCTGGACCTTCGACTTTCAGAGCTTCTTTTATAAGCGGTTTATATAACTCTGTAAACAGATTTACATCTGTTACTCCCAAAGCTCCTAAAGTTTCCCCATGATAAGCATTTTTTAAAGATACAAACTTTTTTCTTTTTGTATTCCCTTTCTCTTGATGATATTGAAATGATATTTTAAGAGCTATCTCTACTGCTGAAGAGCCATTTTCAGAAAAAATAAGTTTTTTTAAACCTTTAGGAACTACTTCAATCAACCTCTCTCCAAGTTCTATAGCTGGCTCATGTGTAAAATTGGCAAAAATTGTATGTTCTAAACTTTCTAATTGTCTATTTAGAGCTTTATTTATCCTTTCATTGCAATGTCCAAAAAGATTTACCCACCAACTTGAAACACAATCCATATATCTTTTCCCATTTTCATCTATCAAATAAACTCCCTTACCTTTTTTTATAACCATCGGTGGAAGCTTTTCATAGTCTTTCATTTGTGAGCATGGATGAAAAATATATTCTAAATCTTTTTTTTGAAGCTGACTTATACTCTTATAATTTAAAAAAGTTTTTAATTTTTCTAAATCTATATCTGTTTCTCCCTCATCAACAATTAAGTAGTTATCAATTTTTGCTAACGAAACCAGCATATCTATATTATCTTTTTCAAAATATTCATTTTTAAATCTATTGAAAACAACTCCTAAAACCGGTATTTTTTCAGCTTTAAGATAGCTTAACGTTGCTAAAGTGTGATTGATTGTTCCAACTTTTGTATCTGCTACTAAAATTACTGGTAGTTTTGATTTTTTTATTAAATCTGAATACATGTACCCATCTCTATTTAATGGAACACAAACTCCTCCTGCCCCTTCTACAATTAGATATCTGTTATTCAAACGTTTTTTTCCTATCTTTTTTAAAATTCTTTCAAAGTCTATTTCAACTTTATCTATCTCTGCTGAAAGATGTGGCGATACTGGTTCAATTAAATTGTAACTACACATCTCCTCACTATATTCAACTCCTGCAAACGAACAAACACTTAAAACATCTGGAGCTATTCCGTCAATTGATCCACTCTGAATGGGTTTATAATATGTTGCTTTACTATTTTTCAAGGCCTTAAAGAACAATCCCGAAATATATGTTTTACCTATATCTGTTCCTGTTCCAACTACAAAAAAACTATCTCTTGAATTCAAATCCAGCCTCCTTAAATATCATTCTATCTCTTTCAATTGTGCTTCCTGTCGTTGTTAGATAATTACCTGTAAGAGCTCCATTAACTCCTGAGTTTACTCCAATAATTTCATAATCTCCTAAAAGTTGACGTCCACCTGCATATCTTATAAAAGTATTTGGTAAAATTAATCTATATATTGCTATTGTTTTTACAACTTCTAAAGGTGTTAGCTCCTCTATTATTTCTAAGGCTAAAGGTGTGCCTTCAATAGGAGTCAAAATATTTATTGGAACTGAATCTACCTCCAACGCTTTCAATTCAAATGCCATTTCCACTCTATCCTTTTTAGTTTCACCCAATCCTAAAATACCACCAGAACAGACTTTTAAACCAGCTTTTTTAGCATTTTTACAAGTTTCAATTCTATCTTCATAAGTATGTGTCGTGCAAATTTCATCATAAAATTTTCTTGAAGTCTCTAAATTATGATGATACATCTGTACTCCTGAATTTTTAAGTTCTTTTGCTACTTCAAAATCTATTATTCCATGAGAAGCGCATAGATGGAGAGATGTTTCATTTTTCAACTCAACGTATATCTCTTTTAAACTTTCTAATTCACAACCTATATTTAAACCTCTTCCACTTGTAACTAAAGAGAATTTATCAACTAACTTTGTTTCCATATCTTTTGCAAGCTCTAAAATTTTATTCTTGTTCATCAAATCATATACATCTGCTGCTGTATTATAGTATGATGATTGAGCACAATATCTACAATCCTCTGAACAATTTCCTGATTTAGCATTAACTATCGTGCAGAGATTAAATATATCCCCATGAAAAGTTTCTCTAATTTTATTTGCTCCATCTAAAAGAACCTTCAAACTATCTTTATCTTTTTCGAAATCATACTCTATAAGTTCTATAGCTTCTTCAAAAGTTATTTCACTTTTTCTTTCTAAAATTCCATCTATTATTTTCTTTATAAATTTTTTCATATTTCACCTCGGATAATTTTATTTCATGTTAACCATTCTATTCTACAAAAATAAAAATGTCAACTTTTTTTATTTTTAAAGTTTACATTTTACAGATATTAGACATTTTCAATTTTATTTGCTAAAATAAACTACAAGAATACTTATCAGGAGAGAACTTATGAAAAAAATACTAGGAATTTTACTTTTACTTTTAACAACATCATTATTTGGAATGAACAGCGATTATGAAGTTATTCTAAATCTTGTCAATATCGAAAGAGAAAATAGAGGTATCGAACCTTTAAAGCTAAATCCAACTTTAAATGCTCTTGCTAAAATTAAATCTGATGATATGCATCACAATCAATATTTTAGTCACAATTCACCTATATATGGTTCGCCATTTGATTTAATGGAAAAACATAATGTACAATACATGACTGCTGGTGAAAATATTGCAAAGGGACAAAACACACCGGAATTTGTTATGAAGTCATGGATGGATTCACCAGGTCATAGGAAAAATATACTAAACCCTAAATTTAAAGAGATGGGTGTTTCAAGAGATGAGTTTGGAAATAATATTTGGACACAGATGTTTATTGGAAGTTAACTAATAATAACAGAAGCTATAAATTTTCAAAGTTAGTAATCTCTTATTTTTTAAATTTCTATCCATAAAATATGATATAATAAAATAGATATATAAAAATGATGAGGTGAAAAAAATGGATAAGAAAAAGTTACCTGTTGGAATAGACAACTTTAAAAAAGTAATAGAAAATGACTATTATTTTATTGATAAAACAATGTTTATAGATGAATTATTAAATAAAAAATCTGAGGTAATATTACTACCTAGACCTAGAAGATTCGGAAAAACTTTAAATATGTCAATGCTTAACTATTTTTTTAATATAGAAGATAAAGAGACCAATAAAAAACTATTTGATAATTTATCTATTTCTAATACAGATAAAATGAAGTATGCTGGAGAATATCCAGTTATATATATAAGTTTAAAAGATATAAAGGTTAGTAGTTGGATAGAGTGTTTTAGTGCCTTAAAAAATTTAATTAGTAACCTATTCCAAACTAAAATATATATTAGAGAATCTTTGAATGAAATTCAAAGAAAAAACTTTAATGATATTTTAATGAAAAGTGAAAATGCAGATTATTCAAATGCTTTAAAAGATTTGTCTAGCTATCTAGAGAGTTATTATAAAAAGAAAGTAATAATTTTAATAGATGAATATGATACACCATTGGTAACAGCTCACTCACAAGAATACTATGATGAAGCTATATTCTTCTTCCGTAATTTTTTGAGTGCAGCATTAAAAGGTAATCCATATTTAGAACTTTCAGTTCTTACAGGAATATTGAGAGTAGCAAAGGAAAGTATATTCTCAGGTTTAAATAACCTTACAGTATCTACAATTTTAGATAGTGACTTTAACTATTTTGGTTTAACTGTAGAGGAGGTCGAAGTAGCTTTAAAATATTATAAATTAGATTATGAGTTAGAAGATGTCAAGAGATGGTATAACGGATATACTTTTGGAGAGAAATTAGTCTATAATCCGTGGTCTTTAATTAACTTTATAAATAAAAATGCCTTAGGACCTTATTGGATAAACACAAGTGATAATGCTTTAATAAAGCAGTTACTTGATAAAAACGATTCTAAAATATTGGATGATTTAAAAGCTGTTTTTAGCGGAAACGAAATAGAGGAAGTAATTACAGAAAATATAGTATTTTCAGATTTAGAAGATGTGGATACAATCTGGTCATTGATGCTATTTTCAGGCTATTTAACATATGATAGATTTGAAATTTCAGATATAACAGAAGCAAAGACATATTTCTTAAAAATTCCAAATTATGAGGTTAAATCATTTTTTAAAAACAGCTTTATAAAGCAGTATAGTCATGGTAAAACAGCTATGTATTTTAAAATGCTTGAAGATTTGTATAAAGGTGATATTGAAAGATTCCAGTATAAATTTAAAGAATTATATTTATCAGCTGTAAGTTATCATGATGGTGGAGATAGCGAAAAGTATTATCATCACTTTATGCTTGGACTTCTATTAACGTTAGGAGATAAATACATAATAACCTCTAATAGAGAAAGTGGTTATAGAAGATATGATATAGCCTTAGAACCAAAGGATAAAAAAAATTATGGATTGATATTTGAGTTTAAAATAGGAGATAAAAACAGTATCTCTGAGAAAGCTAAAGAAGCTTTAACTCAAATAAATGAAAAAAAATATGATATATCTATGAAAAATAATGGTGTATTGAAAATTATAAAAATAGGAATGGCTTTTAGTGGAAAAGATGTTGCTATTGAAAGTGAAATTGATTAAACCCATAAAAAATTAAGAGGCTAGATAATCTAGCCTCTTTTTCGTTTCCTTATATTATATATTAATTTTATTTAATATATTTGTAGTAATTGGATTAAAAATAGTGTTTATCTCTTCTTTATTAGCTTCGTATCCATCTACAGAAAGATTACATATGCTAGAAATCATCGGAAGCTCTCCTAAAAGTTGTAAATTATTTTCATTTAAGAAATTCGTTGCCTCTCCATTAAATAACTTTATTTTAGTTTCACATCCTGGACATACAACATAACTCATATTTTCAACTACTCCGATTACATCTACATTCATTTGATTTGCCATTTTAACAGCTTTTGCAACAATCATTGATATCATATCTTGTGGTACTGAAACCATTACAATTCCATTTAATGGAATTGATTGCATAACCGTAAGTGCTACATCCCCTGTTCCTGGTGGCATATCTATAATTAAATAATCTAGCTCTCCCCAGATAACATTCTCCCAAAACTGTTTAACAGCTCTTCCTATAATTGGACCTCTCCACAATACAGGATCATTTTCATTTTCAACTAAGAAATTTAAAGAGATTACTTTTATTCCATCTTTTGTTAATACTGGATAAATATCATTACCTTTTCCTCCAGCTCTCTCTCCACTTAATCCTAATAATCTTGGAATACTTGGTCCTGTAATATCAGCATCCATTATTCCTACTTTGTATCCTTGATCCGCTAATTGTTTTACTAATAAAGTCGAAACTGTAGATTTACCTACCCCACCTTTTCCACTCATAACACCAATTACCTTTTTTATTTTATTTGCAGGGTGATTAGTTATCCCACAACTTGAAGATTCTTTTGAGCACGATCCTTTTGATGGACATGAATTACAACTTGACATTTTTGTCACTCCCTTTATCTATAGAATTAAAAATTATTCTCTTTTATATAAACATATTTTAGTATAGTTTATCTCGTTTGTCAACTTTATTTAATGTGATAACTTTATTACCCATAAATTGAATATCGATAGTTTATATGATATAATATCTCAAAAGAATACAAAACTATAACTAAACTTACTATTACAAAAAAATTAAAAGGATAATTCTATGAATATAATCGAAAAAACAAAAGAATATGTAAAAAATAAATTAATTAATGAAAAAACTGGTCATGATTGGCAACATACACTTAGAGTTCTAGAGAATGCCAATAGAATTTCTGCAAAAGAAAGTTCTCAAATTGATTTTACAGTTATACAACTAGGAGCTCTTTTCCATGACGTTGCCGATCATAAATTTGGATATTCAGATACTGATCGAAAAAATATTATTACATCATTTTTACTGAACACTTCCTTAACTAAACAGCAGATTGAACATATTATATATATAGCTAATAATACTTCTTTTAGCAAAGGAATAACTTTAAAAACTTTAGAAAGTAAAATAGTTCAAGATGCTGATCGTTTAGATGCTTTAGGAGCCATTGGTATCGCTCGAACTTTTACTTTTGGGGGCGCTTTTCAACGAGAAATTTATAACCCTGAAGAAATGAATGATACTATCTCTCATTTTTATACTAAACTTTTAAAACTAAAAAATTTGATGAATACAGAAGAGGGGCGGATTGAAGCTGAAAAAAGAGACAAATTCATGAAGGATTTCTTAAAACAATTTTATTCAGAAATATCTACAACTACTTAATTTAAAAGACTTCCCTGTTCAAGGAAGTCTTTTTTTATTTTTTTATTCTATTTAAAATTCTATTTTTCAATTCAAAATCTTTATCTATTTTTTTATTGGTCACCCTTTCAGAAATAGATGTATTTCCATAACGAGAAATATCTTTCATTTCACTCTGCGTAAGAGAGTTTGTTCCTTTTGAAATCAACTCTTGAAAATATTTTTTATTCGCAATAAACTCTTTTATACAATCTTCATCTTTTGTAGAAAAAAGGTTATAAAAACCACTTATGTATATACTCGGTATTTCATAAGGATTTACATTTGGAATAAACATAATTTTGGCATTAGATCCTCTTGTTATATGATGAATCTTTTTATCAGGTGATTCCCAAACAGCAAAAACCTGTTTTTCAAAAATAATATCTGACTCTAAAATTGAAACTCCATATACAATTTTTCCACCGTGTAAATCAATATATTTTGTAACTGTTTCAAAAGAATCATTAACATCATATTTTTTTATTTGTATATCATTATCAGTTAAATTTCGAGTCAAAAAAATATAATCTTTATAGTCTATAAATTTTTCTAACTCACTACAAACAACTTCTGGACAGTTTAATTTTGAATAAGATCTCATAACTTCCTCCAAAAAATCAAATATTTTTTGATTTTACTTATAGTATAACCTTTATTCAAACTATTTACAACAAATGATTAAAATAAATAAATAAATAAATAAATTGTAGGAAAGTTTTCACAAAGGTTGTATAAGCGAGTGGGCATATTATTTTATTTCTTATTAAAATGAAAATACAAAGATGGGTAGTAGAATAATATGACCAAAAATAAATTTCTCTAAAAGGAGGAGAAGAATTATGGCAACAGAAAAAAAACTAGGCGTTATCACTTTAGCAGGACTTGTTATAAGTGCTATGATTGGTGGTGGTGTATACAATCTACCTCAAAATATGGCTCAATCAGCTTCTGCTGGAGCTATAATAATAGCTTGGGTTATCACAGGTTTAGGTATGTGGTTTTTAGCAAACACATTCAGTATTCTATCTGATGTAAAACCAGAAGTTACATCAGGAATTTATGGGTATGGTGAATCAGGATTTGGAAAACTAATGGGATTCCAAATTGCATGGGGATACTGGATATGCAACATTTTTGCAAATGTTGGATATGCAATCCTTCTAATGGATTCATTCAACTATTTCTTCAATCCATACTTTAAGGGTGGAAACAATCTACTCTCAATTATTTGTGGTTCTTTAGTTATCTGGATTATGTATTTCGCTGTTTTAGCAGGTGTTAAACAAGCTACCTTTATCAATAATATTGGAGTTGTTGGAAAATTAATACCTCTACTATTATTTGTTTTTATTCTAATTTTTAAATTTGATTTTTCAGTTTTTACAACTAATTTTTGGGGAAAAGATGTCATTCCAAGTCTTATGGACAAAGATTTAGGTGGACTTTTCCCTCAAATAAAAAGTACTATGCTTGTAACACTTTGGGTATTTATTGGAATCGAAGGTGCTGTTGTTATTTCAAGTAGAGCAAATTCACAAAAAGATGTTGGTAAAGCAACAGTTATTGGATTCTTAGGATGTTTAATTATGTATGCCTTACTTTCTTTACTTCCACTAGGAATTTTATCCCAAGGTAAAATTTCTACTATGTCTCCTCCTTCAACAGGACCTATTTTGAGCACTGTTATTGGAAATTCTGGAAACTGGATAATGAATTTAGGAGTTATTATTGCTCTTTTAAGTTCTTGGCTTGTTTGGACAGTCATGCTTGCTTCTTTACCTTTTGAAGCGGCTAAAGATGGAACATTCCCAAAAGTTTTTGCTACTGAAAATAAAAATGAATCACCTTCATACTCTTTATTAGTTTCATCTATTCTTATGCAACTATGTATGATTGTAGTTTATTTTTCTAATAACGCTTGGAATTTAATGCTTAGTATAACTGGTGTTATGATTCTACCTTGCTATTTCATCTGTACACTGTACCTATGGAAAATGTCAAAAGCAGATGGAGAATTTCCAAACGCTTCTCCTATAAGTAGAGAAAAAGCTCTTTTAACTGGAGTACTTGGTAGTATCTATGCTGCTTGGTTAATCTATGCTGCTGGTTTAAGCTATTTCTTAGTTGCTGCTATCATTTATGCTTTAGGAATTCCTGTGTTCAGAAAAGCTAGATTAGAAAGTAATGACGGTAAACCAATTTTCACTCATGGAGAAAAAATATTTGCAGCTTTAATAATCGTGAGTGGAATAGTTGGAGTTTTTTATACAATTGCAAATTACAAAGTTTTACTTGGATAAAAGGAGGTTATTTTTATGAAAAAAATTATAGATGGAAATAAAACTAAAATTGTATTTTTCAATGAAGGAATAAAAGATGGAACTGAGATTGCTAATAGAAGCAATCTTCTTTTAGAGGAATTAAGTAAAAGAAATCTTGGAATATATATATCTCAATCTTACGAAGATTTAGAAGATGTTGTCTGTTATGATAAGGGTATTGATTGCCTTCTATTATCTTGGCCTAATAATAAAGAGGAGAAAGAAGCTTTAAATATTATTAAAAAACTCCACGAATCTCAAGATGGTGTCCCTGTTTTTCTTTTAACTCATAAAGCCGATGCTCTAGAAACATTAAGTCGAGAGATTTATGAAAATGTTGAAGAGATTATATGGTTGTTACAAGAAGAAATCACTTTTTTAGGTGAACGAATTCAAAGAGCTATTGAAAGATATAATGATGAACTTTTACCACCTTTAACAAAAGCCGTTTTTAGTTACAATAAGGTTGCTGAATACTCATGGGCTGCTCCCGGTCATCAAGGTGGTGTTGGTTTCACTAAAACTGCATTAGGACAAAGATTTTTCGATTTTTATGACGAAAATCTATTTAGAACTGACACTGGTATTGAAAGAACTTGTATCGGTTCTTTACTAGACCATACTGGTGCTTTCTTAGAAGGTGAGAAATTAGCAGCAAAAATATTTGGTTCAGATAGATCATACAATGTTTTAGTAGGTACTTCTGGGTCTAACAGAACAATTATGCAAGGAACGCTAACTGAAGATGATATTGCTTTACTTGATAGAAATTGTCATAAATCTATTGAGCAGGGATTAATGTTAACTGGAGCAAAACCTGTATATATGAAACCAACTAGAAATAGATATGGGATAATTGGTCCTATTCTACCAAGTGAAATGTCTGAAAGTGAAGTTTTAAATAAAATAAAAAATAGCTGTTTAATTCCAGATTCAATGAAAAATCAAAAACCTTTGTATACAGTAGTCACTAACTGTACGTATGATGGGGTTTGCTATAATGCTAAAAAAGTTGAAGATATATTCCAAACTTATATTCAAAATATCCATTTTGATGAAGCTTGGTATGGATATGCTAAATTTAACGAAATTTATAAAAATCACTACGCTATGAGAGGAGAAGCTAAGGATTATCACGGGAATGCAACAATCTTTGCAACTCATTCTACCCATAAACTTTTAAATGCCTTATCTCAAGCTTCATATATTCACATGAGAAAAGGAAGTAATCCTATAAGTGAGGAGCGTTTCAATCAAGCTTATATGCTACACTCTACAACATCTCCTTTATATGCTATTGCTGTTTCAAATGAAATTGGGGCTGCTATGATGGAAGGAAAAACTGGTAAGTATTTAACTGATGAAGTTTTAAAAGAAGCTATTGATTTTAGAAAAATGGTTGCAAAATATTATAAAGAATATAAAGAGAAAGGTGAATGGTTCTTCAAACCATGGAATGTTGAAATTGTCAGTGATAATTCAACTGGTAAAACTTATAATTTTGAAGATGCACCAACCGAATTTTTAATGAAAAATCAAGATTGTTGGAAAATGAAACCAGGAGATGTTTGGCACGGTTTTGATAATCTTCCTGAAGATTGGGCAATGCTAGACCCTATTAAAGTTAGTATTCTTTCACCAGGAATGTGTGACGATGGAGAACTTGGTAATGTTGGAGTTCCTGCTGAACTTGTAGCATACTATTTCTCTAAATATGGTGTTGTCCCTACAAGAACAACTGATTTCCAAGTTATGTTCTTATTCTCAATGGGAATAACTAAAGGAAAATGGGGAACTCTTTTAGATTTATTAATCGCTTTCAAAAAAGATTATGATAATAATACCCCTTTAGTTAAAATATTCCCCGAATTAGTTAAAGGACGTGAAGAAAGATATGGTAACCTTGGAATGAAAGATTTAGGAGATGAAATTTTCCATTATTTAAAAGAACATAATTTAGGAAAATATTTAAATGAAGCGTATTCTACTCTGCCTGAGCAAATGATTACTCCTAGACAAGCTTATAATAAAGTTGTAAAAAATGAAGTTGAATTAGTTCCAGCTACACAATTAAAAAATAGAATCGCTGCAAATGCTGTTATTCCATATCCACCTGGAATCCCTATGCTGATGTCTGGTGAAAACTTTGGAGATTCTAATAGTCCACAAATAACATATTTAAAAGCTCTTTCTACTTGGGATAAACAATTCCCTGGTTTTGAACACGAAACAGAAGGAACAAGTGTTATTAATGGTGAATACCATGTGTTGTGCATAAAATAAAATTTTAAAAGGCGAGAAGTTTCTAACTCTCGCCTTTTTTCTATAAAAAATTAGATTATATCTTTTAAAGCTGCATTTGGTATAAATACATCTTTTCCATTGAAGACAACAATTCCGTTAAATTTAACTTTTTTTCCATCTAATTCATAGTAGTTTTTATTTTCATGGAACACAAACTTTTTTCCACCCTTAGATAAAGTAAATACTGGTTGGAATTTATTAGCTGTATCTATTTTTACATCTATTCCCATCTCTTTTATTCTTTTTCCTGGAACAAATAGCTCGTTTGTTGCTACATCTAAATCTAAGTTCATAGCTTTAGCTATATAAAGTGCTATATCAGAGTTATTAACTGTTCCTGTCAATTGATTAGCATAATTAGAAGTATATACATAAAGAGGTACATCCTCTCCAGTATGACCATTTGTTGTCCATCCTAAATGAGCTCTTTCACTCATAGCTTTTCCTAAGATAGTCTCAATTGCTGAAGTTTTTTCAGCTTTATTTATTCCTTCTAACTCTACATCTGTTAAATCTAAACCTAACATATCTTTTGCTAAAGATTTTGCTGATGATTTATTAGCTAATATTTTTTCAGCTGTTAATACCTCTGTGAATTTAGCTTTTCTCATATCTTTTGTAAATACATCCATAGGTAGCTCTGGATAGTTAGATGATGTAGCTAAATTTCCGATAGAGATTCCACCTGTTCCGTGATCTGTTACAGCAACCACTAAAGTATCACTATTTTTTTTAGCATACTCTAAAGCTACTCCAACTGCTTTATCAAATGCCATAAACTCTGAAGTTATAGCAACTGGATTATTTGCATGTCCTGCCCAGTCAACTTTTGATCCCTCTACCATTAAGAAGAAGCCATCTTCATCTTTTGAAAGTAACTCAATTGCTTTCTCTGTCATCTCTGCTAAAGATGGAACTGTTTTCTTGTCACGATCTAAATCGTAAGGGATATCTTTTTCAGCAAATAATCCCCATACAAAATCTTTATTTAAACTTTTCATTTCATCTAAAGTTTGTACTATGTTATATCCATTAGCTGTTAAGGCTTCTAACATATCCTCTCCATCAGTACGTTTCTTTGAGTTAGCTTCTGTTGCAGTATCTTTTTTTAGATAACTTTTCCCTCCACCAAAAACTACATTTAAGTTTTGGTGAACTTGCTGCTCTCCGATTACAGAGTAGTTATTTCTGTGAATTGAGTGAGTAGTGAAGTCTGCTGGTGTGGCATGTAGCACTTCAGAAGTTGCTACAATCCCTACTGCTTTACCATTTAATTTAGCTGCTTCTAAAACTGAGGCTGCTGGTGCTAATTCGTCTCCTGCTTCTGGGACTCTAGCTCCCTTTAAAGTTGCAGCTTTAGGTTTTACACCTATCAGTTTATCCTGTGTCTTCCATCCTGTTGCAAGTGCTGTTCCTGCTGGAGCAGAATCAGCTATAAAAGTATCCGAGTTATAAGTTTTTACTAAACCAGATGCTAACTCATCTATGTTTAAACTCTCTCCATCATTATATACTGCTCTTGCTAGTGTTGAAACTGTTGAGCTCGAACCATCTGGAATAAGAAATATTACATTTTTAGCAAATCCTGGTTTTACATCTTTTAAAGCCACCCCATGTGCTGTCCCCGCGATTGTTAAAAATGCTGTTAATGCTGCTAATTTAAATTTCATCTTACTCAATTTTATTCCCCCTCTTTTTTTAATTTAATTCATTCTAACCCATCGTTGTAAAACCATGATTAAATTTATGTAAAATTAGAGTAAAAACAAAAGTGCTAGAAATATTTCTAGCACTTTTCTAATCTATTTTATTTAATAGCTACATTGCATTTCTATAAATTTCAATTATTTCATCTAGTGTCGCTTGTTTTGGATTTGTTAATCCACACGCATCTTTCAATGCATTTGTTGCTAAAGTTACAAAGTCGTCCTCTTTAGCTCCAAGCTCTTTTATTCCTGCTGGAATTCCAACATCTTTTGAAAGTTTTTTTATTGCTTCAATTGCTAGATCAGCTGGATTCTTATCTTTTATTTCATGAGGATTTACTCCCATAAGAGTTGCAACTTTTCTCAATCTATCTTCTGACACTGAAGCGTTATATCTAACAACATGTGGTAATAATATTGCATTACAAACTCCATGTGGTAAATCATAGAATCCACCAAGTTGATGAGCCATCGCATGAACATATCCTAAAGAAGCACTATTGAATGCCATTCCTGCTAAATATTCTGCATAAGCCATGTTGTCTCTAGCTTTTATATCTTTTCCATTTTCAACTGCTAATCTTAAATTTTTTGAGATTAATTCAATAGCCTTTTCTGCACAAGCATCTGTAACTGGAGTTGCTATTGTAGAAACATAAGCTTCTATAGCATGAGTTAAAGCATCCATCCCTGTTGCTGCTGTTAAACTCTTTGGCATATCTAACATTAATTCTGGATCATTAACTGCAATAAGTGGCGTTACATGCTTATCCACTATTGCCATTTTTACATGTCTATCCTCATCTGTTATTATACAGAATCTTGTCATCTCTGATGCTGTTCCTGCTGTTGTATTTATAGCTATTAATGGTAGTTGTGGATATTTTGACTTGTCCACTCCTTCATAATCTTTAATATCTCCACCATTTGAAGCTACTAAAGCTATTCCTTTAGCTGCATCATGAGGTGAACCTCCACCAAATGATATTACAAAGTCACAATGATTATCTTTTAAAACCTTTAATCCATGATTTACATTTGTTACAGTAGGATTTGGTTTTGTTTCGTCATAAATAACATAACCTATTCCATTTTCATCTAATAAATTTGTTAAACTTTTAACTAACCCAATTTGAACTAGAACATGATCTGTTACGATTAAAGCTTTTTTTAGTCCTCTAGAATGAATTTCGTTTCCTAAACCTTTTACTGATCCTTCTCCCATATATGAGATTGTTGGCATAAAAAATACATATGACATCTTTGATTCCTCCTTATATTGTAGACCTCTTGTAAGCAGATAATACTCCATTTTATTTAGGAAATCAATCTTTTTTTGAACAAAATATTTCGAATTTATATTCAATTTAGAATTATCTAATCTCTCCAAACAACATCTTTCACATCAAACCATTTCTCTATTGATGGTTCTTTTAAAGAGTTATATATTGGATTAATAACTACCATTGGTTCATGATCTTCTGAAACACCTTCAACTCTCAAGTATTCTCCAGTGAATACACTCTGATTTACAATCAGTTCTTTTCCTTTTTGAGTAAATACTACTTTACCATTTTTTATAATTTTCCATACTAAATTTTGTGAAGAAAATACTTTAATTGAAACCTCTCCATTCACTTTATCTCCAGGGTAAATAACACTTCCATTATTTTCCATTCTTAATTTTATCTCTCCAACTCTAGATATATACGTTCTTCCTTTTTTCAAATTTTCTAAAATATTTTCAGTAGAATATTTATCCAATCTTATATAGTTTAATGGATCACCTAAAGTTAATCCATGATTATCACTTCCAGCAACAGCAAATATTTTATGTCCATCACACCACAACATATCTAAAGCTTCTAAAGCTTTTTTATCATAATATGCATTTCTATCTTCTGATGTAGGAGAATTTATAACTTCTATAAAATCTAAATCTTTTAAATCTATATTGTAAAATAATCCTAAACACATCTTTGAACTATTATGAAAAGGATGGTTTAATGAAACAAATCCCCCTTGCCTTTTAACCTCGCAGAATATCTTTTTCAATGACTCTTCTCTAGTTTCATTTTCTTCTACAAAATTATAGTAATCAATAAGTTGTCTAAGTCCAAATAGATTAAAGTGTCCTAAATCATCTAATGTCAGTTCTGTTGATGGAATCACAGGTTTATCTAAATCCGGATATTTTGTTAATACACTATTATGCTCTGTTGGAAATATAAAATCTATATCCTTATCTAGAATCTCTTTTTTTAACTCTTTTAGTGCCATTCTTCCATCGGATACATTTGTGTGATTATGTAACTCTCCTGCATACCACTCTTTTGTATCTGGATAATGCTCTTTTAAACTAATCTTTTTCATATTTTCTTTTTTTATTAAATTTCCATTTTCAACTATAACTTCTAATTCAAACTCACTATCAACTAAATATGGCTTTAATAACTTTATCTTCCACTCTCCCGCTGGAATATCGCCTGGAATACAGCAGTTTGAAGTACTCTCCCAGTGAGTTGTTAAATAGTATTTCTTTTTAAAAGTTTTAAATGATGTCAAAACTCTTGTTCTTCCCTCACTATCCTCTAAAGATATAATTACATCTTTAAATGCTCCTTTAGTCAAATTTAATGATATTCTATTTGTTCCTTCTGGAATTTCAAATCTATATTCTAATTTTTCAACCTTTTTATTATTATCAAACATCCCCTTAAATATCATCTTTTTTCCTCCTAGTGTTATCTTGAATATATTTTAACAAGTTGATGTTAAAACAAAATTAATATTTCGTAAATTTATAGTTAATTTCATATATCTTTATTCTCTTTGTTATTAAAAAAATTAATATTGAAACCACTCAAGCCTTGAGTCTTTTAAGCTCATAGTATCTTTTAAACAGAACAAAAATTTCATTTTTTGTGATTTTTATGTTATACTACTAGTAGATGATTTTTTTTACGAGAGGTGATTTTTATTGAAGTTTAGATTTATCGCATTATTTTTTCTTTTAACAATTTGTGTTTTCTCAAAAGAAGACAACTCTTCAAGCAAAATAAAAACTTACATAGAAAAACATACTAAAACTGAAACTGCAGCTACTAATATATATAATAGTATAATTGAACATTCTAATAAGCACGATGTAGAACCCGAACTAATTGCGGCTATCATCAAGGTTGAAAGTGATTTTAAACAAAGTACAGTATCTCGTGTCGGAGCTACAGGGCTTATGCAACTGATGCCTAAAACAGCTAAGCTTATGAATGTTAACCCAAACAATATCAATTCAAATATCAAGGGAGGAACGAAGTATATCGCTTGGTGTTTAGAGCAAAATAAAAATAATCTTACTTTAGCTTTAGCATCTTATAATGCTGGTATTGGAAACGTTAAGAAATACAACGGTATTCCCCCATTCAAAGAAACGCAAAATTATGTAAAGAAAGTTATGAAAGAGTATAACTATTTAAAGGCATAAAAACTAAAAATATTAAAAGAAAAAATATAAACGAAATAAAAAACTGGCCAGAAACTATATCTGACCAGTTTTTTTATTTCTATATCTGTTTTTTAATTCTCCATATATGCTTTTTTGAAGAAATATCCACCTAACGGTGATTTAATCCAACCTTTTGCTTTTGGATTAGCTACAACCACACTTGTATAGTAATAAAGTGGGATGACAGGCATATCACTCATCAAAATATCTTCTGCTTTATGAAGCAGTGCTGTTCTTTTAGCTGGGTCACTCTCTCTTTGAGCTTCTTTTACATAGTTATCATACTCTGCATTAGAATATCCAGCAGCATTGTTTCCTCCACCTGTTAACCACATATCTAAGAAGTTCATTGGATCATTATAATCAGCTATCCACCCATGTCTAGCTATCTCATAATTTAAACTATTTCTAGTTGTTTGAAATACTGCCCACTCTTCATTTTTTAATTCAATATTAACACCTAAATTTTTCTTCCACATATCTTGAACAGCTTGAGCTACCATAGCATGTCCATCTCCTGTGTTGAATGTAAATGTCAATTTAGGAATTGACTCTGGTGTTGTGTATCCTGCTTCAGCTAATAATTTTTGAGCTAACTCTACATCTCCCTCTGCTGGAAGATAAGAACTATTCGCTGTAAAATCTTTTCCATCTGTTGCTACTATTCCTGCTGGTACGAAACTTTTAGCTGGAAGCTGACCAGCTTTTGTCACTTGCTCTACAAGTAACTTTTTGTTTATCGATAAAGCTAATGCTTTTCTAACTCTTGAATCACCTAAAAACTTAACAATCTCTGGATTACTATTATTTCCAGATACATTTACAACATAGAAATATGTCCCTAAATATGGATATATTTTCCCCTCTCCACTTGATAAAAGAGATGGAATTTCACTTGATGGAGGTGAGTCTATAATATCTACCTCTCCAGATTTAAAAGCGTTCAAGTATGTTTTATCATCTACAATCATATCAAATCTTAATTCATCCAACTTCACTTCTGATTTTCCCCAATAGTTCTCGTTTGGCACTAAAAGTATACTCTCTTTTGGACTCCAAGTTTTAATTTTAAATGGTCCATTTCCAATATATGTTTTAGCATCTATTGCCCAAGATGAATTTCCTTTTACAACATCCTCTCTAAGTGGAAAATACGCTGGGAAAGATGTCAATGCTAAAAAATATGGTGTCGAATTTTCTAAAGTTACTTCAAGAGTTCTATCATCTAAAGCTTTTACTCCTAAATCTACCTCTCCAACTTCTCCGTTATAGAATCTCTCACCGTTCTTTATATAAAATAGTTGGTACGCATACTCCATTGCTGTATCTGCTGTTAATCCTCTTTTCCAAGAATATACAAAATCATGAGCTGTTACTGGTTTTCCATCAGACCACTTAGCTCCCTCTCTAATTTTAAATTTATAAACTAGACCATCTGTTGATACTTCTACTGATTCTGCTGCAGCTGGAACTGATTTCCCTCCTTCTCCCTCTGCAAAAAGTCCTTCAAAAACATTTGAAGCAACTATTGAACCATCAACTGCTGTATTTAGCTGTGGATCTATTGTTCTTGGGTCTGTCCCTAAATTATATGATATTGTATTTTTTTTAGGTGTAGAACTTGTTGCTACCTTTTCTTCACTTTTACCTCCACATGCTGCTAAAAATAAAACCATTGATGCTAATGCTAAACTTTTTCCATTTAATCTCCCTAACATAAACTCCTCCTTTTAAAATTAGTATATGATGAATTAAACTTTATTATATAGATGACACGCAACCTTATGATTCTCTTTTACTTCTCTCAACTCTGGCTCTACTATTTGACACTTTTCAAAAGCCTTTGGACAACGACTTTTAAATCTACATCCTCCACTTGGATTAATTGGAGTTGGTATATCTCCTTCTAAAATTATTCTCTCTTTTTTTAACGATATATCTGGATCAGGTATTGGAATTGCCGAAAGCAGTGCTTCGGTATAGGGATGTAATGGTGTTTCATAAACTGTATCACTTTCTGCAAGTTCAACTAACTTCCCTAGATACATTATTCCTACTCTATCTGAAATATGTTTTACCATCGATAAATCGTGAGCTATAAACAGATACGTCAGTCCTAGCTTTTCCTGTAACTCCTCTAAAGTATTTATAATTTGAGCTTGAATAGATACATCTAACGCTGATATTGGCTCATCACAGACAATGAACTCTGGATTACATGCCAATGCTCTTGCTATTCCAACTCTTTGTCTTTGTCCTCCTGAAAACTCATGAGGATATCTGCTCATATGTGTATTATTTAAACCAACTAACTCTAAAATTTCTAAAACCTTTTTATCTCTTTCATTCTTATCATAAAGGTTATGAATCTCCATAGGTTCTTTAATAATATCTCCTATAGTTTGTCTCGGATTCAGTGAAGCATATGGGTCTTGAAATATCATTTGAATTTTTCTTCTAAAACTTTTCATCTCTTGGAAATTTAAATTTGTTAAATTTTTACCATCATAAATTATATCTCCAGATGTTGGTTCATAAAGTTTAACAATCGTTCTTCCTAAACTTGTCTTTCCACATCCTGATTCTCCAACTAAACCTAACGTTTCCCCTTTTCTAATTTCTAAAGATATTCCATCTACAGCTTTTAAAATTTTTCTCTTTTTTTCAAAGATACTATTTTTTATATTAAAATGTTTTCTTAAATCTTTTATCTCTAATAAATTTTCAGCCATAACTTCCCCCTATTAATTTATTCCAACTTTAGGTGCATCTTTATGATTTAACCAACAAGCGGATTTATGATTTTCATCTATCTCAAAAAATGGTGGCATACTGTCCTTACACACCTTCATTGAGTATTCACATCTTTGATAAAAAGGACACCCTTTTGGAGGATTTAACAAATCTGGAGGAGTTCCCATTATTGGCTTTAGCTTTTCTTTACCTACTCTTTCTGGATTAGGTACACTTTTCAAAAGTCCTAGCGTATAAGGATGTTTTGTATTATAAAATATATCTCTTGTTCTTCCTTGCTCAACAATAACTCCACCATACATAACATTTATCCGATCACACATCTCAGCCACTACTCCTAAATCGTGTGTTATAAGAATAATTGATGTATCACTAGTTTTTTTTATCTTTCTCATTAAATCTAAAATTTGAGCTTGAATAGTTACATCTAAGGCTGTTGTTGGTTCATCTGCTATAAGTAGCTCAGGATTTGTAGCTAGTGCCATCGCTATCATAACTCTTTGTCGCATCCCTCCAGAAAACTCATGTGGATATTGCTTCATTCTAGTCCTTCCCATAGGAATCCCAACATCTTCCAAAAGTTGTACTCCTTTTTCAAAGGCATCTTTTTTACTCATACCTTTATGTACAACAAGAGTTTCTGTTATCTGCTTCCCTATCGGAATCAAAAGATTTAAAGATGTCATTGGGTCTTGAAATATCATTGAAATTTTATCTCCTCTTATAGAGTTCATCTGCTTCTCTGTAAGCTGATCTATTCTAACTCCATCAAAAATTATTTCTCCCTCTTTTATTTTTCCATTTTCTTCTAAAAGCTTCATTATACTCATCATTGTAATACTTTTTCCACTTCCAGATTCACCCACAACTCCTAAAACTTCACCTTTTAATAAATCAAACGTAACTCCTCTCACAGCTTGAACCTCTCCATGATGAGTATTAAAAGATGTTTTCAAATTTTTAACTTCTAATAGCTTCTTCATAACCTACCCCCTAACCTTTGGATCTAAAGCGTCTCTTAATCCATCACCTAAAAGATTAAAAGCTAATATCGTAAAACATATTGCCAAAGTTGGAAATATAAGTTGATATGGATAAAGTCTAAATCCTCCAAGTGCATCATTTGCTAAAGTTCCCCAAGATGCTGCTGGTGGGGTTATTCCTAGCCCAATAAAACTTAAAAATGCTTCTGTAAATATAGCTGATGGAATTTGTAATGTCAATGTAACTATTATTGAACTCATACTATTTGGTAAAAGGTGTTTAAAAAGTATTCTTCTATTTGAAGCCCCTAAAGTTCTAGCAGCCAAAATATACTCTTGTTGTTTTAGTTGTAAAATTTCCCCTCTAACAATTCTTGCCATCCCAATCCAATAAGAAAGTGCTAAAGCTAAAACAATATTTAAAAAACCACCTTTTTCAAAAGTAACCATAATTAAAATTACATATATCGTCATAGGAACAGAGTATATAATATCAACTATTCTCATCATAATCATATCAACTCGACCACCAAAATACCCTGAAACTCCTCCATATAAAATCCCTATTATAAGATTTAGAAAAGAAGCTATGAACGCAATGGCTAAAGAATATCTTGCTCCAAACATAACTCTTACAAATATATCCCTTCCTAATTGATCTGTTCCAAACAGATGAGTAGCACTTGGAAATTGATTAGTTTTTCCTAAATCTGTTTCAAAAATACTATAGCTTGAAAACATAGGAACAACAATTGCAGATGTCGTTATTAAAATAATAAAAATCAACCCAGCTATTGATAGTTTATTTCCTTTCAGTTTTCTCCAAGCATCTTCTGCAAATGTAAAACTTTTTCTATTTATCTCATCTTTTACTTTTTCATTTTCTGAAACAAAAGTAAAGTCTAAATTATTACTCATAAACTCCCCCCTATTTATCAAGTTTAATTCTCGGATCTATAACAACATAAAGTAAATCTACAATCAAATTACAAACCATTAAGAAAGCACTATAAAATATAGTTACTCCCAAAATTACTGTATAATCTCTATTTGTAATTGTTGTTACAAATTCACTACCTAATCCTGGAATAGCAAATATTTTCTCTATTACAAAACTTCCTGTTAAGATTCCAGCTACTAATGGACCTAAGTATGTCACAATAGGAATCAGTGTATTTCTAAGCGCATGCTTGATTATAATCCTTGTTTTACTTAAGCCTTTGGCTCTAGCTGTTCTTATGTAATCTGATTTCATAACTTCAACTAATTTCGAACGTGTCAATCTAGCTATAAATGCAATTGAGTATCCAGAAAGAGCAACACTAGGAAGAATATATGAATCCCACGTTTTCAATCCTACAATCGGTACCATTTTTAATTTCACTCCAAAAATATACATTAGAAAAACTCCTACAACAAAACTTGGAATAGTAACTCCTAAGGTTGAAAGCAACATGCAAATAGAATCAGGCCATCTATTAAAATTCAATGCTGCTAAAATTCCTAATGCAATTCCTATTGTTAAAGAGATTAACACTGCAACTAATCCTAATTTTGCAGATGTCGGAAATGAGTATCCAATAATCCAGTTCACGCTTCTTCCCTCTCTTTTCATACTCGGTCCTAAATCACATTTGCTTAAGTCTTTTACATATGATATGTATTGCTGACTTAAAGGTTTATTCAAACCAAACTTTTCTTCTAACTTAATTTTGATTTTTGGTGGAATATTTTTCTCACCATCGAAAGGTCCTCCAGGCATTAGTCTCATTAAAAAAAATGTCAATGTGATAACTAAAAAAAGTGTACAAATTGTTGTTAAAATTCTTTTAAAAAAATATACTAACATCTTTTTCCCCCTAGTAAAAATTTTTAAAAATTATAACCCTTTATTTTATTTTTTGCAAATATTTTTTTATTTTTATTTTATTTGAAATTAATTTTGTGTTTTTTGCGGATTTATGATAAAAAAAATACACCTAAAATATTAATTCACATGAACTAACACTTTAGATGCTCTTTTATTTTATATTTTTATTTTTAAATCTCCATTTTTTATATATCCCTTTTTTCTCATAAAAATTGAAATTAAATATGTTAACACTGCTGGAAGAATTATATATAAAATTACTATCAATAAAATCATTTCACTTCCACCTCTACCTATTTTTGACATTGCTACATAACTTTCAAAAATCCCAACTAAACCACTTGTTCCCATTCCAGCTCCTGCAAAAGTGTTTTCCATTTTAAAAACTACAGTTACTAGTGGGCTTAAAATTATAGAACCTAAAATTGACGGAATCCATATTTTCCAATTTTTTACTATATTTGAAAACTGTAACATTGAAGTTCCAAGTCCTTGAGCTACTAAGCCTCCCCACCCATTCTCTTTAAATCCTATAACTGCAAAACCAACCATCTGTGTACAGCACCCTAAGGTTGCAGCTCCTGCTGCCAACCCTTCTAATTTTAACATCATAGCAATAGCTGCACTACTTATTGGTAGCGTCAATGCCATTCCCATAAATACAGATATTAAAATCCCCATAAATAGTGGTTGTAACTCTGTGGTTTGCATTATAACAAATCCTAAAGCTGTCATTACTTTATCTAAAACTGGACCCAAATATACTCCGATTAAACTACCTGACATCATAGTTAACACTGGTGTTAAAATAATATCAACTTTTGTTTCTTTTGATATTAACTTTCCTAACTCAGCTCCAACTAAAGCGGCAGCATAAGCACCAACTGGTCCTCCTAAAGAATATCCAATTGCTCCGGTGAAAGTTGATGAAAACAAAACTAAAGGTGGAGCTTTTAATGCATATGCAATCGCTACTCCAATAGCTGGTCCCGCCATATTTCTAGCTGTAGGCCAAACAACCTCTGATAAAAAGGAAATTCCAACTCTCTCTCCAATCATATTTAATATTGATCCCGTAATCAGTGTTGAAAACATTCCAAGTGCCATTGCACCTAAAGCATCCACGAAATATCTTTTTCCAGATAATTTAACATCTTTTCTTTTTAAAAATTCCCCTAAAACCATTTTACAACTCCCTTTTAAGATAATTTTGTTCAAAATACTGTATTATTATATCATATTTTCACCACTTAGAATATTGACTTGAAAGTTAAAATAAAGGTATACTATATTATAGTAACAATTTTTTGGAGGGAACACGTGAAAAAAATTTTTTTAATCGGTGCATTTATATTATCTTCAGCTTTATCGATAGCTGAAAATAAAATACCAACTTGGTCAGTACAACCAAAACAAGGTATTGTAAAAGGAGATTACTACAAAGTTGAGGAGAGATTCCGTCAAGGTCATCTTGGAACTCTTGAAGTAGTAAAAAATAATGGAAAATTAGTTCATGTTGAGTTCAACGAGTTAACAAGACCTAATTACTACAATCGTTTTTATCAAAATGTTTCAAAGAGATTATCACCATACAATTTCTCAATGGCAGAAAAAGCTGGTGTTTCTTGGATAGAAGGAGTTTTAGTTGCTGAAAATCAAATGCTTTCAGAACAAAGATTAACTGGAACTTTTGATACTGTTGCTGGAGCATCAAACAGTATACAGCAATCTATGGTTCCACTAGCAGAGAAGTTAAATACTTCTATGAATAAAAAATCAAATTCAAAATACTATAGTATTTCTGAAAAATTTGAAAATGGATTAACTGGATTCTTAAAAGTTATTATTGAAAATGGAAAAATTGTAGAGTGTAGATATGATGAAATCTTTGCTGATTCTAAAGAGGAAATAAAGGATAAAACTTCAAAAGAGTTCTACAGACAATCTAAATACTGGAGTATCATGTATGATGAACCTTCTCGTATTGGATTTAATGTTCAAATGGATGCTTTAAACGATAAAGTTATAAAAACTCAAAATCTTTTAGATTTAACTGATTTACCTGCAACTGAAAGAAGTGGAAATTATAAAACAAGTGGTTTCACAAGAAGAAATACCGCTTGGGATAACTACTTAAAACTTGCTGAAACTTTAAAAACTGAACTAGATAAAGATAAAGTTTTTAAAAAATAAAATATTAAATTTAAGGCTGCAAAATATTCTTGCAGCCTTTTATTTTTCTATAAATATGCTATTAGAAGTTTTATTGTTTCAACTACTCCATCTATATGAGTTCTTTCATAGTGATGTGTCGCATCTACATTTGGTCCAATACAAGCATATCTTAAATCTGCACCTTGAAGAATTGAAGCTGTGGCATCTGAGCCATATCTATTATATACTCCAACTGTGTACGCTATTTCATGCTCATCTGCGGCTGCTTGTATTTTTTTTCTTATTCCAAAATCATAAACAGTTTTATTATCTCTTGCTGCAATACTTACTTTTTTCTCGTCACCATCTGCATCTTCAGCTACAAGTCCTATATCTAAAGCTACAAACTCATCTGCATCTTTAGGAATTTCTGAAACTCCGTGACCTACCTCTTCAAAATTTGAAAAGTAAAGATATAGATTATTTTTAGGTTTTTTCTTATTATCTTTTAAATATTTCAAATATGTTAAAACTTGTGCTACACAAAGCTTATCATCCAAATATCTTGATTTTATATATCCTGACTCTGTAATTTTTGTATTTGTTTCGTAGCTCACAAAGTCTCCTTGGCAAATCCCAAGTGCTCTTGTATCTGCTTCACTGTAAACCTCGTAGTCTAATCTAACTTCCATAGTTTCAGCTGTTCTTGGCATCTCTCTTGGAATATCCCCATAAACATGAACTGATGCTTTAACTGGAAGCAGTGTTCCCTCATACTCTCTTCCATCTAAAGTATGAATAGTTACATTTTCGCCCTCAACCGATCCCCAAGCATATCCACCAATATTTAATAGTTCTAATCGACCATTCTTTTTTACTTTTTTTACTATCGCTCCAAGGGTATCCACATGAGCTGATAATAACCTTGTGTAAGATGTATCTTCCCCTTCAAGCTTTACAATCAAACAACCTTTTCTACTATATTTATAACCAAATCCTAAAAAATCTAACTCCTTAGCTATTCTATCCATCACTTTTTCTGTATATCCAGCTGGACTTGGGATATTCAAAATCTCTTTTGTAAATTCTAACGTATAATTTAAATCTAACTTCATAGTCTCCTCCCGCTATTTAAATTGTTAATTATCATACTCTTCTCAAACATATTTGTCAAGCCTTATACTATTCTTTAATTTCTATCAGTGAATAATCATGGATTGTATTTGGCATAGCTTTAAAGTTAATAATTTTTTTATTTAATCCCATATTCTCATTTTTGTAATATAGTGGTATCAGTGGATTTTCCTCTGCTAAAATCTCTTGAGCTTTTGAATATGCTTCTAATCTTTTTGAAGGCTCTGTAGATTTTCTTCCTAATTCTACTAATTCATCATACTCATGATTTTCAAAATTCGCCCTATTTCCTGCTCCTCCTTTGTAACTACTATGAAGTAGTGGGAATAAAACTATATCTGCATCTGAAGTTCCAGCAACCCATCCACCAATAAAGATATCATAATCACCTTGAGCTGTCATTTGTAAATAAGTTCCCCACTCAACTGTTTCTATATCTGCATTTATCCCAATCTCTTTCAAGTTAGCCTGAACTATCTGAGCTGCTTGAAGTCTTACAGGATTATCATTTGACATTATTTTTATTGTTCTATTTTTAATTCCTGATTTTTCTAAATACTCTTTAGCCTTTTCTGGATTATAATCTATCTTTCCAAGAGATTGATCACTTCCAAACACAGTCGGATTTACAATCGTATTTGCCACGCTAGCTTTACCCAAATATACTGCATCTACAATACTTTGTTTATCTATTGCATGGTGCAAAGCTTTTCTAAAATCTTTATTATTAAATGGTTCTCTATTCATATTTAAAGTTAGGTATTCTGTTGCTGTAGTTGGGAATGAAACTGCATATAACTCGTTATTGCTCTCTACTGTTTGAACATCTATCGGAGCTACAGTTGTTATATCTATTTCACCTGTTTCTAAAGCAGCTAATCTACTTGTATTTTCTGGAATAGCTCTAAATATAAGCTCATCTATCTTAGCTTTTTCTCCAAAATATTCGTTATTTATAGCTAACTCAATTTTTTCTCCATCTCCCCAATTTATATATTTAAATGCTCCAGTTCCCATAGCATCTGTTCCTATATTATTACCTTTTTCAAGAGTGTATTTTTCATTTAAAATAGCTGTTAAAGGATATGAAAGGGTAAATAGTAACGGCGCTGAAGGTTCTTTCAACTTAACTATTACTCCATACTCTCCATCTTCTTCAACAGATTGAACTACATCTAGCATAACTTTTGTAGCTGGTTTTTCTATCATTCTCTTTATACTAAAAACCACATCACTGGCTTTTAATTCCTCTCCATTATGAAATTTAACTCCTTTTTTTAATTTTATTACTAACTCAGTTGGGCTTACATATTGAAATGATTCTGCTAACTCTGGAACCACATTTCCATTTGAATCTATTTTAAAAAGTGTGTTATATATTTATTTTACGATAGATAATGATGGGATTTCATTGTACATTGTAGGATCTAAACTTTTTGGTTTTGACCCTAGCGAAACTATTACTTTTTTTGATTTATTAGTTTTTGATACCGAACTATCTTTTGCTCCACATCCTGTTACTGCAATTCCTGCTAATAATAATCCTAAAAAATATTTTTTATTCTTCACTTTTAAAACCTCCCGTAGTAAGTAATTTTTACAATATTACCCTACAAATAAGACTTTTGTCAAATTTTTTAAAAAATTTTTTTTATTTTTATAAATAAAAAAAATAAACGATACAATGTTATCGTTTATTATTAAATAAAAATTATAAATTTTTTTTAAATTTATCTAAAAGTAATTTTAATTGTTCTAAATCACTTTGGTTTAAATTTTGAGATATCTCCTCGTTAAACGCTTTATCAATATCTTTTAATTCTTCAATAAGTAAATAAGCTTTATCTGTTAAAATTATCAAAAAAGCTCTTTTATCATTCGTATCTTGTTGACGAATTAGATATTCTTTTTTTTCTAACTTATCTATCAAAGCTTTTATATTATTTTTATCTTTTCCAACTCTAAGAGATATTTCATTTTGAGAAATTTTATCCTCATTTGATAACTCTTTTAAAACAACCCACTGTTCTGGAGTTATATCATAGTCTCTAAATTTCAAACTCAATTTCTGATGTATTTTTCTAGCTACAATACATATCTCATAACCCATAGTATTAATATTAATCGTCCTCCTACTTCAATAGTTTTTCAATTAATATAATATTACTTTTTATAAATAATTACAATTATTTTCTATTTAAAATAGTATCAATAGAGTCGTGAAGTTCTTTGTAATATTTTTCCATTCCATTTTTTCCTCTAACAAAAGGATTTAACTCTCCAACTTTTCTACTATTAGCTGTTTCTAATTTTTGGTATCCATTATCTATAAATAAATGAGCTGTAATTTCAGAAGTAACTCCCATCTCTTTTGATTTTTTCTCAAAATGACTAACCGATTTTTTATAATCTAATTGCAACTCTTTTTCACGAGGAATACCTGTTCCTCCCCACATTGCAACAACCTCTTTTTTTCCATCATTTGTTGTTGGGAAAATTAAAGACATTCCTCCTGGAGTGTGTCCCGGTGTTTCTAGTATTTCTACAGTTGTTTTTCCTAAAGTAATTTTATCTCCATCTTTAACGTAAATATCAACAGATGTTTTAGGTGAACGACTTGAGTTAGCTCCAACATGAACAGTGTTCATAAGATTTTCATCAACTTTTGTCATTACAACTTTAGCATTGTATTTTGTTCTAAGATAGTTAGCCCCACCATAATGATCTCCATGACCATGAGTTACTATAATATATTTTATTTCTTCTGGATTTAAACCTAACTTTTCCATTCCACTGATTATAGTTTTTGCGTCTGTATCGTCCCACATTGCATCAATTAAGATAATTCCATCTTCTGTTTTTATTGCCCAAGCAACAACACTTTTAGTTCCAATGCAATAAACATTATCAAAAACTTTTCCTGGATTTAAAGGTGTATTGTCATGAAGAATAGCTTTTATACTTGCTGGTGGTTCAGAAGCAAAAGTAGTATTAAATGTTGTTGGTAATAATAATAAACTTAATAAAGCTGTTTTTTGAATAAATTTTAACATTTTATATCTCCTTTTAATTTTTTATAGTACGTATACGTACTATGTTACTTTAAAAAATATAAAACGTCAACTATTATTTTATTCGTTCTTACTATTCAATTTCCTCTTTTAACCAGTTCTACACTATTTTTTATAATGTGTATCATATGATACAGAATTTATTTTATTTTAATGGTAATATAAATTAAAAATAATATTTTGGAGGAACAAGATGAACGCAATAAGAAATATTGAATTAAACGAGGTTATAACATTAAAGGATTTAGTTCCCTACGGTGAAAAAACAATAAACAGCTTAATGATTGCTTTAAAAAATTCTTTAAACTCTGCTATTTTTGCTTTTGATAAAGATGAAATGCTAAGTGAACATAGTGCTCCTGCTGATGCTTTAGTTTATGTTTTAGATGGAGAATTAGAAATTTCTATAAATAAAGTTATTTATAAAGTGAGAGCAGGTGAAATGATTTTAATGCCTGCAAACATTCCTCACGCATTAAAAGCTACAGAAAAAGCTAAAATGTTATTAATAATAGTTAAAAAACAAGAAGAAATTGGTGGATTTATAAATTTAGAATATTCAAAAGAACTTTTAATGAAAGATATTTTGATTGGATTTAAAGGTGGGGTTGTTAGTAAAAGAGTTTTAAATTTAGAAAATTTGACTTCTCTAATGTTTGCTTTATCAGAAAATGAAGAGATTGAACATAATCAAACAGAAGGCGAGCTAATTATTTTAAATTTAGATGGAGAAGTAAATGTCACTGTTAACAACAGTGTTAAAACTTTAAAAAAAGATCAAATTCTAGTAATTCCTGCAAATACTCTATATGAAATAAAAGCTAAAACAGACAATAAATTTTTATTGATTGAAATTAACTAATTATAACAATGAAATTAGCGAGCTAGTTTTACTAGCTCGCTAATTAATTTTTATTTATAAAACTCTATTTTTAATTCTACAGGACCATTTAACATTATTCTATGAGCCTTTTCAGGAAGTATCCCTAATGGGTGATCAGAATCTACTGTATAAATAACATCCAATTCTTCTTCCCAAATAAAATTTACTTTTCCAGAAATTACTTTTAATAACCCAAATTTTCCTTCAGGAAGCTTATGTGCTTTCAATATTTCAGAAAATATAGTTTTTTCGTTCATTATTGGTGTTTCATTTATTTTTTTAAAATTAGAAGGAACTACATCTCTACTATAAATAATTGTATCTTCAAATATCCCATCATCTATTTTTGTTTTTACGTCTAAATCAAAAATGACTTCATTTGCCTCTGCTTCAACATGAGGATTTACAATTATTGGTTCTCTTTGTTCATCACAGCCACAATCATTTTTTTTCATTTATTTAACTCCTTCTAATTAAACTTGTGATATGCATGATACTGGGCATACAGAAGCACATGCTCCACAGTCTATACATACATCTTCATCTATCTCTCTTTTTGAATCTTCAACCTCTGAGATACATGATACCGGGCACACACTTTGGCATGCTCCACAAGCTATACATTCCTCTTTATTTATTCTATGAGCCATCTTTTTTCCTCCTCTATACTAAATTAAATTTTTTCAAATCATCTTCAACAGTTCCAATTCCTGATAACCCAAAATTCTCTACTAAAACTTTAGCTACATTTGGTGATAAGAATGCAGGAAGTGTTGGACCTATATGTATATTTTTGATTCCTAAATAAAGTAAAGCTAAAAGAACTATTGCTGCCTTTTGTTCATACCAGGCTATATTATAAACTATTGGTAATTGATTTATATCATCAAATCCAAATGCGTCTTTTAATGCTAAAGCTATTACAGCTATCGAATACGAATCATTACATTGACCTGCATCTAATACTCTAGGTATTCCTGCTATATCTCCTAAAGGTAGTTTTAAATAACGGAATTTAGCACATCCTGATGTTAAGATAATTGTATCTTTAGGAAGTTTTTCAGCAAACTCTGTATAGTACTTTCTATCAGCCATTCTACCATCACATCCACCCATCACAATAAATCTCTTTATAGCACCAGATTTAACCGCATCTATAATCTTATCTTTAAGTTGTAAAACTTGATTATGAGCGAATCCACCATGAACCTCTCCTTTTTCAATTTCAATAGGAGGCTCACATCTCTTTGCAAGTTCTATAATTTCAGAAAAATCTTTATTTCCAAATTCATCTAACTCAATGTGTTTACACCCTTCCATTCCTGCTGCATTTGTTGTAAAAACTTTATCAATATAATTAAGTTTTTTAGCTCCTTCTCTGAATGTGTATGGAACTATACAGTTACTTGTAAATAAAACTGGTCCATTAAAAGTTGGAAACTCTTTATCTTGATTCCACCACGAACCACCATAGTTACCACGGAAATTATCATATTTTTTAAATGCTGGATAATAATTAGCAGGTAGCATTTCTGAATGTGTATAAACATCAACACCAGTACCTTTTGTTTGCTCTAAAAGTCTTTCCATATCTTTCAAATCATGTCCTGATATAAGAATTCCTGGTTTTGTTCCAACTCCTATATTTGCTTTTCCTGCCACGGGATGCCCATAAGTTTCAGTGTTAGCTTTATCTAAAATCGCCATCGCTTTAACTCCATACATTCCTGTATCTAGAACTAATTGAATAAGCTCTTCTGTAGTTTTATTTGGATTTTCCATATCACATAATGCTTTTTCAACAAAAGCTATATTTTCTTCATTCTCATATCCTAGATTTAAAGCATGCTCTAAGTACGCAGCCATACCCTTTAATCCATAAGTTACTGTTTCAACTAAAGAACGTTTATCTATATCTTCATTTCTTAAAACACCATTTTCAGTTGCAAATTCTAATGCTTTTTCAAAGTTAGAAAAAACTTCTTTAGGGGCAAATAGGTGTCCATAAAAGCCTTCAACTTCTAAGTTTTTTTCTAAACACTTTGCATATAAATCATCTCTTAAATTTACTCCTTCTTCTACTAACGAATACAATTTTTTTGTATCAAAATTTGCATTAGTTATTGTTGTGAAAAGTGCATTAATAATAAAATGATCCACTTTTGTATCTTTTAAACCAAAATGACGAAGTTTACTACTACAAACAGCAATACCCTTTGAAAGATAAATCAAAAGATCCTGAGCTTTTGCTTCAACCGGAATTTTTCCACAAACTCCTCTAACTGTACAACCAGTGTTTCTTGCTGTTTCTTGGCACTGATAACAAAACATTTCCATAAAAGCCTCCTTTAAAAAAATAACTCATTCAATTTTTCAAAATAAAAAATAGTTTTCCTTTAAAAACTTAGTAGAAATATGGCTTTATTTAAGGTTTCATATTCTCAAATAAAATTAGTATGCTAGCGTACTTTCTTTATAACATACATTTTTTTACTTGTCAATTTTTTTATATATACACTGTGGTCTTCCTATATTTCCATATATAGTTTTCTCCTCTATATATTTTATTTTTTCTAAATAATCTAAATATTTCTTTGTAGAAACATTGCTCATCTCAACAAGCTCACAAATTTCTTTAATATTAAAATCTTTACCATCTAACTCGTCAATTCTATCTATAACTATTTTCAATGTTTTTTCATTTAGTCCCTTCGGTAAAATTATAGTAGATTCGCTCGCAGTTGACCCTAACTTATCTAAATCTTGTTGGACTATTTTCTTCTCATTAAATATAGCATTTCTTTCATAAAATTTTTTTACTGCACACTTAAATCTTTCAAAATCAAAGGGTTTTATTAAATAATCTAAACATCCAAAAGATAAAGCCTTTTTTATATCCTCACTTCCATTAGCTGATGTAATCATAATAACATCAGTCAGATATCCCTCTCCTCTAATTTCTTTTAAAATATCTAAACCATTCTCCCCACCTAAAAAAATATCCATTAATATTAAATCCACTTTTTCTGTTTTCAAATATTTAAAAACTTCTTCTTTATTTACAGCTAACCCAACAATTTCTAAATCAGATATTTTAGATATGTACTCCATATTTATCATTGCAACCATCGGATCATCTTCTACAACTAAAACTTTTTTCAACTACTTCATCACCCTTACTTTAAAAAATTTACCATCTTTATTTTGTTCAAATTCAATAGTTCCACTATATAAATCAATTTTATTTTTTACTATGTTCAATCCCACTCCACGCGAATCGCCTTTTGTTGAAAATCCTTGCTCATATATTTTAATAAAATTTTCTTGTGGAATCTGTTCTCCATTATCCCATACTTCAAACTCTATCTCTTTCTCTGTTTCTATTATTTTTATCTCTATTCTCTTCTCTTTAATATTATATTCTTTAAATGATTCTATCGAATTTTCTATTAAATTTCCAATAATTGTACTAACATCTTCAAAAATTGTAATTTTAACTTCTGTTGAAACTAAAGATTCTGAATTCACTAAAAATTGAATTTTTCTCTCTTTACAAATAGCATCCTTTCCTAATAATATTGCTTTTAAAAAAGAGTTTTTTATATTTATAAATTTCTTAAAATCATACTCATTTAAATCTTGAATCTCAAGAATATATTTTTTAGCCATCTCTATTTTTTCTAAATTTATTAATCCTAAAATGACATGCAATCTATTTTTAAATTCATGAATATTAGCTCTCATTCCATCTACTAACTGATCAATCCCTGTTATCTCTCTAGCATATCTATTGACATCGTCTTTTGTTTTTATTAATAAAATGGTTCCATAGTATTCATTCAAATCATAAATCGGCAATATTTTTATATAATAATATCCACCATCTATTAAAACCTCTATATTTCTAGCTGTATTTTCTTTCTTTTCTAAATAATGACTCACTTTATTTAAGACCATTTCAGGACAAAGCTCTACATATTTTTTTGAAAAAACACTATTTACTTTCAATATCTCATTTTTAGTATTTAAAGCTATTAATCCAGATTCTAAATTATCTATTATTAAACGTTCCTCTATATATAACCTTCCTATTTCTTCTGGATCAAGACCAAATAAACTCTTCTTTATTTTTTTAGCAAAATTTGCAGCTAAAATAGTAGATAAAGTTATTGAAGTTATAAATAGAAATACTAACATCAAAGTTGTTTTTCTATTCATATCTAAAATTGATTTGTAATATTTCCCCACCATTACAAATCCAATAATATCTTTATTTTTATTATCATATATCGGTTCAAACCTTCTAAAAGTAACCCCCATTGAACCAAGCATTCTTGAAAAATATCCCTCTCCTTTTTTTATTTTATCCCACTCTACAGGATTAACAAATTTATCTCCTATTTGTGATTTATCTAGATGCGAATATTTTATCCCTTCTATATTTGCGACTACAATAATATCAATATCTCTAAATATTTCAATTAAGCTATCAATCTTCTTTTCTATATTATTTTTTTCATAACTTAACTCTAAATTATTTCTTATCTCTTTATTTGTACTAACTATCTTTGCTGCCTCTAAAAGGTTTTTAGTTATATTATTTTCATCACTTTTTATTTTTTCATTTAAAAATATTACATATGAAAAAATAAGAGGAATCATATTAATTACCAAAACCCAAATCATTATTTTATTTTTAAAATTTATTTTTTTCATAACTGTATACTACCATATTTAAAACGCTTCGTAAAATTTAATTATTATACAAACTATGATAACTTTTTCATCTAATTCATCTCTGTTTTTTCCTATCTTTACTTAAAAAAGTTTAAAAACTATTTATAAAGTTTAAAAAATTGTAAATTCATTTAAAAAGATTTATATTAGTTATAACGTATCTAATAGTAAATTTTATTATATAGGAGGATTTTATGAATTTCAGTCAGATTTTTTCAAGTATTATCAGCAACAATAGCATCGTTGGAGCTATCTCTTCATCTGTTTTAATTATTCTTTTTGGATTCTATTTAAGAAAAAAAGAGGTTTTAACAGCAAATACCTCTAAAACACTTAGTGATGTTATTCTTTCTGCATCTCTACCAGCTTTAGCATTTAACTCGTTTATGCAAGATATCAATAAAAATAGTTTAGAACAAGGATTAAATCTTTTAATCTGGGGATTTGCAATCTATATTATTTTAATATTTTTAACAAAAATTTTATATGTTCAATATAAAGGAGATAAAAAAGCCGTTCTTGAAGTTTTAACTATTTTCGGTTCTACTACATTCTTTGGGATTCCAATAATTGCAGCTGTTTACGGTGAACTTGGAGTTATGTATGCTTCTATCTTTAATATCGCTTACAGAGTTTTCCTTTACTCTTACGGATATATAAAAATGTCTGGTGTTAAAGTTGATAAGAAAAATGTAGCTCAAATGTTTTTAAATCCAATTGTTTTAGCAACTTTCTTAGGGATGTTTATCTGGGGGTTCCAAAACTCTCTACCACAAATTACCGTTGCAGGTAAAGAGTATGCATTCTTAAGAATCGATAAAACAGCTTTCTGGTTATTCAGACCAATGACATACTTAGCAGCTCTTTGTTCTCCATTAGCTTGGATATCAATTGGAGCAAAACTTGCTGATATATCTCTTAAAGAAGCTTTCTCATCAAAAGATTCTTGGATATATAGCTTCATCAAAGTTTTAGGTGTTCCTGCTATAAATATAGTAGCTTTATACATCTTAAACGTGACAAATATTTTGCCTATATCTTTTGTTGGACTTGCTACTGTTGTTATAATGATGGCAACACCTACTGCTACTGTTGCTGCAGCTTACGCAATCAAATTTGATAAAGAATCACTTATGACATCAAATTGTTCTTTACTATCTACAGTTTTCAGTGTAGTATGTATGCCGTTATGGATTGTAATTTTAGAAGTTATAAAATCTTTAGAAATATTTGGATAATAGTTTTTTAGGAGGAAACAATGAAATTAATATGTTTTGGTGTTAGAAAAGTAGAACAGGAATTTTTCATAAAATTAAATAAGTTTGGTTATGAGTTAACTCTTGTCGAGGCGTTATTAAACGATGATAATATACATCTAATCAAAGGCCATGAAGCTGTAATGTTGAGAGCCAACTGTCCAGCTAATAGAAAAAATTTAGAAATCATTAAAAATTATGGTGTAGAATATCTTTTAACTAGAACTGTTGGGTATAACCATATAGATTTAGATGCCGCTAAAGAGATGGGATTCAAGATGGCTAGAGTTCCAACTTACTCACCTAATGCTATTGCTGAACTTGCAATTACATTTGCTATGAATCTAGTTAGAAAAGGAACTTATATGATCAACAGATCAAGAGAGAAAAATTTCGTTGTCGATGAGTATATGTTCAGCAGAGAGATTAGAAACTTAACTGTTGGAGTTGTTGGAACTGGAAAAATCGGACTTACTGCTGCTAGATTATTCAAAGGCTTAGGAGCTAAAATTTTAGCTTATGATGTGTATCCTAATGAGAATGCTAAAGATATTTTAGAATATGTTTCAATGGATGATTTAATCAAAAATTCAGATATTATCACTCTACATTGTCCTTATATAAAGGGACAGAATGATAACTTAATCAACGATGAATTAATTTCAAAAGCTAAAGATGATGTGATTTTAATCAATACTGCAAGAGGAGAGCTACAAGATGTTGAAGCTATTCTTAGAGGATTAGAAACTGGAAAAGTTGGAGGGTATGCAACTGACGTATTTAGCAACGAAAAAGATTTCTTCTTTAAAGATATGAAAGATAAAGAGATTGATTCTACTATTCAAAAACTTTTAGATTTATATCCAAAAGTTTTAATCACTCCACATATTGGATCATACACAGATGAGGCTTTAACAAATATGATTGAAATTTCATATGAAAACCTTGATGAATTTATAAAAAAAGGAAATTGTGAGAATCAATTATAAATCAAAAGAACCTTTACTTTAGAGATTAGCTTCTCTAAAGTTAAAGGTTCTTTTTTTTATTTAGAATAAAGTTCTTCTATAATTTTTTCAGCAAGAGGAATTCCCGAAGCTGGATTTTGCCCTGTAAAAATAGAGCCATCAATAACAACATAAGGTTTAAAATTATCCTCTGTTTTAAAGTAAACTCCTCCGACTTCTTCTATTTTACTCTCTAAAAGAAACGGAACTACATCTTGAAGTCCAACTGCAACTTCTTCTGAATTTGAAAACCCTGTAATATTTCTACCTTTAATCAAAGGCTCTCCTGTTCTATGATTTATTCCTTTTAACAATGCTGCTGTTCCATGACACACTGCTCCAACTATTTTTCCATTATTAAAAAAATCTGAAACTAGCTTTCCATTTTGCTTATCTTCAGCTAAATCCCACATTGGTCCATGTCCTCCAGGATAGAAAATAACATCATACTGATGAAAATCAATTTTATCTAATTTTACAGTATTCTCTAATATATCCATATCGTCTTCTAAAAATATTTTTACAAAAGGATTTGAATGAGACTCTTCTAAACTTGAAGTATCAATCGGAACCTTTCCTCCTTTTGGAGAAGCTACTGTTATCTCTATACCTCTATTTTTAAAAGTGAAATACGGTTCTGCAAATTCAGAAAGCCATAGCCCTGTTTTTCTTCCAGTATTTCCTAAATCTTCGTGTGATGTAACTACAAATAATATTTTTTTCATAAAATACCTCCTAAAAAGCTAAAAATTTTTACGGCATATTTAAATATACTTCATGAAAAAAATAAATCCTTTATTCTACAATTACTATGTTATTCTTAATCAAAAAGTGACAAACTACTGAATCTTTTGTCTTTTATTTGTCTAAAAACTTTCTATGGTTTCTTTTGTTAATTTTTCTAATATTTTCTTCCCAAAAAGAATAGCATCTCTATAGTCCTTTACAGATGCATAGGTATAGTGTGTATGCACGTATCTCGTCGGTATTCCTATAACTACAGTTGGAATACTTTTTTCTG
This sequence comes from uncultured Cetobacterium sp., assembly GCF_945952365.1. GTDB lineage: Bacteria > Fusobacteriota > Fusobacteriia > Fusobacteriales > Fusobacteriaceae > Cetobacterium_A. Next base: position 69,767 of record NZ_CAMFHX010000010.1, read on the forward strand.
CTATATGGTATTTCCCACCATTTGTACTTCCTCCACTTCTTGCTATAACTTGGTATTTTATTTCATTTTCAGTTGCTACTTTTTTTACAAATTCCTGAACTCTAGGATTTGATACCATACCTGCATCTAAAACTCTAAATTGAATACCTTTTCCTATAGCTCCTTTAGATGAAAAACTATCTTTAAATGTATCATCTGCTGGTGAACCTTCAAATATAATTGCAAAATCTGGTTTTACTGTATTTGCAGCTACCACTGCTCCTCTTAATCCAACTTCCTCTTGTGAACTTATAACTCCTACTGGAGTCACATCAATTGTAGAGTTTTTTGTCTCTTTCAATATTTCCATTACAATAGCACACCCTAATCTATTATCAAAAGCTTTTCCTCTTACAACATCTATTTTTTCATCATAAGAAAACTGTACATCAGGTGTAATCGGATTCCCAACTTCTATTCCATACAAGTTCACCGTTTCTTCGTATGAACTTGTTCCTATATCTATTACCAACTCATCCATTTTAGGTAATCTCGCCTTCTCTTCTATTGTCATAAAATGTGGCGGTTTTGAAGAAACAACCCCTTTTATGTATTCACCTTTAAAATTTTTTATAACAACCGAATGTGCTGGAATATTTGTAATATGCCAACCACCTAAAGGCAAAAAGCTTATTGTTCCATTTGCTTTAATTCCCTCTACAATAAAACCAACCTCATCACTATGACAATCCAAAGCTACGATTGGCTTTGATTCTACTTCATCTTTATTTTTTATATAAAGATTATTTATTGAGTCTCTTATACAGCTAAATTCATTCATCTCTTTTCTTATAAAATCTACCACATCATGCTCATGTCCCGGTGCTCCATGTAAATTTGATAATTTTTCTAATAATTTAATTTTATTCATTTTTCACTCTCCCCTCTATTTAAAACTCATATTTATAAAATTCTGGATATCCTGTTGCCGAAATATTTTTTAAAGATGTTGTAGCTCCATAAACAACATTTCCATGATATAACGGTATCAATGGAACCTCATCGTCTAAGATATCTTGAATAGCTATATAATACTCTTTTCTCTTATCATTGTCACTCTCTTTTCTTGCCATTTCTAGCAGTTCATCAACCTTTGAATTTGAATAAAATGTTCTATTTCCATTACTTCCAAGTTGACTACTATGAATATTAGGATAATAACCGTAATCTGCATCATAAGTTGATGGACCCCATCCCATTATGAACATATCTGTATTTCCAGAACCAGTTTGAGATAAAAAAGCTCCCCATTCTAATAGTTCAATTTCTAAATTTACTCCAATCTTCTTTAACTGATCTTGAACTATTGTTGCAACTTGAACTCTTTCTGGACTACTTACTGCTATTTTTAATTTAGTTCCCACTAATCCATTTTCTTCTAACATTTTTTTTGCTCTTTCTGAATTAAACTCACTTTCATTCTTGTTTTGATTATATCCAAATACTGGAGGCGATAAAAATTGATTCGCAATTTTGGTTTTTCCTAGATATATACTGTCCACTATACTTTGTTTATCTACAGCTAAAGCGATGGCTTGTCTTAAAATTTTATTTGATAATGTCGGTGATTTTACATTTAATCCTATATATCCTGTTGTAGTTGAAGGAGCTGAATAAACTTTTAACTTTCCATCCTTTTCTAAGTTATTCCAAGAGATTGCGGGAATATCAAGAGACATATCAATTTCTCCTGTTTCTAATCCTATTACTCTACTATTTTCTTCGGGAACAGCTTTTATAACTACAGTTTTTATGCTTGGAGACCCTTTATAGTAATTCTGATTTGATGATAAAGTTATATTATCTCCTATTGCCCACGTTTCAACTTTATATGGTCCTGTTGCTATCGGATTTTCAAAATACTTAGTTTCATCTTTCAGAACTTCTTTTCTATTTATTATCGATGACGACTTATGACTTAAATGATTTAAAAGAGGTGAAAATGGCTCTTCTGTTATAATTTTAAATTCATTATCTGATATTATCACAATATCTTTTATCATTTTGTAAAGATGAGCTACTTTTGGATTTCCTTTTGCTCTTTCTATTGTAAATTTTACATCTTCTGAAGTCAAAGTATCACCATTAGTAAATTTTATATCTTTTTTTAATTTTATATCAAATGTCTTATCATCTATTTTTTTATATTCTTCAACTAAACTAGGTATTGCAGTTCCTGTTTTTTCATCTATTTCAAATAGCCTATCATATATCTGTGTTATCGCTACTTGAGAATAATTATCTGTAGAGTTTTGTGGATCTAGAGTTTTTGGATCACTTAGTTGCGCAAAAACAAGTTTATCTTTTTTTTCATTTTTTTTCTCCGCACAGCCCCCTAATAATACTAAACTTAATGCTAAAGTAATACTTAATAATCTTTTCATTTAAACCTCCCAAAAAAGTATTTAATAAATAATACTACGTTCTTTTTTGAAAATCAATTTTTATTTTTTATTTTTATGAAAAAATTAAAGATATTTTAAATGTGTATTTTTTTATTTTAAAACAGGAAAAATAAGTTTATTCAGGTAAAAAGTGATTGTAAAATAACAATTATTTTTTACAATAAAAAACACGAGGTGGAGTCATGAAAGAAATTAAACTTTTAGAACAATTAAAAAAAATAGATGTAAAATATCTATTTGGAGTAGGAATACTAGCTCTCCTTTTCTACTTTATAGCTGATTATATTATCAGTAAAAAAGAGGATAAAGTATACTTTGGTGTTTTAGAAATAGATAAGATAAATATCTCTTCAGAATTACTCGGCAAAATTGAAACAGTATATATAAAAGACGGTGACTACGTAAAAAAAGGACAGTTATTAATCTCTATAAATAACAAAGAAAGCAGATTAAAAGTGGAAAATAGTGAGCTCTCTGTAAAATCTTCTAAGAATCAACTTCAAAAAACACTAGATGGCACTCGTGAAGAGCAGATATCATCACAAAAAGAGATTGTTAAGCAATTAGAAAGTCAAATTATTCAAGGAAAACAAAATCTAATTATACTTACAAGTGCTTATAAGTTTTCTACCTCAAATCTAGAAAATAAAAAGAAAATTTATTTTGATACAAAAGATTTATTTGAGAAAAAGTTTGAAAGTCAGTATGCATTTGATATTGCAAAGTTAAATTTTGAAAGTGCACAAAATCAATTTACTACTGCTCAAAATAATTTGGAAAATGGTAAGCAAACCTTGATTGCTCTTAATGCACAAAAAAATGCTGCTGAAGACAACCTTAGATATCTAATTAATGGATTTTCTCAAAGAGATATTGAAGCTGATAAATTAAAAATAGCCTCTTCTGAAAAAGGATTAGAATTAACTAAAATATATGCTGAAAAAAATACTCTTACAGCACCTATTGACGGTATCGTAGAAACTGTTAATTTAAAAATAGGTGAAGTTATTAATCCTGGAATTGCTGCTGTTACTATGCTTGATAACAATAATATCTGGACTAAGATATATATTCCTGAAAAGCTTCTTCCTTCTGTAAAACTTGGACAAAAAGTTAAATTAAATAGTGATTTTATAGATAAAGAATATGATGGAGAAATTATTTATATTGCATCTGATTCAGAGTTTACACCTATGAATATAGTTACAAAGAAAGATCGTCTAAAATTAGTTTATGAATTAAAAATTAAGCTTTTAAACAATGATGATAAATTAAAAAGTGGAATGCTTGTGGGAGTTGATTTGGGATTATGAATACTGAAAATTCAAAAATTGAATATGCAATAGAGATTAAAAACTTAACTAAGAGATTTGAAAAATATACCGCTGTTGATTCTCTAAGTTTTAATATCCCTAAAGGAGTTATCTTTGGTTTTCTCGGACCTAACGGAAGTGGAAAATCTACAACTATTAGAATGATTTGTGGTGTACTAACTCCTACATCTGGGGAGGGAAAAGTTTTAGGTTACGATTTAAAAAGTAATCCTGAGAAAATAAAATCAAAAATTGGATATATGTCACAAAAATTTAGCCTTTACGAAGATTTAACTATTGAAGAAAATCTAACTTTCTATGGAGAAATTTACTCTATTCCAAAAGAACATTTGAGCGAACGAATCGAAGAGGTTATAAAAATGTTAAATCTAAATGAAAAAAGAGATGTCTTATCAAAAAATCTTTCGGGTGGATGGAAACAAAGATTAGCCTTGGGTTGTGCCATTATTCATAAGCCAGAACTTCTTATTCTAGATGAACCTACAGCTGGAGTTGACCCTGTTGCAAGAAGAGAATTTTGGACTACAATAAAAGATCTTATCAAAAATGGAGATATCACAGTTTTAGCTACAACTCATTATATGGATGAAGCTTCTGTTTGTGATGTTATTGGATTTATTTTTGAAGGAAAACTTGTTGTTATTGATACTCCTAAAAATCTATATAAAAAGTACAACACTGATAATCTTGAAGATATCTTTATTATCTATGTTAAAGAACTTTCTCATAAAGAGGTTATCTCATCTTTTGATCAACTAAAACATAAGGATTCTAAAACGGAGGAATAAAAATGATCAATATAAATCGTATTCTAACCATTGCTAAAAAAGAGGTTATTCATATAAAAAGAGACCGAGCAAGTTTAGTTATAGCTTTAATTTTGCCAATTTTCCTTTTACTTTTATTCGGTTTTGCTGTAAGTTCTGATGTTGATAATTTAAAACTCTCAGTCTACGATGGTAGTAAAACTGTGGAAAGTAGGGAACTCATAAATAAACTGAATAACTCAACCTATTTAAAAGTTTATGAATATGTCGATACTCCAGATGCAGTTGAAAGAAGTCTTGACTATGGTCGAACAAAAATTGGAGTTATTATCCCTGACTACTTCACTAAAAAGCTACGTAAAGGTGAAGCTACAGATGTTCAATTTTTAATAGATGGCTCTGATCCGTATATAGCTAAAACTGCTACATCATACTCTTCACAGATTGTTAATCATTATTCTCAATTAACATTCTCAAATAACATTAATCATAAAAATAATTCTTCAGTTATAAAGCCTTATAATCTACTTCTATATAATCCAACTTTAGAAAGTAGTAAGTTTAATATCCCCGGAATCATCGGTCTAATTTTACAAAATATAACAATTATGTTAACTGCTTTTTCAATTGTTAGGGAGAAAGAAAAAGGAACTATTGAGCAACTTATCATGACTCCTATCTCTCCTTTAGAACTTGTAGTTGGAAAGATTACACCATATGTTTTTCTTGCTTTTTTTGAGTTAGATATTACTTTGATTCTTGGAAAAATTATATTTGGTGTTGACATTAAAGGAAGCCTGATTCTTTTAATTTTTTTAGGAACTATATTTTTAACTTCATCATTGGCTATCGGAATATTTATATCTACAATATCAAATACTCAACTTGAAGCTATGCACCTATCTTTGGCGTATTTACTTCCAAGTGTTATTCTTTCAGGTTTTGTTTTTCCACGAGAAGCGATGCCTAAAATCATCTATTTTATAAGTTGCTTTATTCCTCTAACATATTTTAATGAGATTCTGAGAGGCATTATATTAAAAGGTGTTGGAATAAGAGAACTTCTTCAGCCTATAGCTGCACTTATGACTTTAATTATTATTATAATTATAGTTTCGATTAAAAAGTTCAAAAAAACATTAGATTAAGAAAAGGAGAACCGAACTATGAAACTAAAAATTTTTATGATATTTACTATCTCTTTCTCTCTCTTTGCTAGAGTTATAACAATTGATGAGGCTATTGAATTAGCTATACAAAATGGACTAGAAAGCAATATTGCCAATAGAGAGCTCAATATTTCAAATAAACAATTAAACTCTGCATTTAAAACAGCTTTACCTAATATTTTTTATGCTGGTGGATATTTAAAAACTGATGGAGCTTTCTTAGAAAACACTCCTATTCAGACAGCTAAAAGTGGGTATGTAAACTTTATTGGAATATCTCAACCAATTTTCAAGGGTGGAGCTATTATTGCACAAATTAAAAGAGCAAAAATAGAACAGCAAAAAAGTAGTTTAGCTCTTTTAAAACAAATAAGAGATACAAGACTTGAAATTATATCAATATATACAGGTATTATCTTAGCTAAAAATACTCTCGAAGTTTACAATATATCTAAAACACAACTTAACGAAGCCTTAAACTTCGCCAAAGAAAATGAACGAATCGGAAAGATAAATAATATCGAACTATTAAAAGCTGAATATCAACTTTTAGATATTGAAACCTCTATTTTAAATATCCAAAATGAAATAGAAATCGGATTTTTAACTTTAAAACAAAAGCTAAATCTTTCTTCAACTGAAGATATTGAGGTAGAAAATTTTTATATCTACAAAGATATTCTTAATTCAATTGATTACAAAAGCGATTTGAATATAGCACTCAACGATGGAATAACTGCTAATTTTGCTAAACTTTATATTCAAGAGGCTAATGTCGAGAAAATGATTGCAAAAGCTGAGATGTTACCAGAAGTAAAAGGTTTTATTGGAAAAGAATATGTCACTGAAAATCACAGAACAGAAAACTCTTGGGGTGGAGGAGTTCTTGTTAGCTGGAATATCTTTCAATTTGGAAAAGATTATGATAACTATGAAGCTAGTAAGTTAAATATTGAAAACTTTAAGTCTCAAGAAAAAATTACACATAATAATATTGAGATAAATTTAAGAAAAGCTTACTTAGAACTAACAAGATTAAACAAACTAGAAGTTGCATACTACAAAGCATTCGAACAAGCTGATGAAAACTATAAAAAAGATACTCTGAAATTTCAAAAAGGTATGATTTCCATCTTAGATTTTTTAAAATCTCAAGAGATATTCACAGATTCAAAAATAAAATATGAAAATATTAGATTAATTCAATACAATGCTCTAGAAAAATATCGTTCTCTTCTAATTTAATATATAAAACTAAATTATGTCTCTATCCGTATTGACATTTAAAATCTGTTAAAAAAGTAAAATTAATGTTATAATTATAGAAAAACATCAGGAGAAGTCATGAACGGAAAAAATAGAAAAGATATAAAAGCTGGTATAACAGTAAAAGTAGTTAAAAAAGAGGATCAAAGAACAGGGAAATTAACAGAGGGTATTGTTAAAGATATTCTTACAAACTCTGCTAACCATCCTCACGGAATAAAAGTAAGACTAACTGATGGAACTGTTGGAAGAGTTCAAGAAATTATTTAAATTGATTCTATAAAGAAAAAAGCTGACAAAGATATTTTAAATCTTTGCCAGCTTTTCACATTAGTATTTATTTTTTATATCCACACTTTGTACAAGCACCATGTTCATTCAAAGCAATTCCACAAAGAGGGCAACGCTCAATAGTTTTATTCACTTCATATTCTTGAGAAGCTCCATTTACTCCACTTGTAAAAGTAATCTTAGCAATATTCAATTTATCTTTTAATAGATCATAAACTATTTTTATCATTCCTTCAACTGTTAAAGTCTCCTTCGTTACAACTAAACGTGATTCTGGATATGCTGTTGCTAGTTCAGTTTTAAATGCTGGACCTTTCATCTGATTTTGAGGTGTTCCATCTTTAACTCCTGTCTCTTCGTAAACTTTTAATATAGCAGGTAACAAAGGATCATCCTCTCTCAAAATAAGTGCATGGTCAAAGTTTTTTAAATATTCCCAAGCTGTCTTTTGAATCTCATTACATGGAAATACCATATTTACACCTTCGTTTATAGAATCTTCAACTTCAATAGTTAGAATACCTGTATGCCCATGTAAATACTGTGCTTCCCCTTTAAACTTATAAAACCTATGTGCATATTGTAAATCAAATCGAGTGATACTTCTCATTCAGAACCTCCTATTTAAAATAGTCTCTGATATTTATATACTGAAAACTTTGAATATTCTTTTTAATTTTTTTTAACTTTTCCATTATTTAATTTTGGATTATTTTGTTTATACTCTTTTTTATTAAATATTTTTTTTAAAATTGGATTAAAAATAGCCATCATAATATATGTAAAAATATTAAGAGCTACAAAGCTTAAAATTTCTTTTTTCATTTTCTTTTCCTTTACTGTAATTTTTTATATTATAACATATTAAATAAAGCCTACGAACAATAAATATTCGTAGGCTTTTTTTGAATTTAGCTTTTTATTTTTTTAAAAAATCAACAGTGTATTGAGCATATAGTGCAGCTCCTATTTCTAAAGAGTCTTCATCTATTGCAAATTTCTCATGATGATGTGGATAATTTGCACCTTTGTCTGGATTTCCAGCCCCAACAAAAGCTAATACTCCTGGAACTTGCTGTAGGAAATAACAGAAGTCCTCTCCACCTGTTATTTTTTCCATTTTCACAACTCCATTATCTCCTAATATAGTTTTAACTGATTCAGTTGCTATCTCAGAACATTTTTCATCATTGATACAAGGTGCTGTTCCAAAGGTATAATGTACTTCTCCTGTAGCTCTATACGTCTCACATGTTCCTTTTGTGACTCTTTCTAATATATTTTTAAAATTATCTCTTATTTCTGGATTAAAAGTTCGAGTTGTTCCTTTTAATACAGCTTGATTCGCAATAACATTAAATCTAGTTCCAGAATTAAATGACCCAACTGTAACTACTGCAGATTCTAAAGGACTTATCTCTCGACTCACTATTGATTGTAGATTCATTACAAGAGCTGAAGCTGTAACTACTGCATCTACAGTTTGATGCGGAAGAGAACCATGACCTCCTTTTCCAGTTATAACAATTTCAAATAGATCAGCAGAAGCCATTCTTGGCCCTGCTTCTACAGAAACTTTCCCACATGGAACGTCACTCCAAAGATGAATTCCAAAACATCCATCAACTCCGATTAGAGGCTCCTCTTCAAACATTTTCAAAGCACCTTGTGCTATTTCCTCTGCGGGTTGGAAATACAGTTTAACTTCTCCTGACAACTCCTCTTTTATTTCATTTAAAACTTTAGCAGCTCCTAATAACATAGCACTGTGTCCGTCATGTCCACATGCATGCATAATCCCTGGATTAGTAGAGCAATAATCTAAATCATTGCACTCTTGAACTTGAAGAGCATCCATATCTGCTCTTAATGCAATTACTTTTCCTTTTTTACCTTTATTTATAAATCCAACAACACCAGTTCCTGCAACAACCTTAAATGGAATACCCATTTTTGCTAGCTCTTCTTGGATTCTTTTTGATGTTCTAAACTCTTCAAAACTAGGCTCTGGATATTTATGAAACTCTCTTCTCATTTGAATAATGTAATCTTTATTTTTACTTATTAATTTTTTTATCATACTTCTCTCCCCCTATAATAATTTTACAAAAATACCTGCAATAACTACAGAAACAATTGTTACAGATGTAAATCCACCTACAAGCATTTTCGGTAACATTGAATCTATCAAAAATTGTTTTTCCTCTTCTGTTTCCCCTAAAGATTTTGCTGCTTCTGTTGTCAAAGCATAGTTTGCTGGGAATCCATACAGTGCATTTAAAGATATTGCGCACGACATAGGTACTGACTCTTTTAAAATTTTTCCAATAATAAATGAAAATACCATCATACCTATAACTCCAAATCCTATAATTCCTACAAATGGAACTAAAAGTTTTTGTAACATTTCAGGTGTTGCTTTTGCTAATCCTCCAAATATAAAGGCCATTAATCCCGTCATGTAAAACCCAAAACTTCCCGAAACATTAAGAGGTTTTCTTTCTATAAATCCACTTTCTGCTCCTATAACACCTACAAATAAACAGATTACATATCTTGAAACTACTTCGTTTATAGATTCTGTAAAGATAATTGCACCTGCAACTAAAAGTGCCAACTTTAAAAGAACAATATATGTTGTTTGATACTCTTTTGGTAAGCTTGGTATCAATCTTTTTATATTTTCTTCATTTTCTTCAATCTTTTCAATATTTGCTAACTCTCCTGAACGAAACTTTTCCAAAAGTGATTTTCCTTCTAATCTTAATACTATAGCTGTTAATGGATAACCTACAAACCCTTGCATAACATACATAACAACTGCCAAAACTGCTAATTCAGGCAGACCTTTTGCGGTAGCAGCTTCAGACATTATTATTGAGGCAACTACTCCACCTGTTAAAGGTGGTGTAGCTATAACTAGCATTTCCCATTCAAAGAACATTTTTCCCAATGCTAAAGTTCCAAAACAAATTCCAACTATTCCAAAAAGAGCAATTGTAAATGATCTCCACTGTCTTGTAAGCTCTTTTAAACTTAACATCGTTCCTAAATGAGTTACAAGAAATAACATAGAAGTTATAATAATTGGATTCACAAATCCTGCAATTTCTAAGATATTTGCTGGAAAAATTGTCCAATATCCTATTAAAAAAATAATTGCCGTAATAAAAACTGACGGAATAATAGCTTTACTTTTTATAGAAACAATCTCTCCAATAGCTAGTGCTCCTAATACACAAATCAATGCTGTAATTAAACTCATAACCCCTCCTTTGTACAAATAAAAAATATTTTAGTAATAAATTTTAAGTATTATACAATAAAGGTTGAAATAAAATATAATATAAAAAATATATGATAATAATTTTTTATATCTGTTGTTAATATCAAAGAAAACCATTTCTCACTTCTTTTTTGACCTATTTTATCGCCTTTAAAATGATATTTTTTCTACCTTATAAGAAATAAGCCTATTTTTTTAGTAACCCTTTAAAATTAAAATAAGAGCGTCATTTTTATAAACTTTTGTTCTATTTTTAGGAAATTACATTTTTTCATCTCTAAAAGCATTAAAAATAAGTCTTTTTACAAAATTAGTCTATCTTTTATATACTTTTTATTCTTTAAAGAATTTTCAAACTGTTTAAAACATATTAAAAAACCAAATAAAAAACTAGTCAAACCTAAATTTGTAGCTCTTTCATTAAAGAGTTCATCATTCTAAAAATTATACTAATTAAATTAAAACTTGATAAGGATAATATTTTATATAACTATGTCGTATTTACATTCCATACTGATTAGAGTGAACTACTCCCACTTATATAAGTGGGAGCTTCTTGGGAAGTACCTAACTAGTGTTAGGTATATTGACCAAGCTCAATGGGTAGTTCCTACCCTGTATATATTTTAATAAACCAGTAGAGTTCTACCAACTTCACGAATATTTATACTTGCATTTAGGTCTCTATCCATACTGTGACCACATTCGCAGTTATATACTCTATCTCCTAAAGAAAGTGAGTCTTTTATGTTTCCACAAGATGAACAAGTTTTAGAAGATGGAAACCACTTATCTATTTTTATTACTTGCTTTCCTAAAAACATAGCCTTGTATTGAAGCATAACTGTGAACATGCCCCACCCATTATCAGCGACAGATTTACCAAAGTTTAATGCCTGACTCATACCTTTCATATTTAGATCTTCAAGTATTATCGCATTATACTTTGTAACTAGTTCTCTTGATAACTTATGGAGAAAGTCTTTTCTACTGTTTTTAATGGATTGATGAATTTTAGCAACTTTTAGTTTTACTTTACACCAATTACTTGAGAATTTAACTTTTCTTGATAGCTCTCTTTGAGCTTTAGCTAATTTAGTTTCTAATTTTCTGAAAAATCTAGGATAATCAGCTCTTTGGTTATCAGAGCTAACGAATAATTCTGACATAGAAAAATCAAGTCCAACGATATTATTATCGCTCGGTACTTCTTTTATATCTCTTTGAAATTCAGTAAGAATAGAAACGTAAAAAGCCCCATTAGGTTCTTGGCTAATGGTAGCAGATTTAATTTTATAATTTTGAGGTATATTTCTATGAAGTTTAGCTTTAACTAATCCCAATTTAGGAAGCTTTAAGAAAGTACTCTCTATTCTAATAGAGTTATTAACACTATTTGTAGAATAAGATTTTCTAGCTGTTTTTTTAGATTTAAACTTAGGAAAAGCTGTTCTTTTCTGAAAAAAGTTAGTGAAAGCAATTTTGACATTCATTTGAGCATTGGCAAGAGATAAGCTATCAACTTCTTTTAAAAATGGAAATTCAGATTTAAGAGAAGCAGGAGTAATAACTTTATTTTTACCCTCTAATTCATAAATTTCTTTAGCTTTACTCAAAATTTTATTATATACAAACCTAACACAACCAAAAGTTTGTAAAATCAAATTCGCTTGAATTTCATTAGGATATATCCTGTATCTAAAAGCTAAATTATACTTCAAAGTACACCTCCTTTTTTATAGATTATCCTAGTATTATAAAGGTTTTTACACTAAAAATCAATAAAAAAAGAAAGGCAATTCATCTCACCACCTAAAAAGGTGGGAGAATTCTTGCCCAAACACTATTAAATCTGTCGAAGATGTTATTTTTCAACCTTACTATTAGTCGACAAATTTAAAAAAAATTTTAACAATCTTTTTTTATTATTTTTAAAACTTTTTTATAAAACCTATGGTCTAAATATTATAATAAGTGTTAAAGTAAAAATAATTTAATCCCCCCGAAATAAGAGCCTCTTCCCCCAGAGGTTCTTATTATTTTTTGCAAATATATTCTAATAGTAATATAATTAAGGAAATAGAACTTTTAATTCTTACATATGGAGGTATTTGTAAATGGATGAAAAATGGGATGAACTAGCTAACATTTTGAAAACTAGCAATAATATTGTATTTTTTGGCGGAGCTGGTACATCAACAGAAAGTGGAATTCAAGATTTCAGAGGAAAAGGTGGACTTTATAGTCGTGAATACAAAGGCTATAATCCAGAAGAGATTTTACATATAGATTTCTTCTTAAAAAATAGAAAAATTTTTAACGAATTCTTAAACGAAAAAATGAATTTCAGTAATATAAAACCACACAAAGGTCATTATGCTCTTGTAAAACTAGAATCAATAGGTAAATTAAAAGCTATAATCACGCAAAATATTGATGATCTACATCAAAAAGCTGGCTCTAAAAATGTTTTAGAACTTCACGGAAATATATCTCATTTTTATTGCTTAGCTTGTGGTAAGAAACAAAAAGAAAACTTTAGCTGTTCTTGTGGCGGAATAACTCGTCCACCAGTTACACTATATGGTGAAAATCTAGATGAAGAGGTTGTAGAACTAGCCATCGATGCTATCAAAAAAGCTGATACACTTATCGTTGCTGGAACAAGCCTTACTGTTTACCCTGCAGCATTCTACATCCAATATTTTAAAGGAAAAAATCTTGTTATTATCAATGCCGACGAAACTAAATATGATCAATATGCAACTTTAGTTATCAGAGATAGCTTTGCTGAAGTTATGTCATATGCAATACAAAAATAAAAGGAGAGTTTATGAAGAAAATATTACTATTAACAATCTTAATCACAAATCTACTTTATTCAGCTGATTTAACTGTTATAATTAACAACAGCAACTTAAAAGGAACTGCATATCTTGCACTTTATAAAGGAAAAGAGGGATTCTTAAAAAAGGACTCTGTGTTTAAAGGAGTCAAATTCGAATTGAAACAAAATGAAACTATTGTCAATATAACTGACCTTCCATCTGGAGAGTATGCTTATATTGTTTTTCATGATGAAAATGAAAATGGGACTCTTGATACAAACTTTATGAAAATACCTAAAGAGCCTACTGGTTCTTCAAATAATTTCAGACCAAAATTCAAGCCTAATTACAATGATTTTAAATTCACTCTAGATGACAAAGTTACTCAAAAGATTGATTTAAAGTAGATAAAAAAAGGAAAGATTGATTTCTCAGTCTTTCCTTCATTTTTATAAATAATTGCTATATAATTTTTTTGATGAAGATGATTCTTTTTCAACTTCAATCTCTACTTTAACAGGAATGTTGTCATTCAATTCTTTTCTAACATCTGCTACAATTTTTTCTAACTCTTTCTCTAATCCATCTTTGTTTAATTTTGAAAATTGCTCTCTTGCTAACTCTTTTGGAACTTTTATCTCAATCTCAACTCTATCTTTTTTCACATCAACATCATACTCTTTTATAGACATTTTATTAACGCCATCAGTTAATCTTGGATAACTTCTCAAAAGTTTCATCTCTAATTTATCCTCTAAATAGTCTCCAAAAACTAAACTTGATAATACAACCATCACTGCTAAAACAAATTTTTTCATCTTTTCTCCTCTTTCAAATAGCATTTCTTAATAAGTATTTTACAAAGAGAATTTTATCACATTTCAATCTTTTGTCAACCTTTTTAGTATAATTTCAATATTACTTAAATAATTTTTTCTTATAGTAAGCATCAGCTTGATAAAGAGCTGCTACAGGATTATGACATAATACTCTATCTTTTACTGCAAAAACTGTAACTGGTGATTCAGAATGCTTAATAAATAATGTATCGTGCCCTACACAAAGTCCAAATAAAATGTTCAAATCTGTTTTCAATTCATTCAATGCTAAAGCTTGACCTATTGGATTACACATTATATCATTTTTTACATAACTCTCTTTCTTCTCTTGTGGAATTCCCAAAAATCCTTTTAAAACACCACCATTTTTACAGACAACCGAAACAACTTCTAACCCATGATGTTCTAATATTTTTACAAAAGTCTTAGCTTCTTCATGTAACCCTGTACAGAACGCCAATCCTATCTTTTTATAGTTACATTTTTTTGCAAAAGATATCGTTTCCTCAATTCTAGTCCAATTCGTATTCCCTTCCCCTTCTACTAAAGCCGACTGAACAGCAATCATTAAATTTTCATCCACATGCATCTCTTTTGAAGTTTCTATAAGCTTTTCATCTCTACTTGGACACATTACCTTCGGCATTTTATTTTCCTCTTTAGTTAAGCAGCCTCTTGTTACACATTTTGCACAAATACTCATTTTTATCTTCACCCCTATATTTTTATAAAACTCCTAAATAGTTAACCCCATTATAAATACTAATTAAAATAATCCCAACAACCATACATATATATATTTTATCCACACCTTTTAATGAAAGTCGTTTTGAGATTATTGGTCCTACAGTTCCACCTACTAATCCTCCTGCTACCATCATAACAAAAGCTAGCCAAACAAACTCTGGAACTCCTTTTAAAATTGTTTGAATTACACTTATTCCCTGTGAGAATAAAATTATATAAATCGAGTTTATAGCAGCCTCTTTCGAATTAAGACCGAAAAATAAATATAAAACCATTAAATTAATCGGTCCTCCACCTATTCCTAAAAATGAAGAA
Organism: uncultured Cetobacterium sp.; assembly: GCF_945952365.1. GTDB lineage: Bacteria > Fusobacteriota > Fusobacteriia > Fusobacteriales > Fusobacteriaceae > Cetobacterium_A. The sequence continues at coordinate 85,053 of NZ_CAMFHX010000010.1, forward strand.
AGTGCTCCCAAGAAAAAACCAATTACTAAAGACACTGTCATATTTTCTATGTTATACGGTTTTATTTTTGATTTTTGAATTGTAAATATTAAAACACCAAAAGTTACTAAAGCTAAAACGAAGGATTGAACCGCTCCTGCTATTTGAGGGTTTCCACTTGCTATCTTTACCCAATCAAAAAGTTGCTTTCCTAGCAATCCACCTAATGCAGCACCTATTGCCAAGTAGGTTCCTCTTCTTTTTTGTGGTCTTATTCCAGCTTTACTGTTTCTATATAAAGTCATACTCGTCATCCCCAAAACTGTACACCCTGATAAAAAACTAATTGCAGATACATTCATCGTTCCCATTGCATCTAAGGTTGGTTTTATAATTACTCCACCACCTATTCCACTTATTGCTCCTAAAATAGATGCTCCTACACAGACCAAAAAATATAAAATTTCCATTTCTCTCCCCCATTTCATTTTAATTAATCACAAAGTAATAATACTAGTATTTCGATGATATTATATTTATGAAAATTTTACAATTTTTTTACAATCATTTTTTGATTTTTTGAAGAACATTTTTTGTTCACAAAAAACTAAAACAATACACACTCTCTTATTTCGGTTGTTTTTTTAACTTGTTTTTTAGAAAAAACGACTACTTTTAACTCGTGTAATCTTCTAAATAAAAAACGGTACTGATTTAATAATCAGCACCGTTTTTTTATTTTAACTTAACTTTTCTTTAAAACTACATTTTTTACACAGCTCCTCAACGGCTCTATGATTAGAAAATCCAGAATAAATATTTTTAGCTCTTTCACTTTCTACAATATTTTTAAATCCTTTTTCAAAAATATTTCCTAAATTTATTACTCCCTCTCCATCTAAACAACACGGAATAACAGTACCATCAACTAGTATCCCTATTTGATTTCTAAGACCATAGCAAAATCCTTTTTCCTCATTATAAGTGTTATTCATATCCGGCCACTGAAACTCTAAATCTGAATTTATGTATAGTTTATTTTTTATTTTTAACCCTTTTCCCGGAGTAATCAAATTAGCTATTTTATAATCCAATTCAAACTTATCCTCTATCTTTTTTAGAATATAGTTATTTCCTTTTTGTTGTAAAGACTCACTATCATCTTTATTAAAGTTCCAAAGTCTCAATGAAAGATATGTTTTATCTTTTTCTAATGATCTTTCTACAAAAGAAAGAATATTTTGAAGGTAGTCATTATAGTCAATTGACTCTAAATCTCCATCGAAACTATGTAATGAAAAGTTTATTTGTCTTGGAGCCAACTCACCTAAAAGTAAATCCATTCGTTTTTTAATAAGAGTTCCATTCGTTGTTATATTTACAAAAAACCCTTCTGCTCTAGCTACTTCAAGAATCTCATGTAGATTTGGATGAAACAAAGGCTCTCCCTTCACATGTAAATAGATATGTTGAGTATACCCCTTTATCTCTTTTAATATATTAGTAAATCTTTCAACTGACATATATTCCGCTTTTCTTTTGGTTGTAGGACAAAAACTACATTTCAAATTACAAATATTTGAAATTTCAATATATACTTTTTTAAAGCTATTCATAACTTTCCACCTTTATATTTTTTCTATATTATAGCACATTTTATTATTTTTGTTAAAAAAACTTGACACAATACAAGTATCGTGGTATTATTAATGAGTAAACAAGTCGCGGGATAGAGCAGTTGGCAGCTCGTCGGGCTCATAACCCGAAGGTCGTTGGTT
>NZ_CAMFHX010000011.1 GCF_945952365.1 uncultured Cetobacterium sp.
CTTTTAACATGTCGTAACTTTTCATTACGAAACGTGTCGCACCATTAAAATTATCATCTGCATAAAATCCGATGCTATTACAGCCCATGCTCCACCTGTTAAAGACATAAATAAAACAACTAATCCTGTCACTATTATAGTAATATCTATCGAAACTTCAAATACAGCACTTGCAAATATTGCTAGTGCATTTAACCAAACACCCGCCGAGATTATATTTGGTAACATAATTGCCCAGGTAAAAGCTTGCTCACTTGTATTTCCAAATCTCATTCTTATTCCCTCTATCGGAGTTGCAATTCGTAATTGTCTTGCTTTCGGTGCAAACCATAAGAAACAAGTTAAATATCCTAATGCATTTGCATAGAATACAACAACTGGACCAATTCCTTTTGTAAATGCATCCCCTGCCATTCCTGTAAAAGTCATAGCACTAAATTGAGTCATAAAAGCTGTTCCTCCAACCATCCACCACAACATTTTTCCTCCACCAGAAAAATAGTCACTTGTTGAATTCGAAGCATGCTTTTGGAAGAAGTATCCTATCGCCATCATAAACATAAAGTAAATTACGATTACCAATATATCTATTTTCATTAGTTACCTCCTTTATCGCCTAATAATATTATTTCACTATAAGCTTTAAATAGAGGTCCTACTCCTTTTGGATCATTAGAGCCTACTTTTTCAGATATATAATATTCAAAACTTCCATCTCTATCTCCATTAAATGGTATAAGTCCATTTAATCCCGCCATTATACATATATTTCCTAACTCTAATTTTCCAGCTTTTTCTTTTAAATTATTCATAACAACTCCATCAAAAGCTTTTCTCCCTTTTTCTAAATAAATTTTATCAATTAGATTTAGTCTAACTCCTTTTAACAATGAGTATGCAAACATTAGTGTAGCTGAAGTCTCTAAGTAGTTTCCTTCTTTTCCTTCTAAAGCCATAACTTGATACCATAAGCCTGACTCATCTTGATATTTTACAATTCCCTCCATAAGTTCTACATATAGCTTTACAAGTTCATCTTTATAAGATTTAAATGCTACATTATCAATCCCCTCAATAACATCAACTAAGGCCATCGCATACCAACCCACTGCTCTTGCCCAGAAATTTTTCGATCTTCCTGTTTCCTTATCTGCCCAATTCATAGTTTTTGTTTCATCAAAACCATGGAAATATAGTTTTTTATCGTCACAGAATAGATTTTTTCTTACATTTCTAAATTGATTTAAAACATCCTTTATGCCATTTTCATCATTTTTTTCATTTGAGTAGATTGTAAGAAATGGTTGAGCCATATACAGTCCATCTAACCAAACTTGATAAGGATATCTTCCTTTATGCCAGAAGTTTCCTTCCAATGTTCTTGGATGAATATTTAGCAAATACTTTACACTTTCAGTAGCTTTTTCATATTTTATATTATTTGTTTCTTTGAATGCTGTAAATAAAACTCTTCCTGAGTTTATATTATCAATATTGTATTCCACCGGATTCAAATCTGCTATTTTCCCATTTTTATCAATTCTTTTATCTAAATAATTCAAAATAAATTCTAAGTATTTTTTGTCTTTTGTAGCTTTATATAATGCCTCTGCCCCTATCAGTATGCATCCATCTTCATAGTTCCACTCTGTTTTATAGTCTTGATAACTCTTTAAGTAAGCCTCTATGTAGTTTTCAACTTGTAACATTTTCATAATTAAGTGTTCCCTCCGTGTTCTCTATTTAATTTTTTATTTTAAATTTTTAATACTTCATCATATCGCAACTTTTTTGTATACGTTTGCAAAGATTGTATACGATTTTGTGTTTAGTATACATTTTAATTCAAGTGTTGTCAATTATTTTTTTATCTACAAACTATAAAAATCAACTACTTTTATTCACTATATACTTTTTTCGACCTAAAAAAGAACACACATCGTTATAAGTTTAATTCAAAACAAAAAAAGAGAAGTCATTCAGACTTCCCTTTAAATTAAACGTTTTTCTCTAAAATATCATGTATCCTAGTATAAAATTTACAGTATCCCCAACTCATTATTAAAAAAGCTATCGAGACTAAAATGACCTCAAAACTTACAGTATTATTTTTTATAGATATTAATAAACCTACAATAAATATCATATAATAAAATATCGAAAACTTTTTTAAAACTTCATATAAAATCTCTGAAAAAACTTTCAAAACCGAAACCAATCCTACTGTTATTTTCTTCAATACCATAACTACCCCCTTTATGATTTGAACTCTAATAAAAGTTTACCCTCTTTTTTATATCTTTTCAAATTCACTCTGTTTATACTTACTATTGACACGACTTCTTTTCAGGATTATAATCAAATTATCATTTATCTAAGGAGTGTTTTATGAATAAAAAAGTAGAGTATGTTAAGGGACAGCTTAATTGTGCTGAAAGTATAATCGCATCATTTAATAAAAATAACGGAACAACTATTCCTGTAGCTTTAGGAAGTGGTATGGGAACTGGTGCTACTATTGGTAGTCTATGTGGAGCTGTTAATGCTGCTGTTCTTGTTATTGGTTTTTTAAAAGGTAGAGAAACTTACCTAGAAGAAAATAGGGCTAGAGCATTATCAAATGAGCTTTTAAAAGATATTAAAGAGAAATATAACTCTGAGTTATGCGTAGATTTAAAAAAATCAGGTACTAGCTGCCAAGAGATTGTAGAATATACTTATGAAAAATTAGAAGAGATCTTAAAAGAAAAATAGGAGTAGATTTATCTACCCCTTATTTTTTTATTTAGTTTGCTATTTTCTCTTTTAACATATCCACGCCAGCTTCAACTTTCTCTTTTGCTGCGTCGACACCAGCATCTACTTTCTCTTTTGCTGCATCTCCAACTTTTTCTATTTCAGCACCTATTTTTTCAGTTGTTGTATCAACACTTTGAGTTGCTGTTTCTACATTTTGTTTTACATCCTGCTGAACAGTTGCTTCTACCGCTGCAGCTTTTTCTGCTACCACTGGAGCTTCTATTACAGGTGCTTCTGGTGCTGGTTTAGCCTCCTCTTTTTCACTCGAGCACGCTACCATAAGTGCGCTTATTGCTAATAATGCTAACATAGTTATTTTTTTCATTTTAATTCCTCCTCAAAACGAATTAAGATATTGTTATATTATTGTTAACCATAACTCGATATTTTCCTTCTTTATTTCATAATTTTTTTATATATTTCCCCATATCAAATTTTCTTTCCAAACCAGAACTATTCATATATCTGACTTTTCCAAAAATTTCTCTCTCTTTCCATGCTCGATCATGCTTCCCAAAACACCAAGCCACTCCTGCGTAAGAGTTGGGATCCCTTCCGTCATAAAAGTATTTATTATTTAAATTTATTGCAACTTCATATGCTTTCTGAGGGGAAGCTGTCCACTCCAATATTTTTTTACACCAATACATTCTCATATAACTTTCCATATATCCTGTATCTACCATTTGCTTTTGTGCTGCATTCCAATAAATGTCATGTGTTTTATAATTTTCTAATTCTTCTAAAGAATATAAATACTGCCTTTGGTCACTTGAGTGCTTTTCTAATGTTTCATAAGCCCACTTATAACTAATACCATCCCAGCTATCATATTTTAAATTATAATATACAAAATTTATCGCTAACTCTCTTCTTATTAAAAGCTCCTCTAAAAATTCACCTTTTGACGTTTCTAAACTCTTAGTTTTATCCAACTCACTCCAAATTTCAAGTGATGATATTTGACCAAAATGTAGATATGGAGAAAGTTTAGAGCTTAATTCATTATCAGGCCCTTTCTTCGAATAAAACTCTAATTTTTCTTCTATAAATTTTTTCAATATTTTTTTAGCTTCTATCTCACCTCCAATAAAATCTCCATCTAAGACTTGTTTACTTTGAGGAAGAAAAAATTGTGACTGATCTTTCTTTTTAAACTTGTCATCTACAAAATCATCATAAGTAAATTTTATATCTATTTTATAATCATATTTTTTTAAAAATCTATCCTTTACCTTTACATATTTATCTCTAAATGTTTTTGCACTATATTCCTCTTTAAAACTAGCAACCTCTACAGGTACAACAACGTTATTCTCTACTTCAATTGTAGTTACATTCAATTTTTTCAAAAGTTTTTCTCGACTACTCCTTTGAGACCTGAGATAACTTTTATCCCAAATCAACACTTGAGCATCTTTTGAAATTTCTAATATATTTTTTTGTAAATCTCCTTCTAATAAAATAAAACGAATACCATACTTCTTCAAAATATCATGAACATCTTTTAGTCCTTGAAGCATAAACTTAAAATGTCTTTCAGATGCTTCAGGATAATTTTTTATATAGTTAAACATTACATAAAGTGGCAACTTAGATTCATTTGCAACTTCTATAGCCTTTTCTAAAGAAAAGTTATAACTTACCCTTTGAGTCTCCTGCATCCAATAAACTATATACTGCCCTATTTTATCTTCATTTATCTTTAAATATTTAATTCTCTCTATATCCATAAAGTACCCTCCTAACTAGATGATATTTTTTAACTTTGTTAATAACTCTTCTGGAAATTTGGAAATTTTTTTTAAAGTATAATTAAATCCTACAATCAACGTTGTTCCCTCTATTACAATCTGATTGTTTTCATTTTCTATTTCATATAAAAAATTTATAGAAGCTTTTTTTAGTTCAGCTCCTACAATTTTCACCTTCAATTTCTCTCCTAGATAAACCTCACCTTTATAATAAACATGGGCATCTTTTTGAATTGTTCCCACATTTTCACCTAAATTAATTTCGCTTCCACCCAAAATTTTAAAAAGGTTAATCCTTACTTCTTGAAACAAAAGAAGAGCCCTTTCATTTCCCATATGACCACCATAATTTATATCAGATATCGTTACTTTATAATCTATTACAAACATAATTTACACTCCTTTTTCTTTTTTTCATTATAACAATATTTCTTCTAGTTTGTTAATTTTCTTTTTTATATGATATAATTAAAATCATAATTTAGAGGTGTTTTATGTTCGAATTAGCAAGTAAACTTTTTAATACTCTAGGCTATATTATAGCTATCGCATTTTTCTTTTCCCGGTTCAAAAGTGCTAAAAATATTTTCATAAGAGAGAAACACACTAAAAAAGACACCATAATACTTTCAATTGTTTTTTCTGGTCTAGCTATTTTAGGAACTTATATTGGTGTTGATTATAAAGGCGCTATTGCAAATACCAGAAACATTGGAGTTATTGTTGGTGGTATGCTTGCAGGTCCTGAAGTAGCTATTATTTCGGGTATTGTTGCTGGTATACATAGAGCCTCTATAGGAGTTAGCCAACTCACTGCGATTCCATGCTCTATTGCTACAGTTTTAGGAGGATTTATCACTAGCTATCTATACAAAAAAGCTAACTCTAACAACCGTTCTCTTCTTGGTTTCTTCGCAGGAGTTTTCGTTGAAAATCTAAGTATGTTGCTTATACTAATCCTTTCTAACAACAGAATATTAGCTCTAGATATTGTTAAAAATCTTTATCTTCCGATGATATTTATAAATGGAATAGGTGTCGCCGTCATTATTATTATTACTGAAGAAATTTTAGAAGAAAAAGAGCGAGAAGCTGGAACTCAAGCTAAACTAGCCCTTGAAATTGCCAATCAAACTCTTCCTTTTTTTAAAAAAGGAGAATCTCTTGATAATGTTTGTAAAATTTTACTTCAATCATTGAAAGCTGAAACTGTTGTTATTACTGACAAAAATTTTATAATAGCAAACGCTTTTAAAAATAAAGATTTTTGTATGAAATATCAAAGTATTCAAAGTGATGCAACAAAAAAAGTTTTATCTTCTGGTGAAGTTTTAATTTTTGATAGAGATAGCGAACTAAATGATTTTTGGTATTCTGAAAAAGGTATAAAATCTTGTATTATCACTCCTCTTTTTCAAGATGAACGAGTATCAGGAACATTAAAAATATACTTTAAAAACGAAGAAAATATAACGGTTCGAAAAAAATATTTGGCTATTGGTCTTTCCCAACTTATATCTACTCAACTCGAAATAAGTAAAATAGAGAATTTAAAAACTATGGCTAGAGATGCTGAGCTAAAAGCTCTTCAGGCACAAATAAATCCACACTTTTTATTTAATGCTCTGAATACGACAGCTTCTTTCGTTAGATTTAATCCAAGTAAGGCAAGAGAGATTATTATTGATTTATCAACTTATCTTAGATACAATTTAGAAAATACAGACAAACTTGTTCCCTTAGAGAAAGAGTTAGAACAAGTTAAAGCTTATATAAATATAGAAAAAGCAAGGTTTCAAGATAGGATTGAAGTTATTTATGATTTTGATCAAAATTTAGAGAACTTAAAAATACCTAGTTTAACTATTCAACCGCTTGTTGAAAATAGTATAAAACACGGTTTATTAAAAAGAAGTGGTTCTGGAAAAGTTAAGATTACGATTAAAAAAACATATCTAAAATGCTTAATCTCCATAGAAGATGACGGCATTGGAATTGATCCAGAAATTATCAAAAATATAAATAATAAAATTGAAAAAAATATAGGCTTAAAAAATGTTCACAATCGTTTAAAACTTATTTATGGTAAAGGATTAAATATAGAACGCCTAAGTAACGGAACAAAAATTTCATTCTATATTGACCAGGAGGAAAAATGATTAAATGTATAGTTGTTGAAGATGAATTTCCAGCTAGAGAGGAGTTAAAATTTTTCATTAATAGTGATCACAACTTCCAGCTCGAAAAAGAGTTTGAAAACCCAATAGATGCTTTAAAATATGTGGAAGCCAATGAAGTTGATGTTGTATTTTTAGATATAAATATGCCTGAGCTAGATGGTATGACTCTTGGAAAAATAATTCACCGAGTTAATAAAAATATAAAATTAGTTTTTATATCTGCATATAAAGATTTCGCAGTTGAAGCCTTTGAAATAAAAGCTTTCGATTATATTCTAAAACCATATTCAGAAGAGAGAATCATAAATCTTCTTAAAAATATTGCAGAAGACATAAGGAAAAGTGATTCTCCTTCAAAAGATCATAATATAAAGAAAATAACTGTTAACTGTGATTCAAAAATGTTAGTAATTTCAACTGATAATATTCTATATATTGAAGCTGATGAAAAAGAAACAAATATTTTTACAAAAGAAATAATGCACACATCAAAATTAAAAATTTCTCAACTAGAAAATATTCTCTCAGAAGAGCTATTTTTTAGATGCCATCGTTCATATATTGTAAATATTGATAAAATTATTGAAGTAGAACCTTGGTTTAATGGAACTTATATTTTAAAAGTTTCAAATTCTAACTTTAAAATTCCTGTAAGTAGAAATAAAGTTAAAGAGCTTAAAGAAATTTTAACTATAAAATAAAAAATCTCTCCTAAATCAGAGAGATTTTTTATTTATTACTTTTTTATCTTTTTTAAGAATAATCCTAAAGCTACTATTGCTCCTACTATTCCAACCACATAACCTATAGTTTCTGACAATCTAAATCCTTCTGGTGCTATCAGTATATATGTTGTAACTACCGCAGTCATAAATGTCGCCGGTATAGTTGCTATCCAATGATTTTTATCCTCTTTAGCTAAATATACCGCTCCAGCCCATAGTGCTATCGTTGCTAAAGTTTGATTTGACCATGCAAAATATCTCCAAATAATTGCGAAATCTATAAAACATAAACCAATTCCTACTGCAAACAGTGGTATTGCTATCATAAATCTATTTTTTATTGGCCCTTGTTTGTAGTCAATTGCATCCGCTATTGCTAGTCTTGCACTTCTAAATGCTGTATCTCCTGATGTTATTGGACAAGCTACAACTCCTAATAATGCTAAAGCTCCTCCAACTTTTCCTAATATACTATTTGATATTGTATTTACTACAACTCCTGCTGGTCCTGCATTCATAAGTCCCTCTGTTCCACCAAAGAACGACATTGCTGCTGCTGCCCAAACAAGTGCTATAACCCCCTCTGCTATCATTGATCCATAAAACACTCTTCTTCCCTCTTTTTCACTCTTCATACATCTAGCCATAAGAGGTGATTGTGTTGCATGGAATCCAGAAATCGCTCCACATGCTATTGTTATAAATAAATATGGATAGATAGATGTTCCTTTAGGATGTAAATTTACTAATGAAATCTCTGGTATATTATACCCTTGGAAGATTAGTCCTCCACCAATACCTATTCCCATAATAATCAATGAAGCTCCAAATATTGGATATATTTTCCCTATCAATTTATCAACAGGTAAAACTGTTGCAAGCATATAGTATGCAATTATTATTGCTACCCATGTTAAAGTCCCTACACTTGTCATACTTGCTAATATTCCCGCTGGACCATTTACAAATACAACTCCAACTAAAACTAGCAATACAACTGAAAATACTCTCATAATTTTTTTAGCGTTATCCCCTAAATAATGACCTACTATCTCTGCTATTGTTGCTCCATCGTGTCTAACAGAAAGCATTCCTGATAAGTAATCGTGTGTTGCTCCTGCAAAAATACATCCAAAAACAATCCATAAAAATGCTGCTGGTCCCCAAAGTGCTCCTGCTACTGCTCCAAATATCGGTCCTAATCCAGCAATATTTAGAAACTGAATTAAAAATGCTTTTTTCCAATCTAACTCAACATAATCTACACCGTCTGCTAAACGAACCGCCGGTGTTTCTTTCTCACTAATACCAAATACTTTCTCTACATACTTTCCATAGATTACATAACCTAAAATTAATGCTATCAATGACCCTATAAAACTAATCATTATAAACCTCCCTATTTACATTTCTTTTCACGGTAAATTATAACTTTATTTTTACCATTTTGTAACTTTTTTGGAATAAAACGACTATTTCAATACTTGAATTGTATTTTTATACACTTAAATACCTTTATTTACCTTCAATTTTTGAAACAAAAAAAAGGCTCGAAAGCCTTTTCTCTTATTTTTGATATATATTAATCTCTACTCTTCTATTTAAAGCTTTTCCTTCAATTGTTGAGTTTGATCCTACAGGATTTCTATCTCCATACCCCACACTTGAAATTCTACTTGGAGATACTCCTTGAGCAGATAAATAATTAGCTACACTTTGAGCTCTTTGTAATGAAAGATTTAAATTTGAGTTTGGATTTCCTGTGTTATCTGTATATCCTGAAACTTGAATCTTCGTCTCAGGATATCTATTCATAATATCAGCTATCGAATTTAAAGGTGCATAGAACCCACCATTTAAAATTGAACTTCCACTTTTAAAAGATGATTCTCCAGGTAATCTTAAGTTTATATTATCCTTGTTATTTGTCACAGTTATATTTGTACTATTTAACGCATTCATAAACTCTTTGTACTGAGCATCTTTATACGCTCCCCAACCAAGTCCTGCTAACGCTCCTATTCCAGCACCTATAAGTGTTCCCTTTGTATCTTTTCCTACTAATTGACCTATTAGTGCTCCTGCTGCTGCACCTTTTACAGTTCCACTAGTTTTTTTATCTGCAGTACTACAAGCCCCTAGAAGAGATGTTGTCAGTAATAACATAGCTATTGTTTTCTTGTTTCTCATTTTGTTCCTCCTATTTCGATACTTCTTATATTATCTAATATATGAAGGAACATGTCAAGAATTCTATGTTACTTTTCTAACTAACTTTTTTAATAATTATTTTGCACTTAATGCAGCCATTGTAATGTAGTTATATGGTTGGTTAAAGTGAGGTAAGAAGAATATATCTAATAGTTTAATCTTATCTATAGTCACTTTCTCTTGAATAGCAAGTGAGAACATATGAATTCCCATTGAGATATCTTGTCTCGAAGCCATTTGAGCTCCTAAAACTCTTCTTGTATTTTTATCATAAACTATTTTTAAGAATACAGTATCATTATCATGTTCGATAAATCCAGGTTTTTGTAGATCCGCGAACTCAGTTGCAATTGCATCATATCCTAAAGCTTTTGCTTTCTCTAAAGTTAATCCCGTTGAAACCATATTTAATCCATATATTGAGATTCCATTTGAACCTTGAACTCCAATACTCTCTAATTTAGTTCCACACACGTTATGAGCTGCAACGATACCTGAACGAACTGCATTTGTTGCTAAAGCTATGTAGTTTGTATCTTCGATTGAGTTATCGTAAACTGTAGCACAATCTCCAATTGCATAAACATCTTCTAAACTTGACTTTTGAGTTAAATCTACTCTGTAAGCTCCATTTCTAAATAACTCTAAATTTTCTTTTCCTAAGATATTATTTGGTACAAAACCAACAGCTAAAATGACCATATCAGCTTTGTAAGTTTTCTTATCTGTTACAACTTCTTCAACTTTTCCGTTTCCTTTAAGTTCTAATACTTTCTCTCCAAAGTTTACGTTAACTCCATTTTTTACCATATTTTCTTTCATCATCTCTCTGAATTCAGAATCATAGTAACCTGATAAGCAACTGTCACTTAAATCAACTAACTCTACATTCTTTCCACATCTTTGGAACGCCTCTGCTAACTCAACACCAATATATCCTGCTCCAACTACTACTATATTTTTTAACTCTTTATTTTCTAATTTTTTTATTACATCTTCAGCATGTTGATATAATTTTACAAATTGAACATTTTCTAAATCTTTTCCTGGAATTGGTAAATCTATTGGTAATGATCCTGTTGATAATATTAACTTATCATAAGATTCTGCTATCTCATTTCCATTTTTATCCATTCCATAAACAACTTTATTGTCAAAATCTACTCTTTTTATCTCTGTTTCCATATGAACTTTAGCACCATTACACTCTAACTTTTCTTGTGAAGAGTAGAATAATCCTTCAGGTCCTGAAATTTGTTTTCCTATCCATAAAGCCATTCCACATCCTAAAAAGCTAATGTTTGAGTTTTTATCAAATACTACTACCTCTTGACCTGGGTAGTTAGATAAAATTGTGTTAATTGCTGCTGTTCCAGCGTGATTTGCTCCTACTACTACTATTTTACTCATAATTTGCCTCCTAAAATCCATTTTATTTGATATATATTCAACCAAAGTATACCTTTTTAGTATTCGTAAGTCAATTGTTTTTACGATTAAATTATGACCTGTAATTCATATTTTTTTAATCAAAATAAAACGAGGATGTTTTTTTATCCCCGTTAATTTTAATATTTTTATCTATAGTCTTTAAATTTTTCAAATGCTCTCATATATATTTTCATAGCTAATTTTATGTCATCTAACACTATGTACTCATTCGGCTGATGCTCTGTTTTTGGGCTGTTTGGTAAAACTGCACCAAACGCTACACAGTTATTTATTGCTCTTGCATACGTAGCTCCCCCTCCAGCTATTGGTTGAGAAATTACATCTTCTGTTATCTCTTGATAAGCTGACATCAATGTTTTTACTAAAGGTGAATCCAAAGGTGTATAGATAGATTTTAAATAGTCGTGTGGTTTATATCTAAATCCATACTCAGAAGCCTTTTTTGTTATTGTTTCTATTATATTTTCCACACTATATGTCACCGGTATTCTCATATCAATACATAAAATCTCTTCTTTTTCTGTAAATTCAATTTTACCAATATTAAATTTTAATTCTCCAGAATGTTCATCCTTCACCTCTCCAAAAATAGGCTCTGCAAAATTATAACCAATAATATTTTCCACTATAAATTTACCAGATTTTGTATTTTGTCCACACTCATTCAAAGCGTGCATATATCTATTAATTGCATTTACACCTGTTTCAGCTACTTGAGCATGAACACTTTTTCCAATTATTTCAACACATCCATTTTTTTCTAAATACTCATAATTTAATTTTTCTAATGCCTCTATAAGCCCCTTTGATTTTTGAACTGTAATCGTTGAAGGAACTGAGTTAAATGCATCTCCACCTTTAAATATCATTCCACTTTCATTTTCAGAAATAAGCTTACACTGTAACAGCCCCTTTTCTGCATATATCAATGGAAATTTAGAATCTGGTGTAAATCCTACAGTAGGCATCTCCTCTTTCTCAACATATTTAGGCATATCTCTCCAAAGATTTTCCTCATCTGTTCCAAATATAAATCTTACTCTGTAATCTAATTCAAATCCAGTTTCTAATAAAATTTTTAGGGCATATATAGCAGCCAATGTAGGACCTTTATCATCTTGAGATCCTCTTCCAAAATATTTTCCATCTTCAACTTTAGGCTCAAAAGGTGGATTTTTCCACTTTTTTAAATCTCCTGGTGGAACTACATCTAGATGTCCTAAAACACCTACTAATTTTTCTCCAACTCCAATTTCAGCATACCCATAATACCCTTCTGGATCAATAAAAGTTTTGAATCCTAACTCTTTACAAATTTTTAAAGTTTCTTCTAATACATTTTGTATCTCTTTTCCAAATGGATAACCACTTTCATCCTCTTGTAAAAAACTAGGAATTTTTACCAACCTATCTAAATTTTTTATAAATTCTGGAAATTTTTCATTTAATTTTTTATACTTCAACGTTCTCTCCCTATTTTAACTATAAATTTATTTTACTTCCCACTTGAATATCCAATATATAAATTCCACTTTTCTCTTTCATTCGCTTCATACCATACTCTCCAGTACAATGACAAGGATATAACTTTTCAACTTTACTTTTACTCAAATACTCTATCGTTTCATCTATATATTTTTCATTTTTATTTAAACTTGTTCTACTTGAAAGGTGAAACCCTCCTACTATTGTATTTACTCTATCACCACGAGCTTCACACTCATCTAAAATATTACTCACACCTTTATGAGCACATCCGATAAATAAAGCTTTAATGTTTTCCTCTTCGACTATTAGATTTAATTCGTGCTTAAAATTATCTTTTATATACTCACCATTATCATTTTTTATATAAAGACTTTCATTCAATGGATTATAACTTTCCCTATCAAAACAATGAAATAACTTTAAATTTTCAATTTCTAAGGTATCCTCCACAAAATTAAATCTTTCAACATCTAGATATTCATAAGGAATTCCTATATCTATATACGCTCCAAAAATTTTCTTATAATGCTTTTCAAAATAATATTCACTACAATAAATCTTTGCTTTTTTATTCCTCTTTAGAAAATATGAAAGTCCCCCTCCATGATCTTTATGACCATGAGATAAAATCAGATAATTCACCTCTTCTAAATTCAATCCTAATTTTTCAGCATTTTTCCAAAACTTTTTACTCTCTCCAACATCGAATAATATTTTCAAACCTTTCGTTTCTATATACAAAGAGAGGCCATGCTCCTTTGCTAACTCTTTATTTGAACTTTTATTTTCCACCAAGACCTGTATCTCTATTTTTTATCCCTTCCTTTTTTATTTTATTAAAAATAATTATATTGTTTTTATTATAAAAAATCAAGTTTTATAGTATGAAAAATGTTGTTATCCCAACAAAAGAAACCATTGCACCGACTACTTCTAAAGCAGATATCTTTTCTTTAAAACAAACTATTGATATTGGTATTATTAATATCGGACTTGTTGCAGCTAATGTACTCACAATTCCAACATGTGCATGCTTCATCGCTTCGACTAAAGATGTTACACCCATTGTTGCTATAATTGTCCCTAATGATATATATAACATCGCTTTTTTATTCACTGCTCCATCCTTTATGTCGTCCCACTCTTTACGATACGTTATATACAAAATAAAAGCTAATATAGCTGGAATTGTTCTGACTTGTATTGTTGCAAAAGAATCATAATCTATAGAACCCATTCGAGTGAAAACAATTCCAAAACTCTCTCCTAACATAGCTAATACAGCATATACAAACCCTAATTTTGAAAAGCTCTCATCACTTTTCTTCTTTAAAATAACCATTGCAATTCCACTTATTGTCAATAGCATTCCTACTATTTTTAATAGCTCTATTTTCTCTTTTAAAATAAAAAAACTTAATATTGATACTGCTATAGGACTAAACGTCATTACAAGCAGTGTAATTCGAGGACCTATTTTCAAATAAGCTTTAAATAAAAAGAAATCTCCTAAAAATAATCCAAATAATCCTGATACAGATAGATATTTTAAAGACTCTTTAGAAACATCTAGAGGTAGTAACATTCCTCTATTCATTTGTGTTATCATGCCTAAAAATACCATTGCTAAAACTAATCTAATTAAATTTACAGCTAAACTTCCTGCTTCTTTGCTTGCTTTCTCTAAAAAGATAGAACTTCCCACCCATCCAAACGCTGCTAAAAGTGCTAAACTTTCTCCTATCATGAATCTCCCCCCATTTTTGTTTTTTAATTATTTTACACTATTTCAAATTTAATTTGAAATGAAAAAATAGAGAGGATATAATCCTCTCTAAATCAATTTTAATAGTTTACACACTCCATTTCAAACTCTTTCTGTTTTTCTAAACATGATGGGCACACCTTAGGAGCTTCTTTTCCTGAATGAACATAACCACATTTTCTACATTTCCATCTCACATCTTCATCTTTTTTAAACACTAACTCTCTACCTAAATTATCAAGAAGTTTACGATATCTTTTTTCATGTAGCTTTTCTACTTCAACTATCGCTTTAAACGCCGCTGCTACCTGTGGATACCCCTCTTCAATCGCCACCTCAGCAAATCCAGGATAAAGCTCTGCCCACTCTTCATATTCACCTTCTGCAGCCTCTTCTAAGTTCTCCATAGTTGTTCCAACAATTCCAGCTGGATATGTTGCTGTTATCTCAACAGGACCTCCCTCTAAAAATGAGAAAAATCTTCTAGCATGATATTGTTCATTTAAAGCTGTTTCTTCAAATAATGCAGCTATCTGCTCATAACCTTCACTCTTAGCTTTTTCTGCAAACATTGTATATCTTTGTCTTGCTTGTGATTCCCCTGCAAAAGCCTTTAATAAATTTTGTTCAGTTTTAGATCCTCTAATCGATTTTACCATTTTATTAAGTTACCTCCTTATTTGTATTCCTAGATATTATTCTATTATTTTATTTTTTTCCTTTTTATTATTTTATTTTATGTGATAAGATAAAAAATAAAATAATATCAGGAGGATACATATGGATTTTTTATCAAGAAGAACTATTAGAAAATACACTACACAAAATATTGAAAAAGAAAAATTAGATGAAATTTTAAAAACTACTTTAGCCTCACCTTCTGGAAGAAACTTAAAACCATTTGAATTAATTCTAACTCAAAATAAAGATATTTTAAATAAATTATCTTTTTCCAAAAAAGTTGGTTCAGCTATGTTAAGTGAAGCTGACACAGCAATTATTGTTCTGGGAAATCCTGAGATATCAAACACTTGGAACGAGGACTCCTCTATTGCATCATTCACAATTCAACTAAAAGCTTTTCAACTTGGCTTAGGTAGTTGCTGGATAAATGTAAAAGATAGAAAAACTAGTGATGGAATCGATTCTGAAATTTATATAAAAAATTTATTATCAATACCATCTCATTTCAAAATAGTTTCAATTATTTCACTAGGATACCCAAACGAAGAAAAAATACCTCGAAATGAAAATGATATGGACTTTTCTAAAATTCATATTGATAAGTTTTAAAAAAAAAGGATTATTGTAACTTTATAGAGTCACAATAATCCTTTTTTTATCTATGAGTTTTTTTATCTCCAGTCATATGAATGATATCATCACCTTTTAAATTAAATGCTTGACCAAATCCTTTAACAAATCTTCCATCAATTACATTTAATTTTACTAAATGGAAATCTTCCATTTTACGTACTACCTTAACTCCATGTCCCATTCTCTCTTCGAAAATATCTAAAATAGTTTCAAATCTCTCATCTCTTGGTTGGAATTCAGCTGTAACATTGTATCTTAATCTCTTTCTTACTAATACTGATGCAGCTTCTTTTTCATCTTGTAAGAACATAATCTCAAACTTTTGAGTGTTCTCTACTAGGTTATCATAATGATCTCCTATTTCACTGATAAATATATATCCTGCATCTTCATATTTTACATAAGGAGCATAAGTAACATCTATCTCTCCATTTTTAGAAACTGTTCCTAAAACTACTGATTTAAAACTTCCTTCAAACTCATCTATCTCTTTTCTTAATTCATCTTTATTTAAATTCATTGCCATTGCCATCTTCATCATAACTATTCAATCTCCTTTAAGTTTGTATTTCAAATTATTATATACTCATATAGTATATTTTTTTACAAACTTTGTCAAGAATTAATTACACTTTTTTTGTATGATTATAAATTTCCAGCTTTATACATTCTAAAGAACTCACCCTCTTTTTCCATTAAAGTTTTATAATCTCCCATCTCTTTGATACCCTCTTTACCTAAAACAACAATTTTATCAAACTCTTTTATCGTATTTAATCTATGAGCAATCGAGATTATTATTTTGTCGTTAAACTTTTCTAAAATATTATTCATGATTTTTTTCTCTAGGATATTATCTAATGCTGACGTTCCCTCATCTAACATTATAATCTCTGGATTCTTTAAAAAGAGCCTTGCCATTGCTAATCTTTGCTTTTGACCTGAACTTAAATTAACTCCACCTTGACCTAACTTAGTATTCTCTTTGTGCTCAAGAGCCTCTACAAACTCTTTCAATTGAGCCAATTCTAGGGCTTTCATTATCTCCTCATCAGTAGCATCTTTTTTCACAACTTTTATATTATCTAAAATTGTTTCATTCATCAAACTATCTCTTTGATCAACAACTGCTATCTTATTAAGTAGACTCTCTCTTTCCAAATCAGTTATACAGTTATTGTTTATTAATATTCTATTTTCTTCAGGTAAAAATGTTCTTTTTAAAAGTGAGAAAATTGTTGTTTTTCCAACCCCACTCTCTCCTACAAAAGCAACTTTCTCGCCTTTTTTAATAACTAAAGATAGGTTTTTTATTACATCTTGATTACCAAAAGAGAAACTTAAATTTTTAACCTCTATTTTTTTTATCTCATCACTCATCTGAATATCTCCATTTTTTTCATCTGGAATATTCATAATATCTAAAAATCTCCCAATTCCTGTTGCTCCTCTTTGGAAAACATCTATCAATCCCATCAATCTTAGTAGATATATCCTAAATCTATTTGTCAGTAATATGAAACCTACGATAACTCCTAGACTTATTTCATCATTTATATGCATATATCCACCTATAAATATCACTATCAATTGAGTAAGTTGATTATAGAAATTTACTCCTGACATAAGAGCGGATGTATTAAATATATTTGTTTTTTCTACATCTAAAAGTTCTTTATTTCTTTCTGAGAACTTTTCTAAGACATCATCTTCTAAAACATTATCTTTTATAAAAAATACAGTTTTTAAAGAATCATGAATTTTTGAAGTAAGACCTGAAAATCTCTCTCTTACTAAACCATAACCTACCTTTAACTTTTTATTTTGATAAATTGTAAAATAAACAGCTAAAGGAAGAGGTATCATCGTTAATAGGGTCAATTTCAAATTGAAATTTGCCATAAGAACAACTGCACCAATTATTGATAATATAGAAAATAGAAAATCTTCTAATCCTCTATATAAAAGAGCTGAAACATTTTCTAAATCACTTGTCACTCTTGATATTATATCTCCACTTTGATTTTTCATAAAATATGTGTCTGGTTGACTTAGAATTTTCTTAAATAAATCCTCTCTCATCAGAAACTTTATTCTATTTCCCATCAACTGTCCTCTCGAACTAGAGTAAACAGACAACACTAACCTAATCACATATATTCCTAGCAGGGCTGCTGAGAACATGAAGAACTCTTTAACGTTTTTATTCGGTATTGATCTATCTATTAGGTTTTGAACTACTATCGGGCCATACAAATCCAAACCAGTTACAAAAAAACTGCTAACTAAAAAATAAGTTAGCAGTTTTTTTTCTTTTAGATAGTATCTTAAAACACTATTTAACATTTGATAACTCCTGATATAACTCTTCTAGAGCATCTATAACTCTCGGAGTTCCTCTCAGTATTTTATCTGAATCAATTATCATCATATTACCTTTTTGCCCTGCTTTAGTTTGTTTTACAACTGGATTACTATTTAAAATATCATTTTTATTTTTTATTGCCATTGATCCAACTAATAAATCTGGATTTTGAGCTAATAAATATTCTGGTGAAAGTATCGGTCTTCCTCCTGGTAAACCTTTTGCTATATTCTCAATACCTAGCGTATCAAATATCTGACCCGGTAAAGAGTTTGGAGTAAATACCATCATTGGAGATGTCGAGAATAGAAATGCTCCTTTAATATTCAATGGCTTTTCTTCTATCTTTTTCTTTATACCATCTAGCTTAGCTTTATAATCCTGTACTAACTTTTCCGATTTTTCTCTTTGACCAGTTATTACTCCATACACCTCTAAATTTTCTAAAATTTGATCAAAAGAATTTGCTTCATTTATTATAAATTTTAATTTTCTAGCTTTTAAGCTCTCTCCAAATGCTTCAGACATTGTATTTAATATTACAAGATCTGGAGTAAAACTTAGAACCTGCTCTATCGATGGCTTCATTATAGTTCCAGCTTTTGGGAGATCTTTTGTTTTCTCTTGTGGCCATATAGGATTTTTTGCTGTATCTGCTATAGCTACAATACTTTTTTCTCCTTCAATTAAATAAAATGATTCAACCGCTGCTGGGTCTAATATTAAAACTTTTTTATATTCTTTTTCCTCTACTTTATTACCTCTAGAATCTACAATAAATCCATTCTCTAACTTTAAAGCAAAGGCAAAATTACTCATCAAAACTGTAAATGCTAAAATTGCTAATTTTTTCATAATCTCTCCTTATACTAATGGAATAATATATGGTATCCCATTTTCATCTTTTATAACCTTTGATTTTAGATTATAAACTGCTTGTAAATTTTCCTCTGTCAAAACTTCTAATGGTGTTCCCTGGAATTTAATCTCTCCATCTTTCATCATTATTAACTCATCACAAAACATTGCCGCTAAATTAAGATCATGAAGAACTGCAACACTTGTCAGTGATTTTTCTAAAGATAAATTCTTAACTTTATTTAGTAGTTCTACAGCGTGATTTAAATCAAGTGCCGAAGTTGGTTCATCTAAAAGTAGTATTTCTGGCTCTTGAGTTAACGCTCTTGCTAGTAATACTCTTTGAAACTCTCCTCCAGATAAACTTACTGCTACTCTTTCACTGAACTTATATAGTCCTAAAAAATTTAGATTATCCTCTACCTTTTTTTTATCATCAAATGTATATCCTGCCCAGCTCGATTTTAAATGAGGTAATCTCCCCATTAAAACAAAATCTTTCACAGACATATTTGTCATTAAATTTGATTTTTGTGGAACTAATGATACAAGTTTAGCTTTATCTTTTTTAGATAACCCAACTGTATCTTTTCCATTGAAAATAATCTCTCCACTATTTGGAGTTAAATAACCAAGTATATTTTTTAGAAAAGTGGACTTTCCACATCCATTTGGTCCTAATATTCCTGTCATCTTTCCTTTTTTTATTTGAACTTTTAAATTCTTTAAAATAGCTCTATCTCCATAAGAAAAAGATAGATTTTCAACTTTAATACCCATCTTATCTTCCTCCTTTAGATTTAAATGCTAGATATAAAAAGAATGGTGCTCCAAAGAACGCTGTAACAACACCTATTGGTATCTCAACTGGTGCTAATAAAAGTCTTCCAATAGTATCACAGATTAGTAAGAAGAATCCTCCTGCTAAAGCTGAGTTTGGAATTAATTTTGAGTTTGAAGGTCCCACTAACATTCTTATTGAATGAGGTATAATTAAACCTACAAATCCTATCATTCCTGAAAACGCTACTGAAAAGGCTACTACTAACGCTGAAACAGTTAAAACTTTTGCTTTTAACGTATGAACATCAACTCCTAGAGAGTTTGCTTCTTCATCTCCTGATAGCAGAGCATCTAACTGATTTCTTTGTAGATAGAAGAAGATTAGAGAAAATACTAATGGTACAAATAAAAGTGCTACCTTTGTCCACGTCGCTCCTCCTAAATACCCCATTAACCACATAGTAATTTTAAATGATTCCTCACCTATAAGATACATAGCAAACGATGTAAATGCACCTATAAATGATGATACAGCTATTCCTACTATCAATAACGTTGTTATATCAACTTTTCCATTTCTATTTGAAAGCTTAAATATTACGAAAGTACTTATTAAGCATGATAAAAATGCTAGTACTCCGTAAAATATATCTGGTAATTGGAATACGTAAGCTATTACTGCTCCAAATGTCGCACTCGCTGCTATTCCTATTATGTAAGGGTCAGCTAATGGATTTTGAAATACAGCTTGAACTACAACACCACTCGATGATAACATCATCCCTATTAATAGCGCCATAATTATCCTTGGTAATCTTATTTCGTAAATTATTGTTTTTATATAATCTGGGGCAGTTGACATTGAAAATAGTTGCTCCAATGGCACAGAAACACTTCCTAAGCCAATAGAAAGTGTTCCTGTCAGTATTATTCCCAGAATTAATATTAATGACACATGTTTCTTCATATTAATTCTCCCTGTTTTTAGAAGTTGTATTTAAATCCTGCATAGAAACTTCTTTCTGCTGCTGGATCAAAATATTTTCCATCTGATTTTATAGAGTTATAGTATTTCTCATTAAACAGGTTTCTTACTCCTGTGTATAGTTTTAATGTTTCTGTTGGATTATAGTTAAACGTCACATTTGTAACAACATTCTCGTTTTGCTTTCCTCCAGTATTTTCATCATTTATGTAGTAAGCTGATGTATAAACAGTCTCTGTTAAAACTGTAAACTTTGGTGTTACCTCATAAGATAATCCTAATGATAACTTATTCGTAGGTACATCGCTTATCTCTTTTCCTTCTAACTTAGAATTTGCTGATTCTAATATCTCTGTTTTTATAAGAGCATAACTTTCTCTAACAGTTAATTTTCCAAAGTATTGCTCTGCTGATAACTCAGCTCCATATCTTTTAGTTTTTCCTATATTATAGTAATCGAAATAGAATGTCCCCGGAATAGCTACTCTTGCTATCTCATTATCTGTTTCTGTGTAGTATACTGCTCCATTTACATAACTTCCTAAGATATAGTCTTTTGCACCTAACTCATAAGTTAAATATGTTTCTGAATCTGCTTTACTTAATGAATAATCCTGTGTATTAGCCATCTCTGGTGGAAGAGGTGATCTAAATCCTCTTTCTATCTTTGCATATACATTTCCCGTATCTGAATACAGATAATTCACTGTCGCTTCTGCTGCATAATTTTCTTTTGTTATTTTTTCATCTAGATTTCTAGTGTTATCTTTTCTTTTTAAATCGTAATCAGCACGTTCGTATCTGAATCCTTGAGTGAATTCAATCTTTCCAAATCTATTTCTATTTAAAACAAACCCACTGTTTGTCATTTTAGTAAAATCACTTAGATTATAGTTTGTACTAGAACCTGTAACCCTATTCATCTCTTGAGATATAAAATCGTATCCAAATACAATCTCATTATTTTCTCCATATTTTAATTGAAGCTTCGGTTTGAATCCAACTTTTTTATCTTCTAATTCTATTCTTCCGCTTCCCTTAGTTCCTACAGTTTCAATATCTGATTCTTGATAGAACGATAATATATCTAACTTTAAATTGTCATTTATTTTATTTTCATATTTCAAGTTAAATTCATCTTTAACCACATCAAGCATTGCTAAATCTTTTGAACTTGTAAGCCCTGACTGTGTTGGGTCTGATAACTGCTCTTTTGTCAATCTTTCTGGTGATGTTGCATTTTCATCATATCTTGAATATTTTAAAGTGATATTTTGATTTTCATCAATTTTATACTTTAAACTTCCTTCGAAGAATTCTGAATCTGATTCATCTCCATCTCTGAAACCTTTGTAATCATTTTTTGTATAGTTAATTCCTACTCCAAAATCTCCTACAGTAGTTCCGAATGATACATCACCTTTTTTAGTTCCAAAACTAGTAAATTCACTAGAGACAGATCCACCTTTATATCCTGCACCAGATTTAGTAATTATATTAATTACTCCTCCTCTAGTTCCACTTCCATAAAGTATCGCTCCTCCACCTGGAATCACTTCTATCTTTTCTATATTTTCAACTGGAACTGTATTTATAGGCATTCTTCCATGACTTGAATCTAATGATCCTGTTGAAATTCCATCAATTAAAACTTGTACATTCTCTGCTGCCTTTGTTCCTTGCCCTCTCATATCTATAATCGGATCTTTTGGATCTCCAATTATATTTACACTCGGTACATCTCTTAAAGCATCTGATACTGATTGATAATTTTTCTCTTCAATATCTTTTGCTGTTATAACTGTAACTGTATTCGTTACATTTCTTTGTGCTGTTTCAAACCCTGTTGTTGAAATAACACTTTCATTTAATTTAACTCCTTTATTAGCTTCCTCATAGAAAAAGTCATCATTAGAATAACTCAAAGCTGTTACTAATAAACTTAACACTGCTATCTTCTTGTTCATAATTTAATCCCTCTCTAAACTTTACTTTTTTATTACCTCTAAAGTTTTTTCAACTACAGTAGTTAAAACCTCTCTAGATATATTGTTACCCCAAAATAGACCGTCACTCGTTAAATAGTAATGTGTTTCATTTTCTGTTACAAACCCATCAGCCTTTAATTCAGACATTACCTCTTCAAATACTTTTTGCTCTGTAAAGTTTAAAATCTCATTCACTACATCTTTTTCAACTGTTGGGAACTGGAATAATCCATTAAATCTATCTAATCTTTGTTGATACTCACTTTTCTCAACAAACATTCCCATCTCTTTTTTCATTCTAAATACAGATATATTATCAACATTTCCACCAGCACCTACACCGATTGGGAACGTATCTCCTCCAAATGTTCTTGTTTTTATATATTTATAGTTATCTCTTCCTGCTTTAGCTATCTTAGTTAACTCTAAAACATAGTAATCGCTATCTGTTGTTAACTCTTTTACGAAAGCGTCATGTAACTCTCTCTCTCTTTTTAAATCATCTTGTAGTTTTACCTTCTCATCTTTTATGTCGTGAGATAGTGTTGAACCTTCATGAACCATTAACGAGTAGAAGCTCGAACTTCCTAAATCTAACTCTTTTATAACTCTTGCATCCTCTCTTGCATCTTCTACTGTTTGAGTTGGATGATTATAGATAATATCTATACAAACTTCACCGTTAAACTTTGATTTTAAATCTAACAATCTCTCTTTCACTTCAGCTTTAGTATAAGTTCTATTGTAGAACTTTCTTCCTTCGTCTGAGAAACTTTGAATTCCTACAGATAACCTATTTACTCCATATTTGTTCATCAACTCTATTTTTTCTGGATTTAAGTTATGTAGTGTTGTTTCTAATGTAAACTCATATCCCTCTGCAAAGATTATATTTCTATTTACACTTTGAAGTATTCTTTCTAACTGATCATTTTTATAAACAGTTGGTGTTCCTCCACCGAAGTATATTACATCGACACCTTTTTCTTTAAAGTATCTATATTGTCCATATTTATCAAATTCTCCAACTAGGTAATCAGCATAAGAGTCTAAACTTCCACTAAGTTGCTCTCTATTTAAGTTGCAGAACGAACAGATTTTATCACAGTATGGTGTATGTACATATATTGCTCTTGGTACATCCTTTGGTTCCTCTGACAATTTGTTTAAGAAATCCTGTTCTGTAATTCTTCTTTGTGGATAATATTTCCCTATTAATCCTGATGAATTATGGTGGCTTTTATGTCTTGTTTCAAAACGCATTATTTAATCACTTCCCTTTAGTCTCTATATCTATTGCTGCTGCTCCTGCTAATTTTATATCTGACATTATATCTACAACATCACCATAATCAATCCCTCTATCAGCTAATATCGCAACTCTTTTATTTTCCATCGTTGAAATTGTTTCTTTAATCTTTTCTAATAACTCCTCTTTTGTGATATCTATCATCGAACTATCATTTCTTCTATCTATTTTTAATTTTAATTGACCATCAACCGTCACTAAAACCGATACCTTATCTGTTGCTTCTACTATTTCAGCAACTTCAGATTTTGGCAAATCAATCTTCATACCTTTCATATCATCAAATGTTGTTGCTACCATAAAAAATATTAGTAGTAAGAAAACCACATCAATTAAAGGTGTTAAATCAGGTGTTAATTGCTTTCTTTGATAGTTCAAAAATCCTTTTGATTTTAACATTACTACTCTCCTACATTTTTCTTAATATATTTATAAACTCCACTACATTTTTTTCCATATCAAGCATAGCTTTTTCAATCTTCTTTTGATAGAAGTTATAGAATATAAGTGCTGGAATAGCAACTATAAGACCTGATGCTGTTGTAATAAGTGCTTGAGATATTCCAAATGCTAAAACTGTTGGATCTCCAGCTCCATGCTTTGACATCGCTGTAAATGCACCTATCATTCCTGTAACTGTTCCTAATAATCCAGCTAGAGGTGTAACGTTAGCTGCTAGTGCTAATATCCACATGTGTCTTTCTAATTTTGGCATCTCTCTTAGTGCACACTCTCTTGCTTTCTCTTCTAAATAATCATAAGTACAACAATTCATTTTTCCACCGTTATACTCTATTAAAATTGTTTTCATAACTTTTGCTGATGTATTTTTAAAAGAATCACACGCTTTTATTGCTCTCTCTTTTTCATTATTTTTTATAAATTTTTCTAAATGATTTAATAGTAACTCTCCGTTGTCTTTTTCATTTTTAAAGAAATAGTAACCTCTTTCTAATATTACTGTTAATCCCGCTACTGAAAGAAAAATAATCACTCCCATAAGTGGTCCTCCAGCTTTAATCATCTCTATCATCTATTTCCCTCCTGAATTTTAATATTTTGACATTCAAAGTTATTATATTAACTTTGTACCAAATAGTCAATATATTTTTTAAACAAAGTATTTTTTAATAAATAATTTGATAATTAAAATATTTTTTGTTATAATTATTACGAAATTATTACTTGTATTTTGGAGGAATTATGAAATTTGTTATTTTTTCTATAGCTTTACATATATTTATCTTTATTTTTGGTTTTTCTCTAGATACCAATAAAAAATATGAAATTGACAATGTCGGAAATGATTTTAGCACTCCTTCGATATCCGTAAATTTCAACTCTTTCCAACCGTCTGAACCTGTTCAAAACGAAGCTTCTGTTGAAGAGGTCATCGAAGAAAAGGCTGTTATCCCAGAGCCTATTCCTGAGCCAAAAGTTGAAGAGAAAAAACTTGAGGTAATCAAAAAGGAACCTGAAAAAAAAGTTGAAAAACCAAAAAAAACACCCGAGAAAAAACTTCCTAAAAAAGAGGTTACAGAAGATAAAAAACCAACAAAAAAACCTGAGTCTCAACAATCTACTGCTCCAAGCAACAATAGTAGTGACTTAATCGAACTATCTCAAGGTGTTTTTGCTGCTAGAAATCAAGGTGTTCAAGGACTTACATATTCATTTATATCTCAACCTGATCCTGATTACCCATTAGCTGCTAAGAGAATAAGTTACAACAAAGAGGTTTCTATAAAAGTAAGATTCCTTGTTGGTTTAAAAGGTGAAATTGAAGAGGTTAAATTCTATAGTGACAAAGATAGTTTAGGTTTCCAAAGTGAAGTTGAAAAAACTTTAAAAAGATGGAAGCTTACTCCTGTTATGTTAAATGGAAAAGCTATTAAACTTTATTTTTACAAAGAATTCAAATTTAATCAAAAATAATAGGAGGATTTAAATTTTATGAAAATACTTATTACGTACTCATCAAAAACTGGAAATACTGAAAAAGTAGCGAAAGCTATTCATGAAAATATTCCACAAGCTAGTCTTCTACCAATTTCAGAAATTGTTAATTTAGACTACGATTTAATCTTTGTTGGAGGATGGATTGATAGAGCTACTTTCGATCAAACAGCTTTAACTTTAGCTAAGCAAATATTCGATAAAAATGTAGCTTACTTCTTTACCTTAGGTGCTTATCCTGATTCTGACCATGCAAAAGATTGTATAACTAATATTGAAACATTATTAAAAGATAATAACAACAATATTCACGGTGGATATTTCTGTCAAGGTGCTATTGATCCTAAGCTTATAGCTTGGTTTTCAACACTACCTTCAGACCACAAAATGGCTCCAAGTGAAGAAAGAACAAAAAGATGGGACGCTGCTAAATCTCATCCAGATGAATCTGATTTAAACAAAGCAAAAGAATTTGCACTATCTATAATGAATTCAATAAAATAACTATATAAAAATAAAAGGAAGAGATTTAAATTTCTCTTCCTTTTCTCATTTTTATAAACTCTTAAAACTATCAACACATTCTTGAATTAATTCTTTTTTCTCATCTCTAGGAACATAGATTCCGAAGATTTCTTTTTCGTCTTCTCCATAGAATCTAATTGAATAGCTTTCTCTTCCGAACATAACATCTTTTACTAAGAAAATCTCTTTTATCTTATCAACACTTAAGTGTCCTCCAATTGAAGAGTTTTTATCATGGAAGTTGAAATATCCATGGGCATAGAATCCTTCAGCAAACTTATCTTGAATCTCAATTACAAATGCTGGTGTTATAACTATTAAAAATACTCTTTCCCAACTTCTTAAAACTGCAAATAGATCATCTATTTTAGCTACGTCATATTTTTTTACTGTTGGAGCTTGTCTTAAAACTTCTATTAATGGCATCTCTAACTCTTTTGCCACTTTACTTAAAGATGCTTTCACATCATTTGCAAGTATTTCTTGTATTTTATCTCTCATGAAAATCCTCCTACATACTTTATGTAAGTAAAATATATTATATTTTAAAAACTTTGTCAATCAAATATTTTTAAAATAATCTATTACTTTTATATTTTCATCAAAAGATACTACTTCAATGTCTAAATTTTCTCCAACCATTTCTAAATCTTCATACAATTTTTTAAAAGTTATTATTTCTACACACATTGTTAATTTGTACCTTTTTTCTTCTACACTATCACTCTCTATAATCGAAACATATTCTAACTTTCTAAGCTCTTCTAGTATATTTTTACTTAATTCTAAAGGTATTTTTAATTCTTCAGAAATTTCAAGGGCAGTGACAGCTTTTTTATTATCTAAGTAGTTTTTTACTAAAAATAATAAAACTTTTTTTGTAACTAAATACTTTGATTTGAAATTAATTTTTTTTATATCCTCTATCTTCCCCAAGTTTTCTCTATTTTGTAAAATATATGAAAAATGAGCTCCAATCAATATTAAAAACCAAACAACTTTAAGCCAAATTAACGATAGCAGTAAAACAGAAAAACTACCATATATTTTATTATATGTTGCTATTATTATTTGTAGTTTCAATAATAACATATTACTTTGATTTAGAAAAAATGAAACTACAAAGCTACTCCAAATAGTTGGAACTAACGCTACTTTTGTATTTGGTAAAACCATATAAAAGAATATAAAAAAGATCCACAAAGCAAAATAGGGTGCCACTAAATTCAATATATGTTCTGTATAAAAAAATTCTAACTTTATATTATTTAAAATATTAGCACCTATTACACTTATCGGAAGCATAAAAAATACCAGTAGATAATCACTAACTTTTCTAAAAAAACCTCTAGTTTTTTTAATGCCCCAAATACTATTAAGTGCTTTCTCTATAACTGAAAACATTGAAACAATAACCCATCCCAAAGATACAAAACCGACTCCTGCTATAACTCCATTTCTTGTACTCTGCAATAAGTTTTGTGCTATATCCAATATCACTTTAACTGTTTCCTCATTCAAAGGAGAACTTTCAGTTAATTGTCTCAAGTAATAGCTATCTATCCCAAACCATCTAGCTATACTAAAAGCTATAGCCAACAATGGAATAAATGATAAAGTTGTGAAGTAACATAGTGTATTAGCCCATAGATTTGAATTTGAACGTTTATAGTTTTCTAAAGCCCCTTTAATTTGACTATAAAAATGTGTTAGCTGCAATTCGTTTATGTAATTTCTAATATTATTTATCATCGTATCATCCTCCTGAAGTATTATTTCCTATTCTATCATTTTTTTCCTTTATAATTTATTATTTTACAAAAAATTAAAAGAACCTCAAACGAGGTTCTTTTAAAACGGGGGGATATTACTTTATTCACACTTTTATTCTTTATTATATTTTTTAGACCAAATTTTTTCTAAAAAAGTTTTAATTTTTAATTTTTTTTATTGTATCTATAACAGTTCCATCTCTATACTCTACAACTGCTACAATTTCATCCTCAAACTCAATATCATTTTCTTGTCCTGTCATAGCTTTTGCAATTGCTCTTAACTCTTCAATTGTTTTTATTGGAAGCTTCGATTCTTTAAATCTCTCTATTAAATCTTTTCTTAAAGGATTTATTGCAATTCCTCTTTCAGTTACAAGGATATCTACTGTTTCTCCTGGAGTTGTTAAAGTCGTAACCTTATCTTTCACTACAGATAATCTCGAGTTAACAAGTTGAGATACTATTATACAAAGCTTAGATCCAGCAGCTGTATCTGAATGTCCACCTGATCCTCCCATTATAACACCATTAGAACCAGTTGTAACATTTACATTAAAGTTTGTGTCAATCTCTGTCGCTCCTAAAATAACAACATCCAGCTTATTTACTACAGCTCCTTTATTGTTTGCATTTGCATACATCGATGCTGACATAGTTATATGCGCTGAATTCTCTTTAGCTGATTTTATAGCCTCTAAATCAAAGCACTGTACATCAAACAACGCCTTAAATAATCCCTCTTTATACATATCAACTATATAACCTGTTATTCCTCCTGAAGCAAAACTTCCACAAATCTCTTTTTGCTTCATTATATTTTTAAGTTGAGCTGCCACTGCTAAAGATATTCCTCCTGCTCCTGTTTGGAAACTCATACCATTTTTCAAATATCCAGATTCCTCTATAAATTTAGCCGTTAAATCTGCTACTTTTAATCCTATCGGATTCTTAGTTATTTGAGTTGTTCCTGAAACAATCCCTTTCGGATCTCCAATAGCATCCACAACTAAAACATAATCAACATTTGTTTGATTTATTTCTATTGTTGAATTTGGAAACTCTACTAAATTATCAGTTATCGCTACAACGATATCAGCTAACTCTGCATCCGTATGAGCATACCCTAAAGCTCCACAAGCAGATTTTCCATCTACACCATTTATATTTCCATATTCATCACTAGTAGGTGCTGCCATAAATGCAATATCTATATTTCTCTCTCCTGATTCAAATATTCTTGCTCTTCCACCATGTGTATGCATAATTGCAGGTTTAGAAAGTTTCCCATTTGATATAGCCTCTGCCACTGGTCCAGAAATATAAGCTGCATATATTCCTGTTACAATCTTATCCTCCATCATCTTTACTAACCCTTTATGACATGGAAAAATCGAACTTGCTGCAATCGTTATATCTTTATAACCTCTTTTAGCAATCTCCTCCATAACCATATTTAAAACGAAATCTCCATTTCTCAAGTGGTGATGAAAAGATACAACCATCCCATCTCTCAAAGGTAATCTATCCATCAATTCATTTAAATCTCTATATAATTTAGAATCCTCTCTAGTTATGGTTTTAAATTTAAAATCCTTTTTTACCAATCCATCTTTTTTTGAAAGGTATCCCTCATACTGCTTTACCTCTCCATACCCATCTATAAATTCAGGAATATCTCTTCCTAAAATATTTTTCATTAGAACACCTCACCTTTAAAATTAATCTATTAAACCAATCATTTCAGCAATCTCTAAAGTCTGAATAGCTCTGTTTATAATTGGAAGGTCAACCATTTTCCCATCTAAAGAGAATACTCCTAACCCATCTTTTTCTGCTTCCTCTTTTGCTGCCATTACTCTCAGGGCGTGATTTATCTCTTGCTTTGTTGGAGAGTATACATTATGAATTGTATCTATCTGTCTTGGGTTAATAGCTAATTTACCTGTAAATCCTAACATCTTAGCTTTTCTAGAATCAGCTTCTAAGCCTTCGTAATCATTTGTATCTGTAAACGGAGTATCTACAGCATCTATTTTTAAAGCTTTACATGCATTTACAATTTTAGTTCTAGCATAAAATAACTCATCTGAATCCCGAGTTCTTTTTACTGCTAAATCTGCTGCTAAATCCTCTCCGCCTAACAATACAGCTTCTATCCTTTTCGAACTTTTCAAAGTTTCATAAACTGTTTCTACACCATATGCTGTTTCAACTAGTGCGTGAACTTTTATCTCTCCTATTTCAAACCCTTCCTCTTTTTCAATTCTTTCCAACTCTTTTTCTAATACAGATATATCCTCTGGAGTCGCCTTTGGTAAAAGAATTGCATCTGGCTTTAATCTAGCCATTTTGTCAATATCCTCCATCGCAAAAGGTGATGATAACGGATTTATTCTTATTACAACTTCTGTATCTCCATAACTCATTGTTTTCATAGCTTCTGTAACTAATATTCTTGCTGCGTCCTTTTCCGTTAAAGCCACAGCATCCTCTAAATCAAATATAACTGAATCTGCTCCAAATGTATCTGCTGTCTGAAGCATTCCTGGATTATTTCCAGGCATAAATAACATTGTTCTTCTTAATTTCACACTAACACCTCACCTTAAAGGAAAATTTAATAACCTCTTTTTACAGCTCCTTCAATTCTAGCTCTTATCGTATAATCTAGAGCACCTTTATCTTGAGCTTTAACCAATATTGATGTAATCCCCATCTCTTTTAGTTTCTCTTTTATAAGATTTCTTATATGATTTCCAAACTGTTTTTCTACAACACTTTCTAATTCAATGATAATTCCATTCTCTGATGGAGTTAACATAATAAATATATCGTTAGATTCTAATGTTCCACACTTCGCTGGTTTATTTATTGTCATTTTTTCACCTCTTATACTATTCTATAAAATTAAAGGAAAAGGTAGGATTTTCCCACCTTTTCCAGAATCAAAAGTCTATTACTTTCTTCTGTTTACTAAAGCTTCTACTCTACTCATTTCGTTGAATACGATCATAAATCCTTCGTCAACACCCATTCCTGGTTTAGCTAATACTTGAAGAGCTCCACAAGCCATAGCTATATTTGTAGTAACCTCAGCTGATCTGTTAGTTTCGTTACAAGTTCCACCTGAATATGATCCGATTCCAACTTTATTACAATAAAGAATTGCTTCTGCTATGTTATTTACTCCTCCTAGATCTGGAGTTTTTATTTGAACTACGTGACCTGCTTTTGCATCTGCGAAAGCTACGATATCCTCGTAAGTGTTACACCACTCATCAGCAACTAACTCTATTCCCATATCTCTTCTATCAACCTCAGCTGTCAATGCTGCTAAAGCTTCAATCTGCTTATCTCTATCCTCTACGTCCATAGGACCTTCAATTCTTAATTTAAATGGTTTTGCTGCATCCACTAAAGTTTGTAAGTAATCTGCCATTTTTACAGTATCACAATCAAATGCTGCTCCAATTGTTCCATATACATCTATATGTAAAATAGGTGCGTAATTCTCTGTATCTCTTAAATGAATGATTCTATCTCTTAACCATCCAACATACTCAAGTAACAGTTCCCCTTTGTTTCCTAATTTAGTTTCAACATGATTTATTAAAGCATGAGGTAAAACATCAGCAGATTTTATTATCATTTTATCTGCATTCTCATATCTGTTATCTCCTGATTGAGTAAATATAGGTCTCTTAGAAATTTCTAAACCTGTATTGTAGTCTTTTTGAATAACTTCAGCCATAGTTACTTTTCTAGCTTTTGCTACTGCATCTAATAAAGCTTGAGTAATTCCATATCTGATTGCAGTATGTAATCTTTTTCCATCAAGTAACATTCCATCAAACTCTTCTGCTAAACATTTAAAGTTTTCTAACTCTTTTCCTATTAATTTTGGAGCTATCTCTTTTTCAATTACAGGAATGAAATCTTTAGCTAAGAATAATGGGTCTCTTCCTCCCGCACCTGAATATTGTACTGCTGCACAATCTCCAAAAGCAACTTGACCATCTTCTAAAATAAGTTGTACAGATATTGATTCTCCAGCTTGTCTTATCGAAGAGAATCCTTCTGTCATAGTTTCTCCTACATAAGCAAAACCATCATGCCCTGCTCCCTTTTTTATAGCTCTTTGATCATCGAAATAGAATCCTGTTTTTCCTGCTGAACATACTACATCAACTATTCTCATTTTAATTCCTCCTGATTTTTGTGAGGGGAATACCTCCCCTAACTTTTATAAATAAATCAATTTTATAATCTTTTCTATTCAAACTATTTTATTAAACTATTTCCCCGCTGGTCTTCCAATTAAAGTTCCTTTTCCTACAGCAAATATATCATCTACAGTCATTTGGAAACTGATTTCTCTTCCTTCAAATGCTGCTCTCTCTTGTAACTTTGCAGTATGGAAAGCTTTAATATCCTCTGATAATGGTAAGTTTCCTGCATTTAAGTATCTGATCATTCCGTTGTTATCTCTTGCTGGTAACATTTTTCCTGCATTATACTTAGATGGTGCAAACGGAATATCTAAAACTCCTTGCTCGAAAGCTTTAACAGTTCCTACTGCTAAATCTCCCTCTCCTAACTCTAACACTTTAT
This sequence comes from uncultured Cetobacterium sp., assembly GCF_945952365.1. Classification (GTDB taxonomy): domain Bacteria; phylum Fusobacteriota; class Fusobacteriia; order Fusobacteriales; family Fusobacteriaceae; genus Cetobacterium_A. Next base: position 32,847 of record NZ_CAMFHX010000011.1, read on the forward strand.
CTATAATTTGTTTTACTTCTTTTTTAATCATATCTTTTTCAAATTGAACCTCTTCAGAGTTTGGTAACTTTTGACCTCTTAATAGGTTTAACACCATTTTTGTTGCTCTGATACCCATTGCATTTGCTTCTTTTGTTGGTACTCCAATAGCTTCATGAGGTGTTTTTACGATAACTTTTGTTGCTCCTGCTAATGCTGCTGCTGAAGCACCATTTGAAATTACTCCAAACGCTTTAGCTTCATCCTCTGGGAATCCACCCATCCATTGATGGAATACAGATGTCAGTTGCATGTTTTCATATCCAAACTCTTTACAATACTCTTCAGCTTGCTCCATCATAGATCTCACTGCTGCAACGTCTTGAACTAAGTTTCCACATTGTCCATATCCTAAAGTTATATTTTTAACTCCTTGCTCAGCTGCTAATAAACACTCAATTATTTGAACTGCGTTTGATACTGATGGCGGAACTAAAGTTCCTGTTAGTGGTCCAAATGGTTCTCTGTTGATAGATACTCCTTTTTCTTCATATAATCCAACTAATCTATCACAATATTGCCAATCTCTTATTGTTTGCTCAAGAGTAACTGATTTTGCGTAAGGAATGTTATAAGATATTCCTCCACCTTCGTTTGAAGTATATCCTGCTGCTAACATTATCTCTGATAATAATCTCGCATCTGGAGTTCCATGTCTTAATTGTAAAGGTAGATTTACTGCTTCTACAACCTCTCTACAACCTTTAACTCCATGGTTTACACCTGGGAATCCGTTAAGTAATGATCTTCCAGCTTTTTTAGACTCCTCTATTCCTTTTTCGCAATTCTCATATTTATTTTGTCTTGTATAAGAATCTATAGTTGAAGGTAGTAAATCTGCTCCTCCTTCAGTATCTAAGAAGTTTAATAACTCTATATGTTGCTCTACTAAAGCTACTCCTGCTCTTGGTTGAGCTAGTGTTATATTTTTAGATTTAGCATCTATTAACTTTTTAGCAAAATTTTTGTGCTCAGGTAATGTTTTATGGTAAGCTACTGCTTCTTCTAAATCTACATCCGCTCCTGTTGGCCATTGTTTTAAAACTTCTTCTCTCACTTTAAAGAACTCTTCTTCAGTCCATTTTTTAAATTTTAAATTCATCGATCAGACTCCTCCTCAAAACTTATACTTCAATTAGATATTTTTTCATTATTTTCACTGCTAAATCTGGCTCTTTTTGAGCTAATAACCCCATAGCTGATAAAATATATGTTTTATCAACCATATACTTAGGATTTTCTGGTTTTAAATAAATTGGTTCATTAGGATTAAATTTTCCAGCCTCTAATATCCCTTTTGGATTCTTGCTATGAACGATAACTCCACCAGTTCCAATTATATATGGTGCATTTAAAAGGTCTTTTCCACTTTGATTAAACATTGTTCCCATCGGAGTATATATACATTCTAAAACTCCGCAATGTCTTGTCATCGATAATTCAGTGGCTGCTTTTGCCATAGCCTCATCAAACAAAACATCCTCTTTTGTTTGAGGAACCATTTTAATATTATCGTGTCTAAAATTACACATTCCTTTTATATCCCATTTTTTATCTAAATCATTCAAATAGTTTCTTATTTTTTTACTTCCAGCTGCTTCCAATAAAGAGATTGCAGAGTATCTCATTCCTAAATCCCCTTCAACAGTTCTTTTAGCGAATGGATCCTCTAGACCTTTCAGTAACACTCCTGGTTTAGATGGATCACCTTTACCAATAGAGTGGATATCAGTTGTTGCTCCACCAATATCAACTATTATTAAATCTCCAATTCCATCCTCCTCATCAGTTCCTTCTGATAAAACTTCCGCAGCTTTTAAAACTGCAGCTGGAGTTGGCATCAATATTCCACTTATAAAGTCCTCAGCCTTTTTCATTCCTTTTGCTTCTATTATTTTATTCATAAATACTTTCCTGATCTCTTCACGAGCAGGTTCTACATCTAACTTATTTATCTTTGGCATAACATTACTTGCTAAATAATAGTCTACACCTGCTTCTAAAAATATTTTTTCTATTTCATCTGCCGCAGCTTTATTTCCTGCTACAACAACAGGCTTATCTATCTTATGCTCAACTATTAATCTAGCGTTATGAATTATACACTCTTTATTTCCGCCATCCGTTCCACCAGCTAGTAATATTATATCTACAGCTGTATTTTTTATCTCTTCCATTTCACGAGAATTCAGTTCATACGAGTATGTTTTTATAACTCTTGCTCCTGCTCCTAAAGCAGCTTTTTTTGCAGCTTCTGCTGTAAGTTCTGGCACCAATCCAATCGCCACCATTTTCAACCCACCTGCTGCAGAAGAACATGCAATTTTATCTACGAACTCAATTTCTGAAATTGAAACCTCTTTTTCTATTTCAGTTACAAGTTTTTTATATGCATTGTTAAAACCAACCATTATATCATCTTCAACTGTTGTTATATCTTTTGCAGTTGCTAGAATTCTTTCTCCTACTAAGTCTATCGCTGTTAACTTTGTATATGTACTTCCAAAGTCAATAGTTAGATAACATCTCATAGAAATCATCTCTTTTCTTTATTTTTATTAGCTTAAATTCCTAAATCAGATTTTAAATCTTCAGTTGTAAGTTCTATTGGTGTTCCTGGTCTATAAACTCTATTGAACCCCATTGCCTTAAATCTAGACTCTACGTCTGACCACTCTTGCTTTCCAACAACAATATTTCCACCAACGTAAAGTAGGATATCTTTTAATCCTGCTTCTTCACATTTCTCTCTCATACCTTGACAGTCTAATTCTCCGTGACCATATAGTGACGAAACTATTATCGCATCTGCCTCTGTTTCTACAGCAGCATTGATAAAGTCAACTTGTGGTGATAATACACCTATATTGATTACTTCAAATCCGCTGCTCTCTAATACGTGATGAATAATTTTATTTCCTACTGCATGACAGTCCGAACCAATTACACCAATTACTACTTTCTTTCCATTTTTCATTGAAAATAACACCTCACTATTTCTTTTTCCTAATAAAAAGCAAACTTTTATAATATATTTTATACACTACGTTTTAAAAAAACACAATACAAATAATAAATTTATATCGTTATCTTTCCAACTATTCACACAATATATCATAACTATTCATATCAGAAGAGCAGTTTTTACCTTTTTACTACATTATTATATATAAACTATTTTGAACGACACTATTTCATTGATTTTTTTTTATACTTATGCTATACTCTAAGTGGATAATTTATACTAGAGCTGAAAAGAGTGGGGAAATCCCACTCTTTCTTTATAGTTTTTATTTGGAAAGAGGTGAAATGTATGATAAAACTTGATAAAAGAGAGATGGAAGAAACTCTTGTTAAAATAGAGAAAGTAGTTATTCCAGCTGTTGAAAAAAGAGATGTAGATCTTGTGGACGTAGAGTATATCCAAGAAGGTGGATACCTTTATGTACGTATTTTTATAGAAAAAATTGATGGAGATATTACTCTTGAAGATTGTGGTACACTTAGCAATGAGATTGATGAAGCTATCGATTCGCTAATTCCACACAAATTTTTCTTAGAGGTTTCTTCTCCAGGAGTTGAAAGACCTTTAAAAAAAGAAGCGGATTTCGTGAGATTTAAAGGAGAAAAAATCAAAGTTAGCTTAAAGCACAAACTTAATGATAACAAGAATTTTGAAGGTATTATTGAAGATTTTAAGGATGAAACACTTTTCTTAGATATAAAAGGACAAACTCTTGAAATACCTTTCAAAGAGATAAAAAAAGCAAATATTGTCTTTGATTTTAGTGATATTTAATTATTATTTAGTTATAGTTAGGAGGAAAAAACCATTATGAAAAGTAAAGATGGAAAAATCTTTTTAGAAGCTCTAGAGCAGCTTGAAAAAGAAAAAGGAATAAACAAAGAAAGTCTTCTTGAGGCTGTTGAACAAGCTATGCTTGCTGCTTACAAAAAGCACTATGGTGAAGAGGAAAACGTTGAGGTTGAAATCAATAGATCAACTGGTGAAGTTAAAGTTTTTGAAATAAAAACTGTTGCTACAGCTGAGGATTTATACGATGCTGCTCTTGAAGTTTCTGTTGAGGATGCTGTTGAAGCTGGTCACAAAAGAGTAAAAGTTGGAGATGTTATAAAGTTAGAAGTTAACTGTGAAGAGTTCAGAAGAAATGCTATCCAAAACGGTAAGCAAATCGTTATTCAAAAAGTTAGAGAAGCTGAAAGACAAAATATCTTTGATAAATTTAAAGTTAAAGAGCATGATATCATAACTGGAGTTATTAGAAGAATTGATGAAAAGAGAAACATTTTCATCGAATTTGATGGATCAGAAGCAATACTTACAACTGCTGAGCAATCACCAGCTGACGTTTACAGAGTTGGAGAAAGAATCAAGGTTTATGTTGCTGAAGTTGAAAAAACTAACAAATTCCCTAAAATAGTAATCTCTAGAAAAAATGAGGGACTTTTAAAGAAGTTATTTGAATTAGAAATTCCTGAAATCGCTGAAGGAGTTATTGAAATCAAATCAGTAGCTAGAGAAGCTGGTTCTAGAGCTAAGGTTGCTGTTTTCTCTGCTGATGAAAACATCGATACTGTTGGAGCTTGTATCGGACAAAAAGGATTAAGAATTAGAAACGTTGTTAACGAATTAAACGGTGAAAAAATTGATATCGTTGTTTGGAAAGAGGATGTTGAAGAGTTTGTTTCTGCAGTTCTAAGCCCTGCTAAAGTTATCAGTGTTGAAGTTCTTGAAGAGGGAACTACTGCTAGAGTACTAGTTGAAAATTCTCAACTTTCATTAGCTATCGGTAAAAATGGACAAAACGCTAGACTTGCTGCTAAGTTAACTGGTATGAGAGTAGACATCAAAACTGTTGAATCTTTCAATGCAGAAAATGCACCTGCTTCAGACGAGGAAGAAAATGCATAATCATACGCCTGAAAGAACATGTGTAGTTTGTAGAGAGAAAAAAGATAAAAGCGATCTTTTTAGAATCGCTAAAATAAGTGAAAGCAACTATTCATTTGATGAAAAGCAAAAACATCAAGCTAGAGCAATCTACGTTTGTAAAACACACGAATGTATAAAAAGAATTTCTAAAAATAAAAAATATAACTTAAAAATAGAAGATTTACTTCTTATGGTTAATCTTCTTAAAAAGCAATCTAAAGATTACTTAAATATTTTAAAAGCAATGAAAAACTCTGAGCATTTAGCTTTTGGTATCAACATGGTTATGGATGAGATTCAACATATTCATTTCCTTATAATCGCTGAAGATATCAGTGAAAAAAATGATAAAAAGTTAATTGCTAAAGCTAAGGAACTTAATATTCCTTATGCTCACTTTGGAGATAAAGCACAGTTAGGTGAAATCTTTAATAAAGAGGAAGTCAATGTTATTGCTATAAAAAATAAAAAAGTTGCAAGAGGATTGGTAGATTAAGCTATTTAAAGCACTTTTTAGATATTTTAAACAATATTAGAGTTGATGTGCAATCACATCTAGGTGTATTGACTGCTGAACATGAAAAACTGTTCTAGCATATTTTGCTAAAAATGATGATGTTGTTTCTAGTAATACCTATATAGAGGAGGAAACAATGAAAAAGACTATGGATTTTAATGATGCAGAAGAGTTTATAGAAGAGACTACTACTGCTACTACTAAAAAAAATAAAAATAAAAACAAAGCTAAAAGTGAAGCTTCAAATGATGAAGGAAAAACTAAAAAGAAAAGAAAAGGTAGAAGAGCTGACTTTATCGTAAATAAAGCTGAGCAAGGACCTGAGATTATAGAAGAAGATGGAATGAAAATCATCAAAATTAGAGGAGAGATTACTTTAGGTGATTTCGCTGATAGATTAGGTGTTGGAAGTTCAGAACTTATCAAAAAACTTTTCTTAAAAGGACAAATGTTAACAATAAACTCAACTATCTCTTTAGAGTTAGCTGAAGAGTTAGCTGAAGATTACGAAGCTTTCGTTGAGTTAGAAGAGGAAGTTCAATTAGACTTCGGAGATAAGTTCGCTCTTGAAATAGAAGATAGAACTGAGGATCTTATCGAAAGAGCTCCTGTTATAACAATCATGGGACACGTTGACCACGGTAAAACATCTTTACTTGATGCTATCAGAACTACTTCAGTTGCATCAGGAGAAGCTGGTGGAATCACTCAAAAGATTGGAGCTTACCAAATTACTAAAGCTGGTAAGAAAATCACTTTCGTAGATACTCCTGGACATGAGGCGTTCACTGATATGAGAGCTAGAGGAGCACAAGTTACAGATATCGCAATTCTTGTTGTTGCTGCTGATGATGGTGTAATGCCACAAACTATAGAGGCTTTATCACATGCTAAAGCTGCAAATGTACCTATTATTGTTGCTATCAACAAAATCGATAAAGAGGGATCTAACCCAATGAGAGTTAAACAAGAGCTTATGGAGCACGGTTTAGTTTCAGTTGAGTGGGGAGGAGACACTGAGTTCGTTGAAGTTTCAGCTAAAGCTAAAATGAATTTAGATACTTTATTAGATACAATCTTAATAACTGCTGAAATTTTAGAGTTAAAAGCTAACCCTAAGAAAAGAGCAAAAGGAATCGTTCTAGAATCTAGACTTGATCCTAAAGTTGGACCTATTGCCGACGTTCTAATCCAAGAAGGAACTTTAAAAATTGGAGAGGTTATCGTTGCTGGAGAATCTATGGGAAAAGTTAGAGCACTTGTTAACGATTTAGGAGCAAAAGTTCAATCTGCAACTGTATCTCAACCTATCGAGATTATTGGATTCAACGATGTTCCATCTGCTGGAGATACATTCTATGTTATCCAAAATGAGCAACATGCTAAGAGAATCGTAGAAGAAGTAGCTAAAGAAAGAAAGATTTCTGAAATCAGTAGAAAATCTATCTCTCTTGAAACTTTATCTCAACAAATGGATCACGCAAACTTAAAAGAGCTTAACTTAATCTTAAGAGCTGACTCTAGAGGTTCAGTTGAAGCGTTAAGAGATTCATTATTAAAGCTTTCTCACGAGGAAGTTATAGTTAATATCATTCAAGCTGCTTCTGGAGCGATCACAGAGAGTGACGTAAAACTAGCTGAAGCTTCAAATGCTATTATAATCGGATTCAACGTTAGACCAACTACAAACGCTTTAAAAGAAGCCGATGCTAATGGTGTTGAAATCAGAACTTCAAACATTATCTATCATATCACTGAAGATATTGAAAAGGCTTTAACAGGAATGCTTGATCCTGAATTCAAAGAGATGTACTCTGGAAGAATCGAGATTAAAAAAGTGTTCAAAGTTTCTAAAGTTGGAAATATCGCTGGATGTGTTGTTGTTGACGGTAAAGTTAGAAAAGACTCTAACATCAGAATATTAAGAAATGGTGTTATTGTTTATGAAGGAAAATTAAATACTCTTAAGAGATACAAAGACGACGCTAAAGAAGTTGTTGCTGGTCAAGAGTGTGGTTTAGGAATCGAAAACTTCAATGATATTAAAGAAGGAGATATCGTTGAGGCATTCGACATTATCGAAATTAAAAGAACTTTAAAGTAAAAGTAGGTGATTTATTATGAATAAAAAAAGATTAGCTGCAATCGAAAAGGAAATCTCTAGAGTTGTCTCTAAAGCTCTTTTCGAAGAGATCAAAAATCCAAAATTAAAAAAAGCTATGGTTTCTGTTACTAGTGTAAGAGTTACTGAAGATTTAAAATTTGCAGATTTATTCTTCAGCATTATGCCAATAGCTGGAGCAACAGTTAATAGAAAAGAAGTTTTAGAAGGATTAAATGAAATAAAAGGTTTTCTTAGAAAAAGAGTATCTGAAGAACTAGCCTTAAGATATACTCCTGATATGAGAATTAAACTGGATGATACTATAGAACACGCTATTAAAATCTCCCAGTTACTTGATAGTTTAAAAGGGTAATTTATGCACTGGGAATATAAGACAGTATCTGAAAATCTTATTGAAACTAAGGCTAGTCAATGGAATGTTTCTAAATTTTTAGCTACTTTACTAATTAAAAAGGGCTTTTTAGAAAAAGATGAAGTAGAAAATTTTCTTAATCCATCTATTAATAGATTTAGAAATCCTTTTGATTTTGAAATGATGGATAGCGTTGTAGAAAAAATAGTTTCTGCTAAAAATAAAAATGAAAAACTTTTTATTTATGGAGACTATGATGTTGATGGAATCACTGCAGCTATCTTCCTTGTATTAGCTTTTAGAGAAATTGGAATTGATATTGATTACTATATTCCTAATAGAATGGATGAAGGATACGGCTTAGATAAAAAGACTATCGACTTCATTCATAAAAATTCTGGAAAACTAGTGATTACTGTAGATACAGGTATCAACTCTTATGAAGATGTTGAATATGCTCGTAGCCTTGGTATCGAGGTTATTGTTACTGATCATCACAAAAGTGTAAAGGATGATGAAGAGGATAATATCCTTTTCATCAACCCTAAATTAAGTGATAGCTATAAATTTAAATTTTTAGCTGGGGCTGGAGTGGCTTTAAAAGTTGCTCAAGGTGTATACACATATTTAAATGAAGATTTCTCTAAACTTTATCAATTCATGGATGTTATTATGATTGGAACTGTTGCTGATGTTGTTCCTATGTTCGACGAAAATAGAATTATTATAAGTAAAGGATTAGAAACTCTTAAAAATACTAAAATTAAAGGTCTTGTTTATCTTATGAAGTACTTAAAACTTTATAATAAAGATATTAGTACTACGGATATTAGTTATTTTGTTTCTCCACTTATAAATTCTTTAGGAAGACTTGGGAATTCAAAACTAGGTGCTGATTTCTTTATGAAAACAGATGATTTTGAAATATATAACATTATTGAAGAGATGAAAAAAGCAAATAAGCAAAGAAGAGAACTAGAAAGAATGATATTTGATGAAGCAAACAAAATGATTGCACAAAAAATAGATAAGAACGAACTTAAATATATTTTTGTTGCATCTGAAAGATGGCATCCTGGAGTTATTGGAGTTGTTGCATCGAGATTAAGCGTAAAGTATAATCTTCCTGTTGCGATGATTTCTCTAAAAGATGGTTTAGCTAAAGCTTCATGTAGAAGTATTCCTGGTGTAAATATTTTCAATATTTTAAAACTTATTGAAAGTAAACTAATTCGTTTTGGTGGTCATGACTTAGCCGCTGGTTTTATAGCCAACGAAGCTGATCTTCCTGAGATTGAATTACTCTTCCAAAGAGAGATTCAAGTTCATGAACACAATATTAATCAACCTAAATATTTAGAGATTGATTTAGAGTTACCTATTGATAAAATCAATAAAAATAGCATTAATGATATAAAAAGATTAGGTCCTTTTGGCCTTGAGAATAAGCATCCCTATTTTATAGATAGAGGAGTTAAAATTATAGACACAAAGTTTTTTGGCATTGAAAATAGACACTTTAATGGTTTATTGCTGAAAAATGGCAAAACTTATCCTCTTGTAGCTTTTGATTTAAGTTCTAAGTTACATAATATAAATAAAGATATGCTTTATGATGTTGTTTATTATCCAGAAAAGATAATAAATAGAGGAGAAGAATATTATCAATTTCGTTTAAAAGATCTTAAATCTCACAAGGTTTAAGACATTAATACATAATACTTTAAGGAGGAAATGATGAAACACGAATTAAAAAAAATCGAACACTCAGCAGTTGAGATTAAAGTTACTTTAACAGCTGAAGAGTTATCACCAATTAAATCAGAGGTTGTTAAGACTTTAGCTACTAAAGTTGAGGTTCCTGGATTTAGAAAAGGACATGCACCATTAAACAAAGTTGAAGCTGCTTTTGCTGACGCTATAAAAGAAGAGGTTGTAGAATCTGTTCTTAAAGCTAACTTCGAAAAAATCGTTGCTGAAGAGAAAATTGCTCCAGTAAGTTTCATTTATGATCTTGTTACTGAAATGAAAGAAACTCTTGAAATGACTTTCAAAGTTGATATCTACCCTGAAATTACTTTAGGAGAGTACAAAGGTTTAGAAGTTGAAAAAGAAACTTTCGAAATGACTGAAGAGCTTTTAAATAAAGAGATTGAAAATATGTTAAACGCTAAAGCTAAATTAGAAGATGCTGCTGAAGGGCACAAAGCTGAGATGGGAAATACTGTTGACCTTGCTTTTGAAGGATTCGTTGACGGTGTTCCATTCGAAGGTGGAAAAGCTGATTCTCACCAATTAAAATTAGGATCTAAAATGTTCATCGATACATTCGAAGATCAATTAGTTGGATACACTGTAGGACAAGAAGGAGAAGTTAATGTAACTTTCCCTGCTGAGTACCATGCTGAAGCTTTAGCTGGAAAACCTGCTGTATTCAAAGTAAAAATCAACTCAATCAAAACTTTAGCTAAGCCTGAGTTAACTGAAGAGTTCGCTACAGAAGCTGGATTTGAATCTGTTGAAGATTTAAAAGCTAAGAAAACTACTGAAATCGTTGCTAGAGAAGAAGCTAGAGTTCAAAACAACTTCGTTGGAAAATTAATCCAAAAATTAGTTGCTGATTCTAAAATCGAAGTTCCTAGATCTATGGTTGTTAGAGAAGTAGAAAACAGAATGGCTGAAATGAACCAACAATTAGCTATGCAAGGAATGGATATCGATCAATACTTAAAAATGACTGGAATGACTAAAGAGCAAGCTTTCAACCAAATCGCTCCAATGGCTCATAACAAAGTTCAAGTAGATATCATTTTAGAAGCTATCGCTAAAGCTGAAAACTTAGAAGTTACTGCTGAAGAGTTAACTGCTAAAATCGAAGAGATTGCTAAAATGTACGGTATGACTAAAGAGCAATTAGAAACTGAATTAACTAAGAACTCTAACTTAGATGAGTTCAACCATAGCTTAAGAACTGAGAGCTTATCTCAAAAAGCTATTGAAGTTATTGTTAATAACGCAAAGTAATAAAACCCTGTATTGAGTAGAGATAACCCTCTACTCAATACTACTTTTAAAAAATTAGTGTTAAATACCTAAGTTTTTAAGTATTTAACTTTAAATTTTTAAAGTAAGTTTTTAAAGGAGGGATAAAAATGTACAGTCCAACAGTTATTGAAAACACAGGAAAAGGTGAAAGAGCTTACGACGTCTTCTCTAGACTTCTTAAGGATAGAATTATATTCTTAGGTAGTGAGATTGACGACCAAATAGCTAACGCTATCGTTGCTCAACTCCTGTTTTTAGAAGCTGAAGATCCTAATAAAGATATAATTATGTATATAAATAGTCCTGGGGGAGTTATTACTTCTGGTATGGCAATCTATGATACTATGAATTACATTAAACCTGATGTACAAACAGTTTGTATTGGTCAAGCTGCTAGTATGGGGGCTCTATTACTTTCAGCTGGAGCTAAAGGAAAAAGATATTCTCTAGAAAACTCTAGAATTATGATTCACCAACCTCTTGGTGGAGCTAGAGGGCAAGCTACTGATATTGAAATCCAAGCTAAAGAGATTTTAAGAATGAAAGATTTAACTTCTAAAATTTTAAGTAAAAACACAAAAAAATCAGTTGAAGAGATTATCTCAGCAACTGAAAGAGATAACTTCATGAGTGCTGAAGAAGCTAAAGAATTTGGTTTAATCGACCACGTATTCGTTAGATAAGGAGGGAATTGATGAACAAAAAAGAACATTGCTCTTTCTGTGGAAGAGGTCAAGATGAAGTTTCAAAGCTTTTCTCTGGTATTGATGGATCTTTTATTTGTGACGAATGTATTGAAACTTGTTTTGATATGCTTGGTTACGAAAATGATATCTATTATGGAGAGAAACAAGAAAAAAATGATACTTCTAACCACTCTTTAACAGGAATAGAACTACCTACACCTAAAGAGATTAAATCTAGACTTGATGAATATGTTATAGGTCAAGATGACAGTAAAAAAGTTTTAGCTGTTTCTGTTTATAATCACTATAAGAGAATTATGCATAAAGATCAAGGAAGTAAAGATGTTGAACTACAAAAATCTAATGTACTTCTTATTGGACCTACAGGTTCTGGAAAAACTCTTTTAGCTCAAACGCTAGCTAGAACACTACATGTTCCTTTTGCTATCGCTGATGCTACAACTCTTACTGAAGCAGGTTATGTTGGGGATGACGTTGAAAACGTTCTTGTTAGATTATTACAAGCTGCTGACTACGATGTTGCTGCTGCTGAAAGAGGGATTATCTATATAGATGAAATCGATAAAATTGCAAGAAAATCTGAAAATGTTTCTATAACTAGAGATGTTTCAGGTGAAGGAGTTCAACAAGCTCTTTTAAAAATTATCGAAGGAACAAAATCTCAAGTTCCACCACAAGGTGGAAGAAAGCATCCTAACCAAGAGCTTATAGAGATAGACACTACAAATATTTTATTTATAGTTGGTGGAGCTTTTGAGGGTATGGAAAAAATTATTAAAACAAGAACAAATAAAAAAGTTCTTGGATTTGGAGCTTCTCAAGAAGCTTTAGAAACTGAAAAAGAGATTGAACTTTTAGGAAAAGTTCTTCCTGAGGATTTAGTTAAACAAGGAATAATTCCAGAGTTAGTTGGTAGACTTCCTGTTATTACTACACTATCACCTCTTAATGAAGCTGCTCTTATAAAAATTTTATCAGAACCTAAAAATTCAATTGTAAAACAGTATCAAAAATTCTTTGAGATGGAAAATGTTGATCTTGATTTTGAAGAAGATTCTCTTAAGAAGATTGCTACTCTTGCTTTAGAAAGAAAAATCGGTGCAAGAGGACTTAGATCTATCATCGAGAATATTATGACTGAACTTATGTTTGAGATTCCTTCAGATAAATCTATCAAAAAGGTTACAATTACCGCTGATTCAATTCAAGATTCTACAAAAGTTAAAATTGAACACTAAGGAGTGATTAGTAATGAGTAGATTACCTTTTTTACCTACTAGGGAAATGGTTCTTTTCCCAGGAACAGCCTCTCCTCTTTATGTTGGAAGAGAAAGAAGCTTATTAACGATGAATTTTGCAATGAAAACAAAAAATAAAATAGTATTGAGCTTACAAAAAGATTCTTTAGAAGAAAATCCTATTCTTCCTGAAGGAGTTCATAAAATTGGAGTTTTAGCCAATATAGTTCAATCTATTCCTTTACCAAATAAAAGTATTAAAGTTCTTATTGATGTTGATAAAAGAGTTCTTATAGAAAATGTTATTGAAGAGGATGGAATGCTTTTTGCTGAATACAGTGTTATATCAGCAACTGAAGAACCATCACCTGAATTAACAGCTCTTAAAAGAAAAGTAATTAGCTTATTCGAAGAGTACTCAACAGCTACAAATCAAATTAATGCTGAATTAATGGTTCAATTAAAAGGACTTAGAAAAGCTGGAAAAATATTTGATTCTATAGCTTTCAATCTTGAAATAGAGGAATCTTTAAAAGTTGAGCTTTTAGAACTGCTAGATGTAAGAGAAAGAGGTTACAAATTAATTGAAATACTAAATAGTGAAATTGAAATCGCTTCTATCGAACAAAAAGTGGATCAAAAAGTTAAAGAAAAGATAAACGAAAGCCAAAAAAGCTACTTTATAAGAGAGAAAATAAACACTCTTAGAGAGGAACTTGGTAAAAATGGTGGAGACGAAGAGACAGATGAACTTTTTGATAAAGTTAGAAACTCTACTCTTCCAAAAGAAGCAAAGGATAAGCTAGAAAACGAGTTAAAAAAACTTGGTAAAATGGCTCCTTATTCTGCTGAAGCCACTGTATCTAGAGCATATATAGAATCTGTTTTAGAACTTCCTTGGGGAGTTGTAACTACAGAGACTTTAGATTTAAAAATAGCTCATGAAGTTTTAGAAAAAGATCACTACGGTCTTAAAGATGTAAAAAATAGAATTCTTGATTATCTAGCTGTAAAAAAATTAAATCCTGATATGAAAGGAACTATTCTTTGTTTAGCTGGACCTCCTGGTGTTGGAAAAACTTCTTTAGCTAAATCTGTTGCTGACGCTTTAGGTAGAAACTTTATTAGAATCTCTTTAGGTGGAGTTAGAGATGAAGCTGAAATAAGAGGACATAGAAGAACTTATATAGGTTCTATGCCTGGAAAAATAATTAAAGCTATCAAAAATGCTGGAAGTGTTAACCCTGTTATCCTTCTTGATGAAATAGATAAAATGTCAAGCGACTTTAAAGGAGACCCTGCTTCTGCTATGTTAGAAGTTCTAGATCCTGAACAAAACAAGCATTTTGAAGACCACTACTTAGATATGCCATTCGATTTATCTAAAGTATTCTTTATCGCTACAGCAAATGACTTAAGAAGTATTCCAGGTCCTTTAAGAGACAGAATGGAAATAATAACTCTTTCTTCATATACTGAGTTTGAAAAACTTCATATAGCAAATAGCTACCTTATCAAACAAGCTCAAATTGAAAATGGTTTATCTAATATTAAAATAAATATTACTGATAAAGCTGTTTTAAAAATTATAGATGAGTATACTAGAGAGGCTGGAGTTAGAAATCTAAAAAGAGAAATTTCTGGACTATTTAGAAAAGTAGCTAGAGATGTTATTGATAAAGATGCAAAATCAGCTAGTATCACTATTAAAAACTTAGAGTCTTACCTAGGTCATCCTAAGTTTAGACCTGAAAAAATGAAAAAAGCTGTATCTAAAGTTGGAGTTGTAAATGGTCTTGCTTGGACAGCTGTTGGTGGAATGACTCTTGAAGTTCAAGGTGTTCAAATCCCAGGAAAAGGAAGTCTTTCTTTAACTGGAACTCTTGGAAATGTTATGAAAGAATCAGCTATGGTTGCTTTCACATATCTAAAAGCTAACTTTGAAAAATTCAATGTTGAACCAACTGTTTTAGATAAAAAAGATATACACCTTCACTTCCCTGAGGGAGCTACTCCTAAAGATGGTCCATCTGCTGGTACTGCTATCACAACAACTATTTTATCAGTATTAACTGGTAGAAAAGTGAAGCAAACTTTTGCTATGACTGGTGAAATCACTATTACTGGTGAGGTTTTACCTGTTGGTGGAATTAAAGAGAAGGTTATTGGGGCTCATAGAGCTGGAGTTAAAAATATAATCTTACCTGAAGATAATAAGGTAGATGTAGAAGAAATTCCAGAAGAAGTAATGAAAGATATTAAAATCTACTTTGCTTCAACTTATGATGACGTTGAAAAACTTGCCCTTGAAAAATAATAGAAAGAGGTAATAAGATGATTGTAAAACAAGCAGATTTCGTAAGATCAGCTGTATTTGAAAAAGATTATCCTGAAGAGTTAAGCAATATAGAGTTTGCCTTCGTTGGGAGATCAAACGTTGGAAAATCATCTCTTATAAACAGTATCACAGGAAGAAATAAACTAGCTAAAACTAGTAAAACTCCAGGTAGAACTCAGTTAATTAACTATTTCCTAATCAACAAAGAGTTTTTCTTTGTTGATTTACCTGGATATGGATTCGCTAAGGTTCCTAAAGAGATGAAAAAAGAATGGGGATTAACAATGGAGAGATACCTTGCTAGTCCTAGAAAAAAACTTGTATTTGTTCTTCTAGATATAAGAAGAATTCCAAGTGGTGAAGATTTAGATATGCTTAGATGGTTAGACCACTATGGAACTCCATTTAAAATAATCTTTACTAAAATGGATAAAGTATCAAACAATGATAAATTTAAAGCTTTAAAGGATATCAGAACAAAAGTTGATTTCCATAATGATGATGTTTTCTTCCACTCGTCACTTAATAATAACGGAAAAGAACAAGTTTTAGAATATATTGAAAACTGTTTAAAGGGAGAAATTGAATAGGAGGATTTTAAATGAATGAATTAGCTACTACTTATTCCCCTAATGAAATAGAGGGAAGATGGTATAAATATTGGGAAGAGTCAAAGTTTTTTGCTGCTACTTTAGATGATAATAAGGCAAACTACTCTATCGTAATCCCACCTCCAAATGTAACTGGAATATTACATATGGGACACATTCTTAATAACAGTATCCAAGATGTACTTGTTAGATACAAGAGAATGAGTGGGTATAACACTCTTTGGATGCCTGGAACAGATCACGCAGGTATTGCAACTCAAAATAGAGTTGAAAGAAGATTAGCTGAAGACGGATTAACTAAAGAGGATTTAGGAAGAGACGAATTCATAAAGCAAGTTTGGGAATGGAAAGAGCAATATGGTGGAGCTATCACAAACCAATTAAGAAGAATTGGAGCTTCATTAGACTGGGATAGAGAAAGATTTACTATGGATGAAGGACTTTCTGATTCTGTAAAAGATATCTTTATCAAATTATTCAACGATGGATTAATCTATCAAGGTGAATATATGGTTAACTGGTGTCCTAGATGTGGAACAGCTCTTGCTGACGATGAAGTTGAACATGAGGAAAAAGCTGGTTCTCTATGGAATATCAAGTATCCTGTTAAAGATTCTGATGAATTCTTAATAATTGCAACTACAAGACCAGAAACTATGCTTGCTGACGTTGCTATTGCTGTAAATCCTAACGATGAAAGATACTCACACCTTGTTGGTAAAAATGTAATTTTACCATTAGTTGGAAGAGAGATTCCTGTAATCGCTGATGAGTATGTTGATATGGAGTTCGGTACGGGTGCTTTAAAAATAACTCCTGCACATGACCCTAATGATTTCACTTTAGGACAAAAGTTCAATCTACCAATCATCAATATGATGACTCCTGAAGGTAAAGTTTCTAACGACTACCCTGCTTATGCTGGTATGGATAGATTCGATGCTAGAAAGAAAATGGTAGCAGACTTAGAAGAAACTGGATTCTTAGTTAAAGTTGAATCTCACTCACATAATGTTGGTGGATGTTATAGATGTAACACTGTTGTAGAGCCTAGAGTATCTAAGCAATGGTTCGTTAAAATGCAACCTTTAGCTGAAAAAGCGTTAGAAGTTGTTAGAAACGGAAAAGTTAAACTTATGCCTAAGAGATGGGAAAAAGTTTACTACAACTGGTTAGAAAATATAAGAGATTGGTGTATCTCTAGACAAATCTGGTGGGGACATAGAATTCCTGCTTGGTATGGTCCTGATATGCATATATTTGTAGCTAAAACTGAAGAGGAAGCTTTCGCTCAAGCTAAAGCTCACTACGGACACGATGTTGAATTAACTCAAGAAACTGATGTTCTTGATACTTGGTTCTCATCTGCTTTATGGCCATTCTCAACTTTAGGTTGGCCTGATAAAACAACTGAATTAGCTAAATTCTATCCTACATCAACTCTAGTTACTGGAGCAGATATTCTATTCTTCTGGGTTGCTAGAATGGTTATGTTCGGTATGTATACTATGGATGATATTCCATTTGAAAATGTTTACTTACATGGTATTGTAAGAGATGAAGTTGGAAGAAAGATGTCTAAGTCATTAGGTAACTCTCCTGATCCACTAAACTTAATCGAAGAGTATGGTGCTGATGCAATCAGATTCACTATGTTATACAATACTTCTCAAGGGCAAGATGTTCACTTCTCTGAAAAATTAATAGAGATGGGAAGAAACTTCGCTAATAAAATTTGGAACGTTTCAAGATTCGTTCTAATGAACCTTGAAGATTTCGATATAAAATCATTTGACAAATCTAATGTTCAACTTGAACTAGTTGACGAATGGATTTTCTCTAAGTTAAATAAAACATCTAAAGATGTTGCAGATAAATTAGAAAAGTTCCAATTAGATGAAGCTGCTAAATCATTATACGAGTTCTTAAGAGGTGACTTCTGTGACTGGTATGTTGAGCTAGCTAAAGTTAGATTATACAACAAAGAGGAGTCAGGAGTTCAATCTAGACAAACTGCTCAATATGTTTTATGGACAGTTTTAGAGTCTGGATTAAAACTACTACACCCATTCATGCCTTATATAACTGAAGAGATTTGGCAAAAAATCAAAGTAGAAGGAGAGACTATAATGCTTTCTAACTACCCTGTTTGTGATGATTCTTTAGTTAATGATGAAAAAGAAAAAGCTTTTGAATATATTCAAGGTTTAATCTCTTCATTAAGAAATATAAGAGCTGAAAGAGGAATCTCTCCAGCTAAAGAAGCTAAAGTTGTTATCAGAACATCTAATCCTGTTGAATTAGAAACTTTAAAAGCTAATGAGTTATTTATAACTAAACTTGCTAAAATTGAAGAGTTAACAGTTGGTTCTGATTTAGCAACTCCTGAGCAAAGTGGATTCAGAGTTAATGGAAATTCTGAAGTATTCATGATCTTAACTGGTCTTTTAGATACTGAAGCTGAAATCAAAAAGATAAATGAGCAACTTGAAAAAGTTAAAAAAGATTTAGATAAAGCTAATGCTAAACTTTCTGATGAAAGATTTACATCTAAAGCACCTGCTCATATCTTAGATAGAGAAAGAAGAATTCAACAAGAGTTCCAAGACAAGTATGATAAACTAATGGAAAACTTAAAAAACTTCCAATAATAAAGTACTTTTAACTTTTATTAAGTAGTAGGAATAATTTCCTACTACTTTTTTAAAATAAAATGTATTCATTGTGTTAAAATTATGCTAAAATAGAATAGTAACTATACATAAGAATAATAGTTGGGAGTGATACAATTGGATTTACATTATCTTAGAATATTTTATGAAGTAGCGAAAGAAAAAAGTTTTACTAAAGCAGCTAATAAATTATACATAAATCAATCAGCGGTTTCAATTCAAGTTAAAAAATTTGAGGAGATTTTAAATTCTAAACTTTTTGATAGAAGTTCAAAGAAAATAAAATTAACTTACACTGGGGAAGCTCTTTTCAAAATGGCTGAAGAGATTTTTGAAAAAGTAAAAAGAGCTGAAAAAGAGATGGAGAGAATCATTAATTTAGATAAAGCTAAGATTTCAATCGGAGCTACATCTGTTATCGGTGAGCCACTACTACCTCTTTTAATGAAAGATTTTATATCTTTACATGATGAGATTGAATATGACATCACAATTTCGACTAAAGCTTGGCTTTTAAAGCTTTTAAAAGAGGGTGAGTTGGATATTCTTTTAATTGATGAAGAACATATAACAGATCCTAATCTAGAAGTTTTAACTGTTGGGTCTGTTCCTTATATCCTTGTAGGAACTAAGAATACTCAAAAATTAGAAGCTATATCTAAAGAGCCTTTAATCTCTAGAAAAAACATTTATAACAATGAAAAAGCTATTAGCTATCTAGAGGATAAGAACCATGTTTGTTTTAACACTAAGATTCCTGTACTTGGAAATTTAGGAGTTATCAAAGGTATGGTAAAAGAGGGAATTGGAAATGTTATTCTGCCTTATTATGCAGTTTATAAAGAGATACAAAATGATGAATTTAAAGTTATTAGGACTATTGATGAAGTTACTGATTCCTATCAAATTGTTATAACAAAGGATAAGAAGAATTTAGCACACATCATTAAGTTTATCAATTTTATCAAAAATTTCAAATTTTAATTAATGTAATTTAGGAGGCTAATATGAACTTATTAGATTCGTATAAAATAACTGCTGAGCTTTTAGAAATATTTATAAAAGAGGAAGCTGAAAAAAAAGAAACTGAAAAAGTTGCAAGAGACCTTGCATCTATCTTTGAAAATGGAAATAAAGTACTTATCTGTGGAAACGGAGGAAGTAACTGTGACGCTCTACACTTTGCAGAGGAGTTTACAGGGAGATTTAGAAAAGATAGAAGAGCTTTACCTGCAATCTCATTGTCAGATTCATCACATATAACTTGTGTTGGAAATGACTATGGATTTGATTACATCTTCTCTAGAGGTGTTGAAGCTTATGGTAAAGAGGGAGATATGTTTATCGGTATCTCTACAAGTGGAAACTCTGCTAATGTTATAAAAGCTGTTGAGGCAGCTAAAAAAATGGGACTAAAAACTGCTGTACTTCTTGGAAAAGATGGTGGAAAACTTAAAGGAATGTGTGATTACGAGTTCATTATTCCTGGAGAAACTTCTGACAGAATCCAAGAGATTCACATGATGATATTACATATTATTATTGAAGGTGTAGAAAAAATAATGTTCCCAGAAAATTATTAAAATACCCTTTTTAGGGTATTTTTTTTGAGGTGATTTTATGTCAAAAAATATTTTTCTATTTTTATTTTTATCTATTCTAACTTTTTCAAACAGTTTAGAAAAAAATAACGAAGCTTATATAGCTTCTTTCAATGCTTTAAGGTTAGGGAAAGGTGAAAAAGATTACTCTCATCTTGCTAAATCTATCGAACCATTCGATATTGTAGGCTTAGTTGAAGTTATGAATAAAAAAGGACTTTATAAACTTTTATCTGAAGTTGAAAAAATTAGTGCTTCAAAATGGGGATATGAAATCTCTCCGTATCCAGTCGGAACAGCAGAATATAAAGAGTACTATGCTTTTTTATATAAAAAAGATAAAGTTAAATTTATTAAAAGTGATGGGTTTTATCCTGATGTAAACGATGATTTTATACGTGAACCATATGGTGCAACTTTTAAAATTAATAATTTTGACTTTACCTACGTTTTAATCCATTCAATCTACGGTAAAAAAGTCTCACAAAGACAATTTGAAGCAAATAAAATTTTAGATATTTATAACTATTTTCAAAACTTAGATCCTACTGAAAATGATATTTTAATCGGTGGAGATTTCAATTTAGCTGCTAATGATTCAGCTTTTGAAAATCTTTTAAATCACAAAGATAATATAATCTACTCTTTAGATCCTTCTATTAAAACAACAATTGGAACTAAGGGTTTTGCAAACTCTTATGATAATATCTTTCTTTCTAAAAAGTTTACCACTGAATTCAAAGGAAAAAGTGGTGCTTTAGATATTACAAAAGACGATTACATTAAAACTAGAAAGGAGGTTTCTGATCATCTACCTATTTTTATAATAGTAGATACAGAGATTGACGATGACTAAAGCTTTTATTTTTTTAAATGGAGAATTTTCTGATTCAAAAGATTTTTATGAATCTTTAAATATTGATAATAAACATCTCTACTGTGCTGATGGAGGTAGTAAAAAAGCTCTTGAACTTGGTTATATTCCTAAAGAGGTTTGGGGAGATTTTGATTCTTTAGACTCAAAATCTTTTGAAACTTTAAAATCTCAAAATGTTACTTTAAAAATTTTCAATAAAGATAAAGATTTTACAGATGGAGAACTTTTAATCTCTTATGTCTCATCTTTAAATTATGATAAAATCATCGTTGTTGGTGGTTTTGGTGGAAGAATTGACCATACTTTAACTAACATAAATCTTATTTTTAAATATCCAAAATTGACTTTTGTTAGTGAAATTGAAGAGCTATTCTTTGTTCCACAAACCTTTGAAATAAACGATAAAATTGGAAGAACAATATCTTTTATTCCTTTTTCTGATAATATTACAAACTTAACTTTAAAAGGATTTAGATATCCTCTAGATAAACATACATTAAATAGAGGAGATTCCACATGTTTAAGTAACATTATTGCTGAACAAAAGGCCTTCATCTCTTATTCTGAAGGAAAACTCTTAGGAAGTATAACTTTAGATTGACTTTTATTTTAAAATAATGTAGGCTATTTAATAGCAAAAAATTTTTGGGAGGCGTTTTACAATGACTAATTTATCAACAAAAAGTAAACTATTACTTGGAATTCAACACGTATTAGCTATGTTTGGAGCCACAGTTTTAGTTCCATTTTTAACTGGATTAAATCCTTCTGTTGCACTACTTTCTGCAGGGATAGGAACTTTACTTTTCCATCTTTGTACTAAAGGAATTGTTCCTGTTTTCTTAGGATCATCTTTTGCTTTTATCGGTGCTTTAGCTCTAGTTCTAAAAGAAGAGGGAATTGCAGCCATTAAAGGAGGAGTTATCTCTGCTGGTTTTGTTTATATCTTTATGTCTTGGATGATTAAAGTTTTTGGTGTCGAAAAAATAAAATCATTTTTCCCACCTGTTGTAGTTGGACCAATTATTATGGTTATTGGACTTAGACTAAGCCCTGTCGCTTTATCAATGGCTGGATATTCAAACGGACACTTTGATTTAAAAAGTTTAGCTGTAGCTATGATTGTTATTATCTCTATGATTACAATTTCTATTTTAGAAAAATCTTTCTTTAGATTAGTTCCAATTTTAATCTCAGTTATTTTAGGATATCTTGTTTCTGTATTCTTAGGATTGGTTGATTTCACTCCTATAGCTAACGCTAATTGGATTGGGTTCTCACCTGAAGCTTTAAAAGATTTACTAACTTTACCTAAGTTTTCAACAACTGCAGTTCTTGCTATTGCTCCTATTGCTCTTGTTGTTTTTATTGAACATATCGGTGATATCACAACTAACGGTGCTGTTGTTGGAAAAGACTTCTTTAAAAACCCTGGAATATCTAGAACACTTTTAGGAGATGGAGTTGCTACTGTTGCTGCTGGCCTTTTAGGAGGTCCTGCTAATACTACTTATGGTGAAAATACTGGAGTTCTTGCTGTTACAAAGGTTTACGACCCTACAATTCTTAGAATTGCAGCTTGTTATGCTATAGCTCTTAGTTTCATTGGAAAATTTGGAGTTATTTTACAAACTATTCCTACACCTGTTATGGGAGGAGTTTCAGTTATTCTTTTCGGAATGATAGCTTCTGTTGGTGTTAGAACGGTTATCGACGCTGAGATAGATTTCTCGCATTCAAGAAATCTTTTAATCGCATCGCTTATATTTGTTCTTGGAATTGCTATCGATAATATTATCATCTGGAAAACTGTTTCTCTTTCTGGATTAGCTATTGCCGCTCTTATAGGAGTAACTTTAAATAAAATTCTTCCAAAAGATCAAATAGATAATTAATAAAAATTTTGAAGAAATAGAAAGAAATGGTAAAACCTTTTCTTTCTATTTTTTATTTTTTGTTGTAATATATAAAATATACAAAAGGAATATAGGGGGATTTGATGAAAAAATTTATAGTTCTTATTCTTATTGCTAATACAGCTTTTATTGGAAAATATTTTTATGAAAAAAAATCGTCACACTCTCAAGAAACTTTGCAACAACCTATACTAAAAAATACTAAGGAGGATTTTTCTATGGAAAAAAATAGAGATAATATTTCTCAAGAATACAAATGGAATTTAAATGATATCTACCCTAACTGGATTGAATGGGATAAAGATTTAATAAAACTTAAAGAACTTATGGCTAAGGTTCCTAAATATGAAGGTAAAATTTCACAAAACTCTGAAACTTTTGTAGAATTTATCGAATTAGAAGAAAAAGTATCTAGATTGCTTGATAAAATTTATCTATATCCATACTTACAAAGAGATTTAGATTCAACTAATGAAAAAGCTTCTGTGAAACTACAAGAGATTGAAAGTATCTACGCTAATTACTCTATCTCGTCATCTTGGATTACTCCAGAGATTTTAACTATTCCAGAAGAAACTATGTTAACTTGGATTGATGGAAATAGTATTTTAGAAAACAACAGATTCCCGTTAATGGAGATTTACAGATTACAAGAACATGTTCTATCTGCTGATAAAGAAAAATTACTTTCATACTTTGGTCAATATTTAGGAGTTCCTTCTGATATATATAGTGAGCTTTCAACTTCTGATATCAAGTGGAATGAGATTGAACTTGCAGATGGCACAAAAACAACTGTTACTAACGGTGTTTATTCAAAAATAGTTTCAACAAATAGAAATCAAGATGATAGAAGAAAAGCTTTTGAAGCTCTTTACAACTCATTTAATGTAAATAAAAATACATACGCTGCAATTTATAAAAGTATCCTTCAAAGAGATTTTGCAGCTGCTCAATCTAGAAACTATAACTCTAGTTTGGAAAAAGCTTTAAATCCTAAAAATATACCTTTAGATGTATATAAAACTTTAATTACATCAACTAGAGAAAACACAGCTCCTCTTAAAAGATATATTGCATTAAGAAAAAAAGCTTTAGACCTTAAAAATTATTACTACTATGATAACTCAATTAACATTGTGGATTATAATAAAGAGTTTTCATATGAAGAAGCTAAAACTGCTGTTTTAGAATCAGTTAAACCTTTAGGAGAAGGTTATTATAAAGGACTAAATACTGCGCTTAGCGAAGGTTGGCTTGATGTTTATGAAACACCTAATAAAAGAAGTGGTGCTTACTCTTTAAATATCTATGATGTTCATCCTTATATGTTACTAAATTATAATGGAACTATGGATGCTGTATTTACTTTAGCACACGAACTTGGACACACTATGCACTCTATGTTATCTACTGAAAAACAGCCTTACCCTACAAGTAGTTACACTATCTTTGTGGCGGAAGTTGCATCTACTTTTAACGAAAGATTACTTTTAGATAATATGTTAAAAAATACAACGGATTCTAAAGAGAGAATAGCTCTTATTGAACAAGCTATCGGTGGAATTGTTGGAACTTACTATATACAAACTTTATTTGCTGACTATGAATACGCTGCTCATGAGGTTGTTGAAAAGGGTGGAGCTATCACTCCTGAAGTTTTAAATAAAATTATGGAAAACCTTTTCAAAGATTATTTTGGAACTGAACTGACTATGGATGAATTACAAAAGATTATCTGGTCGAGAATTCCACATTTCTTTAACTCACCATACTACGTTTATCAATATGCAACTAGTTTTGCTGCTTCTGCAAACCTATATGATAGAGTAACGAGTTCAAAATACTCTGAGCAAGAAAGAGAGGTTGCCAAAGAGCAGTATTTAACTCTTCTTAAATCAGGTGGAAATGACCATCCGATGAATCAATTGAAAAAAGCAGGTGTTGATTTAAGTAAAACAGAATCTTTCACTGCTGTTTCTACAGAGTTTGATAGACTTCTTGATTTACTAGAAGCTGAATTAGAAAAAGAGAAAGGTGCTATCTAATATGTTTATTTTTAAATGGCTTCTTAATTTTATTAAATTTGTAATTAAAGAGATTTCATCTATGATAATAAAATTTGTTTTTCTTTTATTTTTAGGAGTTATCACTTTTAATTATTTTTCAAATACTAAAAAAACTCCTGTTACTAAAAAATCTTACTTAAAGATTGATCTTTCTAAAACTTATGGAGAAACTCTTATTCAAAATCCTCTGAGTTTTAGTTCTAAAAGTATTAACTTTTATCAACTTTTAAAAACGATATCTCTTTCAAAAGATGATTCAAATATAGAGGGGTTAGTATTTTTCTTTGATAATAATACTTTGAGTAAAAGTCAAATAAATGAATTAGGTGAGGTTTTAAATGATTTTAAAACCTCTGACAAACCAATATACTCATATGGTGCTTTAATGGATAATAACTCTTTACTTTTAAGTAGTTATTCTACTGAAACTTTAATGCCACCATCTGCTTCAACTTCAGTTAATGTAAGTGGATATAACAAAGATATTCCATATTTTAAAAGTTTAACTGAAAAATTAGGAATTGATGTCAATGTTATCCATGTTGGAGATTTTAAAACTTACGGTGAAAACTATACTCGAAATGAGATGTCAGAGGAAAATCGTTCTGATTTAAAAAGAGTTTTAGATAAAGGGTATTCATATTTTGTAGAGGATATCTCAAAAAATCTTACTCTTGAAAACTCTAATGTTGATAGCTTAATCCTAGAAGGAAAACTTATGGGTGAATCTTCTGAAGTTTTATACAAAAATAATTTAATAACTACTCTTAAATACTGGGAAGATTTTAAAAAAGAAAAAAATATCGATAATATGACAGAAATAGAAAACTATAACTCTACTTTAAAAAGTATCTCTAAAAATAATAAAATAGCAGTTATATATGCTGATGGTGAAATAAACTATCTTTCATCTAGAAATCCTACAGAAAGTACTATCACACCTGAGAACTTTATATCTGCTCTAGAAAAAGCTGAAAAAGATGACTCTATTAAAGGGATTGTTATCAGAGTTAACTCTCCTGGTGGATCAGCTTTAGCTTCTGATATTATTTATAACTCTATTAAAAATATTGAAAAACCTGTTTATGTATCTATCGGAAGCGTTGCTGCATCTGGTGGTTATTATATATCTACAGCTGCTAAAAAAATATTTGCTGATAAAAATAGTATTACAGGTTCTATCGGTGTAGTTAGCTTAATTCCAAACTTTAAAACTTTAAGTGATAAAATTGGCGTTAATATGAATGAGGTTAACTTAGGAAAGTTTTCTGATTTATACTCTTTAACTTCTCCTATGAACGACGAGAGAAGAGAGAAAATCTATTCAGCAAACTTTAAAGTTTATCAAGAGTTTTTAAATAGAGTAGCTTACGGAAGAAATATGGCTGTTGAAGATGTTGAGAAAATTGCTCAAGGAAAAATTTGGCTAGGTGAAGAAGCTTTAAATAATGGACTTATCGATTCTTTAGGTAGTCTTAATGCCACAATAAAGTCCCTTGCTATGGATTTAGAAATAGCTGATAACTATAGTGTTACTGAGGTCGCTTACGAAGAGGATTTAAAATCTATCTTCGGATCGTCTCTACTACCTCTACAAAAGATTATATCTTTTAAATCACTTACTAACACAGAAAATATGAAAAGCTTTATAGAAAATGAAGAGATATTTTTCAAACCTATTTTATATTCAAGCTTTTAAATCTTTGGTTGAAAATCTACTCTAAATTATGATATAATCATAACAATTACATAATATGTTCTAGGAGGGATTAAATTGGTTAGAAAAATAAAAGGACAAAAAACTACTGGAGGAAACTCTCAATCTGATATTTTAAGACAAGCTCAAGTTATGCAACAACAAATGCTTGCTGTTCAAGATTCATTAAAAGAAAAGGAAGTTGAGGCTTCTGTTGGTGGTGGAGCTGTTGTAGTTAGAGCTAACGGACAAAAAGATATCGTTTCTATAAAAATATCTGAAGAGACTATAAAAGATGCTGTTGAAGATAAAGAGATGTTAGAAGATTTAGTTCTTTCTGCTGTTACTGAAGCTATGAGACAAGCTGATGAGTTAGCTGAAAAAGAGATGTCTGCTGTTACTGGTGGAATCAACATCCCTGGATTATTCTAATCTCAATTTAAAGCGCCAATACAATAAGTATTGGTGCTTTTTTTTACTCTAAATTTATGTTATAATTATTTGAAAATACTTTGATTATAGGTGGTTTTTTAATGGAAAATAACAAATATAAAAAATATGGTTTAATGCTTTACTACCTACTAAAAATTATTTCTAAAACAATGAAAATAGAGGTTATTAAAAGTCCTAAACTAATAGATGGAGAAGGGTATGTTTGTGGATTCTGGCACAACAAACTTGTTGGTGCTTCTTTAGGTTTTATAAACTTCTCAGATAAAAAAGCTGTTTTAGCAAGTCCCTCAAAAGATGGAGAACTGATATCTATTCCTCTAGAAAAAATGGGCTTCACTATGGTTAGAGGGTCTTCAGGGAAAGACTCAATAAAATCTGTTTTAAAACTTATTAAACTTGTTAAAGCTGGATATAGTGCTGGAACTCCACTTGATGGACCTAAAGGTCCCATTTATGAGGTTAAACCTGGTATGCTTTATCTTGCTCAAAAATCTGGAAAAGCTCTTGTGCCAGTTGGAGTAGCTTTCAGCAATAAATGGATTTTTGAAAAAGCTTGGGATAAATTCCAAATGCCAAAACCATTTTCTAAAATGGTTTGCATTATAGGTGATCCTATTTTTATTCCAAATGATGCTAATTTGGATGATTATCTAGAGTTAGTTAAAAATACTCTGTTTGAAATGGATAAATTAGCTGAAGAAAAATTAAATAAACAAAACTAAAAGAAAATAATGATTTGAAAGGAGATTAATAGATGAGTAAAAATTTTTATGTAACTACACCTATATACTACGTTAATGGAGATCCACATGTTGGAAGTGCCTATACAACTATCGCAGCTGATGTTTTAGCTAGATATAAGAAATCTAAAGGATTCGATGTTTTCTTCCTTACAGGAACTGATGAACACGGACAAAAAGTTGAGGAAGCAGCTAAAATGAGAGAGTTAACTCCTCAAGCTTGGACAGATTCTATGGCTCCTAGATTTATCGATATGTGGAAAGCATTAGATATAAACTATACTGATTTTATCAGAACAACTGAGCCTAGACACAAAGATGCTGTTAAAAAAATATTAAAAACAGTTCACGATAAAGGAGATATCTACAAAGGTGAGTACGAAGGTAAATACTGTGTTTCTTGTGAAACTTTCGTTCCTGAAAACCAAATTGTAAATGGAAACCATTGCCCAGATTGTGGAAAAGAGTTAAGAACAGTTAAAGAGGAATCATACTTCTTTAAAATGTCTAAATACCAAGATGCTTTACTTGATCATATTGAAAAGCACCCTGATTTTATTCTTCCTCACTCTAGAAAAAATGAAGTTGTATCGTTCATAAAGCAAGGATTACAAGATCTTTCTATCTCTAGAAATACATTTGAATGGGGAATCCCTATCGAGTTCGCACCAGGACACATCACTTATGTTTGGTTTGATGCTCTTACAAACTACCTAACTGCTGTTGGGTATGAAAATAGTGCAGAAATATTTGATAAGTTCTGGAATAATGGAGAGGTAGTTCACCTATTAGGAAAAGATATCCTAAGATTCCATGCTATTATCTGGCCTTGTATGTTACTATCTGCTGGAGTAAAACTTCCAGATAAAATTGTTGCTCACGGATGGTGGACTTCTGAAGGTGAAAAAATGTCAAAATCTAAAGGAAATGTTGTTGCTCCTCTAGATGAAATTGCAAAATATGGTGTTGACGCTTTTAGATATTGCTTAATGAGAGAAGTTAACTTTGGAAATGACGGAGATTACTCAACTCCATCTATCGTTACAAGAATCAACTCTGATCTTGCAAATGACCTTGGAAACCTTTTAAACAGAACTCTTGGAATGTATGGAAAATACTTCAATGGAGTTATTGCAAAAGGAGAGGCTCTTGAAGAACTTGACGAAAGTGTTAAAACTCTTTGGGATGAAACAATTACAGCTGTAGATTATCATATAAATAGAGTTGAATTCTCTAGAGCTTTAGAAGCTATCTGGAAGTTTATCTCTAGAATGAATAAATATGTTGATGAAACTGCACCTTGGCTTCTTATAAAAGATGAAGCTAAAAAAGAGAGACTTGCAACTGTTATGAACTTCTTAGTTCAATCACTATATAAAGTTGCTATTTTAACTGCTCCATATATGCCAACTGCATCACAAAAGATTTGGAATCAACTAGGAGTTACTACTAATATTTTAGAGGTTAATCTAGACTCTGTAAACGGATGGGATTTATTCGCTGAAGGACATGTTTTAGGAACTGCTGAACCTATATTCCCTAGACTTGAAGTTGAGAAGAAAGAGGTTAAAAAAGACCCTCTTGCTATAAATGAAGATTTAAAAATTGAAAATCCAATCGAAATCGCTGATTTTGATAAAATAGATATCCAAGTTGTTGAAATACTAGAAGTTAGCAATATTGAAGGTGCTGATAAACTTCTAAAGTTCAAAGTAAAAACTGCTAACGAAGTAAGACAAATTGTTTCTGGAATTGCAAAATATTACCCAACTCCAGCTGAGCTTATTGGAAAAAAAGTTTTAGCTATTTTAAACCTTCCACCAGTTAATTTAAGAGGGGTTCTTTCTCAAGGGATGCTTTTAAGCTCTACTGAAAAGAAAAGATTAAAACTTGTTGAAGTTGACTCAACTGTTAAAGTTGGAGCTAAAATAAAATAATTTTTAGGGGGATTTTTCTATGAAAAAAGTTACAAAAGCTGTTATACCTGCAGCGGGATTAGGGACTAGAGTTTTACCTGCAACAAAGGCACAACCTAAGGAGATGCTTGTTATTGTTGACAAGCCATCTCTTCAATACATCGTCGAGGAACTTGTTGAATCTGGAATTACCGACATTGTAATTGTTACTGGAAGAAATAAAAACTCTATTGAAGATCACTTTGACTTCTCTTTCGAGCTTGAAAACACTTTAGAAAGAGATGGAAAGTTTGAACTTCTAAAAAAGATTGATGATATCTCAAGTATGGCAAATATATACTATGTTAGACAAAACCATCCTTTAGGTCTTGGACATGCTATTTTAAAAGCTAAATCATTTATCGGAGATGATCCATTCGTTATCGCTCTAGGAGATGATATTGTTTATAACCCTAACGCTCCTGTTGCTAAACAACTGATTGATGTTTATGAAAAATACGGAAGTAGCGTTATTGGAGTTCAAGAAGTTGAAAATAAAGATGTTTCTAAATATGGAATTGTTAAACCTTCAGCTACTTTAGATGAAAATACTGTAGAGATGGTTGACTTTATCGAAAAACCATCATTAGAAGAAGCTCCTTCTAATCTTGCTTGTCTTGGAAGATACCTTTTAGACGGTGAAATATTCAAATATTTAGAAACTACTACTCCTGGAAAAGGTGGAGAGATTCAACTTACAGATGCTATTTTACAAATGTTAAATGACAAGAAAAAAGTAGTAGCATACAACTTCGAAGGAAAAAGATATGACATTGGAAATAAAATTGGACTTTTAAAAGCTAATATTGAATTCGGACTTAGAAATGAAGAAACTAAAGATGACCTTATTAAATATTTAAAAGAGGAGATCAAGTTTTAACGGAGGATTTTTATCATGGCTAAATTGTTAAAATTTAATGCTGATGCAAGAAAAAAGTTAGAAAATGGAGTTAATATTTTAGCTGATGCTGTTAAAATCACTTTAGGACCTAGAGGAAGGAACGTTGTTTTAGAAAAAGCATACGGTCCTCCTCTTATTACAAATGATGGTGTCTCTATTGCAAAAGAGATTGAGTTAGAAGACCCTTTTGAAAACATGGGTGCTCAACTTATAAAAGAGGTTGCTACCAAAGCTAATGATGTTGCTGGAGATGGAACTACTACAGCAACTATCTTAGCTCAAGCTATTGTAAAAGAGGGTCTTAAAATGGTTTCTGCTGGAGCTAATCCTATTTTCGTAAAAAAAGGAATTGAAAAAGCTACTAAGAAAGCGATTGAACTACTTTTAGAAAAATCTAAAAAAGTTCAATCTAACAGTGAGATATCTCAAGTTGCATCTATCTCTGCTGGTGATTCTGAGATAGGAGCTCTTATTGCTAAAGCTATGGATAAAGTTGGAGAAAGTGGAGTTATCAGTGTTGAAGAGGCTCGTTCTTTAGAAACATCTTTAGATGTTGTTGAAGGTATGGAATTTGAAAAAGGATATCTTTCACCTTATATGGTTACTAACTCTGAAAGAATGGAAGCTATCTTAGAAAATCCACTTATTTTAATAACAGATAAAAAAATATCAACTATGAAAGAGCTACTACCTCTTTTAGAAAAAACAGTTCAAACATCTAAACCACTACTTATTATAGCTGATGACTTAGATGGTGAGGCTCTTGCTACTTTGGTTTTAAATAAGATTAGAGGAACTCTTAATGTTACTGGAGTTAAAGCTCCTGCTTTTGGTGATCGAAGAAAAGCTATGCTTGAAGATATCGCTGTTTTAACTGGTGGAACTGTTATCTCTGAAGATAAATCAATGAAAATAGAGGACGCTGATCTCTCTCAACTTGGTAGAGCTAAAAAAATAAAAGTTACTAAAGATTCAACAGTTATTATTGATGGATTCAGTAACGAAGAGGATTTGAACAGCAGGATTTTACATATTAAAAATCAACTTTCTTTAACTGATTCAGAATATGATAGAGAAAAATTACAAGAAAGACTTGCTAAGCTTTCTGGTGGAGTTGCAATTATTAAAGTTGGAGCTGCAACAGAGGTTGAAATGAAAGAGAAAAAACTTAGAATAGAGGATGCTTTAAATGCAACTAGAGCTGCTGTCGAAGAGGGTGTTGTTCCTGGTGGTGGGGTTGCTCTTGCTGAAATAGCTAACGAAATGGAAAACTTTATCTTAGATGGTGAAGAGGGAATCGGAGCTAACATTTTAAAAAGATCTTTAACTGCTCCATTAAAACAGATTGCTATTAATGCTGGTTTAGATGGTGGGGTTGTTTTAGAAAAAGTTAAAAACTTAGCTGATGGTTTTGGTCTTAACGCAGCAACAGAGGAATACGTTCATATGATTGAAAGTGGAATTATTGACCCTACAAAAGTTACTCGTTCTGCTTTACAAAATGCAACATCTATTGCTGCTTTAATCTTAACTACAGAAGTTATTATTGCAAATAAAAAAGAACCTATTAGTGAAAACTCAAACTCTAGTATGGGGGATATGATATAAGGGGAGGATTTTAAAAATGGATAAATTTACACTTGAAAATTACAACAACTGGTTAACTTCAGATTATATTGATTTAGAGGATAGAAAAGATTTAGAAAATATTAAAGATAATGAAAAAGAGATTGAAGATAGATTCTACACAAATCTTTCTTTTGGAACTGGTGGAATGAGAGGTGTTAGAGGAGTAGGTATCAATAGAATCAATAAATATACTATTAGAAAAGCTACTCAAGGTCTTGCTAACTATATCTTAGAAGCTGCTGGAGAAACTGGAAAAGAGATGGGAGTCGCTATAGCTTATGATTGTAGAATTGGGTCTGAAGAGTATGCTTTAAACTCTGCTCTTGTTTTAGCTGGAAATGGTATTAAGGCTTATCTTTTCAAATCTTTAAGATCGACACCTGAACTTTCTTTTGCTGTGAGAGAACTTAAATGTATTGCTGGTATCGTTGTAACAGCGTCACATAATCCTCAAGAGTATAATGGATATAAAGTTTATTGGAATGATGGATGTCAAATTATAGACCCTCAAGCTACTGGTGTTGTTACTAATGTTAGCAATATTAACTCATTTGAGGATATTAAACTTATCGATAAAGATGCTGCTGTTGAAGCTGGTCTTTTAGAATATATCTCTGAAGATATGGATACAAACTTTATAGAAGCTGTTAAAAAACAAATTATCCATCATGAAATTTCTGGAAAAGATGATTTTAAAATCGTTTACTCTCCATTGCATGGAACTGGAGGAAGACCTGTTAAAAGAGTATTCTCTGAAACTGGATTTAACTCTATATACATAGTTGCTGAGCAAGAGCAACCAGATGGAAACTTCCCAACTTGTTCATATGCAAATCCAGAGGACCCAGCAGTATTTAAGCTAAGTATTGAACTAGCTGATAAAGTTGGAGCTAACCTTTGTATGGCTAACGACCCTGATGCAGATAGAATCGGAGTTGCTGTTAAAGATGAGTGTGGAACATGGTTATATCCAAATGGAAACCAAATTGGACTTCTTCTTATGAACTATATTTTAGAAAATAAGAAAGATATCCCTAAAAATGGTGCTGTTATATCTACTGTAGTTTCAACTCCTATGCTTGATGCTGTCGCTAAAGAAAAAGGTGTTGAAATATTCAGAACTTTAACAGGATTTAAATTTATTGGTGAAAAAATTAGAGAGTTTGAAGAGGGGAAATATGACGCTACATTCCTTATGGGATTTGAAGAGTCATACGGATATCTTGTAGGAACTCATGCTAGAGATAAAGATGCCGTTGTAGCAACTCTTTTAATTGCTGAAATGGCAGCTTACTACGCTAGTGTTGGATCATCAATACCTAAAGAGTTAAAAAAATTATACGATAAATTTGGTTACTATAGAGAAGGGATTATAGCTGTTACTAAAAAAGGAAAAGATGGTGTTGAAGCAATCTCTAAAATAATGAGCAGTTTAAGAGAAAATGTAACAGATTCTTTAATTGGTCAAAGTGTTATTTCAAAAAGAGATTTCAACTCTGGATATAATGGATTACCTAAATCAGATGTTATCCAGTTTGTATTAGAAGACAATACATACATCACAGCTAGACCTTCTGGAACTGAACCAAAAATTAAATATTACTTCTGTGTTGTTGGTACAACAGAGAAAGATGCTGAAGAAAAATTAGCAAAAGCTATGGAATCTTTCGAAGCTTTTGTTGATTAAAAAGCCTTGGAGGAATTATGCTTAGTGGAATGTATATACATATTCCTTTCTGTTTAAATAAATGTAACTATTGTGATTTTCTCTCTTTTAAATCTACTGTTGAAGAGAGAGAAAAATATGTAGATGCCATTATTTCAGAGATTAATATGTATCCTAAATTCCCTCTTGAAACTGTTTACTTTGGTGGAGGGACTCCCTCTCTTTTAACTTCAGAACAAGTTAAAAGAATTTTATCTAATTTAAACATAAAAGAGGGTGCTGAAGTTACCCTAGAAGTAAATCCTAAAACAGTCGATCTTGAAAAATTTAAACTTTTTAAAGAGGCTGGAATAAATAGAGTTAGTATTGGTATTCAAAGTTTTAATGATGAAAAACTTAAAATGTTAGGTAGACTGCATTCCTCTTCTCAAGGAGAGGAAGCTTTCTTTTTAGCTAGAAAAGCTGGGTTTGATAATATTAGTTTAGACTTAATGTTTTCTTTACCAAATCAAACTATGGATGATTTAAAAAGTGATTTAAATCATCTTTTCTCTTTAAAACCTGAACACTTCTCTATATATTCATTAATTTGGGAAGAGGGCACAGACTTTTTTGAAAAGCTTGAAGCTGGTGTGTATAAAGAAACTGATAATGATTTAGAGGCATCTATGTATGAAACTATTATAGATAGTGCTCAAAAAAATGGATATATACATTATGAGATTTCGAATTTTTCTTTACCTGAAAAAAGAGCTATACACAATACAAAATATTGGAAAAATGAGGAGTATCTTGGTATCGGTATTGGTGCTTCTGGATATTTCGAAAACATTAGATATAAAAATGTCTTAAAGTTTCCTGAATATTATGGTAAAATATTAGATAATGTAAAACCAATCTTAGAAGAAGAGTTTGTCAATGATGAGGAAAAAGAGATTTACGAATATATCTTAGGATTAAGAATCATTCCTGATGGAATAACTCCTAGAGGAAAATATGTTGAATTGTGTGACAATCTAGTTAAAGATGGATTCTTAACTAAAGTTAATTCTGTATATACTCTTTCTCAAAAAGGTGTACTTATGGCCAACGATGTCTTTGACAAATTTATTTAATTAGTAGGAGGAGATTGTGAAAATTTCAGAAAATATAAATGAAATTTTAATCGATATCAAGAAACATTCACCTTATCCTGATAAAGTAGATTTAATTGCTGTAACAAAATATGTTGATACTGAAGTTATAAAAGATGTTCTTACTGGTGGAGCGAGAATTTTAGGTGAAAATAAAGTTCAAGTTCTAACAAAAAAATATGAAGATCTTTGTAATTTCTCTATAGAACATAAGTGGCACTTTATAGGAAACCTTCAAAAAAATAAGGTGAAGTATATAGCTTCATTCATTGATATGATTCATTCTGTCAATAAACTATCTCTTGCTCAAGAGATAAATAAAAGAGCTAAGGAACACAATAGAACAATTGATGTTCTTATCGAGATTAATTTATTTGAAGAGGAAAGCAAAGAAGGGTATCAATACACTGATTTTTTAAATGATATTCCAGATTTATTAGAATTAGAAAATGTAAATATTAAAGGATTTATGACCATGGCTCCATATACTGATAATGAGGAGCTAATAAGAGCAGGTTTTAGAAAATTAAGAGAGCTAAAAGATGAGATGAATACTCTTTACTTTAATAATAGCTTATCTGAACTTTCTATGGGAATGAGTAATGACTATAAAATCGCTCTTGAAGAAGGAGCAACTCTAATAAGAGTGGGCAGCAAAATATTTAAATAATTTGTGGAGGTTTGAATGAAAATTACTAAGTTTAAAAATGCTTTTAAAGATTTTACTGATAGTGTTGGACTTACTTTTGATCCTGAAGAGGATGGATACGAAGAATACGAAGAGGAAAATGAACCTGCTTCTGTTCCTAGATTCAGTGCTACTAGTAATCCTAAAGAGGATGTTCTTCCTCCTTTTACTAATAATACACTTCCTAGACCAGAGATTAAAACACCTATTAACAATACTGTTCAAGAGGATTGTCAAACTATATTTGTAAATCCTAAAAGCTTTGCAGAATGTAGAAAAATTGCAGATTATATAAAAAACGATAAAGTGGTTACACTAAATCTAGAAAATGTAAATGGAAAAGATGCTCAAAGAATTCTTGATTTCTTGAGTGGAGCTATAAATATAAAAGAAGCTAAATGGATTCCAATTAGTAAAAACGTATTTACATCAGTTCCTAAAAATATCAACTTCCTATATGATGGGAAAAATGATTTAAAACAAAATACTTTTTTAGATATTGACCACGAATAATTAATGGAGGTTAATAAATGAAAGCATTGGCACTTTTTTCTGGAGGACTTGATAGTGCTCTAGCAATAAAAATTATAAAAGATCAAGGTATAGAAGTAATCGCTCTTAACTTTGTTTCACACTTCTTTGGTGGAAAAAATGAAAAGGCTGAAAATATGGCTAAGCAACTTGGAGTTCAACTTGAGTACGTTAACTTTACTAGTTCTCATACTGAAATCTTAAAAAACCCTGTTCATGGACGTGGAAAAAATATGAATCCTTGTATTGACTGTCACGCTCTTATGTTTAAAACAGCTGGTGATCTTATGGAGAAGTTTGGTGCTTCTTTCATAATTTCTGGAGAAGTTCTTGGACAAAGACCTATGTCACAAAATTACCAAGCATTAGAAAAAGTTAAGGCTATGTCACCTGGACTTGAAAATCTTATTGTAAGACCATTATCAGCTAAACTTTTACCAGAAAGTGAGCCTGAAAGATTAGGTTGGGTTGATAGAGAAAAACTTCTTGATATTCAAGGTAGAAGTAGAAAAACTCAAATGGAGTTAATGGATAAGTTTGGAATTGTTGACTACCCTACACCTGGTGGAGGATGTCTTCTTACAGATCCTGGTTACTCAAAAAGATTACGTATTTTAGAAGAGGATGGGTTTTTAGAGGATGAACACTCTAATCTATTCCACCTTTTAAAAATAGGTAGATTCTTTAGATTTGAAAAAGGAAAATATCTAATTGTTGGAAGAGAGCAAGAAGATAACCTTAAAATAGATGAGTTTAAAACTTATGGTTCTCTATTTATCAGAGGAAAAGAGGTTCCTGGACCACACATGGTTGGATTCGGAGAGCTTTCAGAAGAAGAAATTAATTTTGCGTTAAATCTTTTCTCTAGATATTCTAAAGTAAAAGGAAATTCAGAATTAACTTTCCTTATGAATGGTGAAGATGTTACTATTCCTGCTGTTAACTTTGAAGCTTTAAATGAAGAAATCGCAAAATATCAAATTACAATGTAATGTAAGAAGCAGCTAAGAGAAATCTTAGCTGTTTTTTGAATTTACTATTAAAAGGAGAGTTTATGTATACTATAAAAAATGTATCTGAAATGGTTGGACTTTCATCATATACAATAAGATATTATGATAAATGTGGGTTAATGCCATTTGTTGCGAGAAATAAAAATGGTGTCAGAGAGTTTACAGAGGATGATGTCTTTTGGATTGAAATTATAAAATGTTTAAAAAATACTGGAATGACAATTGAAGATATAAGATCTATTGTTGATTTAAGTTTAAAAGGAGATCATACTAAAGATGAAAGAAGAACTATTCTTCTTGAGCATAGAAAAAAAATCTTAGAACAGATTGAAGATTTAAATAGTAATCTTAAAAAATTGGATGCTAAAATTGCGTGGTATGATAATAATTCTATTTCTTGTGAATAAAAGTATTGACTTAGAGTCGTCTCTAAGGTTTATAATCTAGCTAATTACAAATAGGAGGTTGATTTTATGTTAAATTTTAATTTTTATAATCCAACACACATTGTTTTTGGTAAAGATACTTTAGACCAATTAAATAGTTTAGTTCCTGCAGATGCAAAAGTTTTAATAACTTACGGTGGGGGATCAGTTAATAGATTTGGTACTCTAGATAAAGTTATCCAAAATCTTCCTGGTAGAAAAATATTTCAATTTGGTGGAATAGAACCAAATCCTCAATATAATACACTTATGAAAGCTGTACAAATTGCAAAAGATGAAAATGTAGATTTTCTTCTTGCTGTAGGTGGGGGTTCTGTTATGGATGGAACTAAGTTTATAGCTTTAGCTTCTAGATATGAAGGAGATTGTTTAGATTTACTTACTCCAGAATTTGATTTAGCTCCTGTTGACAGTGCTATTCCTATGGGAACTGTTGTAACTCTTCCAGCTACTGGATCAGAGATGAATAACGGCGCTGTTATCAGTCATAAAAATTTAAAGGTCCCTGTATTTAGTATGTTTACTTTCCCTAAGTTCTCTATACTAGATCCAACTTTAACTTTTACATTACCAACTACACAGGTTGCAAATGGAATAATCGATACCTTTATTCATACTGTTGAGCAATATGTTACATATCCTGTAGATGCAAGATTCCAAGATAGAACTGCTGAAGGAATTCTAAAAACTTTAATAGAGATTGGTAAAACAACAATTGAGGAGCCTACAAATTATGATGCTAGAGCAAATCTTGTTTGGTGCGCTACTATGGCTTTAAATGGTCTTATCGGTGCTGGAGTTCCACAAGACTGGACTACTCACATGATTGGTCATGAAGTTACAGCTATGTTTGGTGTAGACCATGCTAAAACTCTTGCTATTTTACAACCAGCTATTTGGGAAGTTAGAAAAGAACAAAAAAGAGCTAAATTAATTCAATATGCTGAGCGTGTTTGGGATATAACTGAATGCGATGAAGATCTAAAAATAGAGTTAGGGATTCAAAAAACTCGTGCTTTCTTTGAGGAGTTAGGAGTTAAAACTCATCTTTCTGATTATGATATTACAGAAGAAAAAATTGAAGATTTAATCCTAGCTTTAAAAAATAACAACAGAACTGCTCTTTCTGAAACTGGAGATTTAACTTTAGAAATTAGTAGAGAAATTCTAAAAAAAGCATTATAATATATTTCTAGAGGCTGAGAAGTTTTTCTCAGCCATTTTTTAAAGAGGTGATTATTTTGAACATAGATTTAATACATGAAGCAAATCGTTGCTTAAACTGCAAAAAACCACTTTGTAAAATACACTGCCCTATATCAACAGATATTCCCAATATTATAAATCTGTTTAAAGAAAATAAAATAGCTGAAGCTGGGGAGGCTTTATTTTTAAACAACCCACTTTCTATATTTTGTTCTATAGTTTGCCCTCATGAAGAGCAATGTAAAGGTCATTGTATAAAAGGAATCAAAGAGACTCCCGTTGAGTTCCCATTGATTGAAAAAGAGATATCTACAAAGTATCTTTCTACTCTTCCTTTAGACAAAAAAGAAAACAATAATATTGATGTTGCTATTATCGGTGGAGGTCCTGCGGGTATCACAGCTGCTATTCTTTTAGCTAAAGAGGGTTTTAAAGTTACTATTTTTGAAGCTTTCTCTAAACTTGGTGGCGTTTTAAGATATGGAATACCAGAGTTTAGACTTTCTAGAGAATTAACAGATACTTTTGAAAAATATCTATTAAACCTTGGAGTGAAAATAAAATATAATACTCTTGTTGGTCCAATACACACTATTCAAAACTTAAAAGATGATGGATTCAAATATGTTATCATCACCACTGGTGTTTGGAATCCAAAGCCAATGGATATCAAAGGTGAAACAAAAGGTAATGTTCACTACGCTATAAACTATCTTGTATCTCCTGAATCATACAGCTTAGGTGAGAATGTTTTAGTTATTGGTGGTGGAAATGTTGCTATGGATGCTGCAAGAGTTGCTAAGAGGCTGGGAAGCTCTGTCACTGTTATGTATAGACGTGGTGAAGAGGATATGCCTGCTACTAAAGTCGAAATAGCTGAAGCAAAAGAGGATGGGGTAGAATTTAAATTCTATTATGCTCCAAAAGAGATTTTAGATGATAAAATGATTTTCTTAAGAACTGAATCACTGACTGATGAATCTGGAAGAAAAAAACTTATCACTTTAGATGATAGTGATATAGCTGTTAAATATAGCTCAGTTATTGTTGCTGTTAGCCAAGGTCCTAAGAAAAATATAGTTTCATCTGAGGATAGAATTAGCACTGAAAAATGGGGAACTGTTGTTGTATCTGATAATTTTGAAACAACCCTAGATAATGTTTTCTCTTGTGGTGATGTTGTCACTGGTCCTAAAACCGTTGTTGCAGCAGTTAATGACGCTAAAAAAATGGTTAATAATATATTAAGTAAAGAGGGATTGATCTAATCAATCCCTCTTTTTTATATTAGCTAATTTTATTATACTCTTCCAAAGCTCTTCTAAGTATTATCATTGAATTTTCTATATCGTCAACACTTGTACAGAATGAGAATCTAACTTCATTTTCACCTTTTCCAGAAGTTTGATAGAATCCTGGTCCTGGTGCTAACAGTAATGTCTGGTTTTCATAAGAGTAATCTGTCAGTAACCATTTTGCAAATTTTTCTGCATTGTCTATCGGCAGTTTTGCAAAAGCATAGAATGCTCCATGAGGTTTATAGCAAACAACTCCTGGAATTCTATTTAAGTATGAGAATAATAGATCTCTTCTATTTTGATATTTTATTCTTACATCTTCTAAATAGTTATCCATTGTATTTATTAAGTTTGCCGCTGCATGTTGCTCTATTGTTGAAACACAAAGTCTAGCTTGACTAAACTTCATTATACAGCTCATAAGCTCTTTATTTTTACTTGCAATAAGACCTATTCTAGCTCCACAAGCACTATAGTGTTTAGAGATACTATCTACTAAGATAACTCTATCTTCTACATCCTTTAACTGCATAAATGATGTATACGGAATATCATCATATACAAACTGTCTATAAACTTCATCCGCTATAATATACAAATCTTTTTCTTTTGCTATCTCTGCTATCATTTCAATCTCTTCTTTAGTATAAACTGTTCCTGTTGGATTTACAGGATTTGAAAGCATTATTGCTCTTGTTTTTTCATTTATTAAAGATTCAATTTTTTCTTTTGACGGAAGGTGAAAACTTGTTTCTATAGTTGTTTCTATTGGTAATACCTCTGCCCCTGCAAATTGACAAAAACTTGTATAGTTCGAATAAAATGGTTCAGGTATTAATACATTATCTCCCTCATTACATATAGCCATTAAAACGAACATTATCGCTTCACTACCACCTTGAGTTATCAATAAATCCTCCTCATTTACATTTATTCCCATCTTCTGATAACTCTTTGCAAAGCTTTCTAAAAGTTGTGGAATTCCTTGAGAGTGAGAGTATTTTACTATTTTCTCTTGATAGTTATGTAATCCTTCAAAAAATGAATCTGGAGTTACTACATTTGGTTGTCCTATATTTAACTTATATACTTTTATTCCTTTTGCTTCTGCTGCGTCGGCCAGAGGAATCAACTTTCTTATTGGTGAAAAATTCATTTCTAATGCTCTTTTTGATAATTTCATTTTGATCCTCCTAGCTTTTGTTATAAATATTTTTATTTTTCTAAATATGATACGATATTTTTTATCTAAAGTCAACTAATCGTTTATTAAAAAAGGA
The DNA here is from genome assembly GCF_945952365.1 of uncultured Cetobacterium sp. GTDB lineage: Bacteria > Fusobacteriota > Fusobacteriia > Fusobacteriales > Fusobacteriaceae > Cetobacterium_A. The sequence continues at coordinate 74,543 of NZ_CAMFHX010000011.1, forward strand.
GTAGATTCCTCTACCCCTTCTTATATTTTATATTATCTTCCCCAAGTATCTGGAGTTTTATTCCACTTTAATGCAATCTCAGCATCCTCAGAATCTATGTAGTTCTCTTCTGTTGCTACATTGATTAATGAAGCAAAATTTGAAAGCGTTGTCCAAGGAATTCTATCTGCCTCAAAGTTTTTATAAGCTTTTTCAAACTCATATGAGAATATTGCTAAAACTTGAACATCCGTAGCTCCAGCTTCTCTTGCAGCTGCTACTGCTTTAATAGAACTTCCTCCTGTAGAGATTAAATCCTCTATTATAATTACTTTTTTACCTTCAAAGTCTGCACCCTCTATTTGTCTTCCTGCACCGTGGGCTTTCTTTTCTCCTCTGATATACGCCATTGGAATATTCATCTCTTGAGCTATAAATGCTGCCCAAGGAATTCCTGCTGTTGCTGTTCCTGCTACAATATCAAACTCTTTCTCTTTTAAAACTTCAATGAAAGCGTCTACTACAACTTGTCTCTCTTTTGGGAATCCTATCATCTTTCTGTTGTCACAGTAAATTGGACTTTTGATTCCTGAAACAAAAGTAAATGGATCCTTTACACTTAATCTAACTGCCTCTGTTCCTAATAATGATTTTGCTATATTTTTCTCTCTAGACATTTTTATAACTCACTCCTTCTCCGATTTTTTCTATAAAACTATTTCCATCATAAACTACCTTACCTCTTACTAAAGTTGAAAGTACTTTTCCCCCTCCAACAACTCCGTCATAAGGTGTCCATCCACATTTTGAAACTACATCTTCGTTTTTTATAACTTCTTTTCTTGTTATATCTACAACTACTAAGTCAGCATCATATCCAATCTCTAAAATCCCCTTATTCTCTATTTTAAATATTTTAGCAGGATTTTCTGACATAACTTTTTGTAAAGTTTTCATATCTATCTTTTTATTTAACTCTTTTAGCATCAACTCTAATGAGTTTTCAACTCCAGGTATTCCATACGTCACTTTTGAATTTTTCTCTTCTAAAGTATGAGGAGCGTGATCTGTTCCTATTGTATCAATAGTTCCATCTATTAAACCTTCCCAAAGAGCCTTATTATCCTCTTTCTCTTTTAATTCTGGTTTCATTAGCAATAAAGAGTTGGCCATACTAGAATCTAAAAATAGATGGTGTGGTGCAACTTCTCCATATATCTTTAATCCCTCTTTTTTTGCAGCTCTTAATTTTTCTACTTCACTTTTTTTAGACAGATGACATAAATATAAAGGTTTTCTAAACCTTCTAGCTAAATCAATAGCTCTATCAACCATATCTTCCTCAGCATGAACAGATACAATTTTAGACTCTTTAAAAAGATTTTCTAAAACTTTATCCTCCTCTACTAACATATCCCCTGTTGACATATTTAGAAATATTTTTGTTGAAGCTACTCTTCTTTTTACTTTTTTTATCTCTTCACTATTATCTAATCTACTTCCCCCAAAATGAAATCCATAATCCACATAACTTCTATTTTTAGAGTTTCTCTCCTTAGCTGTTAGAATCTCCTCAGTTGTTGTATTTGGAACTGTATTTGGCATATCTATAAATGTTGTTACCCCACCCTTTGCACAAGCCATGCTTCCTGTTTCAAAGTCCTCTTTATAATCAAGCCCTGGATCTCTCATATGTGTATGAGCATCTATTACCCCTGGCAGTACCCAGTTTCCATCTACATCTATTATCTCATCAATATCTAACTCCTCTACTTCAGAACAGTTATATATTTTTACAATTTTTCCATCTTGAACTAATATATCTTTTATACCCTCTTCCCCATGATATAAAACCTTACAGTTCTTTAGCAACATAACGCCTTAACTCCTTCCTCTATCTCAGCTAAAACACTCTTTGCCGCTTCTACAGGATTTTCATTTTTAGTTATTGGTCTTCCTACTACTAAGTAGTCACATCCATTTAATATTGCATCTTTTGGAGTCATAATTCTCTCTTGGTCATCAGCTACAGACCACTTAGGTCTAACACCTGGACATACAGTTTTGAAGTCTTCTCCACATAACTCTTTTATAGCCTTAGCTTCCCATGGCGAACAAACTATTCCATCCATTCCAGCTGTTTTAGTTAACTTCGCTAAATTTAATGCTAAATCTTTTAGTGAAAGTTGACTTTGGAAAGTCTCTTTTAATCCCTCTTCTGAGAAACTTGTTAAGATTGTTACAGCTATTGATAAAATCTCTGGATTTACTTCTTTCACTTTTTTTGCCACAGATTCCATCATTGCTCTTCCACCACTTGCATGAACATTGAACATAAATACATTTTGTCTTGCTGCAAATAGCGATGCCATAGTTGTTGTATTTGGAATATCATGGAACTTAAGATCTAAGAAAACTTTCTTTCCTTTTTCAGTTAAGTAATCCACCATCGTTCCTTTTGAGTTTAGGAATAACTCTAATCCTACTTTGTAGAACGAAACTGTATCTCCTAAAACCTCAACTATATTTTTTGCATCCTCCATATTTGAGTAATCTAATGCTATTATTAATTTATCTTTAATATTCATAATCTTAATCCTCCCTTAACTTTCACTTCTTTTTACTTTTATTTACAGTGTGCTGCTCCGATTATCTCTCCGATATTCTCTAAATTATTCTCTTCACAGAACTTTTCTAATCCTGCTTTTATCTCCACAGGTAAAACTGGATTAGTAAATAAACCTGTTCCTAGTGATACCATTGTTGCTCCTGCCATCATAAACTCTATTGCATCCTCTGTAGATGAGATTCCACCCATTCCAACTATAGGAATATTTACATTTTGATAAACTTGATATACCATTCTTAAAGCTACTGGCTTTACTGCTGGTCCAGAGAATCCTCCAAAAGTATTTCCTAATACTGGCTTTCTCTTTTTTATATCTATCGCCATTCCAAGTAGAGTATTAATTAAAGAAACTGCATCAGCTCCATTCTCCTCTACTACTTTAGCTATATGAACTATATCTGTTACATTTGGTGATAACTTTACAATTAGAGGTTTTGTTGTTACCTCTCTAACAGCTTTTGTTACTGCTCCTGCAACTTCTGGCTTTGCACCAAATGCCATTCCACCATCTTTTACATTTGGACATGATATATTTAACTCTATCATATCAACTTCAGGAATTTGTTCAACTCTCTTTGCAATCTCTACATATTCCTCTATAACTTTTCCATTTATATTTACAATTATTGGTGACTCTATTCCAGAAGCTTTTATATTTTTTACAATTACATCTTCAAAGTAATCAATCCCTGGATTTTCAAGTCCAACACAATTTAACATTCCACCTGGAGTCTCCGCTATTCTAGTTCCATAGTTTCCATCTCTAGGCTCCATTGTTATTCCCTTTACAACAATTCCACCTAAAACATTTGGATCAAAGTAATCTTTATATTCTAAACCAAATCCGAAACATCCAGATGATGTTACCATTGGATTTTTAAATTCTTTTCCTAAAAATTTCGTTTTTAATCTATTCATACTTCCCACTCCCTTATTTTCCACAGCTACATCCAGTGTTTTCTTTTGGATTTACATCTACTATTATTTTTGAATCGAAAACTGGTCCATCATGACAAACTTTCTTCATTCCATCCAATGTCTTTATTGAACATCCCACACACGCTTTAACTCCACATGCCATTCTCTCCTCTAGTGATACTTCACAAAACACTTCAGCATTTTGTGAAGTTTCTGCTACAGCTTCCATCATCTTATGTGGTCCACATGTTTGTACCATATCTATTTTCTCATCAGCTAAAACTTTACTTAAAACTGATATTACATTCCCTTTTTCCCCTAAAGAACCATCATCAGTTGTTATGTATGTTTTCACTTTATCTAAATTTAAATTTCCTAAAATATTTAAAGCTTCCTTACTTCTTCCACCAGCTATAAATATTACTTCATTTTCTTTTTTCAACTCATCTATCAGTAATTTTGTTGGAGCGATTCCCATTCCCCCTCCTACAACTACACATTTTTTTCCTTTTGTAGAAGTAGTGAATCCTGTTCCTAAAGGTCCTTGTATGTTTAGTGAATCTCCAGCTTTAAGAGTTGCAAACTCTTTTGTTCCTCCACCTTTAACTTCGTAGTAAAACTCTAAAATGTTTCTATCTTTATCTGCATAGTGAAGACTGATTGGTCTTCTTAAAATTCTTATTTCATTATTTAACTTTAGCATGAAAAATTGTCCAGCTTTTGAATGTTGAGAAGCTTTCACTGACTCTATTTTCATTAAGTAATAATCTTCTCCAACTTTATGGTTTTCTAATACTTTGCAATCTTCTAAAAACATTTTTCCTCCCAAATCTATCTTCAAATTTTTATTTTTTTATATCTCTATTACAATAGTAACAATACTTATGGTCTTTATCTACAACATATTTATTATCTGTTTCTTCAAATTTTGTTATACACTTTTCATTCACACAAACAATCTCTTCTGATTTTCTGATATCTTTTTCTAACATCTCACTTTTAGTAACCTCTACTAACCCCAATGCAATTGAGAAAATAGCTTCTCTAGCTGGAACTCCATTTGCTGCTTGTTCAAAATATTTTGCATGCTTTGTGTCATCTAAATCAATTTTAATCTCATCTACTCTAGGGAGAGGATGAAGAATTATCATTTCATCTTTACACTTTCCAACTATATTCTCTTTATCTATAACGTATACTCCAGCTACTTTTTCATAGTCCTCTATCTTATCAAATCTTTCTTTTTGTATTCTCGTCATATAAAGAACATCTATCTCTTTTAATACCTCTTTGTAATCAGATATTATGTGGTATTTTATCCCTTTTTTATCCAACCCTCTTGTTATATACTCTGGTATTTGAATTACTTCAGGTGCTATAAAGTAAAACTCACAATTAAACATCTCCAATGCTTTTGTCAGTGAGTGAACCGTTCTTCCATATTTTAAGTCCCCTACGAAAGCTACCTTCTTTCCCTCTATACTTCCTAACTCTTTTTGAATTGTGTATAAGTCTAACATTGTCTGACTTGGATGCTCATTTGCTCCATCCCCTGCATTTAATAATGGAACTCTTGAGATATCTGCTGCAAAACGAGCTGCTCCATCTCTATTGTGTCTCATAACAATTACATCCGAATAAGCTTCCGTCATCTTTATTGTATCTCTCAATGTTTCACCTTTTTTTAATGAAGTTGCATCTGGAGAATCAAATCCTAAAACTTTTGCTCCTAATCTATAAGCTGCTGATGTAAATGATAATCTAGTTCTTGTTGAAGGTTCGAAAAATAAGCTTCCAACTATTTTATTTTTCAAAAGTTCTTCATTTTTGTTCTCTAACTCTTTGGCCACTCTTAAAACTTCTAAAATATCCTCTTTTGTAAAATCTTTCATCGAAATAAAATCTCTCATTTTTCCTCCTTAGAATTTGGTTAAAAAAAAAGGAATAGAAATTACAAATTAATGTAACTTCTATTCCATATATTAATATTAAAATCAAAAGATAAAAATAATGAAAATAACGTATTTTTCTTTTTTTCTTCTTGCTTAAATCCAAAAATACTTAACGATTTCTTCACTTTTTATCCTCCTCGTTTTTTTTACACTTTGAAAAGTATAACATACGATTTTAAATTTGTAAAGCAATATTTTTCAAGCTTTGAAGTAGATAATCTATCTCATCCTCTGTATTGAAAAAACCAAACGAGAATCTAACGGTACCTGTTTCATAAGTTCCAATAGCTTTATGAGCTAAGGGAGCACAATGATAACCTGGTCTAACTAAAATTCCAAACTCTTCATCTAATATACTTGAAAAATCTCCTGAGTCAACACCCTCTATATTTATACTTATAACTGGTGCTTGATTTTCTGTAAAACTTTTATAAACTTGAATTTTATCTAGCTGCTCTAAACCTTTTAAAAATTTAGATACGAGTTTATCTTCATGCTCTTTAATTTTCTCTATTCCAATCTTTTGTATAAACTCTATTCCAGCTCCTAAACTTAATATTCCAGGTGTATTAAGAGTTCCAGCCTCTAACATCTCTGGCATCTCTTTAGGTTGTCTTTGAAGTTTTGAAAAACTTCCTGTTCCACCTTCTAAAATTGGGTCAATCTTAATCCCTTCTCTTAATGCAATCGCTCCTATTCCTTGTATTCCAAAAAGTGATTTATGACCTGTTATACATAATATATCTACATTATCTCTCTCCATATCTATATCTATATATCCTGCACTTTGAGAAGCATCAAGTATAAATAACAACCCGTTTCTTCTACATATATCTCCAATTTTTCTTATATCTTGCACAGTTCCATTCACATTTGATATGTGATTTATTACAACAGCTTTTGTTTCTGATGTTATTGATTTCTCTAAATCTAAATATGTATCTATAAATGTTAACTTAACCTCTTTTTCATCTCTCATATAGTATAGAGGTCTCAAAGATGAGTTGTGCTCAAAATTTGTTGTTATTACATGGGAACCTTTTTGTATAGCTCCTTTAATAGCAAAATTTAATGACTCTGTTGCATTAGCTGTAAATGCAACATTCAAACTATTTTTAACTCCAAAAAAATTTGCAACTTTCTCTCTAACTTCATATATTTTTCTAGCTACCTCTAAAGCTTTTCTATGCCCGGCTCTTCCTGGATTAGCATTATACTCTCTTATCGCAATTTCAACAGAGCTATAAACTGATTCAGGTTTTGGAAAACTTGTAGCTGAATTATCAAAATAGTAGGTTTTCATATCTTTCTCCTCTTAAAATAATAAAGAGAGGATCTCTCCTCTCTTCTTATATTAGTTTATTTTTGCAAAAACTTCAACTATATTGTATAAATGATCCTTTATTCTTCTATAGTTATTTAAGATATCCATATATCCTGTACTTAGCATTGCTGGCATTACATTTTCTGATACATGCTCTAAGTGCTCTGCTCTTGCTCTCTTATATTCATCTTTAATGTAGTTACACTTTTTAATAGCTGCTATAAATAGATCTTTATCTCTTAATTCATAAGCTCTATTGATATCATTAAATAGGTCTTCAACATTGTTATGTAATTGATTTAAAGTTGCTCTCTTATACTCGTTTAACTCAATTCCATTGTCTTGCATTTTCTTTAATGTCTTTGCAATTCTTAATAAGTAGTCACTTATTGTTTCATACTCATCACAAGTTTGTAAGTTTTCTCTCGTATCCTCTGTATTAGCACAATCTAATGTTCCATTTAATATATGGAAGTTTACATCTGAAATCTCTTTTTGGAATAAATCTAAAGTATCTTCTAACTTTTCAATTTTTCCAACTTGAGTATCTATCTTTTCTTTTCCAGAGAAAACTCCGTCTAAGTTAGTAAATATCTCTTTTATTTGAGTTCCCATAGCTAAAATCTCTTTTTGAGTTTGCTCAACAACTACTGACGGTGTATCTGTCATTAATATATCTAAATGAGTTACTCTCTCTTTTGCTACTGGTGAATCTGATTTTACAACTTTACATAAGAAATCAGCTAAATATCCTGTGAACGGAATGAACATAACTACGTTTAATACATTAAACATCGTATGAGCTGTTGCGATTGCTGCTGTTAAGTTATTAGCTGGATCTAATAGATTCTCTAAGAACATTAAGTATGGTCTAAATACTGTTGTAGCCCAAACTACTCCTGCTATATTTATAATTGTATGAGCGTAAGCTGCTCTCTTTGCATTTGCTGTTGCATTTAGTGAAGCTAATAATGCAGTTATTGTAGTTCCTACATTCTCTCCTAGAACTAATGCTACTGCTGTTGGATAATCAATTAATCCTTGAACAGCTAAAGTTATTGTGATTCCTAGTGTAGCTGATGAAGATTGAACTACCGCTGTTAAAAGTGCTCCTACTGCTGCTGCTTTTAAAACACCAAAGTAAGTATCCGCTGTAAACGCATGGAATAATGCTACGAATTCTGGCATTGATCTTAATGGCTTTAATCCATCACTCATTAACTCTAATCCGAAGAAGATTAATCCTAATCCCATTATTGCCATAGCTCTTGTTCTAGCCTTTTCACTAGTGAAGAACATAGTTGATATAGCTGCTGCTCCAGCCATTGGAAGTCCATACTTTCCTATTTTTAGAACAAGTATCCATCCTGTTATTGTTGTTCCTATATTAGCTCCTAGTATTACCCCTAAAGCTTGCTTCAATGTTAATAGTGAAGCGTTTACAAATCCTATTGTCATTACAGTACTTACAGATGATGATTGAACTAATGCTGTTACAAACACTCCCATTCCGATGGCCATAAAACGATTTGTTGTAAGCATAGCTAAGATTTTCTTCAATCTTTCCCCTGCCATTTTTTGCATTCCTTTAGACATGTTTTCCATTCCGTATAAGAATAGACCCAGTCCTCCTAGAACCTTAAAAAAGATATCTAAGTACATTTTTCCTCCTAAATTCTATTTTTTATTTTAATTTTTTTTTGGTTAAATAGTCAATCAAATAAATTCTAACACGTATTTTAAAAATTGTAAAATAAAAAACCCAATTTTAACTTAATTTTTACACATTTTTAACATTAAACTTTATTTTTAGTATAAAAAAAAGGGGTATTTTATTTTCATACCCCTTTAAAACCTTCTATTTAGTTAGCTTCTCTTCAAACAAAACAGTTATTTAAATTTATTTTTTTTCAAGTTTAAATCCTGCAATTCTATTTACAACAATCGCAATTGCCCCATCTCCAGTTACGTTACATGCAGTACCAAAACTATCTTGAGCTAAGTATAATGCAATCATTATAGAAGTTAAAGTTGGTGGGAATCCTAACATTGTCTCTATTATTCCTAATGCTGCCATTACCGCTCCACCTGGAACTCCTGGTGCTGCAACCATTGTTACTCCTAACATTAAAATAAATCCTAACATTGTTCCAAATGTCACTGTCATTCCATTTAACATCATAATTGCCATTGCACAGCTCACTAAAGTTATCGTACTTCCTGACAGATGAATTGTTGCACATAGTGGTACTACAAACTCTGCAATTCCTGGGTTTACACCATTTTCCTTAGTTTGGCTTAAAGTTACTGGTATAGTTGCCGCTGATGATTGTGTTCCTATAGCTGTAAAATATGCTGGTAACATATTTTTTATTAAAACTATCGGATTTGCTCCTGATAATCCACCAGCTATAAAATACATTATTAATAAAACTGTAACATGAAGTAAAATAATTACAGCAAATACTTTTGAGAATACAGATAAAATTGTCACAACTTGACCTGCATAAGTCATGTTTGCAAAGATTCCTGCTATATGTAGTGGTAAGAATGGAATAATTATATTTTTTATAATTCCTTCTACTATCTTTTGGAATTCATTCATTACATCTTTAATCGCATGTCCTTTTACTATTGCTATTCCTGTTCCTAAAATAAACGCAGTTAATAGTGCTGTCATAACATCCATTATTGGAGGCATATTTATTGTTAAATAACCAGATAGTAATGAGTGCTCTGGATTATCTGCTGTTGATATCATAGATCCTGTTTTTAATATCATCTTAAATACAGCTGAATTTACAAAATATGTAAATGATCCTGATAACACTGTTGAAATATAAGCTATCGCTGTTGTTATTCCTAATAGCTTTCCTGCTCCTGTTCCAAGCTCCCCAATTCCAGGTGCAACAAACCCTATTATGATAAGTGGTATTGAGAACTTTAAGAAGTTTCCAAAAATACCATTAAACGTTGCTAATACTCTTACAGGCATCTCCATCCCCAACATACCCACACCAATACCGATTATAATTGCCAAAATTAATTTTGGTAAAAGACCAATTTTTTTCATTTTTTCCTCCCAGTACTAAAATTTGTTTATTAAAAGAACTAACTATATAATTAATACTACATTTTAGCCTGTTTTGCAAACTTTTTTTGTATATAGTTCAGAAAATTTGTATTTTTCTTATATATGTAATATAATTAAGATAAAAAATCTTAATTATATTAAGGCTTAAGGATGTGAAATATGATAAAAGGTAATGTTGAAGGGATCAGAGATTCTATTTTAGCTGAGTTAGATACTATCTATAGTATGACTGTTGAAAAAGGTAAACTTATCAATCCCGAAATTGTCGCACTTATTACAGATATGACAAGAGTTATTAATCGTGAAATTAGTGTTTCGATAGATAGAAAAGGAAAAATTTTAGAAGTTGCAATTGGTGATAGTAATAGTGTTGAGTTACCTATCCTTGAAATTTCTAGTAAAAAATTAAGTGGTGTAAAAGTTATACATACTCATCCTAACGGATATTCTAAACTTTCTATGATTGATATTTCAGCTCTTTTAAAGTTAAAATTAGATGCTATCTTAGCTATAGGTGTTGGTGAAACTGAAATCACAGGCATCAATATTGGATACTGTAAAATTGAAAACCAAGAACTAACTTACGAAGAGATTGAAAATCTTTCTTTAGAAAAAACACTTTCTATTGAATATCTGGATAAAGCGTTAGAAATTGAAGCTGAGCTTAGAAAAAGTGACGTTGTCGAAGACGATAGTGAATACGCTATTGTTGTTGGTGTTGATTCTGAAGAAAGTTTAGATGAATTAGAAGAACTTGCAAGAGCTTGTGAGGTTAATGTTGCTGGAAGAATCTTCCAAAAAATAAAAAGAATCGATAATATCTTCTATATTGGTAGTGGTAAAGTTAAAGAGCTAGCTTTATTAAGACAAATCAAAAATGCAAATCTTATAATTTTTGATGAAGAACTAAGTGGAGTTCAAATTAAAAATTTAGAAGCTGTTACTGGATGTAAAGTTATCGATAGAACTATTCTTATTCTTGAAATCTTTGCTAGAAGAGCAAGAACTAGAGAAGCTAAAATTCAAGTAGAGTTAGCTCAACTTAAATATAGAAGCCATAGACTTATAGGTTTAGGAAGCGTTATGTCTAGAACTGGGGGAGGAATTGGAACTAAAGGTCCTGGAGAGAAAAAACTTGAAATTGATAGAAGAAGAATCAAAGACGAGATATTTGCTCTTAGACAAGAACTTGAAAAAATAAAAAAAATCAGAGCTCTTCAAAGAACAAAAAGAGAAAGTTCTGGAATTCCTAGAGTTTCTCTTGTTGGGTATACAAACGTTGGAAAATCGACTCTTAGAAATCTTCTTGTAGATATGTATCCAAGTGATAACACAGTAAAAAAAGAAGCTGTTTTTGCTGAAAATATGCTATTTGCTACTCTTGATGCTACTACAAGAACTATGATTTTACCTGACAAAAGAATAACAGCTCTTACTGATACTGTTGGTTTCGTTAGAAAACTTCCTCACGATTTAGTTGAAGCTTTCAAATCAACTCTTGAAGAGGTTATTTTCTCTGATCTTTTAGTTCATCTTGTAGATGCTTCTAGCGATACTGTAATTCAACAAATCAAATCTGTTGAAAATGTTTTAACAGAACTTGGGGCTTTTGATAAGCCAACTATTTTGGCTCTTAATAAATGTGATGTTGCTACAGAGGAACAAATTGCTAAATTAAAAGAACTTTACTCTCATATGGAGATTGTTGAAATAAGTGCAAAAAATGAAGTTAATATAGATCTACTTCTAGATAGAGTTACTGAAGCTCTTCCTAGAACTATGAAAAAAATTGAGCTTTTAATCCCTTATTCTGAAAGTTCAATAAATGCTTACCTTCATAGAAATGCTATTATCGAAAGTGAATCTTATGAAGGTGATGGTACATTAGTTGTTGCAACTGTTAGTGACGAGGTTTATAATAAGTGTTCTAAATTTATTATTCAAGAAATTTAAGAAATTTTTAAAAAGTCGATTTTTTCGACTTTTTATTTTTTAAATAACATAAAAAAAGTTGTTGACATTATTTTTATATTATGGTACTATATTTTTGTGATTGCGGGAGTAGCTCAGTTGGTAGAGCGTCAGCCTTCCAAGCTGAATGTCGCGAGT